>NZ_CP051201.1:618739-1237478 GCF_024181285.1 Treponema sp. OMZ 790 | reverse complement strand
TATATGTTTAACCGAAAAGGCGTTATTGAATATGATGCAGAAATTGTAAATGAAGAAGCAATTATGGAAGTTGCTCTCGAAGCCGGAGCCGAAGACATTGCAACTGAAGACGGCGTTATTACCGTTACCACAGATCCAAATGACTTTGCATCTGTGCTTGAAGCCTTACAGGAGAAAGGTTTTGAATCCGTATCTGCTGCCGTTTCCATGGTTCCCGATACCTATGTAGCTTTGGATGCCGATACAACTCAAAAAGCTTTGAAGATGATCGATAAGTTGGAAGAGGATGATGACGTCCAAACAGTTTCCACAAATATTGACATCCCTGAAGGATTTGAAATGCCGGAATAAGGTTTAAAAAACTTATAAGAAAACCCTGCACTATGAATCAGCTGCAGGGCTTTTTATTTTGGTTAATTTAAACGAGTTTTACTTTGTAATAAATTTAAGTAAATCTATTACTCTGTTGGAATAACCCCATTCATTGTCATACCATGAAACAAGTTTAAAAAATCTCTTTTCACCGGGAAGATTGTTTTGTAAGGTTGCTTTGCTGTCGTATATTGAAGAATGAGAATCATGGATGATATCCGTCGATACTATTTCTTCATCACAATAGGCTAGAACACCCTTTAGATAGCTTTCCGAGGCTTTTTTGATAGCAGCATCGATTTCTTCGATGCTGCTATCTTTTTCGGTGCGTATTGTTAAGTCAACAACAGAACCTGTCGGGGTAGGAACTCTAAAGGACATGCCTGTGAGCTTTCCCTTTGTGGAGGGCAAAACTTCACCTACAGCCTTTGCAGCTCCTGTGGTTGAAGGGATTATGTTTACAGCTGCAGCCCGTCCGCCTCTCCAGTCTTTTAGAGAAACTCCGTCTACCGTCTTTTGAGTTGCCGTGTAGGCGTGGATTGTAGTCATAAGACCTGTCTCAATTCCAAAACCTTCTTTTAAAAGAATATGGACAACAGGAGCCAAACAATTGGTTGTACAGCTTGCATTTGAAACTACATGATGCTCTGCCGGCTTGTACTCATTTTCATTTACGCCCATAACAAAGGTTTTGATGGGTTTTGCCGGATCTTTACTTTTTCCGGGGGCGGAAATGATAACTTTTTTTGCTCCGGCATCAAGATGTTCATAAGCTTTTTCGTTTGTATAAATACCTGTACTTTCGATTACTACATCGATTCCAAGAGCCTTCCACGGTAATTGAGCCGGTGTCAGACCTTTGCCGGATATACATTTGATTTTATGACCGTTTACAACCAGAACATCATCTCCGTCAGTGCCGATTTCGGCATTCATCTTGCCTTGTACCGAATCATATTTTAACTGATAGGCAAAATACTTTGCATCCGTTGAAAGGTCAACAACTGCAACAACATCGAATTTGTCCTTTCCGAGTAAATTTTGATTTACCAAGGCTTGAAAAACAAGTCTTCCGATTCTTCCGAATCCGTTGATAGCTACCTTCATAAAAAACTCCTTATCTTTTATATTTAACCTATAAAGGTTGTAAGCTTTGTTTAAGATTCCGTTTTAGCGGATTAGTTAATATTCAAAATAATACCGGCTTCCGCTTTGAAAAAAAACTTTTTAACCGGGGCTCCTTTTTTTGTTACTGAAAAAGAAAACACCGAAGCTCCAAAGTTAACAAACCATTCTATATCACTTGATATATAATGATTTACTCCCGTTTCCAATACTATATTGCCTATCTTTTCGCTTGGTACTCCGGTTTTTTGAAAATGATTAATCCTATAAATTATGTTTAACGGAATCCTTATACCTGACGGCTTAGAGTATGATAGTGTATAAAAACCTAAGTCGGTGATGGAAATATGTGTTTCATCGGATGATTCAACAATACTCTTATTTTTTTGAGAAATTTTTACTGAGGCGAGTATATTAGGGAATCTCCATCCTGCAACAAATTCTCCGTTTTGCAGATACACGTTTTTGGTTTTTACGGCTGCAAGAGGAATTGAAAAATTCGTATCTAATGAGGTAAAAAATCCTATGGGTAATTTAAAAGAAAGGGAAGTGCCCAGACCCGGTTGAAAGATAGTCGTTATATTCTTGTTGTCAATACCCGCATTAAACAAACTCAATGTAGGTCCAATCGAAATATTTAATAAATCTGTTGTATAAGCTATTCTTCCTCCGATTGTGTTTCCTATACCTAGCTCCCGCTGAATATATAATTTTCCGGTTACATTTTTGCCTAGATTTTCGTCTAAAATCAATTTAAATCCGAAATCGGGTATTTTTCCTGTAATTCCTTTTGAGTTAAAAGGTGTATTTCCGACGCTTACTGAAGTTTCAATTTCGAGGGAAAATACGCTTGTTATGCATATAAAAAAAATCGCAACGCTTAAAATTTTTTTATAAAAATTCATTAGTACACCGCCTTTATTGATATTTGTGCTGTTATCATTTTTGATATATCGTTGTAAAGTAATGGGTTTACGGGAAGTCTAAAGTCAAATTCGATGCTTTCAAATTTCAAAGTATAAAAAGGACTTACTAAAAATGAAAAAGGTGTAATAACTGTGGGTTTTAACGGATTTACCGTGCCCATCAGATGAATACCGCCGTGTGTATCCGAGTTTCCAAAACTTATATCCGCACTAAGTCCCATAAAAAAAGAATCTTTTAGTGAAGGATCTTTGATGCTTTGCGGAAGTAAAAATACGGGAGATACAAAACAAGCCACAGCCGACTGCATAAAGTTCTTTTTTATCCTTGCTTCAAAGGAAGCATAGAAGTTTGAAGTAAAGTCTTTTACGCTCATGTTTTCAATTTTTATTTCTGCAAGGCCCGCTTCAGAGAAAAAATCGTAGTCGTCATCGGTTTTAAAAAGCACGGCAACTCCGGCTCTTAATTTTGTTTTCTTTAAGTTTTTGGGGAAAGAAGCTCCTGCAAAAAAATCGAAGGCAAAAAAGTCAAAAGCTCCTCCCAGCCTAAAGTCAGATTTGATTTGCAAATCGTCATTTATTTTTTCATTCCAAGTTACATATGTTCCCATGTAAAGCCTTGAAGTAAAAGCTCCGTAAATACCTAAACCTGTTCCTTGAACAAAGTTGCGAGGACGGAACGCAGAACCGGGATGATGTCTTCGAAACTCAGGTTCAGGTATTTTTGTTTTAAGAAGTTCCTGTAAAACGGAATCCGATCCCAAGGTGTCGTATTTACCCGTAAAAATTCCGATAGCAACCGGCTTGTTCTTTATTTTCGGAAAATTAATTGAGGCTCCCCAAAAACGGAATTTTCCGTCGAATTGGGGATCTTGCGGCGAATAAAAGAACTCCGGAAGTTTTTCGATGTTTGCATCGATATCCATATCGAAATAAACTGTATGATGCGGTGCAAACCTTAGTTTGAATAACAAAGCAGAGCTGCCCGTTACATAGGGTGCTTTATTTATGCCGTATAAAAGATTTGTGTTTTCAAAATGAGGAATCGAAAAACTTTGCGCGAAAATAACGGATGTTTTTATTAAAAAGAGAAACAATAAAAATTTTATTTTTTTGCTGTTTGTACTCATATTCTAGTATTTTACAATAAATATTAAAAAAAATCTAGTTAACTTTAAAAAAAAAGCCATTAGTAAATAAAATAAAGTGAAAAAAAACGGTTTTCTTCTTGACTAATATTATAAATAGTATAGAATATATGTATGAGTGATTATCTTGACATCAATAACGAAGAACTGTTAAAAGATTTTTTTAGCGAAGCAGAACAACAAGTTGAAATACTTGAAAGTAATGTTTTGGTTATAGAACAAAACCCTGAAGACCGTAATGCTGTCGATGAGATATTTAGAGCTGCTCATACTTTAAAAGGCGGTTCCGCTACGGTCGAGATGACCGAGTTGTCTCAATTTACGCACGCAATGGAAGATCTTCTCGATGAGATCAGAAGCGGTACCGTTAAGGTAACCGGAGAGACTGTCGATTTATTGCTAAAATCGATAGACATAATTAAGCTCATGCTGGATGCCAGAGCTTCAGGTTCAATATACTCTGATGATGTTTCAGGCGTTGTAAACCAATTGAGATCTTATATTCCGCAAAAAGCAGATAAAAAAGCCGGCAAGTCTTCAGCTCCTAAGGTTTCCATACCTGCTTCTTCACCGCCTGCGACTGCACCTAAAATGCAGGCTTCGGCTTCAAGTTTGGATGTTAAAGATTATTTTTCGGAGTATGAGCTTCTTGAATTGGCGGAAACAATTCAAAAAGGCGAAGAATTATACGCGGTTATAGTAAAATTCGATGAATCGAATTTAATGAATTCGGTAGGCGGTATTCAGGTTTTTGCCGCTTTAAAAGACTACGGAAGCGTATTAAAAACCGTTCCCGATTTTGATGCTTTATATGAAGATGAATTTCATGAAACCGTAATTTATTTTTTATCTTCGGCTACGGACAAAAATATTTTGGAAAAAGCAGCCTTTATAGGCGATGTCACTCTTTCTGCAAGTGCCGAAAAACTTGAGGTTAAGAATGAAGCTCATAAAGCTCCCGTTCCCGTACAAACGGCTTCGGAAACTTCATCTCAGGCAAGTGCTCCTGTGACAAAGGCTCCTGAAAAGACAGAAGAAAAAGCAGCTGTAGAAACAGGCGAAGCCTTATCCAAACCTGTCGAAAAGAGCGAGAAAAAGCAGACTCAAACGGCCTCGCAAGGAAGCGGACATTCTTCCTCAGGTTCTATTTTACGTGTAGATGCAAACAGAATAGATTATCTTTTAAATCTGGTAAGTGAAACGGTTATAACAAAGGCCTCTTTAAACCAGAGCTCGATCGAATTTACTGAACTTTACGATAAATTTCAGAATTCCAGCACAGTTTACAAAGATAAAACAAGAAAACTTTTGGATAAGATTCCCGATTATCTTGAAAAAATTCAGCAGGGCTACGATATCAACTCTATAAAACAAGATGTTTTAAACGAATATTCGGGGCTTATCGAGATCTTTGGTGATTTTGATTCTTCAATGAAGGCAGCCGTAACAAAATTCAAATCTTCATCTCAAAATTTAGGCCGTATCTCAGGAGAACTTCAAGAAGGCGTTATGAAGATACGAATGGTTCCTATCAGTCAGATTTTCAGCCGCTTTCCCCGCGTAGTTCGGGATTTGTCGAGAGATTTAAATAAAAACGTTCAACTTGTGATTGAAGGTGAAGACACCGAGCTTGATAAATCGGTTGTCGAGGATTTGCTTGATCCCATAATGCACTGTGTGCGGAACTCGCTTGATCACGGTGTTGAATCGCCTGAAGTGAGAAAAAGTTTAGGGAAATCCGAACAAGGTATACTGTTACTTAAAGCAAGCAATGAAGGAAACATGATTGTTATTGAAGTTGCAGATGACGGTCATGGAATTGACGTTGAAGCAGTAAAACAAAAGGCCGTTGAAAGAGGCATTTTGCATCCCAATAAAAATCTTACGGATATTGAAGCCTTCCAATTGGTTTTTGCTCCCGGTTTTTCGACGAGTAAAACAATTTCGAGTGTGTCCGGCCGAGGCGTAGGTCTTGATGTAGTAAAGACTCACATCGAAAAATTAAACGGAACCGTAATGGTAGAATCCGAACCCAATGTGGGAACAAGATTTATTATAAAACTGCCGTTGACCTTGGCAATTATACAGGGACTTTTGATAAGGGTTGGGGACGAAGTTTACTCCATTCCGATTACTTCGGTTATAGAAAGCCACAGGGTAAAGCCCGACGAAATTAACCGTATTGATAATTATGAAGTTTTCAATGTCCGTGATGAGGTGTACAGTCTTTTAAGGCTTAACCGCCTATTCGGCATTACATCGGCAGAAACCGATGATGACGGATATAATTACATAGTTGTAGTCGGAACCGAAGAGAAAAAAGTAGGTCTCATGGTAGACAGTTTGATAGGGGAGGAATCTGTTGTAATAAAACCTTTAAAGGATCAGTTTACCAATTCTCCCGGAATTGCCGGTGCTTCTATTTTGGGCGACGGCTCGGTTTCGTTGATTATAGATGTTGCACAATTGCTTGAACTGGGATTAAAACAGGAAATGCAGGCTAGAGAGCGCCGAGAGGCTTCAATTTGGTAGGTTGAGGAAAGTATCATGATGGAAGAAACAAAAGAAATAAGAGTAAATACAAATACGGGTACAGGGAACGGTGAAGCGGAATCTCTTCACGAACAAGTTATTGTAGTTGATTTTAAGATGGTAACTTTCTCCCTTGCCGGTAAAGATTATGCAATAGATATTATGCGTGTCAAAGAAATAGCAAAGGCGGGGAATTTTACCTATGTACCTAATACATCCCCCTTTGTATTGGGTGTATATAACTTGCGAGGTGATATTATACCGATAATTGACCTGCGTATTTTCTTTAATATTCCGGTACCGGCCCGCAAAAAGAATCAACCCGAAAGTATGGTAATAATCAATGTGCAGGATCAGACTTTTGGTGTTGTTGTCGATTTTATTGATAAGGTAGTAGGAGTTTCAAGCAGTTCCATTCAGCCTCCGCATCCTATTTTCGGCGACATAAATATTAAATATATTCATGGTGTTGTCGAAAACGGCGGACGCTTATACATTCTTCTTGATGTCGATAAGATTTTTGCTTCACGTCAACAAAAAGAAGAGGTAAAAGAAGACCTTCCGCCTGTTACTGCAAGTGTGATAAAAGAGCCTGTTAAAATGCAGGCCAATCAATCTTCTGAAAATTTGGATATAAAATTTATCGGGGATACCTTGTCGGCTATGGGTAAATTCTATATTTCTGCGATCAATGAAAATTGGATTAAGGACAGATATATGGAATGGAAAGACCTGCGGCCTTCCGGAAATTTGCAAATTCAATCCGAAAAAGATGCCGGAGAATTTTTATCTTCTTTCTTATCTCCTTTTACAAAACGTTTTTGGAGCGAGGCTTATATAAACGCCTATTATAAAATTCTTCCGGAAAATACTTCTCCGGTAATAAACGTTTGGTGTATAGGATGCGGACCGGGATATGAGGCTTACAGTCTTGCCGTTCTTTTAAGAATGCGTTATCCTCGTGCACATATAAAGATTTATGCAAATGATTCGGATTTGTTGGCTATTTCAAATGCTCCCATGCTTGCAATACCGGATGATATTGCTTCAGGAATGTATGAGCAATATATTACAAAAACGGCTTCGGGTAATCTTACATTTTCAAAAGAGATAAAAGATATGATTCTTTTTGAGTATCATGATTGTACTCATCAAAATGCAGTTCCCGATATGGATATAATTGTGGCAAGAGATGTTCTTTCTTTCTTAAATCCTAATGTACAACGAACTTTAATCGAAGAATTTAGAGAAAAACTAAAGGATTCCGGGCTTATAATTTTAGGACATAATGAAGCTATGCCTAAACAGGACGGATGGCTTAGGAACAGTGCCGGTGATATTGTAATTTTTACAAAAGAATAAATATAAAAGGATAAGGAGAAATAAATGCGCGTAGAGTATATTAATCCGTTTAGCGAAGCTGCGTACAATATCTTGTCACAAGTTTTAGGTGATGATATAAAACGCGGTGATTTGTACCTAAAATCGACATGTATGCCGGTTATGGGTGTAGCTGCCATTGTCGGTCTTGCAGGAGATGTAGAAGGCCGTGTCATATTTGATATGACTTTAGAAACTGCGTTGAAAATTGCTTCTGCAATGAATAACGAAGAGTTGGCAGAATTTGATGAGCTTGCCCGTGCAACAATTACTGAGTTGGCTAATCTTATCACGGCACAGGCTGTAACAAAGCTTCATGATCTCGGCTTTAAGTTTGACTTAACTCCGCCGGCTTTGTTTACAGGCGATAACATGAAGATATCCAATAACGATATTGAAGCCCTAATTGTTCCGATGACTGCTCCTCAAGGTAAAGTAGAAATCAACGTTGCAATTCGTGATCGAGTATAAGAAAATTAAAGGAGTTTTATTATGATATCAAAACAGGACTTTCCCAATATTAACGAGAGGGCACCTGAAGGAAAAAAACCGGATGGAACACCTTATAAGATTTTGGTTGTTGATGATTCTATATTTGTTACAAAGCAGATCGGGCAGATATTGAATAGTGAAGGCTATGAAGTTATTGCTACGGCTGTAGACGGATTTGAGGGCGTTGAAAAATATAAGCAATTATGTCCTAATGTTGACCTTGTAACAATGGATATTACAATGCCTAAAATGGACGGTTTAACTGCTTTAGAGCAGATTATGGCATTCGATAAAAATGCCAAGATAGTTATGATAAGTGCTTTAGGTAAGGAAGAACTTGTAAAAAAAGCTCTTTTACTCGGAGCAAAGAACTATATCGTAAAACCGCTTGACCGCAAAAAGGTTTTGGAGCGTGTTGCAGGCGTTTTAGGTATTTCCTAAATTATGTAAAACGAGGCTTGACTATGATGGGTTAAGCCTCTTTTTTTAGCCTTATTAACCTGTAGCGCTTATTTGTTTTTAAAATAGTGTATCGATTGTTAAAACTTTTTTTTAGGGATTTTTTTAAATTATAAACATGGTTATAGATGCTGTTTTGTCTTGACAATTTTTCATCTCCCCAAAATATGATTCTTATATCTGCATCGCTTAACCCGTTTTTTTTGTTTATTATCAGATGTTTTAATAATATCCCCGATTTTTTAGGTAAACTGTAAATATAGTCTTTATTAAGATCAGCTCTTTTTTTGCACTTTGAAAGGATAATTTCGAGTATTTTTTCGTTTGCTTTTATATTTTTAGGCGTATGAGACGAACTTATTATGTTTATGTTTTTTATGTGGTGATAAGCTGAATGAGCATAAGTGCAAACCGTAATATCTTTGGATATTTTTTTGAGTAATTCGATACTGTTTAGGCCGTAGTGGGTTAGTTCTTGTTTTGCTGCTATGATGGCATCAAGTCTTTTGTCCAGATAATTACACATGAATTTACTGCCGTTTTCTGCGGCAACCGTTATAATTCCATGATTTTCCAAGTGTTCACACAAAAAGGCTAGTGTTTCTATTTTTCTGTCAAAAATCAATACTTTCATAATATCTTCTTATCGGAAAAAGTATTCTATCTCTTAAAAACTTTTCAATTCCTAATGACAAACAAGCGAATAAATTGTATAATCTCTTATATGTATATGATAAAAGGATGTTCGGGTTATGTTTCTTAAAAGTCTTGAAATTTTCGGATTTAAGTCCTTTCCCGATAGAGTAAAAATTGAATTTGCAGATGGTATAACCGCCCTTTTAGGCCCTAACGGATGCGGAAAAAGTAATGTAGTAGATGCCGTAAAATGGGTACTCGGAGAACAATCTTCCCGTACCTTAAGAGCCGATAAAATGGAAGACGTTATATTTAACGGTACCGAAAAACGTAATCAGCTCAATGTTGCGGAAGTAACCTTGATGATAAGCAATGAAAAGGGCCTTTTGAATTTGGAATTAAGCGAAATAGCCATAAAAAGACGGCTTTATAGATCCGGTGAAAGTGAATATTTTATCAATAATCAGCCGGCAAAACTTCGCGAGATTCGAGAGCTTTTTTGGGATACGGGAGTAGGGAAGGCGGCTTATTCCGTTATGGAGCAGGGAAAAATCGACCAAATTCTTTCGAGTAAACCTGAAGAAAGGCGGTATCTTTTTGAGGAGGCGGCCGGTATAACCAAATTTAAGGTAAAGAGGCAGGATGCTGAGCGAAAACTCGAAAAAACCCAAGAAAACATGAAACAGATTGAAGCTGCTTTAGCCGAAGTCCGCAGATCCTATGATACCTTAAAAGTCCAATCCGAGCAGACGATTAAGTACCGTGAACTTAAAGAAGCCGTTTTTGAACACGAAAGAGATATTCAGCTTTTACGTTTAAAAAGTTTTGTAGACGGTCTTGCCGCAAAAAAACAAAGTTTACAAGATGCATCCGAAAAAAGAAACTCCATACAGGAACAAATTGACGGTATTCACGGAATCCTTTCGGAAAATATGGATATTGTAAACGAAATGGAAGAAAAGTTTAATGCTTACCGTACCAAAGTACTAAATCTGGCCATCGAACAAAAGGGTAAGCAGGAGCAAGTCCAAATTTACAATAAACGCCGTTCCGAACTTAAACTAAAGTTAAATCAGCTTGAAGCAAAGACTTCTTCGACAAAGGAAAATATTGAAAACCTTGAAGACGATATTTCCGAAAAAAATGCGGATGTTTTCGAATTTAAAAAACAGGTTACCGCAATCGAAAAAAATGCCGAAGAATTTGAAAAAAACATAGATTTGGCAAGCCATAAGATTACTTCAAATAAGGAAGAAATAAAAAGGCTTGAAGACGATATAAGACGGTTTGACGATATGAGGGCGGATATGGAACTTGAGTTAAAATCCATAACCGAAGATATCGTTACCGAACTTGATAAAAATTTAAGATCTGCAGGTTATTCTTCTACAAACAGATTGGAGGCCGAAAAAGAACTGGATGAGACTTTAAACCGATTAAAAGTTTTGATTACGGGAAGAAAAGAATTGTTTTCGGACTTCGCTTCGATAGATAATCATTCGGAGGCCGATGTTAAAAAATTTGCAGACAATGCAGTTCAAAGTTTTTCATCGCTTTTAACCATAAGCAATGAAATTCAAAATTCACTTGAAAAATATAAAAAATCTTCGGCCGGTTTTATAGACGAATTTTTAGCTCCCGAAGGTATTATTACCAAAAAAAGATCCGTCGATACCGCTATTTTGGAAAATAGGCAATCTATCGAAAATAACCGTAATAAAATTGCGGCACTGATAGAAGAAAATAACGAACTTTCCATTAAGATAAATGATTACCGCAAAACTCTTGAAGATTTGCGTGTAAACAGAGCCAGAGTGGATGCTCAGGCAAAAAACGCCGAAGATCAGGTTAAACTTTTGGAGCGTCAGCTTTCTTCCGAACAAAAAATTCTACACGATCTTGAAAACGAATTTTTTGCCGAAGAAAAACAGCTAAAACAAACGGAAGAAGATATTTCTGAGCTTGAAGGCGAGATAAATTCTTTGGAATACGAAGGAAGAAAAATAAGTGCCGAACTTGAAAAACTTGAAAACGAAATTTCGGTAAAAAACTCAGACCTTGCAAGTAAGAGAGGAAAAATCGATAAACTTACTGCCGAGCTTTCAAAGGCAAATTCTCTTTTGGAAAAATTCCACTTGGACCTTGCCGGGATTGAAGCCGATATCCGTAATACAAAGGAAAATTTCAGGGAAAAACATTCCAGAGAGCTCATGGAATTTGAAGAGAGAATGTTTACTCTCACTGCGTCGGTAAGTGAACTAAGAGACAGCCTTTCAGTAATTAAGCAAAAACTTGATTCTTTGGGCAGGGTTAACTTTATGGCGCCTGAAGAATTTGAGAATGTTAAAGAGCGTTACGAATTCTTAAATAAGCAGATAAGTGATCTTGATAAGGCCCGCGCAGATTTGCAGAGAATTACCGATGAAATTACAGCTGAATCTACTGAACTATTCTTGGAAACTTACAATAAAATTAAAAAGAATTTTCATAATATGTTTAGACGGCTTTTCGGCGGAGGAAGGGCCGAAATACGCTTAACTGATCCGAAAAATGTGCTTGAATCGGGAATAGAAATTTTTGCTCAGCCGCCGGGTAAAAAGCTTGAAAATATAAGCCTTCTATCGGGCGGTGAAAAGTCCATGACAGCCGTAGCCCTTTTATTTGCAACCTATATGGTAAAGCCGTCTCCGTTCTGTCTTCTCGATGAAATTGATGCAGCTCTTGACGAGCAAAACGTTACCCGTTTTGTTACAACACTCCGTGAGTTTGCAAATGTTAGTCAGTACATTGTCATTACACACAACAAAAAAACGGTTTTAGGTGCAAATGCCATGCTGGGCGTTACCATGGAAGAATCGGGCGTTTCAAAGGTTATAGCCATAAGGCTTGATAACGAAACGGAGCTTCAGGCAAAGACGGTAGATTTGGTTGATGAGCCCTTCGTCGAAGAAGAAGTTGAACCGGAGGAAGGAGTTTATATTCCGCCCCATCCTCCTAAAAGGATAAAAACGATAAATGAGGGGGAGAGTTCCGAAAACAATGACAAACTTCAAGACTAAGATAAGCGATATTTTAAAAAATATTCAAGATTTTTTTTCTAATAACAGGAAGTTGGTTATAATAATAGTATGCGTTTTGATTTTTCTTTTAATTTTAAGTCTTGTGTTATTGATTATATTTTCACAAAAAAAGGAAGATACTGCATATTCCAAAGAGAAAAAAACGGTATTATCCTCTAAAAATTCCGATTTTAAAAGCGGTAAAATCAATACCGATAAATTGCAGCTCATAGATGAACCCTTATACCTTCCTCCCATTCAGTTTTCAAGAGAGCAGCGTAAAATATGGGAAAAAGAAGAGGTTGATTACTGGTATGAACCTCCTTCAAAAGAGGATATTGAAGAACTGCATAAACAGAATAAAAAACTTGTCGATAATATACTGGAGGGTGCTCCGTGAAATTTTCAATGCGTTTTATATTAGTATTATTTTTGATTTTTATCCTTTTTAATTCCTGCGCAAGTACCAAAAAGAGCTCGGGTGAAAATCCGGCAGAAATTAAAAAGACCGAAGATGTTGTGCCGAATGATTCTAAACCCGAACCCGCTCAGGATATAGAAAACAAGGATGCGGAAAAGATTGTAATTGAAGATAATCATTTACAGGATAAGAATTCCGAGCAGGACAAAAGCTCTGAACAAAACGAAGTGAAGGTTGAGGCTGATTCGGAAAAATCGGTTTCCGATCCTAAACCTGTCAGCGATAAACCCGCATTGGAGCTTATAATTGATACTGAAGATGAACCGGCATTACCGAATAACAAAAGCCTTGATTCGTCTTCGATGGTAGAATCTCCTGCTCCGGTAAAAAAAACTGAGACTAAAGAGCCTCCTGCTCCTGCAAAAAAAGCCGAGATTAAAGAGCCTCCCGCTTCTGCGAAAAAAACTGATACTAAGACCATGGAGCCGGTCCCTGCCGATAAGCCGGCCGTAAACACACCAAATACTCCTTCTAAAGCTAAATCGGAAACTGTACAATCGGCTGAGAAAGAGAAAGATAAATTGAAGCCGGCCGATGATTCGAATAAAACTATTGTGCCTGACGATAATTCGGATAAGAATCTTGTAAATGAAGAAAAAATGAAAGAGATTGAGCCTGCCCGTGTTTTTTCGGAATTTCCAAGTACCGAACCTGATGAGACAAAAGAAGAAAAAACCTCCCGTTCGGTAAAACTCTATACAGGGCAGAGACTTGAAGTTGTATATCCGGGAGAAGGTTGGGTATACTTAGGTGAATCCTCTGCACAAAAAGGTATAAAATATCAACAAAGAAAACTTCAAAACGGCACTTCTATATTCCACTTTGGAGCTTTAAACGAAGGCAACTATATTCTTAACTTTTCGCATTTTGATGTTTTTTCGGATAATTTTATTTCGGATTCTATCGCCGTTCATGTAGAAAAAGCAAAGACAAAGCTGAATGATACTGTTAAAGCTCCTGATTATAAAGGAAGCGTAAATATTGCAAAACTAAAACCGGCTGAAAAGAAACCTGAAAAAGATACTTCGGATTCTTCCAAACCCATGCAAGGGGTTCCGATACAAAAAGAATCTTCTTCAATAAAAAAAGATACAGGCGATTTAAAGGTTTATGATTCTCCCGATCTTTTGACCGTAACCGAAAAGCCGGAATCTAAAACAGATGAGAAAAAAATTAAATCCCCTTCCGAGTTGTTGGACATGATAAGAGGCTATATTTCTGCGGGAAATTCGGCAGAAGCCTTAAATTCGGTGGATTCCTTTTTAAAAGATTATTCGGTAAATTTGGATGAAGCCTTGTTTTTACGCGGTCAGGCTTATGAACTAAACGGACCGAATAAAAACGTAAAAAAAGCCCTGGAGGCCTATCAAACCCTAACCAAAGCCTATCCTGAAAGTAAGTTTTGGGATAAGGCGGATGCAAGGATAAGGTATATAAAAAAATTCTATATCGATATAAAGTAAAATGAAGCAAATAAAGAAAAAAAGATTAGACATTACAAGAATACTTATTATGACAGCTGTATGTATGCTGCCGCTGGTATTGGTCAGTCCTCTTATAGCAGAAGAAACTGATGAAATACGGACACTTCGTGAGGATGCTGAAAAAGGTCATGCGTGGGCTCAATACGACCTTGGCTTTATGTATAAGGAAGGCCGGGGTGTAGAGCAAAGTTATGAAAAAGCTGTCTATTGGTATAATAAAGCTGCCGAACAGGGATTTGCCGAGGCACAGAATAATCTCGGTTTTATGTATAAGGAAGGTCTGGGTGTAGAGCAGAGTTATAAGTCAGCCGTTTACTGGTACCGTAAGGCCGCCGAGCAGAAACTTGCTGAGGCACAGTTTAATCTTGGAAATATGTACTTTGACGGCTTGGGCCTTGCAAAAAACGCCGAAAAAGCCGCAGAATGGTACCTTAAAGCAGCGGAACAAGGGCTGGCTAAGGCTCAGAATAAGCTCGGCTGGATGTATCACAATGGTATTGGAGTTGAGCAAAATGATGAAAAAGCCGTCTACTGGCATCGAAAAGCAGCGGAACAGGGGGATGCCGAAGGTCAGTTTAGTCTCGGCTGGCTATACTATCAGGGAATAGGACTAAAAAAAGATTATAAAAAAGCTTCCGAATGGTTTGGCAAGGCTGCGGATCAGGGGCTGACTGAGGCACAAGCAAAGCTTAAGGAATTAGAAGAACAGTTACAGAAAAACACAAAGCCCTTACTAATCATTGATAAAGACGGCACGCTCACCGGACTTACCGATAAAACAAAACTAAAAGGAAAACTTGTGCTTCCTGCAGAGGTTAAAAAAATCGGTGAGAATGCTTTTTACGACTGTAAAGGTTTAACTGAAATCGATTTTTCTGCCTGTACAAATCTTGTCGACATAGGCAGATGGGCTTTTTCAGGCTGTACAGGTTTAACTGAAGTCTACTTACCGGCAAGTCTTACCAAAATTGGCGAAATGGCTTTTAACCGATGTACCGGCTTAACTAAAGTTGACTTCCCTGCAAGCCTTACCGAAATCGGAGACAATGCTTTTTCCAGCTGTACCGGCTTAACTGAAGTCTACTTACCAGCAAGCCTTACCCAAATAAGTTATCATCCTTTTATAGATTGCAGTAATTTACATACACTCATAGTCGATCCTGCGAATCCTGTTTATTGCAGCAAAGATAACGTGATATACACAAAGGATATGAAAAAACTTATATGTGCAGCCGGAGGTCTTACACAAGCTTCTATACCCGATACTGTTACCGAAATCGGAGACTATGCTTTTTTTTACTGTACCGGCTTAACTAAAGTCCACTTACCTGAAAGTCTTACCGAAATTGGTGAAAAGTCTTTTTCGGGATGTACTGGCTTAACTGAATTTCGCTTCCCTGAAAGCCTTACCGAAATCGGTGAAGAGACTTTTTTAGGTTGTACCGGATTGATTAAAGTCTGCTTACCTGAGAGTCTTACTAAAATAGGTTATTATGCTTTTTTCAGATGTACTGGGTTAATTGAAGCCAGTTTACCTGAAAGTCTTACCGAAATTGATAGAGGAGCTTTTGCAGACTGTAAGAATTTACATACGCTGATAGTCGATCCTGCGAATCCGGTTTATTGCAGTAAAGATAATATTATATACACAAAGGATATGGATGAACTTGTATGTGCAGCCGGAGGCCTTACACAAGCTTTCATACCCGATACTGTTACCAAAATCGGCGAAATGGCTTTTTTCGGCTGTACCGGCTTAACTAAAGTCCACTTACCTGAAAGTCTTACCGAAATCGGTGAATGGGCTTTTTCAGGCTGTACCGGTTTATCAAAGTTGGATATTTCCGCTTGTAAAAATCTTACAGAAATCGGTGAACAGGCTTTTTCTGGCTGTACCGGTTTAGCTGAAGTCCGCCTGCCTGCAAGCCTTACCGAAATTGGTAGATGGGCTTTTAACGGCTGTACCGATTTATCTGAAATTCGCCTGCCTGCAACTCTTACCAAAATTGGTGAAGGACCTTTTGCAGGCTGCACTAATTTACATACGCTTGTAGTCGATCCTGCGAATCCTGTTTATTGCAGTAAAGATAATATTATATACACAAAGAATATGAACAAACTTATATGTGCAGCCGGAGGTATTACACAAATTTCCATACCCGATACTGTTACCAAAATCGGCGAAATGGCTTTTGACGGGTGTACAGGCTTAACTGAAGTCCGTCTGCCTGCTAGCCTTACCGAAATCGGTGAATGGGCTTTTTCAGGCTGTACCGGTTTATCAAAGTTGGATATTTCCGCTTGTAAAAATCTTACCAAAATCGGTGAATGGGTTTTTGAAGGCTGTACCAGCTTAACTGAGGTGAGTCTACCCGCAAGTCTTACCTTCATAGGGTCGCAGGCCTTTAAAAATATTTCACCGGATGCACAGTTTACGATACCAACGGAAGAGGTTAAAAAACTGCTTAAAGACAGTGCTGAAGCTCCCTAAATATTATTCTATTTTGTATTGTAATAAAAGAATACGCAGGGCTTCCCGGTTTGCAACTCCCAAACTTTTACAGGCCGAAGCCATATCTTTTTTTACGACAGAAGTACTTACGTGGAATTCGGCCGACAGTTCTTCATAAGTTTTTCCGTTCATAATCGAGCCTAAAATAAAGTCCTTTTGGCGTTCTGAGATACCGTATTCTTCCAGTTCTAAAACACTGCCTTTGGGAGGAAGATTTATTTCGGTAGAAACTATCTCGGTCGGAGGCAAAAGATATGAGAGGTTTGCTTCAAGCTTTTTATATAGGCATACAAGAAGCCCAAAATAAAAACCGGTCAAAGTAATTTCAAAAATAAAATATTTTATACTAAAAGAAAAATACAAACCTATACTGATAAGAAGCCAATAAATTGTAAGAGCCGCAATTTTTTGTTTATAATAGGTTTTAAAATCCCCGTTTACAAAAACCATAACACAGCCTGCCGCAAAAAGAAGAGTGCCGATACCCACGAATCCCATGTGTGCAGTAACTCCGGCTTCCATAAAAAACATCAAATAGTTGAGAATATTATTTTTGGGTTTTATAAAAAGAATCAGGCAAAAAAACAGACAAATACAGTTAATGACAATATCAATCCAAAGAACGACCGGAAGAAACCCATCCAGCGGAAAGTTATTGGTAATATTCATAACTATTGCAGTGCTTAATACGAAAATTCCCAACAAATACATAATACGGCCGGCATTAAAAAACTTCTTCATACTTTTGATTATAGTAGTATTAAAAAAAAATAGCAATACCTGATGAAAAATGTACAAGGATGTCCGTTCATTTACCGCACAGGATGTGCGGTGGTTTCCATACTTGCAAGCTTTAGCCTGTGGCTAAAACTTGAAGCTCAAAATCGGACATACACTTCCTCGTCCGCCATGGACGGCGGTGGTTCCATGCTCGCAAGTTTTAGCCTGTGGCTAAAACTTGAAGCTCAAAATCGGACACGGATGTCCGATTTTGAGCAGGTAACCAAAGTTCTTTTTTGGGTAACCATGGTTCTTTTTGGCGTTTACCCCCTGTTTTTTATATAATTTTGTTATAAACTTAGGTATAATTCAAAAGACTAGGGAGAGTGAGTTTATGCGTAAGTTTAAAGCTTTTTTGATTGTAATTACGGTTTTACTGCTTTCAAGTGCTTGTGATCACTTTTTTTCGGATATTGAAAGAGATCTTGAATATTGGTCATCTACCGTGCTAATTACCGGAAACGAAATTCCCGCAGCCGGAACGGACAACGAGGGGTATCCTTGTTTGCCGAGTGCCGTAGATAAAACCATAATCTTAAAACTTACAAATCCTCAAAAATACATACTTAAAATCCCCGGTGCTCAAGGCTCGCCTTCGGACATTGTAGTCTTTGAAAACGGCGTAAAAGGTACCGACGGTATGAATGCGCCTAGGGCAGAAATAGATTACTATTTTAGACAAACATCTTCCGACCGCATCGAATTGATATATAAAGACGCCTTTTTAAAATATTCCGAGTGGGGCAGTCAAAACTTAAGCCCTGCAATCACCCTTTACAATAAAGAAGGCCGAAAGTTTGAGCAAAAATACACATTTAAACTGCGTGCCAATACCCCGCCTCCCGCCTTAGAATACAAAGCCTTGTGTAAAACGCAAGACGGCATCACCTGGTACTATGTACTGTGCTTTGAAGTGAAAGATATGGATAAAACCGTAAGTACGGAGCTTTTACACAAAGACATAGCATCAATTACCGTTACCCCGCAGGGCGGAACGGCTCAAACCCTTCCCCTTACCGTAAAGCCGGATAAAAGCGGCTTTAACATAGGCAATTCGGGCATTCTTTTACCTGTCGCAAGCGTGAAAAAACTGGAAGTCGGCGATGTAAACCAGGGAGTTACCATAGATGACACGCCGACAGAAAAGTGGATAATCTATTTAAAAACCGATGTACAAGTAAAAGTAGGTGCCGCAAAAGAATACACACTTAAACTGACCGACGAAAAAGGCTTAAGCTCCCCCGAAATAACGAAAAGTACGGCAACAAACAAACTGTCGCCCGTTGGGCTGTATCACAACAATAGCCCGATAACGGAAAATTCCGAGAATTCTCCGCATGAAATAAACACCAATATGGCAATTACTTTACAGGCACGGGTAAAAGCAGGGGCAGCTATAACCGGAACTATAGCAAAAAAGGTGTCGGGTTCAAACAACTGGAACGGCGCAGACTCTGTTTCGGGCACAACAACTGCCGCCATAACCTTACCGGCTCTTGGAAATAACGAAAACGAAGCCCTATACAAAATCAGCCTAAAGGCAAGTCAACAGAACTATGAACCAAGCGATGAAAAAACCTTCTTTGTCAAATTGGTTAAACAATTCACTGTAACATTCCGCGTAGTAGACGGAAACGGAAGCCTTCAAGGTTCCTATAACGGAAACACCGAAACTGCGAGCGGAAACTATACCAAAACCCTCACCGTACCCTACGGGGGAAGCGTAACCTTTACCGCAACACCGAACAACCCTAACCAATACAAGGTTGGAAACTGGACATGTATGCCTTCCATCGGCTTTACGGGACAGAACGGTCAAGCCTCAGCCTCTCTTACCGTAACGGCAAATACAGAGGTAAGCGTACAATTCGTACAGCTTAGTGCCTTAACACCGCAAACGCTTAAAATACACGGGCAAGATGCTTCGGCAGGTGCAGTTACACTGCCGTATACGGTAACGCAATTATCGCAAAACGACATACAGCTTTCTTTTGCCGGGCAGCAGCAGAATATTCCCTTTACCGTAACACCTCAGCTGCCGCTTACCTTAACGGAAGGAGTTCCCCAAAATCTTACCATAAATGTTGCGGCAAGTCCGGGAAATTATCCTGCATGGTCAAAAACGGTACAGGTAACCCGTGCACAAAACGACGTTGCAAACTTGGCGAGCTTTAAGCTGAACGGAGAACTTAAAACAGCTCCTTTTACTTCCGAATACACGGTGGCTTCAACTACGGCAAGAGTAACGGACTTTATGTTTGACGCTAACAGCACGGGAGCAACGGCAAGCGTAAGTCCCGGCGGAAACGCAAACATACCCGCAAACGGTGTAACGCAGTTTACCATTACAGTAAAAGCTCAAAACGGCAGTACAACACAACCTATAAGGTTTACCGTAAAACGCCAAACCTACCCAGTAAGGTTCAGCGTACAAGACGGACGGGGCGGAAGCCTTAAAGGTGTGTATAACGGCTCCCCCCAAATAGCAAACGGAGGCAGCACCGCAAGCTTCACCGTACCGCACGGCGAAAGCGTAGCCTTTACCGCAACGCCCGATAACGGCTGGGAAGTAGACCGCTGGACTGTAGGCGGCAGCACGGTAAACGGAACGAACCAAAGCTATACCCTCTCCAACGTAACTGCCGAAAAAACCGTAAGGGTAAAGTTTAAACCGGGTGAATTCAATTTAGCAGGCGGCGGCAGCGATGCGTGGAAACAGCTTAAAGATGAAGCGGCAAAACCGTACGGTGCCCACACAATCGTCATTAAAGGGGAAATAAAAGCGACAAACGGAAACAATGCGGGCGAAATTAGGCTCGGCAGAAACCTCACCATAAGGGGCGGCTCTTCCGCCGTTTTGAACGCAAGCGGCATAACGCGTATCTTTAAGCTGGAAAACGGCAAAACACTCATTCTTAAAGACATAACGCTTAAAAACGCCCAAGTAGGCTCAACTAATGAAGGCGGCGGCGTATACATCGACAATGGAGGCACGCTCATTATGCAAGGCTCAAGCACTATCACTAACTGCAAGGCCGGTAAGGGCGGCGGCGTATACGTAAAGGGCACATTCAAGATGGAAGGCAGTGCTTTAGTTACGGATGAGACAGGCAGAGACAACGAGGTCTATTTGGAAAGCGGCAAAACCGTTACCGTAACCGGCGCATTGGCAAATAAACCCGCCGCAAAAATAAGAGTTGCCGACTACCAAAAAAACAGAGTGCTTGCCGTGGGTGAGCATGCAAAGAAGGAAAACTTTCAGCTCGCTCCGGTCGGCGGTAATAACTGGCGGTATAAAAAAGTCGGCAATGAGGTAAAGTTTGTAACGGGAAAACTGACGTATACGATTGAAAAGATTATCAGTATAAAAGAGCATGACGGTGCTACAGATGCCGAGTATTACTGGACGATGAAACTCGATGGTCAAAATGTACATAGTCTGGGTAGGGATAACGCATGGAAACCTAAAAAAAAGGGGAAAACGTATAACATAAACAGCAGCCAAGAAGTTCTTTTCGATTACACTGATGACAAGACGGTAGGAGCTTATTTTTTGATAAAAGAAAAGGATAAAACCGGTGGTGCTTCTAATGATGACCTTATTGTAGAAGTAACTAAAGATATTACGTATCAGAACGATCAGTTGGAATTTGAAGGATCAACAATATCGCTTGATCAAGAAAAAACGTTTAGGCTTGAATTCCACAATAAAGACAAAGGCGAAGTAGATGTTGTGTGCCGCATACGCTGGGAAGATGAATAATGTAATGGGGAATTAATAATTGTTTGGAGAATTGATGTGAAGAAAAATTATGTAAAAACAGTACTCTGTGTGCCGGTGTTTTTGTGGATTATGGGAGCTTCCGTTCTTTTTGCCCAAGAGGTTGAGGATGAACCTAAGAGAGAAAAAGACGGCCTTCATTGGTCTTTGGGTATTTCGGCGGAAGGGAATATGAATGTACCGAAAGGCTATGCCTTGGGTGCAGGGCTTTACGGGCTTGTTGTATTGCCTGATTGGGTAAAGACCGGCAGGTTTTCAGCCGGTGCAAAGCTCTTGTATTCGACGGGATTTAAAAGATACGGACTTCTTGATACGGCTCTTTTATTCCGCTGGAATTTTTATGATTTTGCAAAGTTTAAAACCTGCGATTCGGGCTTTTTTGTTCAGGCGGAAGGAGGCGTTTCCTTAGGCTGGAACGGAAAGACCGCAAAACCCTTTGTATTCGGTTTGGGAGAAGGAACATTCGGTTACCGCTTTGCAGTAAAAAACTTTTTTATCGAGCCCTATATAAGAGGCGGCTACCCCGTAATCTGGGCTGCCGGAATAAGCGGAGGATTTAGAATATGAAAAAACATAAAGGTAAGATTTTAGTTTTATTTTTGGCGGTACTTTTAGTATCGGTTATGTCTTGTGAAAACCCGTTTTTAAAGAAGATGTTGGTTGAAGAAGAAAAGGGAAAAACCGTACCTGAAAAACCGCATGCCCCCTTTGTCGAAGGCGGCGCCTCGCTCATCTTAAGCCCCGACAAGCTCAACATCCAAGTTAAGGCAGTAACCTCGGACGGTTCCGCCGTAGCTGTAGAAGGCTGTACCGAAACGGAGCTTACAAGCGGCGCCCAAACCGTGCTGCGCGCAAAAGGCACTGTTGTTATCCTCAAAGGCAAGATCACTGAGCTGTACTGCAGCGAAAATCAGCTTACCGAGCTTAACGTGCAGGGCTTAACTGCTTTGAAAACGCTGTCCTGCTGGGGCAATCAGCTCACCGCCCTTAACGTGCAGGGCTTAACCGCTTTGGAATGGCTGTCCTGCTGGGGCAATCAGCTGACCGCCCTTAACGTGCAGGGCTTAACCGCTTTGAAAAAGCTGAACTGCGGCGAAAATCAGCTCACCGCCCTTAACGTGCAGGGCTTAACCGCTTTGGAATGGCTGTACTGCAGCGGCAATCAGCTGACCGCCCTTAACGTGCAGGGCTTAACCGCTTTGGAATGGCTGTCCTGCTGGGGCAATCAGCTGACCGCCCTTAACGTGCAGGGCTTAACCGCTTTGGAACGGCTGTACTGCAGCGGCAATCAGCTGACCGCCCTTAACGTGCAGGGCTTAACTGCTTTGAAAGAGCTGAACTGCGGCGAAAATCAGCTCACCGCCCTTAACGTGCAGGGCTTAACCGCTTTGGAATGGCTGTACTGCAGCGGCAATCAGCTGACCGCTCTTAACGTGCAGGGCTTAACCGCTTTGAAAAAGCTGTACTGCGGAACAAATCAGCTCACCGAACTTAACGTGCAGGGCTTAACCGCTTTGCAAGAGCTGTACTGCGGCGGCAATCAGCTTACCGAGCTTAACGTGCAGGGCTGTACCGCTTTGCAAGGGGTGCACTGCTACGGCAACCGGCTCACCGAACTTAACGTGCAGGGCTTAAACAATTTGCAAAAGCTGGACTGCTACAACAATCAGCTTACCGAGCTTAACGTGCAGGGCTTAACCGTTTTGAAAGAGCTGTACTGCGGCGGCAATCAGCTTACCGAGCTTAACGTGCAGGGCTTAACCGTTTTGAAAGAGCTGTACTGCGGCGGCAATCAGCTTACCGAGCTTAACGTGCAGGGCTGTACCGCTTTGCAAGGGGTGCACTGCTACGGCAACCGGCTCACCGCCCTTAATGTACAGGGCTGCACCGCTTTGCGAACGCTGAACTGCTGGAGCAATCAGCTTAATGCAGACGCATTTAAAAAGCTCTTTGACGATTTACCGGCTCGGCAGGATAGTGATAATGCGAATTGTATTCTTTACACCGAACACACCGGCATTACCGAAGGTAATCACACGGACTTTACCGCTCCGCAAGACTTAAAGGATGCCTTTGATAATGCTAAAAATAACAAGAAGTGGAAGATGTATAAATGGAATGGAAGCTGGCCAGGGGTTGAGATTTAACGCTATGCTCGAACGTTTCGAGCCGTCCTGTTCGAGCCTCTCGAATGCCGTTATACGAATGGCTCGTATCGCCTTATACGAGCCTCTCGTATCGCTCGGATCAGGGGTACTCACTCGCTCGGGTGGGTACCCCACACTCGGACGAGTGGGTACCTCACACTAAGGCGGGTGGGTACCCCACACTAAGGCGGGACACACCCGCAGCGTAATGGTAGGCAGTCTACCAGCATAATGGTGGCCGGTCTACCACGATAATGGTAGACACCCTACCAGCATAATGATGGACTGGCCATCAGCATAATGATAGGCACTCTATCTGCATAATGATGGACAGTACGATACGGTAATATCGGGGTGTCCCCTTTGGCAGCGCGGCAAACAGGATGTTTGCCCAGTATAGTCGTACGAGTTTGCACCGCAAACTCGAAGCTCAAGAATGTACACGGACGTACATTCTTGAGCGGGGGTCTAAGGGGATACCTCCCCTTAAAAAACAACTTTTAGGAGGCAGGTTGAAGCTCACGGCGCAAATGGCACCGCTCGCTTCAACTAGAGTTTTGCGGCAAGCGCAAAACTCTCATCATCGTATGCACGTTCTCACTAACGTTGCGAACGTGCGTAAAAATTGTTCCTCGGCTTTTGATAAAGCCTGCGGGATAATTTTTTGGAGGCAGGTTTATTTTTAGGAGGAAACTATGTTAAAGTATTCACTACGCGAAAACTTACTCACCCCTGCGCCGGACGACTACATGGCGCAGGCGCAGGACGTGCGCTCGTACACCCTTGACGAGATTATCGACCTTATGATGGACAAAGGCACCACCCTTACACGGGCCGACATTGCGGCAACCCTGCAAGTCTACGGCGAAGTGTGCGCCGCGCTCATCGCCGACGGCTCGGCCGTCAACACCCCGCTTATGAACACCTCTCTAAGCATATCGGGCACCTTTAACGGGGCAGCCGACAGCTTCGACAAAAAACGGCACACCGTGCACTTAAACCTTTCGGCAGGCACCCTGCTTAAAGAAGCCGTAGGTAAAATCAAGTGCGAAAAGGTCGAAGCCGCCGACACCAACCCCTACATTACCGAAGTTACCGACATCGTATCGGGCAAGGTAAACGAAGTACTGACCGCAGGCGGCGTTGTCCAACTGGTAGGTTCCCGGCTCAAGTTTGACCCGAAAGATACGGCTCAAGGCATCTTCTTCGTCCCCGAAACGGGAGAAGCCGTCCGAGCTGCCGTCATCGCCGAAAACAAACCCGCCCGCCTCATGGCAATAATCCCTGCGGACTTGCCGGCAGGCAGCTGGTACATCGAGGTAAGAACGAAGTATGCCAACGCTACAAAACAGCTTAAAACGCTAAAATCAGGCAGATTCGGCAAAGCTCTTACCCGAAGTTCATAGAGTAACACAGATTTACCCTATAAGGTAATACCGGTTTACCGCATAAGGTAACACCGGCTTACCTTATAGGGTAAGCCGCACTTACCGCATAAGGATATGGATAATGGATATATGGGTAATTGGTAGTGAGGAATGATTAAGTGGTAATGGGCAATTACACATTACCAATTAAACATTGATTACACATTAAACTACAAATTAGATTAAATGAAACAATTTAAATTAACGGCTATAGCAGTATTGCTATCGGCAATTATGATGATGATACTTTTCTCTACCTGTCTCAATGCCGGACAAGGCAAGGGCGTCGAAACAAATCGGGCCGTACCTTCCGATAAAACCTATGCGGTCGGCAGTGTCAGATTTACAATGAAAAACATCCCCGCCGTAACAGACGGTATGGTGGGACATAACGATTACTGCGACAAAAACAAACCTCACGCGGTGAGTTTAAGTGCCTACCTGATAGGCGAAACGGAAGTAACGCAGGAGCTGTGGGAAGCTGTAATGGGCAGTAGACCTAGCGGCTTTAACGGAACTTCCGGTAAAGAAGCCGATCCCGCAGAGAGCCAAGAAAAGCGGCCCGTGGAGAATGTAAGCTGGTATGATTGTATAGCCTTTTGTAATGAACTGACGAAAAAGGCATCCGATTTGGGAGAAGCCGAATGTGTATATTACCTAAAAGATAATGCCGCTAAAGTATACACTATAGCCCATGCAAATGCAAAAAAAGAACCCGGTATGGACATGAGCAAAAAAGGTTTCCGCTTGCCGACAGAGGCTGAATGGGAGTGGGCTGCAAAGTGCGGCGTTGCCGGAAAATGGGCAGGAACCGATGAGGTAAGCAAACTTATAAACTATGCGTGGTACCGCAATAACAGCAATGATAAAACGCACGAAGTCAAGAAAAAAGCGCCTAACGGCTATGGGCTTTACGACATGAGCGGTAATGTTTGGGAATGGTGTTGGGACAGGGATCGGGCTTTACCTGAACGGTTGCCTGCGGACTATGCAGGTGCCGGTTCCGGCTCTTACCGCATCATTCGAGGCGGCAGCTGGCGCAACGGCATTAACTATGTCTCCCGTGCCTGCCGGGGCAACGGCTATCCCGATCTTCGCGACAGCGATATCGGCTTGCGTGTGGCTAAGTCCAAGAATTGAAATTCTGTCAATAAGCCCTTTATTCAACTACAATTTTTCTATTTCGGATTCGGAAAGTCCTGTTATTTCTTTAATTAAGACTGTATCAAAGTTTTTTAACTTCATAAGTTTTGCGGTTTCCCTTTTTGCATTGTCCTTAATATCCATTTCAAAAGTAGATAATAATCTGTATTCTTGTCTTGCCTGTTCGTTTTGTTTTACTGTTTGTATCATTTCTTCTATCCCCCTTGTAAATTCATTATTCGCTTTACCTGTTTTAAGGTATGTTAAAAAATCTTTTAATTCTTTGTCCTCAGTGTTTTTAAAAGCTTCTGCATTTATTATAACCTTTTTCATTCCGTCTTGTAAAGATGTATTTTTGTCCTCTATACAAATGTTTTCAAAGGTATAAACAGATTTATTTTTACCTATAACATCAAATAAACAGATAAAAATTATAAAGCTGTCATTTAAGTTATTATAGGAATTTCCTTTATCCAAAAAAGAAATGTCCAGGGCCGCTTGGTAAAATCTCATTCTTTTAGGTATATTCCTTTCATTGCTTACCTGCATTTCCACATCATAAAATTTACCGTTTTCTGCTTGCACCAAAACATCAAATCGTACGGATTTTGCCTGTTCATAGGTGTTAATACTGTGCTGAACCGAAACATACGCAATTTTACCTATTGTGTCGGATAAGATCATTTCAATAAGTTTTGTACACAATTTTGGATTTTGCATAACTTTACAAAACATAAAATCATCCGTAAATGTTAAATCTTCAAATCTTTTCATTTTTTCTCCCTTTATTTTATATTGTATTATAAGCCTAGACTTTAGGCAATATTATATTTAAAAAAATAAGTAGTTTTTCTTTGTATTTGCATATATAGTGTATTCCTCCATAGTTCCTCATAAAATTTGACATTTTCAACATTTTGCATTGAATAAACTACCTGTTTTATGATACAATTAGCTTCGGAGGTTGCAGTAATGGTTAAGTGTATTGGACGGGTAATTATGCAAAAAAAAGTATTATGTATTTTGATGACTGTTTTTACAATGCTTTCGGCAGCAACCGAAATTTCTTTTGGCAATTTGGCTTCATCGGTACAAACATTTTGGTCTGACGAAAAAAGCGGATTACCGTCAAACAGGATAATGGATATTTTGCAGGACAGTACCGGTTATATCTGGCTGGCTTCTTATGACGGCCTTATGAGATTTGACGGAAATAACTATACCGAATTTACTGCTGAGGAATACGGCTTTTTTGGACTTGCTCCGCGTACATTGTATGAGGATGCAGAAGGAACTATTTGGATAGGCACAAATTCTACCGGACTATATTCATATAAAAACAAACAATTTAAAGAATACGGACTTGAAAGCGGTCTTTCCAATCTTTCGGTACGTGCAATCAAAGTAGACAGAAACAATGTGATGTGGGTCGGTACTGCCGGCGGACTATTTCGGCGTACACCTGACGGATATTTTGAACATATAGACGAAAGCGACAAGAATATAGGCATTGTCTCTTTTATTATGCCTGTAGATGATAAAATTTTTGTAGGAGCCAACATAAAAGGTCTTACAGTTATTCAAAACGGCAAAATAATAAACCTTCCGTATTTGCAGGAAATAAAAGATTATACATTTTCGTCAGCTTATGACGATACCGACGGTACTCTTTGGTTCGGTACACTCAATGGAAAAATTATCAAGATAAAAAACGACTCTATACAAGAAGTTATAGAGATAGAAAACCTTGACGGTACCGGTATAAACCGTTTTTTGCGAACCATAGACGGTAATATGTATATTGCCACTAATAAGGGAATTATAACTCTCCAAGACAAAAAGGCCGAATTCTTCTCCGAAGAAAACGGTTTACCTAACAATATTGTCTCTTGTTTATGTGTAGATTTTGAAGAAAACCTTTGGGCAGGTATGGAACGAGGCGGTTTGGTAAAATTCAGCAAGGGGCGTTTTGTCGACCTTGCCAGTGCAGAATCCCTGCCTCCTTCCGCTTCAAATTCCGTTTTGGAAGATAAGGATAAAAATATATGGATAGCCAAGGATGACGGCGTTGTATGTTTAAAAAGCTCTTCACTTTCTAAAAAGCGTTCCGATGACATCGACCGTCTTATTAAAATGACTGAGGGTAACCGTGTCAGGCAAATAAGGGAAGAAGCTGACGGTTCTTTATATTTTTCTACCTATTCGGATAAGGGGCTCCTTATTTTTTTTAAGGACGGCAGCATAAAAAGCATTTCAAAAAAAGAAGGTCTTGCAGGTAATCGGGTTCGCTTTACAATGCGCAGTTCAAACGGTCTTTTGTGGATAGGAACTACATCAGCTCCGGCTGTTTATTATAATGGCGTAGTGACGAATATCACCGAAGCCGACGGTCTATCAAACCTGTATACCCTGTGTGCAATGGAAAGCAGGAAGGGTACTATCTGGTTCGGTACTAATGGAAGCGGTGCAGCGGAACTTAATGTTTCTATTTCTGAAGATAGACCTAAAATTAAAGTGGAGCGCCTTTTTACAAAAGAAGAAGGCTTTAACGGTAATATCGTTTTCCGTATTGTTGAAGACAAGGATGGAAATATATGGTTTTGCACAGGCGACGGTTTAATCCTTTATAAAGACGGAAATTTTTACGATGCAAATACTGCAATATGTCAAAAGACGCTCAGCGTGTACAACGCCCTATACGACAGTCAGGATAACCTTTGGCTTGTAACACCTAAGGAACTTATTTTGGTTAAAGCTCAAAAATTCTTACAGGCCGTCTTAAACAGGCATCCTGCCGAGGGGCTTGTCCGCTATAACAGACTTGACGGTCTTACAGGACAGCTATCGGCAAATGCCTGGGCTCATGTAACCGATAAAAATACCGTATACATTCCGACATTAAAAGGGGTTGCAGTTTGCGATCCGTCTTATTATGTTACAAATAAACATTCTCCTCCTGTCGTTATAGAAAACGTTATTTTGGACGGTCATGATTTTGATTTGGAAGAAAATAACTTTACAATAAAAGCTCAGGTTAAGCGTATTCTTTTTAAATTTACGGCCCTCAGTTTTACCATACCCGAAAGGGTTCGTTTTGAATACAAACTGGAAGGTTACGATGAAGAATGGAAGTCCTCAGGAACAACTCGCGAAATAGCTTACACAAATCTTTCTCCGGGACAATATGTTTTCAGGGTAAGAGCCGCCAATAATGACGGAATTATAAACGAAAACGGTACAGGTATAGAATTTTATAAAGAGCCTTTTTTCTATCAGACAATTTGGTTTTATCTTGTTCTAACTCTTTTTATAGGCAGTCTTGTTTTTTCGGTTGTGCAAATAAGGATTAGATCATTAAAACGAAGGGCTAAGGAGCTTGACAAAAAGGTAAAAGAGAAGACTAAAGAGTTGGCTGAAGAAAAAGAAAAAAGCGATAAACTTTTAAGAAACACCTTACCTCTTCCCATTATAGACGAGTTAATCGAAACCGGAACTTCAAAGCCGAAAGTTTATTCTGCCGTGAGCGTCTTATTTGCCGATCTTGTTAATTTTACAAAATGGTCAAGTACCAACTCACCCGAAACCGTTATTTCTGAGTTAAACAATATATTCACTCATTTTGACCGCATTATGGATAAATTCGGCTGTGAAAGGATTAAGACTTTGGGAGACGGCTACATGGCTTGCTGCGGTTTTAGGGGAGAAGAAGATCACGCTTTTCGTTTGGTAGATGCTGCGATTGAAATGCTCTCTGTGCTTGAATCCATCAACAAAAAAAATAAGTCTTATTTTCAGGTAAAGATAGGCATAGATTCGGGAAAGATAACGGGAGGTATCGTTGGTGTTCATAAGTATGTTTTCGATATTTTCGGAGATGTAGTAAACACTACCTTTAGGCTTGAATCGGCAACGGCCCCCATGGCTTGTACCGTTTCCGAAAAGACGGCTGAAATAATAGGCGATCGCTATTCTCTTTTTAAACGTCCCGTACGGGAGTTAAAAGGAAAGGGAAATGTAACAAGTTACTATGTACGTTATAAAAATACAGATACTATAAAAGATTTTGCAGAACTTAAAGACTTATACGAAAAACTGATGCAGGCTTTTAAGGCAAAAGACTTTGACGGCTGCCGTAATCTGGTTAATCTTTTTGACACAACAGTTTTGGAACCTGAAATGGCGAACAATATTAGGCAGATAGAAAGAGTGCTGCCTGCCGACTAAAGTGATATAAGAAAGATAAACGGGCATCTTTTTGAACCGCTTGACTAAACATCTTCTTTAAGTCATTATGTTAGGCATGGAAACAAGAAGCATTTTTAAAAACATCTCACCGATAGATCATCGTTATTCTCTTCCGCAAGGAGGACTTTATGATGAGCTTTCGGTTTTTTTATCTGAAGAAGCAGGTATCGTTTATTGCGCCATGGCAGAAATGGCCCTTGTAAAGGCCCATCTTAAAATTGCGGAAGAAAAGAAAAGCTCTTTACTTCCTAAGTTGAGCAGCGAGTTGGAAAAAACCTTGGACGATATTGCCTTAAATATAGATCCTTCCGAAGTCTACGAAGAAGAACATAAAACTCAGCACAATATAAGGGCCTTGGTAAATGTCCTAAAGAAAAAGGTACCTGAAGCAACGGCCCCCTTGGTTCACCTTGGGGCTACCAGTGCCGACATCCTTGACACGGCATTTTCTATGAGGATAAGGGATGCTGTCGTAAAGGTGATAATTCCTCTTTTAAAGAAAACCGAAATCTTACTTTGCGATATAGCCGAAAGGGAAGCTGAAACACCTCAGGTCGGGCGAACTCACGGTCAGCACGCCGTTCCTATTACCTTCGGTTATGCAGTTTCCGAATATGTAGCCCGCTTAGGTAAGTCTATTTTAAGGCTGGAAGAGCTTGTAAAAGATTTACGCGGAAAATTTGCCGGAGCTGTCGGCGCTTATAATGCGGCTTCTTTAATAGTTTCCGACCCGATGAAATTCGAAAAAATCTATCTTGATTATCTCGGTTTAAAGCCCTCAGAATATTCTCATCAGCTTGTAGAACCCGAATACATGCTCCGCCTCCTTCTTGAAGCAAATATTGCCTTCGGCATAATTGCAAACCTTGCAGACGATTTACGCAATCTGCAAAGAACCGAGATAGGGGAGGTTTTTGAACACTTTAGTGCAACTCAGGTAGGTTCTTCGACCATGCCTCAAAAACGGAACCCTTGGAACTCTGAACACGTAAAAAGCTTGTGGAAGACCTTTTCTCCTCGCGTGATGAGTTTTTATATGGATCAAATCTCTGAGCATCAAAGAGACCTATCTAACTCTGCAAGCCAGAGGTTTATTGCCGATTATTTAACCGGACTTTCCTTGGCCTTTAACCGTATGAATTCCATTTTAAAGGGCTTACAGGCCGATAGAGAAAACATGCTTAAAAACCTTTTACAGGGCGGCGGAAGAGTAAGGGGAGGAGTTATGGCTGAGCCCGCCTACATTCTTTTAGCAGAATGCGGTGTTTCAGATGCTCACGAGGTAATACGCAAAATTACCCTTGCTGCCGAAAATCAAAAGTTAAGTTTTTATGAAGCCTTAAAAGCCGAAGAAAAGGTCTTTGCCCTTGTTACGGAAAGATTAAAGGAACTTAACTTTGATAAGCCCGAAGAGTTTTTTGCAAACCCCGAACGCTACAGAGGCCTTGCAAACGTAAAGGCAAAGGCCTTGGCCGAAAAGTACAAGAGCCTCATGTAAAAATTATTACTTTAAGCTTTTTATTTTAGCTTAGGTAAATAGGCCTTCATAAGTTCAAGGCGTTTAAGATAATAGACCCTTTCTTTTTCTGAGAGGGTCTCGATCCATTCTTTTGTAAAGCGTTTTATAACCGGAGCGTCTTTTTCGTTGTAGTTTGTAATCAAAACAGGCTTTGCTTCCATTTCGCTCTGCAAGATTCCGTCAATCTTTTTTAGTTTTAACTGCATTATTATTGAGTCGCCCGTATATTCCCTGTAATATGCAGGATCTGCATAGTTTACCTTCCATCTTTGTCCCGAAATAAAATTCCCCATCGAGTACATAAAAAAAACATTTTTATTAGATTCCGTCTCGGCAAATTCCCAATCCTGTAAAACATGGGGATGATGAGCCCAAACTATATCTACTCCTGCATCGGCTAGGGCTTTAAACCATGTTTTTTTGCTTTTTAAAACATTAAGGCCGTATTCCGCCTCGTTTAGATGAAGAGAAAGAATAAATATATCGCAAGGGGTTTCTTCTCTCATTTTTTTTATGGATAAAAGAAGTTTTTCTCTTCCTGACTTTGTGGGTTCCGAATAATAAAGCCGCTGCTTTGATTTACCGTGAGAGTTGACAAGCTCAGTTATGGATAAAAACAAGATCTTCCAGTCTTTTTTTTCTATTAAGACAGGTTTAAAATCCTCATCCTCTTTATTTTTTAAGCCCGAAGAAAAAAGTTCTTTATCTTTGTACTCTTCTTTTAAAGCAGCAAAACTTTTGATAGTTCCGTCTATTCCTTTAATTCCCTGATCATTGGTGTGATTATTGGCAAAAGCAAAGACATCAAATCCCCCGTCAATTGCCGCTTTTAGGTAATCCCTGTGGATATTAAAAGAAGGAAAGGTTGAATAAGGCCTTTCTTCACAAACCGGAGTTTCTACATTCCCGAAAGTCAAGTCATCGTTTAAAAGGATGTCTTTGATATCATCATAAATTCGATTATAGTCCTTCATTTTAAAATTGACATCATGAGCCATGATATCGCCTGAAAAGCTTAAAATAAGCTCGTTTATATCTTCTTTATTTTTCGATAAGTTTGATTTAAAAATTCCCGTGGAATTACAGGAATTTAAAACAAAGAGAGCGGCTGCAATAAATAAAATCAAATAAGAGTTAATAATTTTTTTCATAATTACTATGATTATACATTGACAATTGATATTATACAAGATACAATGTACAAGTATATTGTAATAATTGTTCAATGTTCAAGGAGGACAATGCAATGGCAAAGTCAAAATACGTGTATTTTTTTGGCAGAGGTAGCGCTGAAGGTAATGGTACAATGAAGGATGTACTGGGAGGCAAGGGTGCCGGTTTGGCCGAAATGACGGCTATAGGGCTTCCTGTTCCTGCGGGGTTTACTATTACAACCGAGGTTTGCGAAGAGTATTATAAAAATAACAGAAAGTATCCTGTCGAACTAAAAGCTCAAGTCGAATCTTATCTTTCAAAGCTGGAAAAAATTACCGGAAAAAAACTGGGGGACAAAAAAGATCCTCTTTTAGTTTCGGTTAGGTCAGGTGCCCCCGTTTCGATGCCCGGAATGATGGAGACGATTTTAAATTTGGGTCTCAATGATCAATCGGTTCAAGGCTTGGCCGAAAAGACGGGGAATTTGAGGTTTGCTCTGGATGCTTATCGAAGATTTATTTTGATGTACGGTTCTACAGCGATGAATATTGAACGGGAAAAATTCGATAAAATACTTGATGATGTAAAAGAAAAAAGAACAAAAAAACGTCTTGGTCTTGCTCAATCAGCAAAGGTTTCCGATACCGATGTAAATGAGCCCGAATTGCAGGAAGTTATCGATAGATCTAAAAAACTCTACGAAAAAGAGATAAAAGCTCCCTTCCCTCAAGAGCCTATAAAGCAGCTCTGGGGCGCTATCGGAGCCGTATTCGGTTCTTGGATGTCCGATAAGGCCGTTACTTACCGAAGGGTTGAAAACATTGTAGGAATCAGAGGAACTGCTGTAAACGTTATGCAGATGGTATTCGGAAACAAAGGAGATAATTCGGGAACCGGTGTTTGCTTTACGCGCGACCCGAATTCCGGTAAAAACGACTTTTACGGTGAGTATCTTTTTAATGCTCAAGGAGAGGACGTTGTTGCAGGAATAAGAACTCCCATTAAGCTTGATGTGTTTGCTAAAAAAGATCCGGCTGCTTATAAAAAACTTTGCAATGCCCGCAAAATTCTCGAAAAACATTATAAAGATATGCAGGATATGGAATTCACCGTTGAGGAAGGAGAACTATACATGCTCCAATGCCGAACCGGTAAGAGGCTTCCTGCAGCCGCCTTCCAAATGGCTGTAGATATGGTTGAAGAAAAACTTATAACCAAGGAAGAAGCCGTTACCCGTATCAAGGCTTCGGATATTGAAGGTGTTTTTTACAAGGCTTTGGATTATTCTAAGACTTCCGATTTAAAAGCTGCCCACCTTGTTGACGGTATTCCTGCTGTTCCGGGAGCTGCATGCGGTATAATTTGCCTTTCGGCAGAGGCTGCTGAAGCTGCTGCAAAGGACGGGAAAAAAGCCGTTTTAGTCCGCCATGAAACAAGCCCCGAAGATGTAGGCGGTATGCATGCTGCCGAGGGTATTTTAACCGCAACAGGCGGAAAAACAAGCCATGCAGCTGTAGTTGCACGCGGCTGGGGAAAATGCTGTATAGTAGGCTGTGAGCAGTTAAGAATTGATTATGAGAAAAAACAAGTTACATCTAAAGGAATCGTCTTAAAAGAAGGTGATTATATTACCTTGGACGGTTCAAAGGGAGCTGTTTACAAGGGCGAGTTACCCTTGATTACTCCCAAGCCTCCTGCAGCCTATAAAAAAATCATGGAATGGGTTGATCAAATCCGCAAAATAAAGGTAAGAACAAATGCCGATACTCCTGAAGATGCAAAGATTGCTATCGGTCACGGTGCCCAAGGTATAGGCCTTTGCCGAACCGAGCACATGTTCTTTAGCGATGAGAGCAGGATACAGGCAATCCGTGAGATGATTATTGCCGAAAATAAGGAAGCAAGAGAAAAGGCTCTAAAAAAACTTCTTCCTTATCAGACAAAAGACTTTGAAGGTATCTTTAAGGCTATGAACGGCTATCCCGTAACAATCCGCTTGATTGACCCGCCCTTACATGAATTTGTTCCTCATGACAAAGAAGGTCAGCAAAAGTTAGCCGAAAAGCTTAATATAAGTTTTGCAAGCGTTAAAAACCGCGTAGACCAGCTTACCGAAGCAAACCCGATGTTGGGACACAGGGGCTGCCGTTTGAGCATTACCTATCCTGAAATTCTTGAGATGCAGGTTACGGCCATTATCAATGCCGCCTGCACCGTTCAAAAGAAGGGAATTGCAGTTCTACCCGAAATAATGATTCCTCTTACAATCGATGCAAAAGAATTTAAGATTTTGGAGAAGAGGATTCGGGCAGTAGCAGACGATATTATTGAGAAAAAAGCCAAGGATAAAAAGCTTAAGTATATGGTCGGTACTATGATTGAAACTCCCAGAGCCGCTTTACATGCCGACAGAATAGCAGAACATGCAGAATTTTTCTCTTTCGGTACAAACGACCTTACACAGATGACCATAGGTATAAGCCGTGATGATGCCGGAAAATTCTTACCTGAATATGTCGACGAAAATAAGGCCGGAGTATTTAAGGCTGATCCTTTCCAATCCTTGGATCAAGAAGGTGTAGGTCTCTTGGTAGCTTCTGCCATTCAAAAGGGAAGGGAAGTTAAAAAGAATTTGGAAATAGGTGTATGCGGCGAACACGGAGGAGACTTAAATTCGGTTAAGTTTTTCTGTAAGGCAGGAATGGATTATGTTTCAGCCTCACCCTTACGGGTTCCTATAGCAAGACTTGCTGCAGCTCAGGCTGAAGTTGAAGCTTCAAAAGCTAAAAGTCCTGCTAAAAAAACCGGCGCAAAGGCCCAAGTAAAGAAGGCTCAAGCCAAAACTTCTTTAAAGAATACTTCAAAAAAATAAGCTTAGTTTGCACTGCACTTTTTGTGCAGTGCAATTTTATTTTTTTATTCTGAAAAAAATCTTCAAAATTATAGAAATTAAACCATGAGTATTTTTAAACGATTAAAAGCCGTAAGGGGGGCTGTTTGTTGTGAAGATACCGAAGAGAGTATATCTGAAGCAGTCAAGAACCTTTACGAAATTATTTTAAAGAAAAATTTTCTTTTTGAAAAAGATATAGTTTCAATACAATTTACCGTTACCGATGATATTAAATCATTAAATCCTGCCGCAGCTTTAAGAAAAAAAGGTTTTGCCGAATCGGTACCTTTATTTTGTTCTGCAGAACCTTGTGTAAAAGGCTCTTTGCCTAAAACCATAAGAATTTTAATTTATTTTTATTCGCGGATAAGACCCTTTCATGTTTACATTGGAGGAGCTGAAGTTTTACGTCCCGATTTAGCGGGAAATACCGATAAATAAAAATAATTTTTAAATTTTTACTTGACATAATTATAAAAATATGATATATTTCATTCTCGTCAGCGCATTGCATCTGCAACGAGCTTTGACCTTGTCTCCTTCGTCTAGTGGTTAGGACATCGGGTTTTCATCCCGACAACAGGGGTTCAATTCCCCTAGGAGATGGATACCCTCGATTTGATCGAGGGTATTTTTTTAGTAATCTTAAAGCTAAAAAAGCTTTTACTTGACAAAACAACATAAATTTGTTAAACTAAAAATCTATTCGATAAGTAACAATTAATCATTTTTGCATATCTTTTTCGGTTCCCCAAACCGGATACTGAATTTTAGAATGTATGTTAAGTTACAAAGCGTAGGAGAAAAATCCGATGACAATAAGAAAAAGAAAAACTTTGCCGCAAGCTTCCGAGGAAACCTTGTTTGATACCGGGGTTGTCAGCTCAGATGAGATGCAGGCAGAAACCCGGACAAATGAAATTCACTCTGATGTAGAACAGGCAACGATCGAACAGACCAGAGATTCTATTGATGAGACATTTGAAAAAAAGGTTGTAATCCGTTCACGGGGACGCAAAAAAGCAGAAAGTTCTCAGGATGAAGCTGAAGTCAAACCTGCAAAAAAAACAAGCCTGACTGCAAAAAAGCGCGTACCAAAAGATGTTCAAGAAGAAAAAGAAGAAATCCCGCCCGTATCTGATCCTTCATTTAAAATTATTATAAACGATCTCACAAAGATGCGTATGCACGATTTGAGGGATATGGCCATAAAATACGGTGTACCCGAAGATGAGCTTTCGTTAATGAAAAAACAGGATGTGATTTATCATATCCTTAAAAATCATACCAATCAGGGCGGTACTATTTTCGCCTCAGGTTCTTTAGAAACACTTCCTGACGGATACGGTTTTTTGCGTTCTCCGCAAAACAGCTACTTAACCGGAACCGATGACGTTTATGTTTCTCCCAGCCAGATAAGGCTTTTTAATCTTAAAACGGGAGATACGGTTTACGGTCAAATCCGCTCTCCAAAAGAAGGGGAAAGGTATTTTGCCCTTTTAAGAGTTGAGACGGTTAACTTTGATGAGCCTGCAAAGTCTCAGCGTCGCATTCCCTTTGATAACCTGACTCCTCTTTATCCGAGGGAAAAACTAAATCTTGAAACTACAACTCAAGAAATTTCTACCCGCATCATGAATCTTTTTTGCCCGATAGGAAAGGGGCAGCGAGGCTTGATTGTAGCTCCTCCTCGTACAGGAAAAACTATAATGCTTCAAAAGATAGCTAATGCAATCACGGCAAATCATCCTGAAGTTTATCTCATAGTTCTTTTAATAGATGAGAGGCCTGAAGAGGTTACCGACATGGAGCGGACTGTAAATGCAGAGGTTATTTCTTCTACCTTCGATGAACAGGCAACCCGCCACGTTCAAGTTGCGGAAATGGTTCTTGAAAAGGCTAAACGCCTTGTTGAACACAAAAGGGATGTCGTTATTCTTTTAGACTCAATCACCCGTTTGGCGCGAGCCTATAACCAGACAATGCCTACCTCAGGCAAGGTATTATCCGGAGGTGTGGATTCAAACTCTCTTCATAAGCCCAAACGCTTTTTCGGTGCTGCAAGAAATATAGAAGAGGGCGGAAGCTTGACCATCATTGCTACAGCTCTTATTGAAACGGGAAGCAAGATGGACGAGGTTATATTTGAAGAATTTAAGGGAACGGGCAACATGGAAGTAAACTTAGACAGAAAACTTTCAGATCGCCGCTTATTCCCTGCTATCAATATAAAACGCTCCGGAACTCGAAAAGAAGAACTCTTACTAACGGAAGCGGAAATGCAGCTTATGTGGATATTGCGCAAATTCATCAGCTCAATGGATGATGCCGATATTATCGAATTCTTAATAGATAAAATGAATAAGAGTAAGAATAATGAGGCCTTCTTAAAATCAATGAATGCCGGTCTTGCACAAAAAGACTAAATATTGTATATTATAACACTACCTTGGGAGGTTTGTATGAGAAAAGATATTCATCCGAAATATGAAGAAACAACCATTACTTGTGCTTGCGGTAACGTAATAAATACACGTTCCACAGTAAAAGATATCAAGGTTGAAATCTGCTCACAGTGTCATCCTTTTTTCACAGGAAAGCAAAAACTTGTTGACACTGCAGGAAGAATTGATCGCTTTAAGAAACGATACAATATTAAAGACTGATTGTCTTTATAAGCTAAGCACGGGATTTCTCGTGCTTATGCTTTTTTCCGGAAAGTTTTTATGGAGGTAGTTATGGCGTGGTGGTCAATCTGGCTTTTAGCCGGAGTTCTGTGTATTGGCTTGGAGCTTATAATTCCCGGTCTTGTTATTATATTTTTTGGATTTGGTGCTGTTTTTACTTCTGCACTTACACTGATTCCTTTTATTAACGAAGCTCTATGGCTTCAAATCATAATATTCATAATATGTTCCGTTCTTTCTTTAGTTTTTTTACGTAAAAAATTTACCCCGATTTTTAAGGGAACCGTTTTTTATCCGGATAAAAAAAGCGATAAATATATTGAAGAACTTGCAGATGTTGTAGAAACTGTTTTTCATAATAAAGAAGGCAGAATAAAATATAAGGGTACAACATGGAGCGCCCGATCTCTTTCCGGAGAAATTCCCCAAGGAGAAGTTGTGAGGGTTTTAAGAAGAGAGGGGCTCACTTATATTGTTGAAAAGGTTGAAAAATAACCTTTACTCTTAAAAAAAAATTAAAGATATCCTTTTACAGTTTTTTTCCGAATATTTCTTTTTGAAGTTTTTTGCCTGTGGCTGTACAGGCGAGGCCGCCTTCAGCTGTTTCCCTTAAAGAAGAGGGCATGGAGTCTCCGACTTTTTTCATGGCTATTATAACCTCGTCTACGGGGATGGCGCTTTTTATTCCGGCTAGGGCAAGTTCTGCTGCCGTAAAAGCAAGGCTTACGCCTGAGGCATTCCGTTTTACACAAGGCACTTCAACCAAGCCTGCTACGGGGTCGCATACGAGGCCTAGGATACATTTAATTGCAATGGCCGTTGCATGCCCTACCATTTCAGGAGTTCCGCCGCACATCTCTACGATAGCCCCTGCTGCCATTGCAGAAGCCGAGCCGCATTCTGCTTGACAACCGCCCTCAGCTCCCGAAATAGAAGCCGTATTGGCTATAACCATGCCGATAGCTCCGGCCGTAAAAAGAGACATAACGGCGTCTTCTTTTTTTACATCCTTTGTTTTGAGGACTGCCCCAATTGCACCCGGAAGAATACCGCAGGAGCCTGCTGTTGGGGCTGCGACTATTTTTCCCATTGAGGCGTTTAATTCCGAAACAGCCATAGCCATTCTTATGCCGTTTGCAAGGAGGGGGCCGCAGAGGGCCTTGCCGTTTTCTGCTCTTTCATATATTTTATAGGCATCGCCTCCCGTAAGACCGCTTGTCGAGCGGATATCGGGGTTTGTTCCTTTTTCGATAGCTTCAAGCATTACATTCAAATGCTCTTGCATTCTTTCAAAGCAGTGTTCTTTAGTTTCTTCAAGAACCGTGCACTGATCTTCCAAAATAATATCCGAAATTCTTAAAGATTTTTCGGCTGCCTGCTGTATCAGGTCTTCTATTTTTTTATACTCTATTGTTTTTGCGTTCATTGTCTATCCTTTTAAAATTATACCGGTTGAATTAAAATTACATTATTGATGTGATCTATTTGTAAAATATCTTCCTTTAATTCGGGACCGACGCTTAAACCGTCCATCTGAAGGCACATTGTGGCAGTTCCGCCTCGGTAATCCCGTCCGATATGAATTTGAGATATGTTTATCTTGTATTTTGCGGTTACGCTTGTTATTGCAGCTATTCTTCCCGGAATGTCCTGATATTCTACTACCAGTGTAGGACTTTTACCGCTTAGTTCTACAGGTTTTCCGTTTATTTTTGTAATTACAATATTCCCGCCCCCTATAGACGAACCTTGAACGGAAAGTTCTTTTCCGTCAATACCCGTAACTTCAATCAGGGCGGTATTGGGATGTGCATTCGGAATATCTATAGATTCAAAAGAAATGTCCAAGCCTTGCTCTTTTGCAAGGGTGAGGCTGTTTCTGATACGCTCATTTTCAGGCTTCATCCCCATAATGCCTGCTGCAATTGCCCTGTCTGTACCGTGTCCCTTATAGGTGTAGGCAAAAGAACCGTGCAGGAAAACCCTTGCTTTTACCGCAGGTTCTGCAAGAAGAACCCTTGCTAAATATCCTATTCTGACGGCTCCTGCTGTGTGTGAACTGGAAGGTCCTATCATAACGGGGCCTATAATATCGAAAATATCCATAATGGCGTATTATATAAAAAAAAATTGCTGAGGTCAATATGAGGGTCAGGGCAAACGCATCATAGTTTTATCTTCGCAAAAAACATAGGCTGTTCAACCCGCCTTTCGCCGCTATGCGGCTGCAAGAGGGGTATTCCCAGCCTATTTTTTTGCTATTTTATTTACCCTCATGATGCGTTTGCCCTTTTTTTGAAAAATGTGCGAAATTTTGTTAAAAATTTCGCACAGTAAAGAAGGTAACCGCTTCATAAACATTCTGGTGCGGTTGCCCTGATATGAGGGTATATATAAAAACAAGAGTTAAATTATAAAAAAAGTAAAATTTATGTAATATTCTGTTGACATTTTTTTTGATGTGTTTATTATAATTTAAGATAATATTTTAAATTTTCTATATCAGGAGAAAAAAAATGAAAAGATATATATTTAGTGCTCTCATTATTATAATCGGTTTATTGGTTTTATTCGCTCCATTCGGCTTTGCCCATGTATGCCCTCCAAAGGACGGAGGCGGTTTTATGAAATGCCATTGGATGGGAGAAGCCGTAAGACTTTTGGGCGGCTTGATTGCCTTATCAGGGTTTGCTTTTTTTATCTGTAAAAAATCCCGTTTCGGAATATCCGTTTATAATATCGGAATCGGAGGCTGCCTTATTTTACTTCAAACCCTTGTTATAGGCACTTGTGCACACTCTCACATGACTTGTAATATGTATACAAAGCCTGTAGTTATTTTATTGGCTATTGCTTTAATGGCAGTAAGTGCAGTTTATGTTTTTCTTTCACGCAAAGAAAAATGCGAATAAACTAATCGAGTAAACTAATATAATAAAGGAAACTTATGCTTTTAAAAACAAAATCTCTTTCAAAAGCCTTCACCAGAGGTAAGACTCCTTTTTTTGCCGTAAAAAATGTCGATTTTACGATTGATGCTTCGGATTTTGTATTTATTGTCGGCCGTTCCGGTTCGGGTAAAACCACTTTTTTGAACTTGGTATCCGGTATTTTAAACCCTTCTGAGGGACAGGTTTTGTTTGAAGGTAAGAATCTTGCTTCGATGAGCGATGCCGAGAAGAGCTTTTACCGTAATGAGTCGATAGGTTTTGTTCCTCAATTTTTAGGCTATCTACCTAATCTTTCGGTTTTTGACAATGTACGCGTTCCCTTTTTTTTGTTTAATCGTGACGGTGACAGTGAAGGAAGGGCTTTAAGCCTCTTGGACTTGATGGATATTGCTCATTTAAAAGATGAGATGCCCCAAAATTTATCCGGAGGAGAAATGAAAAGAATGTTAATTGCAAGGGCTCTTATGAATTCTCCTAAATTGCTTATCGCCGACGAGCCTACGGCAAATCTTGACAGGGAAACATCTGAGACGGTTATGAACCTTCTCAGGGAGGTAAATAAATTGGGTACCGCCGTTTTAATTGTAACCCATGATTCCGGAATATTAAATGAAGATTGTACCATTTATAGGATGGAAGCCGGAGAATTGAGCGGAGGACGGTGATTTTCTTGTAACCGGGGTATGTAAATTAAAAAAAAATAACAAAAACATGTAAGTCAGACTTGACATTGTTTTTTTGACTTGATATACTTTAGATAGATTTTGTTAATTATGGTTACAAAATTGGAGTTAATATGTTAAATAAAAGTTATAAAAAGATTTCATTCCTCTTGATTTTTTCTCTTTGCCTTTTTTCTCTTTTTGCAAAAGAAAAAGAAGATTTAAGCTCTTGGACAAAAATAGTCGAAAAAATGGAAATCCATCTAAACAATGCTTACGAATTATATACACAGGGAAAAGCAAAGGAAGCCTATGATGAGGTAAATGCCGCATATTTTAGATATTACGAATCTAAGGGAATGGAAAAAATAACGATGAGTTATCTTTCCGGAGCGCGTAAAACGGCTGTCGAAAATGCTTTCTATGAATACAGAAAAAATGTAAAAAACGATACTGACAGTGAAATGATAAAAGCTCATAAGGATGCTCTTATTGCAATGCTCTATCATGATGCAGCAGAGTTGGACGGCACTTCAAATAACAAGGGCGGAAGCGGAAAATCTGCCGCTGTTGCGACCTTTATTTCATGTTTTGTGCTTGTGCTGCGTGAAGGCTTGGAAGCGATTTTGGTTATAGCGGCTATTATTGCCTATCTTGTAAAAACCGGAAAAAAGAAGTATATCTCTTCCGTTTATATAGGAGCTCTTGCAGGTATATTGATAAGCATTGTGCTTGCCTTTTTATTCGGGCTATTGGCAGGAGCGCAAAGCGGTATAGCTCAAGAAATTTTTGAAGGCATCGGTATGTTTGTTGCCGTAATAGTTTTATTTTACGTAAGCAACTGGATGATTTCAAAGTCCGAAACGGAAGCTTGGGAAAGATACATTCAAAAGAAGGTTGAATCTTCCGTATCTACCGGCAATAAATGGGTTTTGATCTTTGCTGCCTTTATTGCTGTTGCAAGGGAAGGAGCTGAGCTTATTTTGTTCTTCCAAGGAGTTCCCGTTCAAGGTGCAAGCGGCCAAAGAGCGATGATTTTAGCCGTTGTATTATCGGCAGTAATTTTAATTGCTGTCTTCCTTGCTTTTAGATTTTTAAGCGTAAAGCTGCCTTTGAAGCCCTTTTTTACGGTAACAAGTATTTTGATGTACATACTTTGCTTTTCGTTTACCGGAAAAGGAGTTTCGGAATTGCAGGCTGCCGGAGTTGTAGGTAAAACCATAATCCCGTGGATGCAAAACTTTGAGTTGGATTTTTTAGGCATATATGCAACCTATGAAAGTTTGATACCTCAAATAATTGTTTTAATTACGATTATCGTTTTTTCGAGCTTATATGTCAAAAAAAATAAAAAGATTCTTGCCGAATTAAAAAAGAAAGAAGAAGGCAAAGAATAATTAATTTGGGCCAAAAAAATTAAATATAAAGGAGAGTTTTAAATGAAAAAAACTTTATCTTGTATTTTTGCATTGCTTGCAATTGCTTTTGTAATTACATCATGCGAAAAGAAACCGGCAGATCAGGGCATGACAGCTGCTCCTGCCGCAGACAAAATGGCAGCTCCTACACCCGAAGCAGAAGGTGCTGCAGGATTTGACGAGTTCCCCATCGGCGATGAGCAGGATGCAGGAATATTAACGGTTGCAGGTGTTTATTTTCAGCCTGTAGATATGGAACCTGCCGGTAACAGCTTATCTAAGAATGAAGCTGACTGCCACATGGAAGCCGATATTGCAGCTAATGACAAAGGCGCTGCATTGGGGTACGGAAAAGGCGACTTTGTTCCTTACCTCCATGTTAAGGCTTACATCCAAAAAGTAGGTTCTTCAAAGGTACAGGAAGTTGCATTTATGCCGATGAACGCCAGTGACGGACCTCACTATGGTGCTAACGTAAAATTTGAAGAAGGCTTAGGTAAGTACAATATCAAATTTGAAATTAAAGCACCGGGAAATGATTATCTTATCCATGTCGATAAAGAAACAGGTGTTACCGGACGCTTCTGGACGGAACCCATCGTTGTTGAATGGAAAGATTTTGAATGGACAGGACCTCAGTGGTAAACCTGTTCGAAAAGTAGTATAGTTTAATACTAAATACTCTTCATAATCGGTAACCGCCGCGGCTTTAGCTTCGGTGGTTACTTTTGGCGTTTTTGGAGGTGCATCATTTTAAAATTTTATATAAGGGTTATTGAAGCCGGCATTGGCTTTGCCTTAGTCCTTGCAGTAGTTTTTGCTTCTTTTAGAACCCAAAGACCCGAAAAAAAAAGATATATTATTCTATTCGGTATACTTACAGGATTTATCGGCAGTATTGTTTCTGCAATATTGAGATCGATTCCTAATTACATAAACAGAACCAATTTTGCATTTTGGTCGATGATTCCCGTCAGTATCTTCTTTTTAATTTTAATTGTTCTTTTATTGTTCAAAGCAAAAACTTCGTTCGTGTATGAAAATATTTTTAGTACAGCCGTTTTTTTATATACGGCCTCAACAATATTTTATTATCTTCCCGTTATAATAACTCTTTCGACAACCTTGGTTAATTACGGTGAAAGTGCCGTAAGCACCCTTGTTCTATACAGACTTATAGGCTACTTACTTGGAATAGTTTTTATTATTCTTGCAAGTCTTTCGATTTATAAAACCTTGATAAAACTATCCGATATCGAATTAAAAGTTACCGTAACAGCCTCTCTTTGTATTTTCGGAATAACTCAAATTGTCGTGATTATACAACGCCTGTATTCTTTAAGGATAATTCCGCGGAATGATTTTATTTTTTGGTTTATTGCAACAGTGGTAAATAACGGAAACTTTTTTATATTTGCAGTTATTGTGTTTATAATGTTTGCTCCGATTCTTTTATGGAAAAAAAATATTAAAATTACCGAAGCATATAATAATAATGCCGAATTAAGAAAGATAAAAGCAAAAAAACGGAATGCAAAAAGATGGGCTCGATTTTCTTTAAGCCTTTTATTGATTTCGATTTTTTCTTTATCCGTTTTACGTTTTTATGTGGATAGGGAAGTTCCCTTATCTCCGCCTGAAAATTATACAATCGAAGACGGTATGGCTGTTATTTCTTTAGAACAGCTGGAGGACGATAAACTTCACCGCTATGAATATATAACGGAAGAAGGAATCAGTATGCGCTTTATTGCCATAAAAAAAAGTGAAGGTGCGTATGGGGTAGGTCTTGATGCCTGCGATATCTGCGGCCCCAGCGGTTATTTTGAAAGGAATAATGAAGTAATATGCAAACTTTGCGATGTAGTTATGAATAAGGCTACCATAGGTTTTCCCGGAGGATGTAATCCTGTTCCGATTCCTTATATTGTGCATGCCGGGAATATCAAAATAAAAATATCCGACCTTGAGTCTGAGGCTCATCGTTTTAAATAAGATAGGAGATATGATAAACGGCTCGGCAGGAATTCCGCCTCACTGTTTATCTTCGAGTTTTGTGCAAAGCACAAAACATCGTGTTATTATATGTAGTTTTGCAAGAGCAAAACTACTTGAAAAAACTTTTTTCGGAAGCTCAGGCTTCCTGCAAAAAGTTTTTATAGGAGATGTTATGTTTTGGAGAATGATAGCCGGCTCCCTTTTTAGGCAAAAAGGAAAAATGGTAATGATAGCTTTTACGATTGCCTTAGGAGCAAGCCTTTCAACTTCTATGCTTAACACAATGCTGGGTGTAGGAGATAAGGTAAACCAAGAACTTAAAACCTATGGAGCCAATATTAATGTTGCTCATAAGGAATCTTCTCTTTTAGATGATATTTACGGGGAAGAATCCGGAAATACAAAAAAATTTTTAAAAGAAGATGAATTGTATAAGATTAAAACCATATTTTGGGCGTACAATATTGTCGATTATGCGCCTTTTTTAAATGTGCAAGTTGACTATGAGGGGGCGGATAAGCCTGTCCGCTTGTCTGGTACATGGTTCGATTTTACGATAGACTTGCATACCGGGCAGGAGGTTATAACCGGAATAAGAAGAATGCGTACCTGGTGGGAGGTAAACGGAAATTGGGTTTCGGATGATGATAATTCTTCCTGTATGGTAGGAAGTCTTTTTGCCGGAAGAAACAATATTAGGGTAGGGGATGAGATAAAACTGACAAGCGCCGCAGCCTCTAAAACCTTAAAGGTCTCTGCAATCTTTAATTCGGGAAGCAATGAAGATGAGGTAATTTTTACTACCTTGCATACGGCACAAGAATTTTTAGGAAAGACAAATGTTTGTGAAAGCATCGAGGTAAGTGCCTTGACAACTCCCGACAATGATTTGGCAAGAAAGGCTGCAAGAAGCCCTTTAAGTCTAACGATAAAGGAAATGGAAATATGGTATTGTACCGCCTATGTAAGCAGCATTTGTTATCAGATTCAGGAAGTTATAACCGATGCGGTTGCAAAGCCGATAAGACAGGTGGCCGAATCGGAAGGGGCTATTTTAAATAAAACAACCATGCTCATGCTTTTAATTACGATTTTAAGTTTGATAGCTTCGGCCCTAGGTATTTCAAACTTGGTAACGGCAAGTGTTATGGATAGAAGGGCCGAAATCGGTTTAAAAAAAGCTATCGGGGCAAGCAATATTGCAGTTACCGTTTCGGTTTTAACCGAGGTTATGGTGATAGGAATTATCGGAGGCTCTGCCGGATATTTTATAGGTTTGGGCTTAACACAGATAATAGGCCGAAGCGTTTTCGGTTCTGCAATTCCTCCGGCTCCAATGGTCATTCCTATTGTGGTGCTTATTATTTTTTTGATTACCCTTTTGGGAAGTCTTCCGTCGGTAAAATATTTATTAAAACTAAACCCCACAGAAGTTTTACACGGAAAATAAGAGTCCGCGTTTAAGGTTTAAGGAGTTTTTAAGATATGACTAAAAATAAGATGTATTTTAAAATGATAATAAGTTCTTTAGTACGGCGCCGCTCAAGAATGCTGGTAGCCTTGCTGGCTATTGCAATCGGCTCAACCGTTTTATCGGGCTTATTGACTATTTATTACGACATTCCGCGGCAGATGGGAACTGTGTTCCGCTCATACGGAGCGAATATGATATTTCTTCCTTCCGAAAGCGATACAAAAATAAGCAAAGAGCAAATCGATAAAATAAAAAAAGAAATAGAATCGGAAAAACTTGTAGGCTTTGCTCCTTATATCTATAAACCTGCAAAGGTAAACGAGCAGCCCTATATGATAGCCGCAACCAATCTTATAAATGCAAAGAACAATAGTCCCTATTGGCTTGTACGCGGACAATGGCCTAACGAAAAAAAAGAAGTTTTAATCGGCCATGAAATAAGCAAGGCTATAGGTTTATCCGTAGGAGATAATTTTATTGTAAACACTCCTAAGCCTGACGGCGATGTAACCGTAAACGAGTTCAAGGTTTCAGGCATCGTTACTACCGGAGGCGTTGAAGAAGAGTTTATCTTTATGAGTCTTGAAGATATAAAAAATATTATAGGCTATAACGATGTCTTCGATGTAATTGAATGCAGTATTGACGGAAACAGGGAATATCTTAATTTGATTGCCGAAAAAGTTTTAAAAAATGCTGAAGGTATTACCCCCCGTCTTGTTAAGCGTGTTACCGAATCGCAGGATACGGTTTTAAGTAAACTACAAGCCCTTGTTTGGATTGTTACAATCATTGTTTTATTTTTGACTATGATATGTGTAACTACAACCATGATGGCAGTGGTAGTTGAACGGCGAAAAGAAATCGGTTTAAAAAAAGCCTTAGGCGCTTCCAATAAAAGTGTTGTTATAGATTTTTTGGGAGAAGCTGTTATGCTCGGTCTTATGGGCGGTATTTTGGGAGTTGGGCTCGGCTACTTATTTGCAAATAATGTAAGTATAAGCGTCTTTGCAAGAGAGGTTTCCTTTCCTTTAAGACTGGCTCCCTTTACCGTTATTTCTTCCATAGTCATCACCATTGTTTCTTCCCTCTTTCCCGTAAGGGCAACTGTGGATGTGGATCCGGCTCTTGTTTTGCGCGGAGAATAATCTTAAATTTTTAAGGAGAATTAATTTATGAATATTTTAACCTTAACCGAAATTTCTAAAATATACGGAGATCTTAAAGCCCTCGATAAAATAAATTTAACGGTTGAAGAAGGGGAGTGGCTTTCTATAATGGGGCCTTCGGGTTCAGGTAAAACCACTTTGATGAATATAATCGGCTGTATGGATAAGCCTTCTTTAGGAAAGATTGATTTGGCCGGACAGGACATTTCAAAACTTTCTTCTAAAGAGTTGACCATAGTCAGAAGGGACATGATAGGCTTGGTCTTTCAGCAATTTCATCTTGTAAACTATCTTACAGCTCTTGAAAATGTTATGATGGCCCAATACTATCACAGCCTCCCCGATGAAAAGGAAGCCCTTGAAGCCCTTGAAAGTGTGGGCTTAAAAGAAAGAGCTAAGCACCTTCCCAATCAATTATCGGGCGGAGAGCAGCAGCGCGTCTGTATTGCCCGTGCCCTGATAAATCATCCCAAGCTCCTGCTTGCCGATGAGCCCACAGGAAACCTTGACGAAAAAAACGAAAAACTTGTAATGGAAATTTTTGAAAAGCTTCACAATGCCGGAAGTACAATCATAGTTGTAACTCATGATCCTGAAGTTGCAGATCAGGCTGAACGGATGGTTGTTCTTGAGCATGGTAAGATAGCAAGAATCGAAAAAATGAGCAGGGTAAGACCTGCGCGAGGAGAGAATGTATGAAAAATTATAAAATTATTTTGGCTGCACTTTGTGTTACTTGTATTTTTTCTTGTTCAAAACCGGAAACAACGAACACCTTAAAATATAAAGACGGTGTTTATAAAGCTGTTTCGAGTATCAAAGATGATTGGGGCGGAACGGCCGAGGTCGAAATAAAAATCGAAAATAATAAGATTGCCGAATGTATATTTTTGTCTTATGAAAAAGACGGCAAGCTGAAAGGTCCCGATTACGGGAAAACGGACGGTGTTATAAAAAACCTCGGCCTTTATAAGATTGCTCAAGCCTCTGTTTTACGCTCAGCAGAATACGGTAAAAAATTGGTCGAAGCTCAAAACATTGATGAGGTTGATGTAATCGCCGGTGCCTCAATTTCTTATAAACTGTTTAAGGATGCTGTTGAAACTGCATTGAAGGATGCAAAAGAAAATTAAGTATTTTTTTACAATGGGGGTTTATGGAAAATTTACAGATAAGAAAACTGACAGTATTTGAGCTTTCAAAATTAAACATAAAGAGAAAGCCTTTTAGAACTGCAAGCTTAATTATTCTTACGGCTGTTTTAGCCTTTAGTTTATTTGCAGGCAGCTTTTTGGTAAAAAGTTTAAAAGGGGGAATGACATCCCTTTCAAACCGTCTGGGTGCAGATATTATTGTTGTGCCTCAAGGCTATGATTCAAAAATTGAAAGCGCCTTATTGAGAGGGGAGCCGAATAGTTTTTATTTTGATGCGGAAGTAGCGGAACGCATTAAAAAAATTGAAGGTGTTGAACTTGCATCTCCCCAACTTTTTATTGCAACCCTTTCTGCAGGCTGCTGTTCTTTTCCTTTGCAAATTATCGGTATTGATTTTGATTCCGATTTTAATGTAAAACCTTGGCTTAAAAAACAAATAAAACTTCCTCTTTTAGATAATCAAATTGTGGTTGGAAGTAATATATCGGGAGATTATAATTCTCAAGTAAAATTTTTTAATCAGCCCTTTGTTATTGCAGGACGCTTGAGCAAAACCGGAATGGGATTCGATAATTCTATTTTTATGACAATAGAAAATGCAAGAAAACTTGCAAAAGAGTATGAAAGAATTATGCAGCATCCTGTTGTGAAAGATGAAAATTTGATTTCAAGTGTTATGGTAAAAATAAACCCGAGATACGATGTAAAAGCTGTTGCTAAAAAGATAAGGGAAGAATTTAAGGGAGAAGAAATCTATCCTTTAATATCAAAAAGAATGATGACAAATATATCTTCAAGTATTTCAAGCTTGAATATCTATGTTTATATTCTTATTGCAATCCTATGGCTTCTTTCATTTATAGTTTTGGCGGTTTCTTTTTCTTCGATTTTTAATGAGCGCAAAGAAGAATTCGGAATGTTAAGGATAATAGGAAGCACCAAAAAAAAGTTATTTGAGCTTGCAGTTTTGGAGTCTCTTATTATAAGCATGTCGGGAGCGATTATAGGTACAGCTCTATCGTGTTTGATTGTTTTTTTATTTAACCGGGCAATTGTTACAGGAATGAAGCTGCCTTTTTTAAACCCTTCTTTTCTTTGGACTCTTGGGTGCTTTTTTTTAACATTTGTGCTTATTTCGGTAATAGGCCCCTTTGCAGCCCTTAAAACCATGTACAATTTTACAAAAAAAGAACCGGCCTTATCGCAATTTTAGATGCCGGCGTTATTGAAATTGTAAAAAGGCTTTAGTTATTTTTTTTAAAACCGATATTTGATGATAGATGAGAGGTGTTATTATGCGTAAAGTTCTTATTTCTTTTTGTTTTATTGTTTGTTCTTTTTTTCTTTTTGCAGGCGATATTGCTACCTTTGTTAATTTAGGTTTTTCATCTGACGGAAGTAAATTTGCTTTCGGACAATACGGATTAACAGATGAGACCTACCGTGCCTATGCAGAAATTTATGGAGTAGATGTAGCAGAAAATAAGTTTTTGCCTTCGGGCCGCTTTATAACAAGTCCGACCTCAGAGACAGCCGACAAAGAAAGTAAAAATATATTTTTAAACCTCTTAGACAGGGCTAATTTTTCTCTTTCAAAATGGAATATAAGCGATAAAAATGAAGGCAGGGCTATTTATTCGGCCACAAATTCTACAATAAACGAAACAACCTTGATCTTTAAAGATTTTGAAACCAATGATGAGTACAAGGTAATGCTCTACAAGGATAAAAAATCCAATTTAGAAGCTTCTTTTTATATTGAAGTTGAAATAATCAAACCCAACGGCAATAAGATAAAAAAATCAACAGGTCAAAAAGGAAAGATCAGATCAGGTGTACGCGATTATGCAATCAAAAAAGTAATCATCGATAATACAAACACAAGCCTCATCTTTGTAATCGAAAAACATCAATACGATAAAACAGGAAATTCCATCAGATATATGGTGGAGACAATTAAACTGTAAGTCTATCCCGCATCAATTGACAGTAATCTTTTAATGTTCTATAATTACCCCCAAGAAATAACTTTTGGGGGTATTTTTGAGTATGCACATTGTAGAAGCAAAAAAAATTACGGAAGAAGTTAAGAGGATGGCTATTGAAGCTGCCTATTATCTTCCGCAAGATGTGTTAACAAGTTTAAAGATGTCGCGGGAAGCCGAAAAATGGAACTTAGCCCGTGATACTCTCGATCAGATTATAGAAAACGCCGATATTGCAAAAAGAACGAATTCGCCCATGTGCCAAGATACGGGAATGGCCGTAATCTTTGTTACGATCGGACAAGATGTACACATTGAAGGCGGCTACATTGAAGACGCTATCAATGAGGGTGTAAGGCAGGGCTACATGGAAGGCTATTTAAGAAAATCCGTTGTTGCCGATCCGGTTTACAACAGGGTAAACACAAAGGATAATACGCCTGCCGTAATTCATTATAATATTGTTCCCGGCGATAAGCTTCATATTATGTTTGCAGGCAAGGGCTTCGGCTCCGAGAACATGTCCCGCCTTGCAATGCTTAAACCATCCGACGGTCTTGAGGGTGTAAAAAAATTCATATTGGAAACTGTAGAACTTGCAGGGCCCAACCCCTGTCCTCCCATAGTAGTGGGTGTCGGAATAGGAGGCACTGTAGATAAGGTAACCTTGATAGCCAAAAAAGCCTTGATGAGACCGATGGATAGTTATAACCCTGATCCTTTCTATGCAGATTTAGAAAAAGAAATGCTTGAAAAAGTAAACGCCTTAGGAATCGGCCCCCAAGGTTACGGCGGAAAAACTACAGCTTTGCGTGTTCTAATTGAAACCTATCCTACACATATTGCAGGTCTTCCTATTTGTGTAAATATAAACTGTCATGCAACACGCCATAAGGAAGTTACTTTATAAGGGAGGATGAGGAAAATGTCTGAAATGAAAAAACTTACAACACCCCTTACGAGGGAAGATTTAAAAGATGTTAAGGCCGGAGATATTGTTTTATTAACGGGCTATATTTATACAGGGCGGGATGCAGCTCATAAACGCCTATGCGAGCTTTTGGAAAAGGGTGAAAAACTCCCCATAGATGTCAAAGGCTCCGTCATGTACTATGTGGGCCCCAGCCCTGCAAAGCCCGGAGAACCCATAGGTTCTGCAGGCCCCACCACCAGCTACCGCATGGACGCCTATACCCCTCAGCTTTTAGATGAGGGGCTCATGGCCATGGTCGGAAAGGGAAAAAGAAACGATGAGGTAGTTGCAAAAATAATAGAGCATGGAGCCTGTTATTTTGCCGCTATAGGAGGAGCTGCAGCCCTAATCAAAAGCCGAATTAAATCGGCTGAGGTTATCTGCTATGAAGATTTGGGAGCTGAAGCTGTCCGTAAGCTCTATGTTGAAGACTTCCCTGTAACATGCATCATCGATTCTAAGGGGAATAACCTTTACAAGCTGGGCCGTGAAGAGTATTTAAAAAGCCTCAACTAAGGTAAATGACTAATTTACAAAAAATCAATTTAGAAATAAAGAGCCGGAAAGAAGAGTTTTCGGCTCTTTTAAAAGAAAGCGGCCTTATTGAAGATTCTCTTGAAAGTGTTTACGGCATCTTTGATGAGGCCGATAATTTGGCCGCCTGCGGAGGGCGTGAAAAAAATATTTTAAAATGCTTTGCCGTCAAGGATGAATTTAAGGGCATCGGCCTTACCGATGAGATTCTTTCAGCCCTCTTAAAGGAAGCCTACGGCGAGGGTTATAAATCTTTTTTTATATTTACAAAAAGATCAAGCGTTTCATTTTTTACGGGGGCAGGTTTTATAAGCTTAGCCTCATCGGATGACTCTGCCTTATTATATAGAGGAGAAAAAACTGTAGAAGAGGTTTTAAAGAATGAGCTTCTTTCCCTTTGCCCCGGCGATATAAAGGAAACCGAAAACGCTGCAATAGTTATGAATGCAAATCCATTTACCCTTGGGCATAGGTACTTAATAGAAAAGGCTTTAGAATACTGCGGAACCGATAAACGCCTTTTAGTTTTTGCTGTTGAAACAGATAAAAGTTTTTTTTCTTTTCAAGACCGCTTTATGCTTATCAAAAAAAATACTGAAGACTTAAAAAATGTAATAGTGCTTCCCTCATCTCAGTTTTTAATAAGTTCTGCAACCTTTCCGTCTTATTTTTTAAAAGAAAAAACTTTGATTAGCAAAAATCAAACCCAGCTCGATGCAAGGATATTTTTAAAATACTTTGTACCTATATTTAATATTAAAACCCGCTTTTTGGGAGATGAGCCCTTGGATCCGAGTACGGAAATATATAATCAAACCCTGTTAAAAGAACTCCCGCCCCAATGCGAGGTAAAAATAATTGAACGGAAAAAAACTCATAACAACAAAATAATTTCTGCAACTAGAGTAAGAAGTGCATTTCAAAATAATAGTCTTGAAGAAGTACGCTCATTTTTACCGGAAGCGACTTATAATTTTCTAAGTTCTTTAAAAGAAAAAGACTGATTATTTTGAAAAGTTTTTATGGGAGATTCGATAAACATTACGGCTTGAAATACAAGCCTCCATGTTTATCTTCGAGTTTTGTGCTTTGCACAAAACATCGCGTTATTGTATGTAGTTTTGCAAAAGCAAAACTACTTGAAAAAACTTTTTTCGCAAATTGATATTTGCTGCAAAAAGTTTTTATGGGGGAAAAGATGAGCCTGTCCTTATTGGAAAAAAGAGAAAAGACCGATGTTTTTGAAAAAGAGCTTTTAAGCCGTTTTCCGTCTTCAAGCCTTGTAGTGATAAGGGCAAATATTCCGGGTGAGAAAAAAGGTTCAATCGAATCGAATTGGATTGTATACCGCATTTTTTTGGAATGTAAAAAAAAGATGAACCCCGTCAAAATTTTTCACTCTTACACGGATGAAGAAGGCTTAATCTTTTTTTTGATTGTAAATGCCCCTCCATTGGAAGTAAAATCTTTAAGCATACAAATTGAAAATACCGAAGCTTTAGGTCGTCTTGCCGATATCGATGTTTTAACTGCGGAAAAACTTTTTTCGCGCAATGATTTCCCCCAAAATAATAAGAGGCGGAAATGTTTTTTATGCGAAAAAGATGCCGTGATCTGTGCGAGGAGCCGTGCTCATTCCCAAAAAGAAATAATGGATTTTATCTTAAAAAAAGTTCATGAAGATTGGTCTTACGACCTGTCTAACGACGGGGATATTTTTGAGCTTTTGGGTAATTTAACCGAAAGCTCCCTACTTGCAGAGCTTTGCCGTCCATTAGGCTTCGGCTGTGTTACGGTTAATTCTCAAGGCTCCCACAAGGATATGGACTTTTTACTCATGCTCGGATGTATTCCCCTAATCGGGAATGCAATTAAAAATTTAAGTGCAAAAGATTGTGTTTCCTTTGAAGCCTTGCGCGAATACGGAAAAAAACAAGAAGAATGCCTATTCGATTTAACGGGAGGAGTAAACACCTATAAGGGAGCTTTATTTTTACTTCTTATTTTGAACGCCTGCACCTTTCGCATAATAAAAGGAAAAAAAACATTTGCCGATTTAAGCAGGGAAATAGCAGCCTTTTCTTTTCCCTTAAAAAAAGATTTTGAACTTAAAGCCTGTTCCTCGGCCTCCTTACAAGCCTTTAGTAATTTAGGTAGCGGGGGAGTGAGGGGCTTGGCCCTCTCAGGCTTTGCAGAGCACTTTCAAGTTTGGCTCCCCCTTTATAAAAAAACTTTTTTAGAGGGGGATAACTTTGCAAAAATTATTGTCAAGATGATTGAAACAACTTGCGACACTACGATTATAAAACGCAAAGGAGAAAACACTTTACATGAAGTACAAAAAAAAGCTCACAGTCTCCTTTCCATAGAGGAAGAATGGCCGGTTCAAGAAACTGCTATTACCGAATTTTCTGCATGGTGCGAAAAAAACAATATATCTACAGGCGGAACAGCCGATAAGATTATTGTTTTGTATAATCTAAAGTTGATAAGAGAGATTTTTGCTTGACAAAATTAATAAAAACCCATAAAATTAAACGATTTAAAAGGAGAGTTTTTAAATGAAAAAACATTTTTTTAATTTGGTTGTATTTACAATTATTGTAAGTACTTTGTTTACAGGATGTGAGACAGTCGGAAGCGGAAAGGGAGGCAAACAGCCTTATTTTAGTGAAAAAAATGAGCAAAAGCCTCTTAAGCCGAATCAAAAAATCGGATTTACAACCGAAGGCCTATCGGAAAAAATCCAATTTACAAAAGACGGTAAAAGGCTTATGCTTCCTTTTGCTTACCAAGAAGCCGAAAAGGTTTTTGGATTTGATAAAGAAGAAATTGAAGGGTTAAATTCAAATTCTGGAAATAAGTTTTGGTACAGGATGAATAAGGTCTTAAATACTAATGAAAAACAGTTTGCTTCTGGTGCTTTTAATGCTAACAACGGAATGGGGAATGTCCTTTATATTTTATACCTTGCCGATTTTATCAATATGTATGAGGCTAAGATTTCTTCAATGGTCGATATGACAAATGCCCCCGATTGGTTTAAAGAAGTATTGGAGTACCGCAAAACCGTTCCCAATTACGGTAAAACCGATTTAGACTTGGAGCTTGGTAAATTTATATTTACTGCAAACCCCGGAGATAAGTCGGTCCGTCTTTCCTGGATAAATATTCCGGCAATTAAAAAAATTGTTATAAAAAAAGGCATAGGAGATGAGGGTTTTGAAATTTTAAAGACTTTTGAAGATGGCTCCACGGAATTTACGGTAAAAAACTTGGAAAATTTAAAACAGCATAGTTTTGGTATCGAAGGATTTGACGAAAAAGATGAGCGCATCTTGCGAAAATGGATTGTTGTAACCGTTGGTTCAAATATTCCGGAAAATTATGCCGATAAACCTTCGGCTTTTATAAATAAGAAGGCCGATTTACTTCTTAATTCGAAATATAAAATAGGCTATAGAACAGATTCGAAAAAAATAAATAAGATTTATTTTTATAATAAGGATAATGAGTGCAATATAATTTTTCCGTCTTATCAAGATAGTGAAGATTTATTCAAATATACAGATAGGGAAAAAACAAATTTTAAGAAAAAACAAAGCACTCAATGGGTTTGGCTTAGACTTAATAAAATATTAAATTACGGCAAAAACTACCCTTATTCTTCCGCTGAAATAAACGACTGGGGCGGTAATGTTCTATGGCTCCTTTATTGTGCCGATTTTTTAAATATCTATCAAAAAAAGCTACCCAATATGGTCGATTTATCGAATGCTCCTGATTGGTTTAAGGCTTTGATGGAGCAAAGAAAAGATTCGCCCGATTCTTATGTAAAGGATGAGTATAAATAGTTTTTGAAAAATCCTTTCTGCCTGTGATTAGCAGGCGGAAAGGATTTTTAGTAATACTGATTAAATTTTAAAATGAGCGATATAATAAAAAGGAGAAACCTCTTGGGAAAACTTTTACACATTGGAATGCTGGCATTTTTAGGTATCTCATTTGCTTGTGCCGCCTACTACCTGTATCACAATTATAAAAATACAATTGTCAACGGAAAAAGATTAATTGATGAACCTGTGAATGAAAATACAAAAGCCGGCAAATTGAGCATAGGGGAAATTTTTGTGTACGGTTTGATGTTTGTAATAGCAATTCTTTTTATAATACAGATTATATACAAGGGTACAAAATTTCCGTCGGCAACAGCTGTTTTAATAAGAACCATATTCCTTGTTCCGATTATGGCTGTGTTTAATGCTAGAAAGCGTACAGGTAAAGCAATGGTTGCTCTTTTCGGCTCTTTATTGTTCTTACTCTTTTGCATGATGACATATCTTATTATCGGCTTACCTGTAAAATCCCCCATACTCACCATAAATAACACAAAAATAAAATTGGGGCAAACCATAGTCAAAGAACTTATGAATGACGGCTTTGACATCTATATGGAAACGGGACATGCGACAATGTCGGATCATAGAGACTTTCCTTATTCGGATGAATTTGAAAAATATTCCGATTCAATGGACATTTCTATCGCAAAAGGTTACCATTGGCAGAGTACGAAGATTGTTCCTTATTCCAAAGGAGTTTTGGCGAAAAACAATATGGCGATTGCCGAAATTATATTCTACGGAAACATGAAAAAAGACACTCCGCTGCAAGACTGTAGTATCATTCATTTTACGGTAAAAAGTTTTTATATTGAAAAAATGAAAAAAGAAGGAATATCTATGAAGTTAAACGGAGTAGATCTTTTTTCCAAGATTGAAATGGACACAATGAAAAAAACTTTCGCTCGTAAAATATTTAGACCGAACAAAATAGAAACGGATAAGCGTTATATAATTTCATGGGACAGCCGCAGCCATCATTTGTTTTATAATTCCTATGCTGCAACTATCGATATGGACGATGATTATTTTGCAAATGATATTGAACTCGTATGCCAAATTGCAAGAGAGGCGGATTGATAAACATATCCTGTTAAGTTCATCCTCTATTTATCCGATACTGTGAATATGGGCAGCTTTAATTTAAAACTTAAAAAATATGTTTTTCTTTTGTTTTTCGTTCTTTGTTCCGTTTACGGAGATGAAAAAATAGATATATCCTATGAAGACTCTTATTCGCAAGGGGATAACGGTATTATTCCTCTTGTTCCGCTTGAAAGAGTACCCGACTCTGCCTTGATTAGAAGAGATATAGCAAGATCATGGCTTTTAGAAAAGCCTGAAGAAATTGCAACCAATCATTTACAAATTGAGGCGGATTCTGCCGGAAATCTTTTTAAAGTAAGGCCCGTATATCTAAAAGAAAAAAATCTCCTTGCCGTAGTTATAAGCCCTATAGATACCGAGTTTTCAAATCTCGAAAAGGTTCCGCAGGGAACATGGATTTTATATAGAAATTATGAAACCGGAGCTCTTGAGTGTATTAAAATTTATCCTCGTGAAAATCCTGAGCTTTATTTGAGTATAAGACCGGCTCAGGTTAAGGGGCGTTCTCTTATAAGTATTTGCCTGTTTAATGCCTATGTACGAAAAGATATATCAGTTGGTATTCCGTTCGAAAATTTATATTATCTTTCTCTTTTAGAATTACGCTCTATTACAAAAGAAATGCTTCCATGGGATATATTTAACCCTCCGATTTTTTATAACGGTGTAGAAGCTGCTTCCGATACCATCAGAGACAGATTAAAAACATTGGTATTTATTGAAGACGGCGGTTTTGACGAATTCGGTAAACCGGTCCATTTAACGGATGGAAGGGCTCAAACTGAGGACGATATTGTTAAAGCCATTAGACCGGATCAAAGACTTAAAGACGTAAAAGGCGGAGTAAACTGTTCAGGTTTTGCAAAATGGATAGTAGACGGAATGATTAGGCCGATAGCAGGGCAGGGTATTTTTATTAAGAGTCTTAGAACTAAAACCGATGTACCCGATACTTATTTTACAAAACCATATAAGGATAAAGACTTGCATTTCGGGCTTGAATGGATACGCAATCTGGCGGCCGCAGCTTTAAGCTTAAACGTAAAGCGCACAATAAAACCGATAGTCTCAGGTGTTGACGTTATGATAGAACCCTTTGCCCTTGTGCCTCCCATAAGACAAAAAAATATGAAGCAGGATTTTGCTTCGTTTAAAGGATACGAGAAAACTGCCGGCTATCAAACTCCCTATTTACAAGCTCTTCTTTATTATCTTGCAATAAGTGAGCCCGGCCATTTTTATCTTGGAGCCGTAAGCCGGGAAAAAGGAAATCCTCCTTTGCGTCAGTATCACCATATTGCAGCCTTTTTTCCTTATTTTGATGTTTTCGGGAATTTTCATATCGATGTATATGAAAGCGGAAAAGAAACTTCGATAGAAGAATTTATGAGTCTAAACTCCGATGCCTTTACAGCCTTGGTAAGAATCAGGGCTCCCCAGCCCGGAGTATTCAATCCGTAAGTAAAAATCGGTTTAGGCTGCCTGATTAATGAACCTACAGGCGGCCTATTACTTGAGGCAGGGCCTTATCTCCCATTTTATTTTTTAATAGGAAGGCTAGGGCTGTTCCTATTATGAGCCCTAAAAAAAGACCGCCTACAATTGCTTTTTCGGTGTGAAAAAAGAGGTAAGAGCTTAAGCTTAAAATAAATGCGAGGAGGATAGGAAGGATAACCGAAGAAAGGGCTTGAAGTCTTGTTTGATTTTCCTTAATTTCGACAATAACCGGGTCTCCTTTTTTTAAACTTTTACCGCTTTTGTTTAAGGCAGTAATCTTATTTCCGCTTACGGCTAAAAGACCTGTTTCCTTGTTTTTTCCGGCAAAGCCGCAACCTCCGCATGTTGCACAGCTTTTTACCGCATAGCAATCTTTTTGTTTTATAGCGCAGGACTCTTCAGTTTGGGAATTATCCAAATCTATGTTTATCTTTTCCATATTTTTATCAGTCCATACTGAGGTAACTATTCCGTGTCTTTGCAAAGTTCTGACTCCTCAAAAATTCTTTTTATTTCTATAGCGTTTCCGTCATTATCCGTTTTTATAAAGAGCCCTTGAAGAGTAGGCCGAGCCCATGCATCCTTCCCAAAATCAGGAAGACATGTTCGGTACTCCCTTATCTTATCTTCAATTGAATAGCCTCCGACAGAATTAAGGCTCCCCGTTCTGCCTGCATCTGTTATATAGGCGGTTTTATTTTCTAAAATACATTCATCGGCTGTCTGTACTTTTGTACCCGAGCCTACAATGGCTGAAACCTTTCCTGAAAGTAAAAAACCAAGGGCTTGCTTTTCGGCAGTTGCAAATGAAGAAAAATCTACAAAGATATGGTCGGTTTCTTCTTTTAATTGGGAAACAAGTTTTTCGGTTTCAGTAAATGGATTTTCCGCCATAATTTTATGTCTGCCTATTCTTCCGATAGCAGAAACAACGGCTATTTTTTTATTTATTTTTAAACTAAAAATTTTCCATCCGCGGCCGGGAGATTCCGAAGGTAAATTAAATGGGCGCAGCACATGGGGCGTTTTAGGAAGGTAATCCACCAAGTCTTTTTTTTGAAAGATTAAGTCCCCTGAGGTTATACAGTCAATGCCTAATTTTTTTAGGTATACGGCATGCTGCTTTCCAAGGCCTCCTGAGCCTGTAGCAGAGTTTGCATTGGCAATAACAAAATCAGCCTTATATTTTTCTTTTAGATTTGAAAGTTGTGTTTTTATAAGACGTACTCCTGCTTTGCCTGTAATTTCAGCAATATATAGAATATTCATTTTATTCTTGATAATCCATTTCTTTTAAAATCTTATTGCATTTTTCGGCTAAATTATCCATACCCAATTCAAGATAGGTATCACGCAAATTAAATACAGCATCTCCCATTTCGGGGTCAAGGGTAACGGCCGATTCAAAGGCTCTTCTTGCAGCCTTATAGTTTTCCTTGTTAAATAAAACCGTTCCGTAATTGTTCCAAACACGGCCGTTTTCGGGTTCAAGTTTTAAGGCGCTTTCAAAGGCTCTTTCGGCCTGATCGATGTCTCCGGTTTCAAACAAAACAAGGCCTAAAGAATCCCAAGCATCTGCCTCGTAGGGATTGTATTTTAAAGATTGAAAAAGGGCAAATTTACTGTCGTTTTGTCTTTTGGCCGCATAATAGCTTAAACCGAGGTTAAGCCACATGAGGCTGTTGTCCGGTTCAAGGGCAAGTCCTTTTTTTAAGCAGGCTATGGCTTCGTTATGAAACCCCTGCATCGACATGCTGACTCCCGTATCGTTAAAAAATTGAGCCGATTCTTGCATTTTCTACCTCAATATCATGTTAAACAAATCGAAGATAAGTTCTTTTGCTTCGTTTTGTTTGTAATTATTTTGAAGCTTTATCAATGAAGCTTCTACAATCTTTTTACCGTAATCTTCGGCCCTTTTTACGGCCCTTGAAGAAGAAATAGCCGAAATACACTCTTCTACAGCCGGAGAATCTATTCCTTCCTTGGCTGCCTGTTTAAATAAAAGCTTTATTTTTTCGGCGCCTTGAGGATTTTCTTCTGCATAAAAAATTACCGGTAGGCTTTTTTTGCCTTCGATTATGTCGTCTCCGCGCTTTTTACCTGCATTTCCTTCGGTAATATTTTTGACATCATCCAATATCTGAAAACCTATTCCCATATCGGTCATAAGTTTTCCGTATTCCAAAACCTCATTCATAGACTTATCGGCAGCTATGAATCCCAACTCTCCTGCCAGTTTTGCAAGCGAGCCGGTTTTTAGGCTTATCATTGTTATGTATTGATCGATGGACGGAATGATATCGGGATTTGAATGCCAGCCTATATCCATCGACTGCCCTAAGTGAAGCCTTCTTAAATTTTGAGAATAAAGCGAGTATATTCCGGCCCTTACCGATTCGGATGTCTTGTAATTGATCAGGGGATTAAGGGCTTCAAAATAGAGCCATGAGGCTGAATTTAAGGCCGTATCAAGCCCGTATTTTATGTGAGCAGCCGGAGCCCCTCTGCGGGTCTCGGACTTGTCTTCTATATCGTCATGAACAAGGCTTGCCGTATGGCAAAACTCTATGAGGGGGGTAAGGGGGTAGGCCTTTTCGGGATCGCCTTCGGCCAATTCACATGAAAGCACACATAGAAGGGGCCTCCACCTTTTTCCGCCTCTCTTTACCAAATCCCTTACAGGGTTAATTATATTTAAAAAAAAGTCATCGGACAAATTTGCATTTAATTCGCCGAAACTTTGAGAAATCCAAGAGGATGTTACATTTTCGGGTAAAAATAAATCAAGAGTCTTTTCGATATTTTCAAGCCGCTTTTTTAATTCACTCATTACCTCACAATATATCACAAAAGAGTAAAATTGGCAATTGATTTTAAAGTATACTTTATTTTTATATGCTGTTGTGATATAATGCTAAAAACAATGGTGAGCAAATAAATATGTCAACAACTGAAGAAAAAAGAATTTTAGACCTTGAAAAAACTATTAAAAGGCATCAAGACCTTTATTATAATGCCCAGCCTGAAATTTCGGATGCGGAATTCGATGCTCTTTGGGACGAGTTAAGGGAACTGGATCCTCAAAATAAACTTTTTTTTACCGTTCCTTTGGAGTCTACCGACGGTTTTCCAAAGTCCGAACACATCATTCCAATGGGAAGCCAGGAAAAGGCTGCCGATCCGCCTTCTTTTGAAGCCTGGGCCTTAAAGATGCCCTTTAAAGAATATATCGTGCAATATAAAATGGACGGAGCGAGCCTTGAGCTTCAATATGAAGAAGGCCGCTTTGTGCGTGCAGTTACCAGAGGCGACGGAAAAATCGGAGACGATATAACCGAGAATGTGCTTAAAATGAAGGGTCTCATAAAAAACATCTCAGTAAAAGGCAGTTCCGGTGCCGATGGGGGTAAACCCTTTTCGGGAGGAATAAGGTGCGAGGTTATAATGCTCCGCTCCGTTCATCAAAAATACTTTAAGGATAAGGCTAATTGCCGAAATGCCGCAAACGGGCTTATGAAAAAAAAGACCGGGGAAATGTGCGAGCACTTAAACCTCTTTGCCTATGATGCCGTCCAAGGAAGCATAGGCCGCCCCTTTACGGGAGAAGCCCCATTTAAAACCGAATCCGAAAAACTCGATTGGCTTAAAGAAGCGGGATTTACTTGTGTTGAAGTAAAATACTGTAAAAGCATTGATGAGGTAATAGAATACAGGGCCCATGTTATGGATATCCGTCCTTCCTTGGACTACGATATAGACGGCCTTGTAATAAAAAACGATACAATCGATCCTGATGACATGAAAAGAGCCCGCCCCGAAAAGCAGATCGCCTTTAAGTTCAGCCTAGAAGAAGCCGTTACCATTTTAAAAGAAATCGAATGGAGCGAGTCGGGGGCAACCTATACCCCAATAGCCCTTATCGAGCCGGTACGCCTTGCAGGCACTACGGTAAAAAGAGCAAGTCTTGCAAACCCGAACATAATCAAGGCCCTCAACTTGAAAATCGGAAGCCATGTAGTGGTAACCAAGAGGGGGGAGATAATTCCTAAAATAGAAGGCCTTGCAGATAACCCTCCGGATGCTAAAGAAATAGAATATCCCGATACCTGCTCTGTCTGCGGTACCCCCCTTACCAATGAGGGAACGAGGCTTTATTGCCCCAATATGAGCTGTCCTAAGCTTATTCATCACCGAATCGAAAAATGGATAAGCGTTCTCGACATAAGAGATTTCGGCATTACCCTCATAAAAAGGCTTTTTGATATGGGACGTGTCAATTCCATTACTGACCTATACACCCTCAGCATTGAAGAATTGGCGGCTATAGACCGCATGGGAAAGCTCTCTGCCGAAAAGGTCTATAAGGCCCTTCATTCCAAAAAAGAAATAAGCTTAACTAAATTTATTGCAGGCTTTGATATAGAAGGAATCGGCGAAACCATGGTCGAAAAGCTTGAAGAAGCCGGTTTTGATGATTTGGATAAACTTCTTAAAGCCTCAGAAGAAGATTTTGCAAATGTTTATCAGTTCGGGCAGGTACTATCCCGTACATTGGTAACCAATCTTTCGATCTTAAAAGATGAGATGACAGGATTAATCGATAAGGGCTTTATAAAAATTAAGCCCCCCCTTTCAGCTGAAGAAGGAGCCGTTTTAAAGGGTTTGAGTTTTTGCTTTACAGGGGAGCTTAATACGATGAAGAGAGCTCAAGCTGAAGTCTTGGTAAAAGAGAAGGGCGGAACAGTAAAATCCTCCGTTGTAAAGGGCCTAAGTTATCTTGTAACCAATACCCCCGATTCGGGTTCATCTAAAAACAAAAAAGCCCAAGAATTGGGAACAGCTATCATAACCGAAGAAGCATTTTTAAAACTCATCGGGAAGGTATAACTTTGCTTTTAAAAAGAAAAAAAAGATTTTTGATTATTTTTTTATCCGTCTCATTTTTGTTTTTTTTAATTTTCGGAGCTGCAGATTTTTATGCAGATAAATTAAATTCCATCGAAAAACAAATCTCCGAGTCCGGTTTTACCGTATACAATACCGGTACCGTAATAAAAACTTTCGGACAAAATACCGAAACGGTAAGCGCCGTTATTTCTTTTTTTACACCCAAAGGAGAGCTCATAAATAGTTATGAAAGGGCATGGCATGGACAAGAACTTAATTTGGAATGCATAGTTTTTACATTTAAGACAGGTCCAATAGTTTTTCCGTATAGAATTTTTTCGGATGAATCAAAACAAGGAACGGGTTTAAACCTCTTTAATTATTATAACCGCGGCGGCTTTCCTGCAATTTATGACTATACTTTTTTTTCAAAAGAAGAAAAAGCTCTTATAAAAGAGCTTTATGGATATACGGTATTTTCCCCTTATCTTTTAAAACTCTTTTCTTCTGCAAAGATAAAAACCGTCATTTTGCGTAATTTTAAACCCGATACCGAATATCTTTTATATGCGGAGTCAAACGGAGAAATCAAATTTATAAGAGGCGGACTCTAAAAACATCGGTTTTTACACGATACCCTAAAAATTATCTAAAATTTTCATTAAAACCTCTTGACAAAATTCGGTTTATCGAGTAAACTCCCCTTTGTTGTCTATGCCAACTTAGCTCAGCTGGTCCAGAGCACGTGATTTGTAATCTCGGGGTCTAGGGTTCGAATCCCTAAGTTGGCTTTTTATGGGGAGTTTCCCGAGCGGTCAAAGGGGGCAGACTGTAAATCTGTTGGCTATGCCTTCCAAGGTCCGAATCCTTGACTCCCCATTTTAGGGATTGTTTTAAATCTTTTGATAAAAAAGATCTTGAAACAATCCCTTTTTTGTTTTATACTATTATTTATGAATAATAAATTCTGGAAAGACGGTTTACATTTTTCATGCACAAGATGTTCGGCCTGTTGCCGATTTGATCCGGGATTTGTGTTTTTGTCCGAACATGATCTTTTAAGATTATTGGAATGGACAGCTATGCAGAAAGACGAATTTATAAAAGTGTATTGCCGCTGGGTTCCTAAAGAGGACGGTTTTGAATACCTATCTTTAAAGGAAAAATCCAATTATGACTGTATACTTTGGGATGAGGGATGTAAGGCTTATACTGCAAGACCTCGACAATGTTCGGACTTTCCTTTTTGGAATTCGGTTTTAAGTTCAAAAGATATGTGGGATATAAATGCCCAATATTGTCCCGGCATGGGAAAAGGTGAATTTTATTCTGCCGAAAAAATTGAAAAAATTCTTACAAGGCGAAAGGCTGAGCCCTGTATTAAGCGGAGAGTAGATTAAGTTTAAGGAATAATTTTATGCTTGTAAAATTTTGGGGTGTTAGAGGCTCGCTTCCGGCTCCGCTTACGCCGGCGCAAGTTCAAAGTAAAATTGCAGCAGTAGTTCAAAGAATAACTCTAAAGGACCTTGAAAGTCAGGATTCAAGGGAGCGTTTTTTAGCCTCTCTGCCTAAATGGCTTTTCGGCACCATAGGCTCTAATACTTCCTGTGTTGAAGTTGAAACAAATGAAGGGGAGCATCTGATTTTTGATGCCGGAACAGGGATAAGAGAGTTAGGCATAGATTTAATGAAAAGGCCTGATTACGGAAAAAACACAACCTATCATTTATTTTTTTCGCATTTCCATTGGGACCATATTCAAGGTCTTCCTTTTTTTAATCCTGCTTACGATCCTCGAAACAAGATTATAGTATACAGTACCCGAAAAAAAGCAAAGGAATTTTTAGAAGACCAAATGAAATACCCGTATTTTCCGATTTCGATGCTTGGAGAAGACGGCTTCGGTGCTTCTTTTGAATTTAAATATATAGAACCTGATCAAAAATATGTCGAAATAGGCGATACAAAAATAGGCTGGCATAGAGTGCGTCATCCGGGAGGATGCACTGCTTATTCCGTAATCGAAAACGGAAAAAAAATAATCTATTCCACCGATACGGAACTTCGTCCGCGTGATTTTGAAAGAAACGAACAAAACGCCGAATTTTATACCGATGCCGAGATGCTGATAATAGACGCTCAATACACTCTTACGGACTCAATCCAAAAGGAAGGGTGGGGGCATTCGACTTTTTCCGTTGCAATAGACTTTGCAGCCGGCTGGAAAATAAAAAGCATTGCTCTTTTTCATCATGAACCTACTTATCAAGATAAAAAGGTATTTTCACTCAAACAGACCGCTGATTGGTATAGGGATTGTTCACGCGCACCCGATATTGAAATTTTTATTGCTCAAGAAGGCAGGTCTTTTTTAATATGAGTGAAACCGAATCCCTGTCATATTTGTTTTCGGATAAGGAATTAAAACAATTGGCTTTGTATCTCAGAAAAAATGCCGATTCTCTTCCTAAAGCCTTGGAACCTTTGTCCGATTTTGCAGAGTCTTATGTGTACGGAAAAATGACTATAGGAGAGGCTGAGGCATTTTTCGAAAAAGCCTGTTTATAATAAATTAAGGAATTTTGTATATGAAAAATAAATCAAAGATTATTATTGTAATCTTGTGTGCAGCCGCTTTTATTGCGGCCGGAGCTTTTTTTGGGATTTTAGAACTGAATAATCCTCCATCGGATTTTTATGAGTCTGTTGTGACATTTAAAGTAAGCCGAGGAAGTGCTGCAAAAACAATTATAAGCGATTTAAAAGCTAAAAACCTTATACGCTCGGAGCTCTATGCTTATGCCTATGTCCGCCTAAAGAAACTTAACCTAAGGGCAGGGACGTATCAAATAAACTCCGAAATGACTACACAGGATATTTTGCATAAACTTACACAAGGCTCTCAAGCTCTTAAAAAACTTACGATACCTGAAGGATTAACCTTAAAAAAGACGGCTCAAATTTTTGATAATGCAGGACTTATAAAAGCAGAAGAATTTATAAACATAATCTCAGATCCGGAATTTTTAGCACAAAACGGTATTAAAGCAGATACGGCAGAAGGTTTTTTATATCCGGATACTTACTTTTTCGGGGAGGAAGACACTCCTGAAATGATGATAAAGATGATTATAAAAACTTTTTTCGAAAAGACGGTCTCCATTCCGAATTTTCCTAAAGAGTTTTCGGATATCCATAAAAAAGTAATTTTAGCCAGCATTATCGAAAGAGAATATCAACTGCCTGAAGAAGCTCCTATAATTTCAAGTGTTTTTACAAACCGTCTTAAAATAAATATGGGACTACAGTCATGTGCAACAGTTGAATACATAATTACCGAAATTAAAAATAAAAAACATCCCAAGCGGTTATTTTTCGAAGATCTGGAAATCCAAAATCCATACAATACCTATATTCATGCAGGTCTTCCGCCGGGACCTATTTCAAATCCCGGGTTTACGGCTTTGAATGCAGCCTGCAATCCTGCAAATACGGATTATTTTTATTTTAGACTGATAGATCCAGATACGGGAAAACACATTTTTAACAAAACCGTTCAAGAGCATAATAGGGCAGGAAATACTTTATTGTTAAAAAAAGCGGCAGGACAATAAGGCTTAAATTTTAAGCACTTATAGCATAAAATTATTATTTGTGATATAATCCTTATGCTCGGAGGAATTTATTTTGAAAATTGGAGTTGATGCATTCGGATGTGATCACGGGCGCTCAGGTATAGGCTCTTATATACTTTCTCTTGTAAAAAATTTGCCCAAAAATGATTACGAATTCGAGCTTTTCGGTCCGGAACTTGACAAGTATACTTATACGTCCGATATAGATTATGTTTCTTTTGCAGGAATTGATATTTCCGATACAAAATTTTCGGAAAAACTCTGGCATTTTAAAAATTTAAACTCTTTTATAAAAAAACAAAGGTATGATGCCGTTATTTATCCGGGCGGTGTAGAGCTTTTACCTCCGGCTTTTACAGTTCCGTCAATTTTGATTATTCAAAGTCTTTTATCGGCAGATTTGGGAATGATTGCGAAGATGGGGCTAAAGCGTACTCTTAAAAGCGCTTCAGGTATTATAAGCCCCACAAAATATATTCAAACCGATTTAGCCCAATTCGGTGTTTCCGATTCCAATATAAAAGTTATATACAATGGTATTGATTGTTCTCTTTTTAAACCCATTACAAACGATGAAGACAAGGTTTTAATTCAACCCTTTGCCATTCAAAAGCCTTATATAATTTATGCTTCCCGCATAACACATCCGCAAAAATGCCATGTAGAATTGATAAAAGCATTTGCCTTATTTAAAAAGCAAACAGGTTCTTCTCATCGTCTTGTAATTGCAGGCTCCGACGGCGATAATTCCGAAGCCGTCCATAATGCAGTATTGCAGTCCGGTTTTTCCTCGGATATTTTGCTTACAGGATATTTTCCTCATGAAAGTCTTCCCCATCTTTATTCGTCGGCAGACCTTTGTGTTTTTCCATCGATGATCGAAGGCGTAGGCCTACCCATTATTGAAGCCATGGCATGCGGCGTTCCGGTAGCTTGTGCAAAAGCAGGCGCCCTTCCCGAAATTGCAGGAGATTCTGCTTTATTTTTCGACTCAAAAAAACCGGAAGAAATTGCAGAAGCTATTTCTGTTTTAATTGATTGCGATGCAAACACGGCAAAAAGAAAAGAAATGATTGAAAAAGGTTTGGAATGGGTAAAACGATATAATTGGGAAAACACGGCTTGTCAAACCATCGATTATATAGATTCTCTTCTAAAAAAATAAAATAAAAAATATATTGAAAAATATGCCGTAACATGATATAATCTTCTATCTATCACGAGGATTTTATGAAAGAATTTTTAAGCTACAACACAGTAAGAGATAACGGCCTCATTCTTGCAAGAAAGATGTATGACGAAGGATATATTCCCGATATTATCTATGCCTCCATGAGGGGAGGTGCATATTTAGCAAATGTAATAAGCGAGTTTTTTAAGATAGCCTATAAAGACAAAAAAAAGATTTTATATTCGACTGTTGTTGCGCACTCATATTCGGGTGTACATAATAACTCGGAAGTTATTTTGGATGGTTGGACGTTTCCGCCGAGTAAATTAAAAACAGATGCTTCCGTTTTATTGGTGGATGATATCTTTGATTCGGGAGCTACTGTAAATTATCTTGTAGCTTATTTGGTTAAACAAGGATTAAAAAGAGAAAATATAAAAATTGCAGTCCATGATTATAAGTATTTCCATAACAAAAATGAGCAATATGAATATCATCCGGATTATTGGTGCCGAAAACACGATATACGTACCGAAGAAGATAATCTTTGGATTCATTATATGAGTCATGAATTAGTTGGTCTTTCGAGTGCAGAGCTTGAAGAAAATTATTATTCAAACAATCCTGCTTTAAGAGAAGTCTTTAAAGGAATAATAAATTGAAAAAAATGAAGATTCATAGCATCTTAAAAATCGGTTTTATCATAACTCTGTTTTTCTGTTTTTCTTTTAAAATAAGTTGCTATGAATTGGATGAGCTTGAAATAAAACAAGACTATCAAAAAGACGGCGTCAGTCTGACCGTAAAATATCCTGAACCTAAAGATGAAGAAATTGTTTCCGTCTTTTACAGATCTTTTAATCCGTTTGCAGATTTATATTCAAACGGAAAAATACCAAAAGATGAAAATCTTTTTTTTGTTTTTGGAACACATCTCTGCATTTGGGCTCAATCTTCGTCCGGAAAAATGAGTAAACCTTTTCATTTGGTAGTTGAACGGCCTGAACAAAAAAAACTTTTAAATGTTTTAAGTCCGAAAGAAGGGGTTTGGAATGAGGCACAACAGCTTATCATTAAAACTCCTCCCGGAACTCAAATTATCTATTCCGTTGACGGAAGCGACCCTCAGGAATTCGGTCTTTTATACACAGGGCCTATAAGGCTTGAAAAAGAAGGAGAAGTGGAGCTTAGAATAAAGGCCGTTTCCGAATCGGGCAGTGTTGATGAAAAGATAGTAAAATATGAAGTTTCACCCTCAGGGCTCTCTTCTCCTAAAATACCGGAAACCGCACTTGATGAAAACTTATTTGAAAAAAATTCCGAGTACAATATCTTAAATTGGTATTTTTTGGAATTTAACTCCGATTTACCGGTTTATTATTTGATAAAAGAAAAAGAAGAACCGTCTCCTGAAATTTCACATCTTTTAAATATATATGACGGGCCGGTGTTCATTGATAGAAGTAAAGATTGCGTGTTCTATTGGACAAAAACAAAGGAAGGAAAAATAAACGGAATATCATTACCGAAAAAACCTTCACTCTCTCCGGTTCCTGCAGCACCTGTAAACAGAAATATAGAACTTAAGTTTGATGATGAACGGTACGATTATTTTTTTGAAACAGGAGACGGTTGTGCTTATATCGATCCTACAATGAATTCTTTCAAATTTAAAAAAGACGCTTCCTATACTTTCGATTTGGGACTAAAGGAAGAACGTTTTTTTGACGTTAAAATAAAAGCCTTTTATGACGGAATTTTTCATGGCGATTTTCAAACTTCTTTTACTATAGATAAGCTGCCGCCCGAAATACCTGAAGTTTCTTTTAATCCGCCGTTATCTGCTACAAATTCAAGTGTAAAAATAAAAATTAAGACTCCTTCCGATAACCGTATAATAACGGAGATTGAACCGCCTATTTTTACTTCATCAAATGGAGAAATTATTTTGACGGGAGTTATAGGAGAAAAAACCGTCTATTCGGTAAATATTTACAGTAAGGATGAAGCCGGTAATAGAAGCGCCGGCATAAAAAAAGAATTTACAATAGACAGAAACGCCGTATATGTTGATAATAATTCCAAGGTAAAAAATCCTGACGGAAATCCGTCAAAGCCTTTTTCAACTATCTATGAGGCAGTCAAATATATAAATAGGGTTTCACTTTCAAAAAAAAATGAGACAGGTTCCGAAAAATGGAAAATTTATATAAGGGGAGACTGTATTTTAAATGAAGCTGTACTTATTACACGCAATATAAAAATTACTTCGGCTGCACAAAAAACCTCGATTCATTTTTCTAAAAATTCGGGCTTTGTCGTAATCGGTGCAAATTTTGAAGTCGAGAACTGCAATATTTTTAGAAGAGAAAGACTTGAAGAGCCTAGGGAAGTTCCTATAATTTATGCGGATAAGGCAGGCATAAAACTTAACAACGTAAAAATACAAGCCTTTGAAGGCGGAGCGGTGCTAAACTCTTTTTACTCCCATTTGGATATATCCGACTCCAAGATAATATCGGATCAAAAAAGATATTGTCTTATATTTAATTTAAATAATTCATCGGCTGTTTTTCAAAATCTTGAATTTGAAGGTACAGGATTTTCGGTTGCTGCAATTTCATCTTCAAATTCCATAATAGAACTTGATAACATAAATGCTTCTTTTAATTCAGGTTTTACAGCCAGATTTTTAGAAGCATGGAATTCCGAAATATCTTTAGGCCGTTTAAATTTAATTCGTTTACCTGAAACGGCACAAAATAAAGATACGGCTGTATGGTATAATAAAAATTCAAAATTGGATATTAAATTTAATCCGCTTGTCCGCGGGTTTTTAAAATCCATTGAGAGGGAGCCTTAATGTTTTGCGGTATTGATGAAGCGGGCAGGGGGCCTCTTGCGGGCCCTGTTACGGCAGCCGCTGTAATTCTTCCGGATAATTTTGTTTTTTCTATTTTAAAAGATTCAAAAAAACTCAGCGAAAAAAAACGAGAATCGGTACGTAAAATATTATATTCCAATCCTTCGGTAATTTGGGGAATAGGCCGGGCATCCAATTACGAAATAGATGAAATAAATATACTTCAGGCAACTTTTTTGGCTATGGAAAGAGCCTATGATGATCTTTATATAAAACTTAAAGAATATTGTAAAATTCAAAATATAAAATTTGAAGAGCCTGATATAATTGTTGACGGTAATTCTATTCCTAATATAAAAAATTGTTCTTCGATTAAGGCTGTCGTAAAGGCCGATGATTCAGTACATGAAGTTATGGCAGCTTCTATTTTGGCTAAGACTGCAAGGGATAGAATTATGACCCGTTATTCATGGTTTTATCCCGAATACGGATATGAAAAGCATAAAGGCTATGCAACAAAGGCTCATGTACAAGCTATCAGGCTTAACGGATACAGTCCTATCCAAAGAAAATCTTTTTCCATAAAAGATTTGTAAAGGTATTTATAAAATCCGTACTTGTATTATTTATAAAAAAATGTTAATCTATAGTTATTACTTACTATAAATAAAAAGTATTTATGAGGAGTGCAAATTGAATCCTTTTGATATTATGAAAAATGCAAAAGAAATCCAAGAAAAAATTGCTAATCTTAAAGCTGACCTAGATCAAGAAGTTGTTGAAGGTGCTTCCGGAGGAGGCCTTGTCAAAATAAGGCTAAGGGGCAGTTTTGAAGTTGAGTCTATTTTTCTTGATCCAATAGCTGTTGATAACAGGGATGTACCCATGCTCCAAGATTTAATCAGGGCTGCTCATAATGATGCTGTTGCAAAATTAAAAGAGCTTTTACAAAATAAACTGGGGCCCCTTGCAAATCTTGCAGGCGGCCTGCCTTTTTAAGGAGGGGGTAAGCCGGAATGAATGCCCTTGATGCCGTTATAGATTCATTTTCCCGCCTGCCGGGTATCGGGCATAAAAGTGCTGCCCGCATTGCTTATCATCTTTTGAAGCAAGGCCCGGCTGATGCTATGCGTTTAGCTGAAGCCGTTTCAACCTTACACGAAAAAATTCATCCATGCAAAATATGCGGTTCTTACACTGAAGAAGATATTTGCAATATTTGTGCAGATGAGACAAGAGATAGAACCGCTATCTGCGTGGTAGGTTTTCCTCAGGATGTAAATACGATTTCTTCAATTCCCGAATACCGAGGCTTGTTTCATGTTTTGGGAGGACTCATAGCTCCTCTTGAAGGTATAGGCCCCGATCAATTACATATAAGCGAGCTTATTAGACGCATTCACGAAGGCGGAATTACCGAAGTTATCCTTGCTACTAACCCCACAATTGAAGGTGATACTACAGCCTTATATATTCAAAAAATATTGCAGGACTTACCTGTAAATATAACCAGACTTGCCTCAGGTTTACCTGTCGGAGGCGATTTGGAATATGCCGACCGCTTAACACTTGCAAGAAGTTTAAACGGCCGCATTAAATTTTAAAGGAGTAAAAAATGAATGAATCCACAATGCAGAGATTGCGCTACAATTACAAACCGAAAATCCCAAAAGTATTTGCGGAACCTTTGAGTTTGATTAAGCCTGAAATCGGAAAGGCTGCTTATGCACAATCTAATCAGGAGGAACTAAAAGAAATATTCCCGAATACTTACGGAATGCCTATTATCAAATTTGTAAAAGGAAAATCCGAATTGGAGCACAAGCCTTTAAAATTCGGCGTAATCCTTTCAGGAGGGCAGGCTCCCGGAGGACATAATGTAATTTCAGGACTTTTTGATGCCTTAAAAAAAGGTAATCCTAATTCGAAACTTTACGGTTTTTTAAGCGGCCCCGAAGGTTTGGTAAAGGGTAAATATGTTGAAATCAAAAAAGCCTTAATCGATAAATACAGAAATACGGGCGGTTTCGACATAATCGGCTCAGGCAGAACAAAGATCGAAACTGAGGAGCAGGTTGCAAGGTCAATTCAAAACGTAAAAAAATTGAAGCTGGATGCTCTTATAATAATAGGCGGAGATGATTCAAATACAAATGCCGCTTTTTTGGCAAAATATTTTATTCAGGCAAAATTAAATACCAAGGTTATAGGAGTTCCTAAGACTATTGATGGAGATCTAAAAAATGAATATATAGAAACCTCCTTCGGTTTTGACACTGCAACAAAACTCTATTCGGAACTAATCGGAAACATTTGCCGCGACGTAAATTCCGCCCATAAGTATTGGCATTTTATAAAACTCATGGGAAGGTCTGCCAGTCACATTGCCCTTGAATGTGCTTTAAAAACTCAACCTAATATCTGTTTAATAGGTGAAGAATTGGCCGAAAAAAAAGTTACCTTGCAGCAGGTTACGGATTACATTGTAGATATCATTGTAAAAAGATCCAAAAAAGGCGAAAACTTCGGGGTTATTTTAGTTCCTGAAGGAATTATAGAATTTATCCCTGAAATGGATGAATTGATCGAAGAAATAAACGATCTTATGGCAGGAAAGGCCTCAGCTTTTTCAAAACTAAAAACTTTTTCGGGCAAACATTCTTGGCTTCAAAAACACATGTCAAAAAAATCCTTTACACTTTTTGACAGCCTCCCTGAAAACATATCTTTACAGCTTTTAATGGACCGCGATCCTCATGGAAACGTTCAAGTTTCCAGAATTGAAACGGAAAAACTTTTGATAGATTTGGTTACCAGAAAAATAACCGAAATGAAAAAAGATGGAAGGTTTGAAGGACGATTCAGCACCTATGCTCACTTTTTCGGTTATGAGGGACGCTCCGCATTTCCTTCAAACTTCGATTCCGATTATTGTTATACCTTAGGTTTTACAGCATTTTTATTGGCCGTTAACGGTTTTTCGGGCTATATAGCATCGGTTCAAAACTTAACCGATGATGTCGATTATTGGCTTCCCTGCGGCGTGCCTCTTTCCATGATGATGAATATGGAAAGAAGAAAGGGTAAGATGACCCCCGTTATAAAAAAATCCGTAGTAGACTTAAAAGGCAAGCCCTTTAAAACTTACGAAAAAAATCGGGATAAATGGGCTGTCGAAACCGTCTATAGATTCCCCGGAGCCATTCAATATTTTGGTGATTTTGAAGTCTGCGATATACCTACTAAAACTCTCTTGCTTGAAAAAGGAAATCTAAAAGAAAAGAGAAAAAAGAAGAAAAATACATAATTTTTTCTCTTAAACGTTGACAAATCAAAACCTCGGTGCTAGAATTATTGTATACGTATTGTTAAATGCACTTTAGGAGGTGTATAATGAAGAAGTTTTTTGGTATTTTTGTTTTGATGGTGATGCTTTCATCATTTATCATTTCTTGCGGAGGAGAAGCCAATGACGTTAGATCTCAGACATTGATTGTTGCTATGTCCAGTGATGCCATAACAATGGATCCAAGTGCCCAAAACGACTCATATTCTGCAAATGCAATGATGCAAATGTATGAAGGTTTAATCGCAATTACTCCGGATAATGAGGTTGTTCCTGCTCTGGCCGAAAAATACGACATTTCTGCCGACGGAATGGAATATACTTTCTATTTGAGGAAGGGAGTAAAATTCCACAATGGAGAAGAGCTTAAAGCAGATGATGTAGTATTCAGCTATTTAAGAGCTTGTGCATCTCCTGCTGTTGCCCACATATTTTCGGATATAGATCCCGATACTATCAAATCTGTTGATGACTATACGGTAAAATTCAAAATGAAGGCTCCTTATGCCGGTATTTTAACGGCCCTTTGCCATTCATCAGCTCACATAGTAAATAAAAAAGCTGTTGAAGCAGCAGGAGATCAATATGCACGAAACCCCATAGGAACAGGTCCATATAAATTTATAAGTCATACAAAATCGGATAAAATAAAGTTTGAAAGATATGAAGGATATCAAGGTAAAAAACCCTATTACAAGTACCTAGAATTCCGAATTATACCGGAACCTACTAACCGTATTATTGAGCTTGAATCAGGCGGAGCAGATATCGTATACGATGTTTCTCCCAATGATTTGGATCGATTTAATGGAAACAACGAAATCAAACTTATCAGAAGCTTTGACTATTTAACCCAATACATGGGAATGAACTGCGGTAAGCCGCCTCTTGATGATGTCAGAGTCAGACAGGCTATTGCCTGTGCCGTTGATACAGATCAGATAGTAAAGGCTGTTTGGAAGGGCTTGGGCCGAACTGCATCGGGCCCCTATGCACCTGCTATCCGCTATTCAATTGCAAATAAACTAAAGCCTATTCCGAGGGATGTAGAAAAGGCTAAAAAGCTGTTAAAAGAAGCCGGGTATGAAAACGGGTTAAAAATTCGGCTTTCAACAAATGAAAGAACAGAAAGAATCGATATGGCCGTTATCATGAAAGAACAGTTTAAGGATGTAGGTATTGATCTTTCTATCGAAGTTCTTGAATGGTCAAAATACATTGAAATGTTGGAAAAAGGCGAGCAGCAGTTATTTGAAATCGGTTGGTCTTCGGATACACCCGATCCCGATATGGTTGTTTATCCATGTTTCCATTCAATTTCGAGAGGTCCGGGCGGAAACTATGTTTTCTTAAGCGATCCTGAACTTGACGAACTTATCATTAAAGGACGCCGAGTTTTAGACGGACCCGAAAGAGCTAAGGTTTACGAGCAGATTCAGGAAAGAATTATGTATTTAACACCGGCTATTTTCCAATATAACGGTGAACAAGCTGCAGGAATCAGAAGCAATATCACAGGTTTACGTTTATCCCCGTTAGGTCATCACTTTTTGGGAAATATCAAACCCGCCGATAAATAATTAAAAATTCAATAGCCGAACTTTAAAACTTGATTTAAAGTTCGGCTTATTTTATTCTAGAGGTTGTAGTATGCTTAAATATATAATAAGGCGAATTCTTCTATTGATTCCTGTAATGTTCGGTGTATCGGTTATAGTATTTTCGCTTTTATATTTTACACCGGGCGATCCTGTGCGGAATAAGTTAGGAACAAATGCATCGCCTGAAGAAGTTTTAAAGCTCAGAGAAAAAATGGGCTTAAACGATCCATTTTTAGTCCAGTTCGGACGCTATTTAAAAAATATTGTTTTTAAAGGAAGCCTGGGTGAATCCTACATCACAGAGCAGCCGGTCGTTTTAGAAATAGGAGCCCGTGTAGGTGCCACCATAAGATTAGCCGTAGCTTCAACCATAGTTGCAATATGCCTTGGGATTCCTTTGGGTATCATATCGGCTATAAAACAATATTCCGTTTTTGATCATATAACGATGGTCTTTGCCTTAATCGGCTTATCGATGCCGGTTTTTTGGCTGGGACTTTTGATGATTCTTTTATTTTCGGTAAAGTTAGGCTGGTTCCCCTCATCGGGATTTTCAGGCTTTAAGCACATGGTCTTGCCTGCTTTGGCTCTGGGAGCTCAATCTGTTGCAGTCTTAACACGAATGACCCGTTCAAGTATGCTTGAAACGATCCGTCAAGATTATATAAGAACAGCCAGGGCAAAGGGGCAAAAAGAAAAGATAGTTATTTTTAAACATGCATTGGGTAACTCTCTTATTCCCGTTATAACGATTGTCGGTATCCAATTCGGACAATTGATGGGCGGTGCTGTTATGACCGAAATTATATTTTCCATTCCCGGAATAGGACGGCTCATGATTGACTCCATTAAATTGCGTGATGCCCCTGTTGTTTTAGGATGCGTTTTATTTGTTGCCGTAACATTTGCAATCGTAAATTTAATCGTCGATATACTTTATACCTATGTCGATCCGAGAATTAAAACTCAATATACATAGGAGACCGGCAAGATGAAAACAATAAAAGACAGAAAAAAATTGAACGGCTTTAGAGGCGTTTTTCATAGAATGAGTAAAAATAGGCTTGCCATGGTGGGCTTGTTTATAATTATAGTTTTGGTTTTAATGGCTGTGTTTGCAGACTTTGTAGCCCCCTATACCTTTGACGGTACCGATTTGGATAACCAATTTGCAGGCCCGAGTGCAGCCCATCCTTTTGGACAGGACGAGTTCGGACGCGACATTTTAAGCCGTGTTATTTACGGTGCAAGAATTTCGTTAAAGGTAGGTTTTATATCCGTAGGTATAGCCTTGATTGTAGGTTCTTTTATCGGAGCCGTTACAGGCTACTTCGGAGGAAGAGTCGATACAACCTTAATGCGCTTTATAGATGTTTTGCAGGCTATTCCGGATATCCTTCTTGCGATAGCCATAGTTGCTTCTTTAGGCCCCGGCCTTGGGAATTTGATGATTGCAGTAGGTATTGCAGGAATTCCCGGCTATGCAAAAATAGTCCGTTCGGCGGTTATGTCCATAGTAGATATGGAATTTATCGAAGCGGCTAGGGCAGGGGGCTCTTCAGATTTTAGAATTATCTTCAAACACATAATTCCCAACTGTATGGCGCCCATAATTGTTCAAGCGACCTTGGGTGTTGCCTATGCAATATTGAATGCAGCGGGTTTAAGTTTTATCGGTCTCGGCCTTGAGCCTCCGACTCCCGAATGGGGAGCCATGCTTTCGGGAGGAAGAGCTTATATAAGAAGCTACTCTCATCTAACCTTATTCCCCGGACTCGCCATTGTTATTACAATCTTTGCCCTCAACGTTTTGGGTGACGGTTTGCGCGATGCTCTTGATCCAAAATTAAAACGATAAGGACGGCTTTTTATGGAAGAATTATTAAACATTGAAGATTTAAGTATTTACTATATAACCGAAGCAGGAGAAACAAAAGCCGTAAACAATTTAAACTTAAAACTGGGAAAGGGTGAAACCCTTGGCTTTGTAGGCGAAACTGGAGCGGGAAAAACCACCACAGCCTTAGGAATTATGCGGCTTGTACCGAATCCTCCGGGAAAAATAATGAGCGGTAAAATTTCTTTTGACGGAGAAGATATCTTAAGCAAAACCGAAAAAGAAATGCAGGAAATACGCGGAAATAAAATTTCGATGATATTTCAAGATCCGATGACCTCCTTAAACCCTGTTATGACTGTAGGCGAGCAGATTGCCGAAGTTTTAGCCCTTCATCAAAACTTAAAAAAAGAAGAACTAAAAGAAAAAACGGCTCAAATGCTTGAAACGGTCGGCATAAAGAGGGAAAGAATCAACGATTATCCGCACCAGTTTTCAGGCGGAATGAAGCAGAGGGTTGTAATTGCCATGGCCCTTGCCTGTAATCCTATGCTAATCATTGCAGACGAGCCTACAACAGCCTTGGATGTTACAATTCAGGCTCAGGTTTTGGAACTTATGATTGAGCTTCAAAACAAGTATAATACCTCGATGATTATGATAACCCACGATTTGGGAATTGTTGCCGAAATCTGCGACCATGTTGCAATTATGTATGCAGGTTCGGTTATCGAATACGGTACTGTCGAAAAACTTTACACCGATCCGAAACATCCTTATACAAAAGGCTTGTTTGCTTCAATTCCTACACTGGATGCCGATGAAGAGAGCTTACATGTTATCAAGGGTGCTCCTCCTAACCCTGTAGATCTTCCTACAGGCTGTAAATTTCATCCGAGGTGCGAGTTTGCAACCGAAAGATGTAAATGTGAAGTTCCTAAGATGATTGATTTGGATGATTCCCACTGCGTTTCATGCTTTTTATTTGACAAAGGGGGTGAAAAATGAGCGGTACAATTCTTGAAGTTAAAAACTTAAAAAAATATTTTACCACAAAAAAAGGCCTCCTTCATGCTGTAGACGATATAAGTTTCAGCATAAACAAGGGGGAAACATTAGGCCTTGTGGGCGAATCAGGCTGCGGAAAATCTACGGCAGGCAGGGCAATTTTAAGATTGCATGAACCTACCTCAGGTGAAGTAATATTTGAAGGGAATAATACCCTTGAATATAAAAGCCGCAAGGATAAGAGGATGATGAGACAGGATATGCAGATTGTTTTTCAGGATCCTTATTCTTCATTAAATCCTCGATTAAACACCTTTGAGCTCATTGCGGACTACCTTTACGTAAACAAGGCCTATAAAACAAAAGCCGAAGTACAAAAAAGAGTAAAAGAGGTTATGAACATTGTAGGATTGGAAGAACGCCTTGAAGACTCCTACCCTCATGAATTGGATGGAGGAAGAAGGCAGCGCATAGGTATTGCCCGGGCTCTCTCCCTAAAGCCTAAATTCATCGTTATGGACGAGCCCGTTTCTGCCTTGGATGTAAGTATTCAAGCACAAATATTGAACCTCTTAGCAGAGCTTCAAAAAGAATTGGGGCTTACTTATTTGTTCATATCACACAATTTGAGTGTAGTTAAACACATAAGCGACAGGATTGCTGTTATGTATTTAGGAAAAATAGTTGAAATAACCGATTATAAATCGATATTTTCAAATCCCATTCATCCATATACAAAGGCCTTACTTTCTGCAATTCCTATTCCAAAGTACGGTTTAAAGAGGGAAAGAATAATTCTCCCCGGAGACGTTCCAAGTCCCATTGATCCGCCTAAGGGCTGCGTATTTTGCGGAAGATGTGCCCACAAGATGCCCATCTGTACAGAAACTCGTCCTGACCTTGAAGATAGAGGAAACGGCCACTTTGTAGCCTGTCATTTAAAATAAGGCTTAGTTTTAATAAAAAAAGCACCGGTTTTTAATCGGTGCTTTTTTTGACAAATCAAATTTTTAATCACTTTTTGCTTAAGTCAATTTTTGCATAATTTAAAACAGTTACTTAAAAAACATTCCTATAAAAGCTTCTTTTTCTATGTTTCCGAAGTAGGGTGTTAAATCGACATCCGATAATTTTTTGGTTAAAACACTTTCAGAATACTCACAGCCGTTTAAAAGTTCTTCAATATCTCCCTTATCGGCCGTACCGAAAAAATCCCCGTGAATTTTTAAAGAATTTATTTTCATTTTTTCGACATTAAAAAAGATTTCGATACTGCCTATAGGAAATCTCTCATAGTGGGAATATTCGGCCTTGGGAGAAGCTCCATAGTTCCATTCTTTGCGGGAAAACCTTTCCTCATAAATCTTCATCACACCTTTAAGTTCTTCTTCCGAAAGCTTATATTCTACAGGCTCTTGGTTTTCAACTTCAAAGATAGCTTTTAAAAGTTCATCTTTAAATTGGTCTACGGTAATATCTCTTTTTAAATAGGGCTTTATGTTTGTAACCCTTGAGCGGACACTTTTTACGCCCTTCGATTCAAGTTTTTCTTTTCGTACTGTCAAGGCCTTGGAAAGAGCGTCCATTTCAACATTAAAAAGAATGGAGCCGTCGCTTAAAACTCGTCCCTGCCATACCGATTGAGATGCCCCTATACATTTTTGCCCGTCAATCGTAACATCGTTTCTTCCTGAAAGTTCCGCATCAACGCCGATTTTTTTTAGCGCATTTACAATAGGAATATAATATTTTTTAAAATCGATTTTTTCGTTTCCCTTTGTTTTTGTGACAAAAGAAAAGTTTATATTTTCAAGGTCTTGATAGATAGCGCCTCCGCCCGTAATGCGTCTTACTACCTTTATTCCGTTTTCATTTATATATTTTTCGTTTATTTCCTGATAGGTATTTTGATTTTTACCTAAAAGAATAGTGGGGTTGTTACTCCACAAAAAAACATATTCTTCATCTTCCAAAGGCAGATTTCTAAAACAATATTCTTCAAAAGCCATATTATATTCAGGGTCATGCGAATTGTTAACTATGTATTTCATAAAAATATTATAATTAAAAAAAAAAAATATGCAAGAGTATTAAAAAACATATTTTTAACCGTCTAGACCTTTTTACTGTTTTGAAATATAATTAAAGAAGAAAATAAATTTTAGGGGATTTGTGTATGACTTGTAATCAAAGAAAACCTGATTGGTTAAAAATAAAACTTCCCAGCGGAGCACTTTCGCAGGAAGTGTCGAACACGATTAAAATACATAAATTAAATACTATCTGTACCAGCGGAAAATGCCCTAATCAGGGAGAATGTTGGAGGTGCGGAACTGCAACCTTTATGATTTGCGGGAATATCTGTACGCGTGCATGTAAATTTTGTAATGTACCTACAGGTCATCCCTTACCTCTAAACCCAAATGAACCTATGGAAATAGCTCAATCCGTTGAAGCCTTAAAATTAAAACACGTAGTTTTAACCTCGGTAGACAGGGATGATATAAAAGATTTCGGAGCCTCTCACTGGGTAAAGGTTATAAAAGCCGTAAAAGAAAGAACTCCTAATGTCACGATGGAAGTTTTAATCCCTGATTTTCAAGGCCATGAAGATTTGGTATCAATGATTATCGAAGCAAAACCTGAAGTTATTTCTCATAACCTTGAAACAGTGCGCCGTCTTTCACCCCATGTAAGAAGCAGGGCTACATACGAGACCTCTCTTAAGGTTTTAAAGCAAATTGCAGAATCAGGACTGGTATGTAAATCCGGTATTATGTTGGGCCTTGGTGAAACAAGGGATGAGATTTTGGAAACCATGGACGATTTGCGCAAAATAAATTGTAAAGTTATGACCATTGGCCAATATCTAAGGCCATCTACTAAAAATATAGAAGTTAAAGAATATATAAGACCCGAAACCTTTGAAGAGTATGAAAAAATAGGCTTAGAAAAGGGGTTTTCCTTTGTTGAGAGCGGCCCCCTTGTGCGCTCAAGTTACCATGCCGAAAGACACGTACTTAGCTAGCCCTATGGACATTTTTCTTATTCTGCTTTAAAATATTCGGAATTTATGACTTACTTTTTTGAAACCTACGGCTGCCAAATGAATCAGGCTGAATCCTCATCAATGGAACAAATTTTACTTGAAAAAAAATGGACAGCTGCATCCGATGCCGAGCACTGCGATTTGCTTATAATCAATACTTGTTCCGTGCGTATAACTGCCGAAAACAGAGTTCTAGGAAGATTAGGACATTTTTCCGGTTTGAAAAAAAAGAGAAAATTTTTTGTGCTTTTGATCGGCTGCATGGCTGAAAGACTTTATACCGAAATACAGGAAGAATTTCCCCTTATCGATTATGTTGTCGGAATGTTTGAGCGGAACCTTCTGCCGCAAATTTTTGATGAAATTGAAGCTAGATTCAAAGATTCAAGCTATATGGCCGAGTTTGCAAGCAACAATATCGAAGAAAAGCCTTCATCCAATTATTATTTTGCTCCTCTTTCTCATTCACCTAAATCTTTTCAAAGCTATGTGCCGATTATGAACGGCTGTAATAATTTTTGCACCTATTGTATCGTGCCCTATGTTCGGGGCAGGGAGGTTTCCCGTCCGGTAAATGAAATCTTGCATGAAATTACCGAACTTTCATCAAGGGGAGTAAGAGAAATTACCCTGCTCGGCCAAAACGTAAACTCATACAAAGGAGAAGACGGGGAGGGGAGTCTGATAAATTTTCCCGAGCTTTTACGCCTTATAGCAAGAGAGGCAGACAAAACCGATATGATAAGATGGATACGCTTTATGTCAAGCCATCCTAAGGATATGTCCGATGCCTTAATCGACACAATCGCTGCAGAAAAAAGACTTTGCAAACTTGTTCATCTTCCTGTCCAGCACGGCTCCGATGCAATTTTAAAAAAAATGAACAGGATTTACACTATAGAACACTATAAAAACAGAATAAAACGTCTAAAAGAAACCATTCCCGACATAGCCTTGAGTACGGATATTTTGATGGGCTTTCCCGGAGAGACTGAAGATGATGTAAAAGCTACATTAGACTTGATGCATGAAGTAGAATTCGATTCAGCCTTTATGTATCATTATAATCCGCGTGAAGGAACAAGGGCCTTTAATTATCCTGACAGAATTCCTGAAGAAATAAAAATAGAAAGACTCGGGCGAGTTATTGACTTACAGCTAAAAATTACGGCAAAAAAGATGAAGGCTAAGCTGGGCAAAAAGGCCGATATCTTGGTTGAATCCCATTCAAGGAATGACAGTTCCGAGCTTTTCGGGCACACCGAACAAGGAGAAATGGCCGTAATCCAAGGCAATCCGCCTGAAAGTTTGATAGGGAATTTTGCCTATGCAGAATTAAAAGAACTAAAAGGGAAAACCTTTAGGGCAAACCTTATATAAAATAAAAAACATGGAGGAAAAAAATGCGTAAATATTTTATATCAATTTTATTTATTTTGTGTGTTTTGGGGATATATTCTCAAAATTATTCGTTTAAAGTAGAAGACGACATAGCTGCTTGCTTTTACAAAAAAAAATCATCCGGGATATTTTATCGGCAGAGTTCAATTAATAAAAATGCCTGACGGGTTTCAAGAAATAATCGGTTATAAGGAAGTTGTTACAAAAGAAGATACAAAAATAGTGGATAATATTGTAGATCTATATCCTGATTTTGTTCCTTTTAAGGTTTATTCTTGGCAGCTGAAAAGGATAAAAAAGTAAAAGGGCTCAAGTATAAAAACTTAAAAAATAAATATCCAAACCGTTCTTACAAAAAAAGCCTTTATAAAACTTCCTATAATGTATGTTCTGTCTACTTATTCGGGGTATTTAATGGAAAATTAAAGAAAAGAACATTAAAATCTTTTCGCCTCCTCTTTCCTTTACCATAAAATTTTGATATACTTTTTATATCCTTTTAAACTAAAACTTAAAGACAAAAAAAGGAAAAATTATTTATGAAAAAAAAACTTTTAATTTTCTTAATTTTTATAAGCTTACTTTTCACGTTTTTCTTTATTTCGTGTAATAACAATAAAGAAAAAGAAGTTGTTTACGAAAAAATAAAACCCAAAAGAATTATCAAAAACAATATACTCATCGTGCTTGGAAAAGATTATCATGAACGGAAAGATATCTTAAAATATCTTGAAAACGAATATGGTTTGGGCAGCTCTGATTCTCATGTTCAAGTTTTACCCTATTCCGACATGGTAAAAAAAAGCAAACTTCCTCGTCTCAGAATGATAAATGAAAAAATTGAAGAACAAAAAACTACAATTCTTATTTCAATAGGTATTCCGGAAGACGGCGGAAAATATCTCATTAATGCGGCAGAGAAAAATCCTAATCTTACGATAATAAGCCTTTTACCGATGGATGAAATACTCCCTTTAGAAGCCGCTTCAGACATTGTAGTCGATTTTCAAATTCCTAAAGAATTGTTAAATGAAGAAAAAGATTTTTTAATAAGTGACAATGAGGTTATGCTCTTGCTTGTTGCAGCAATTTTTGCCGGTGAGGATATAAATGCACACAATAAACAGATAAAAATATTCCCAATAGAAGAATTTCAACAAGCTTTTTTTACTGCACAAACCATATTGGGTAAAGACCTATTTCCTAATCATTATATAATAAAACCGTATACCGATTCCGATACGGGACTTCAATCGCATAGATATCTTTTAATTTACAAAGACACTGAAGAAAATCAAGAAGGCAACTCGGACAATCAAGAAAAATCGGAAGAAAATGAAACGGAAAATGACGGAATTATAAATCCTGACAACCTTGAAGGGGGTGCATAAATTGTGAACTCGTTGGAGCACTTTGATAAAGGAATTTTTGCTTCCCCTGAAACTCTTAAAAAACTAAAATACGCGGACAGTGCCCGTCTTATTTTGATTTCGGATACACACGGTAATGCGGATACGATAATTAATATCTTATGCCGTGAAGGAAAAAAGTCGGATGCTGTGTTGTTTTCGGGAGACGGCCTTGCAGATTTTTTAAATTATATAACAATTTCACAATACGAAAAAGAATTGATGGAATGCATGCCTCCTGTAGCAGCTCTTGTCATGGGGAATTGCGATTCAAAAAAATATGTCTTAAATTTGGATGCGGGAAAAACGGGCTTCGGGTTTAAAAAAAATCCGGAACAGCTTTTGGAATTTTTTGAAATTATTTTTTTGGAAGTATGCGGAAAAAAAATTCTTTTAACGCACGGACACGAATTCTATGTCGACTTTGAACTGAACACTCTTTCAAATTTTGCAGTAAAGCATTCGTGTCAGGTTTGCATTTTTGGGCATACACATGTACCTATGATAAAAGAAGTAAACGGTATGTTTTTTATAAATCCCGGCTCAGCATCAAGACCGCGAATGAGCTCCAATAAAAGTTACGGAATTTTAACAATGAGTAAAAATGCAAATCCCTCAGTAGAATTTATAAACCTATAAAACCGATATTTTTTCTTCTTCCAACTGTTTTAAGATTTTTTCATCCAATTTTATGGAAAGATTTTTTTCTTGGGCCGGAAGAACAGTTCCTTTGGGTGCGTTTTTTGCCCTCCGCAGATATTTTACCTGAGTGGTATATAGATCGGCTTGTGCATTTTTTCTTGCCTTTGAATAAAAGACAGCAAGGTTTCCGGCCTTAATCAAAACAGGCAATGGGATACTCTTCCCTGCCCTAGCCTTTATAAAGACATAGCCGCCTGCATAATCCCTTGTATGAAGCCAAAGGTCTGCCCCCTTAACAAAATGCCGTAAAAGCTCATCGTTTTCGGCGGCCGTGCGGCCTACCAAAATAGTCCAACCGTCACAAAAGAATTTTAAACCCGGAGCCGATTTTGTGTTTTTAGTTTTTTGCTGAACAGGGATTTTTTCTTTTTGAAGAATTTTTTGAATTAAATACGGATTTTCTTCAGTTTTAATTTTTTCTATCTTTTCTTTTAGTTTTTCTATTTCTTTTTCTGCCGACAGAATATCTTCTTCCAAGGCATCCAAACCTGAAACTGCTTTTTTATATTTTTCGTAGTAGAGATTCGCATTTTCTTGAGGCGTTTTTAAAGGATCCAAGCTGATACTTATTTTTGTGCCGTTTTTTGTGTAATCTTCAAGCTCAACAAAATTCATTCCTTTTTTTATCAGATGCAGGTTTGAAAAAAGCAAATCTCCTGCGTTTTTTAAGCTTTGAGCATTTAAAAATTCTTCCCTTTTCGCCTTCAGTCTTAAAAGAGCTTTTTCGATTCTTACAATTTTAGAACCATAAATATTTTCGGCTTCTGCCAATAAGGCATCTTTAGAAACTCGAGGAGCATTATTTATATACCACTCTTCGACAGCCTCGTTAAAACTTTTTGTTTTATCATACTCTCGAACGGAATAATCTTGTTTTTTTATTTTTTGCGGATCAGGAGTTATCCATGTCCCTCCGGAAATCTCTCCTCGTTTTGGGCGCCGGTAAAATGCGTCTATTATAAGATCATTTTCATCGGTCAAAACTATGTTTGCGGCCCCGCTCCATATTCTAAAATACAGAAAAAACAGCCCCACCCCGCTTGCAATGTGAAAACGGATAATCCTATCCTCGTTTAATTGTTCGGCCTTTATGATTTTCCCGCCCTTGATTCGGGATTTCAAAAGTTCCATAAAACGCATCGGTTTATCGGATTTAGGAATTTTTTTGCGTGTAGAATGAAGTCTGCATGCACCGGCTTCAAGAGAAATAAAAAGAGTCAAAGGTTTATCTTTATAAAGATAAAAAACTAAGGTTGTATAAGAGGGCTGACTTATTTTTTGAATAAACCAGCCTTCTAATTTTAGTTCATCAAGAATGAGGTCAATTTCTTTATTGTTTAAGGACATTAAAACCCGAATCCTTTAAAGATATCTTTTACCTTATTCTCGGCTTCTTTTTTTACCTCATTTTGAACATCTTTTATCTTGCCAGCAGCAATATCTTTTATGCGTTTTTCGGCTTCAGCCTTTTTCTTGTCCAATATTTTTTCGTAGTTTTTTACGTCATCAAGAAGTTTTTTAGCCTTATTTGCTGCCGACATAAAAGCATCTATTTCTTTTTTGTAATTTTCTTTTTGTTCATCGAGCCATTTTTGCCCCTGTCGTATAAGCTCAGCTTTTACCTTTTCAACCTGCCTTGCAAATTCTTTTTTTAAGGCTGCAGCAATTTGATTATCGACATCGGTATCCACATCGAGCTTAAATCTTTCACCCCTATTTATTGTAAGAAGAGTTTTTACGTTTATATTTTTAATATCGGATAGAACATTTTGATAGATTTCAAAAACGAAGGCCGGTTCAAACTTTTGAACGGTAAGAACGCTTTTCATAATTTCCATATTTGCATCTATAACCACATCCTTATTTTTAGAGACCTTTACACCGCCTCCTGTTTTTAATACGCCTGTAAGAGAAGGAACGGCATCTGCAGGCGAAGGTATATCCATGTCCAAGCCTTCAAAGGTAAAGCCCGTATCAACCAGCTCTTTGGTATAAGAACGCAAATCTATTATACCCTCTGCAGTTTCCTTTAATTTTCCATGGGCTGCATTTAAATTGATTGTAAGCGGAGCACCCAGTTTGTCGTAATCGTTGGTTATAGCCTTTGCGGTTCCTCCGATTTCAAATACATCCTTTTCAGGATGATGACCCGAAAGCGAAATATTTCGGATTAAAAATGTCGGAACAGAATCTTTTCCGAATATAAAAGTATTACCGGGAAGGCGTTCCATAGCCCTTGATTTTTGAGCCAATGTAAGCTCTTTTTCTTGTTTAGGCTGTTTTTGTGAATTTTGTAAAAGAGCCATTCCTTGTGCAAAATAAGGATAATATACACCAAGGGTATTTATTATAAAGGTATTTATAAGATCAGCAATAAGTTTTTTTCCGGTGTCGACATTTATGGACTTGATTTGCCCTGCGATTTTATTTAAGCGGTTTATATCGTTTTTAACCGCAGCACCTGCATCCCGTGCCATGCGGTCAACATCTTTAATATCGTTTTGAACATCGATAAAAAGGCGGTTTGCCAAATTGAAATCATCTTGTCCTGTTTTAACCACTTTTTGAATAATTTCGATTAACTCTTGCAGCTGTTTTACATCATTAATTTTATTTATATCTATGGCTATTAATTTTTGAACAGCTTCAACCGTATCTACAACTTGCTTTTCTACATCATCTTTAGTCTTAATCCATTTTTGAGCCATCGGGTCTACGGAGTTTATTATTTTCTCTGTAATTTCCGGAGTTTTAAAGGCCGCTTTTTCTCGTTCAAGAATTTTTCTCGGATCTATTTGGTCTTGAACGGCTTTTAAACCGCTGTCTACCGATATTTGCGATTGTACCTTTTTAACTTCATCATTTATAAGTTCGGTAATGGGATTAGGTTTTTTATTGGGATCGACAGGTTTTTGTTTTTTAGGCGGTAAGGCTCCTGAGGTTTTCCGTGCCGTATTCCATGTAAAACCTTCTATAGCCATATTTTCTGCAACAAATTTTCCGCGGCTTAATTCCAAAAGATTAAAATAAAAGTCTATATTTTTAATCTCAAATAAATTACGCATGGGCTGATTTTTGTTTGCAACCTTATATCCTTGAATTCTAAATCGGGTTTTAAATAAATCGAAGTCTACAAGGCTAACCTCGCATTTTGCACCGAAGGCGGCCTCGGAAGTTCCTACAACTATTTTTTTTGCCAATACATTTCTAAAAATATATACAAAAAACAAAACTGCAAAAACGCAAGCCAAAGCACCTAACACAGCAGGAATATTCACCCTTCCCTTTTGCCTGCCTATTTCCAAAGCTATTTTGTTTATTCGCTTTAGTTGAGTTTTATCGTTTATCTTTGTTTTATCGAATTCGAAATATTCTTTATTTGTTTTTTCATCAATGCTTGAAACTATAAAACCTTGGATAAAATCTTTATCCGCCGGAATAAAGATCTTTTTGTAAATTTTTCGATTAAGGGCTCGTTTGGTGTAGCGTTTTTTAAAAAGTTTTTTTACCTTTTCGAGCTTTTTAGCTCCTTTGGCAGCCTTCTTGGCGGCTTTTAATTCATCTTTTTGCAATGTTTCGTTATTTTTATCTGTCATATTAAAAGTTGTCCTTTATATCAGAAATTTTTGTTAAGTGACGGAGAATCGGTATCTTACCCAAAAAACCGGCACCCTTTACATTACCTACAGAAGGCTGCATATATTTTCGATATTTTGCTGTTATAATTCTTGTTAAGATGTATACAGGAATATACAGTATAAGTCCCCAAATTATGCCGCCCAAGACCATTGTATTTGAAAGCTTAAAAAGAGCTACAAAGGGAATGTTTTCCAAAGCAATAAAAACGGGTCGTAAAAAAGCAAGTTGAACTGCCCAAAAGCCGATATTATTTATCAATACATCCATAAATGGGGTTATAAAGCCGAACAAGATAAAGGATATAAAAAAAGCTCCTTTGTTGATTCTGATAAACACCGATAAAAAAAATAAAAAAGTAAAGGTTAAATTATTTTTCGGTAATATTGCCAAAAAAAGCCCCAGAGCCGCTGCATGAGCGATATCTCCCGGATGAGCATTTGCATTGATTGCTTTAAAAAATGAAGTTACATATTTTATCATAGAAATAAGGTGTAAAGACCTCCTCCTCTTTTTTCTTTAGTCTATATTATGGACGTTTTTTTTTCAATAGCATCGGCATATACTTTTAGATATTTTTCCGCAGCTATGGTCCATCCGAACTTTTTACCCATGGCCTTGGTTCTCATCTTTTTTATATGATCTTTTTTATTATACCATGCATAAGTTGCCCAGCCGACCGTATCATAGATGCTTTGAGGGCTCAAGTATTCAAGCACAAAACCCGTTCCATCTCCGGTTTCTTCATTGTAGTTTTCTATCGTGTCTGCAAGGCCTCCTGTTTTTCGGACTATGGGCAGGGTTCCGTAAAGAAGAGAATACATTTGGTTCAAGCCGCAAGGTTCATATCTTGAGGGCATCAAGAAAAAATCGCTTCCTGCTTCAATTAGATGGCTTAATTCTTCATCATAACCTATGTAACACCTAAAGTTCGGCAATCTTTGGGAAAGAAAATGAAGTTCTTTTTCGCACCAAGCTTCTCCTGCCCCTAACACAACCATTTGAAGTTTTATATCGGAGCATATCTTAAAGGCCGAGCCGTACATTGGACCGAAAAGCTCGGAAATTCCTTTTTGATCAACCAATCGGCTTATCATTCCAAAGACGGGAATGGACGGATCTGTTTCAAGTCCCATTCTTTCCTGTAAAACCGTCTTATTTTTTTCCTTTTCTTCAAGGTTTTTGGAAGTATATCTGTAGGGAATATATTCATCCTTTGCAGGATTCCAGATTGAGGTATCTACTCCGTTTAAAATTCCCGTTAAATCTTTTTCTCTGTAACGCAAGATTCCGTCCATTCTAAAACCGAATTCGGGGCGTTTGATTTCTTCTGCATAAGTAGGAGATACTGTGGTAAGCATATCGGATGAAACAATAGCTGCTTTTAAAAAGTTTATTCTATCCCAGTCTTCAAAACCCGTATTATAAAAATCGCTCCAATCAAGGCCTGTATCGGGGAAAGTTTCTTTAGAATAAACACCCTGATATCCCATATTATGAATAGTAAAAATGCTTGCAGTATTTTTAAATTCGGTATTTTTTTCGGTAAAGCGTAAAAGTACGGGCACTAATCCTGTAGCCCAATCATGGGCATGCACAATGTCGGGAATCCACGCCTGTTTTCTACAAACTTGGAAGGCGGCATGGGCTAAAAGAGAAAATCTTTTTGGATTATCGGAAAAATCGGGTTCAAAATAAGCCCCATAAACACCGTCTCTTCCGAATGCTTGTTCATGGTCTATAAAATAAACCTTTACCTTTGAAGAAGGCAAAACAGATTCATACACTCCTACCCAATGTTCATAACCGCCGAGATGAACGGCCATTGCTCCGGGAATTTGTTTTAAGTTTTTTCTATCTATCTTATAATAACGAGGCATTACGATTCTGACGTCGTGCCCTTTTTTTGCTAATGCTGTAGATAATGCGGTAACCGCATCAGCCAATCCTCCTACTTTTGCAAAAGGAACAAGTTCACTTGTGACCATCATTATTTTCATAAGTTCCTCCATAAAAACTTTTTGTAAGGATTTATCAAATCCTTACAAAAAGTTTTTTCAAGCGGTTTGTTCTCAAACCGCATACAATATAACGATGTTTGCCTGAAAGGCAAACTCGAAAATAAACAGCGAGGTAGAATTCCTACCGAGCTGTTTATTATAACTCCATAAAAACTTTTTCCTATGTAAATGATAGCATAGTTTTATCGATTTTAAAAGACTAAAAATAAAAAATCGTAACTTTATCGGGCAAAATTTTGTTATTTTTAGTATACTACTTACAAAGTTTTTTTACCTTTTTGCAAGTGCAAATTCGGAGGCTTTATGAAAAATTCTATTATCAAAAGTATAAGACTTATCGGAGTTTTATATATAAGTTTTATTTTATTTAATGCATGTAGTCCTGCAGCAAACGAAGCTCGTTTTATAAGCGTTACAGGACGCTCCGCAATTTTAAAATCCCCCGATCAGGTTTCGATTTCGTTTTCGGTTTTTTCAAAGGATAAGGATTTATCTGAAGCAAAAAATAAAAACGATGTTGCTATTTTAAAATTAAAAGAGCTTTTTGAAAAGTATAAAATTGAGCAAAAAAATATCAGTATTGAACGCGTAAATATTAACCCCAGATACAGGTACAGAGACAACGGTAATGAATATTTTGACGGCTACGAGGTTGTCCAAAATATAGCAGTTCTTCTTACAAAAATCGAAGATTACGAAGTTTTTTTAACGGATCTTTTAAACACAGGCGTAGATAGAATTTACAATGTGGGTTTTTCTGTTGCCGACATGAGAAAACTGATGGACGAGGCAAGGGTTACAGCCGTAAAAGCGGCTGAAGAAAAAGCTAACCTCCTTTGTAAGGCGGCTTCTAACGGAGGGAAACCTCTTTCTCTAGGCAAGATAATAAGCATAAGCGAAAACCCGTCAGGAATGTCACCCCGCGGGTATACAGGAGCCTATGCTGTTCAAAACATGAAACAAGCCTACGATGAGTCCTCAGACGGAAATTTTTCGCCTATGGGGCAAATTGAAGTTTCAGCGGAAGTGAATATTGTTTTTGAGTTGGAATTTTAAAATATTAGCCGGTTAAGTTTCCCATGGGAAGTGCGAATGAAAGAAAGGGCGAAGTGCAAATGTCGGAAATTACGAATGTCGAACGATTGGAAGTACGAATGTCGAACATCGCTCTTCGACCTTCGTACTTTGAACTTCTCTCTTTGTACTCTACAAACTGCAAAATGTCAAGATAAAAAATCTGTGAGGAAATTAACCGCAAGGAACGCAAAGGCTGCGAAGGGATTTTTAAAAGTCTTAATAACCAATTTAGTAATGCCCTCTCCTAATTTACAGTTTCTCCACCTCTTCTTCGCTGAGGCCGGTAATCTTTGAAATTAAGTCAATTCCAAGATTTTCATTCCTCATCAGTCTGGCAGTTTCAAGCTTATTTTGATAAACCTTAGCCGGTTATAAAGTTTCTTTTTCTTTTCATCATGTTCGACATTTTCTTCTTGCTCTTTTACCTTGGCTAAGTTTAAAAAGTGGATTTCAAGTTCATCGGAAAGTATGTCGTTTAAATGCTTTTCAACTACATTATACTCACTGTGAATAAGCGAGTTAAGATTAAACCCTTCACCTACTATGTTTATTGTAATACATCTAGGTAATTTTGTATATACTTCTCCTGTTTTTAAGTTTTCAGTGTACATCTTATCTTTATGAAACTCCTTATCCACGAGCTCCAATCCTGCAATATTTTCAGGCGGAATATCCAGTATACATTCCGGAAAGTCCTGTAGAATATCCTTGTTTTCTTCTGCTCCAAAATACTCTCTTAAATGCGTAGTCATTACGGAGGGTAATTTTAAAAAGTTTTTCCATATTTCATCTCTCCAATAATTTTTTAAAGAAGAAAAAATTTCCCCTTTTATAATTATTGTAGAGATTATTTGAAGTCAAGAGTAAAATTTTTTTAAAAAAATTTAATCTTTTTTAAAAATATATTTCCAAAACTACCTTTTCGGAAAAAAGTATAGGTATAGGAATTTCAATTAAAAATTGGTCATATAAATCTAAAAATGTATAATCAAGTTCTTCCTTATCATTTTTAAGAACTACCTTGCTGATATTTTTTATACAGGATTTACTTATTAATAATCTATATTTTCCTGATGCCAGTAATGCCATAGCGGCTTCATCATTATTAGGTTTTTCATTTGATTTTTCTGAAAAAGCAGTCAAATTAATTATTGCTTTTTCACCTGTGTATTTTGGAATAAAATCTATTGAGTCTTGGGAATTTATTTTTTTTAGAATATTTTTATCATTGTAATTGATATTCATGTCTATTAAGTAGCCAATATCAATCGGATCATTTATTTTTGATATTTTCGCCGAAAAAGGGCTCAACTCCGGAATATCAATAAGCTCTTTAATTTCTTTATCATTAAAAAATTCTTCATAATTTTTATCTTCATTGAAAGAGCTTCCTGCCACAAGAGCAAAAATCATTTTAGAAACAGTTATTCTTATTGTATTTTGCTCGGATCCGTCAGGCAGACGGGTTATATGCTGTACAATATCTATGCAGCCTGTGCAAGTCAAACATAAGACAACAAGCATAATTAGAATAATAATTTTTTTCATAAAAACTCCTTTTTGATAATAAACTAAATAAAAAGCTTTTACAAGACCTATTATAATTTATACTAAATGTTTATAATTTTCTCCCTATTGCACAGCTTTTGTATTTTAACTATAATATTTGATTATGGAAAAAATGCAAAGAACCGTAACCTGCGGCGGCTTAAACAAGGATTTTGCAGGAAAAACTGTTGTTTTAAACGGCTGGATTCACCGAAAGAGGGATCACGGCGGTATTACTTTTTTAAATTTACGCGACCGTTACGGTTTGACCCAAGTTGTTGTGGACGATGATGCAAGCGAAGAATTAAAGGCCCTTGCGGTAAGCCTCAAGCAGGAATTTTGTATTGCCGTTGAGGGGCTTGTACGGCTGCGCCCCGATTCCATGATAAACAGGGAAATGGCAACAGGAGAAATCGAGGTTAAGGCATTAAAGATTGAAGTGCTTTCAAAAAGCGAGGTGCTTCCCTTTCAAATTGACGAAAAAACAAACGCAAACGAGGATTTGCGTCTTAAATACAGGTATTTGGATTTGCGCTCAAAGTCTATGCAGGAGCATATTATTTTGCGCTCCAAATTCGCCTTTGCGGTGCGGGAGTTTTTAACCTCAAAAGAATTTTTGGAAATTGAAACGCCGACCTTTATTAAGTCCACGCCGGAGGGCGCGCGCGACTATCTCGTTCCCTCTCGCCTTTACCCCGGAAAATTCTATGCCCTCCCTCAATCTCCGCAAATTTATAAACAGATTTTAATGGTTTCGGGCTTTGATAAATATTTTCAAATTGCGCGCTGCTACCGCGATGAAGACGCCCGCGGCGACAGGCAGCCCGAATTCACTCAAATAGATATTGAAATGAGTTTTGCCTCCCGCGAAGATGTTTTAACTTTGACCGAGGGCATGATGCAGTATGCTTTTAAAAAGAGCATAAATGTTGAGCTTCCTGAAAACTTCGAACGGCTTAGCTATGACGAGGCTATCGATATTTACGGCACGGATAAACCCGATTTGCGTTTTGAAATGAAGATGCAGGACGCCGCCTTTATGGCAGAAATCGGAAACTTTGCGGTTTTTAAAGATGCTCTTTCTTCAGGCGGAGCCGTCAAAGCCTTGGTAGTAAAGGGACAGGCCGAAGCCTACAGCCGCAAAAAGATTGAAGAACTTGAAGCCGCAGCAAAAATATACAAGGCTAAGGGCTTGGCTTGGATTAAGGTAACGGAACAAGGAGCAAAATTCGAAGGAGGTATTTCCAAATTCTTTGAAGGAAAGGAAAAAGAGGTTTGCTCAAAACTCGGAGCCGAAAAGGGAGACTTAATTCTATTTGTAGCCGATAAGTACAAGATTGCCTGCACAGCCTTAGGGGCAGTCAGAAGCAAGCTAGGAAAAGATTTGGGACTTTTAAACCCCGCCGAGTTTAAATTTGTCTGGATTGTAGACTTCCCCCTCTTTGAATGGAACGAGGAAGAAAACAAGTGGGATCCGGCTCATCACATGTTCTCATCTCCTCAGGAAAAATATCTTGCAACGATGGAAGAAAATCCCGAACCCGTAAAAGGCGACCTTTACGACCTGGTTTTAAACGGATATGAGGTAGCATCAGGCTCCATAAGAATCCACAATCCCGAACTTCAAAAGCGTATTTTTAAAATTGTAGGCTTTGATGAAAGCGAGGCAGAAAAGAAATTCGGCTTTTTAACCGAAGCCTTTAAATACGGAGCTCCTCCCCACGGAGGCATTGCTCCCGGTCTTGACCGAATAGTTATGATTATGGCAGGCGAAAGTTCGATAAAAGAAGTAATTGCCTTCCCGAAAAACTCCTTTGCGGTAAGCCCCATGGACGGCAGCCCCGGCGAAGTGGACCAAAAACAGCTGGATGAATTGCATTTGGCAATTAATGGGTAAGGACTTTAGATGAAAAACATTATTTTGACCGGGGATAGACCCACAGGAAAACTTCATATAGGGCACTATGTCGGTTCATTAAAAAACAGGGTTGCCTTGCAAAATTCGGGTAAATACGACGAAATTTATATTATGATTGCGGATGCACAGGCTACGACCGACAATGCGGATAATCTTGAAAAGGTTAGGACAAGCGTTGTTGAAGTTACCTTGGACTATCTTGCTTGCGGAATAGATCCTCAAAAATCGACAATCCTTGTGCAGACTCAAATTCCTGAGCTTTGCGAGCTTACCTTTTATTATATGAACCTTGTAACCCTTGCCCGCCTTGAGCGGAATCCGACGGTAAAAAATGAGATTAAAATGCGGGGCTTTAATGCAGGTATCCCTGTAGGTTTTTTAACCTACCCTATCAGTCAGGCAGCCGATATTACCGCCTTTTTGGCAAATACGGTTCCCGTAGGCGAAGACCAAATGCCGATGATTGAGCAGACCCGAGAAATTGTCCGCTCCTTTAATTCCCTTTACGGGGAAACCTTGGTAGAGCCTAAGGAGCTTTTGCCCTCGAACAAGACTTGCGGACGGCTTCCCGGAACGGACGGAAAGGCTAAGATGAGTAAGTCGCTCGGTAACTGTATATATATTTCTGACAGCCCCGAAGAAATCAAAAAGAAGGTAATGGGAATGTTTACCGACCCGAATCATCTCCGTGTGGAAGATCCCGGAAAGGTTGAAGGAAACCCCGTCTTTACCTATCTCGATGCCTTTACCCGAAACGAGCACTTCCCGGAATTCTGGAGCGATTATTCGTGCTTGGACGAGGTAAAAGAACATTACCAAAAAGGCGGTCTCGGCGACGTTAAAATAAAAAAATTCTTAAACAATATTTTACAGGAAGAACTTAGACCCATCAGGGAAAAAAGGGAAGCCTTTCAAAAAGACCTCCCTTCGGTGTATCAAATCCTGATTGAGGGCACCAAAAAAGCTAGGGAAAAGGCAACTGCCACAACTCATTCGGTACGCTCTGCAATGAAAATAAACTATTTTGAAGGAATGATAAAAAATTGACAAAACTCCATTTTCCACTTGAATTTTATATGTATGTGTGGTAATATCATAAGATATTGGAGGAAGGAACTATATGGCAAATGCAGGAGGCCTTAATAAAAAGGCCAAGGTTGAAAATGATAACCTTTTAAAATTAGTTACATTCCAACTTGGAGAAGAGCTTTACGGTGTAGAAATTATGGATGTTGACCAAATAGTCAGGGTTCAAGATGTAAGACCGATTCCCAATGCTCCGTATTATGTCGAAGGAATTTTTAACCTAAGAAGTGAGATTATCCCGGTAATAAGTCTTCACAAGAGATTTCACATAAAAAAAGCTTCTTTGGATGCAGGGGATGAATTTTTAGGCGGCTTTATAATCATAAAGGTTGAAAACAACAAAATCGGTATCATAATCGACAGGGTTGCCCGTGTCGTCGATGTAAAAAAAGAAGAAATACAACCTCCGCCTCAAATGATAGCAGGTATCGGAGCGGAATACATTAACGGCGTTGTCCGCCGAGATCCGGGATATTTAATAATTTTGGACATTCACAGGCTCTTTAATCCGAAAGAATTACAAAAGATTACCAATTTATAAAAATTATGAAAATACCCGTTTACAGTTCCACTATAAGACGCTCCGAAATGGATGCAGTTCTTACGTGTATGGTCGAGGAAAAAATAGGCCCCGGCGAGATGAATCAAAAGCTTATTAAGCAGGTTTGTGAAGTTTTTCAAACAGCCGGAGCCGCCGCTTTAAGAAGCCCTGCAATAGCCTTAACATACGCCTTAAAAGCCTTAAACCTTGAATCAGGTTCATCGGTTATTATCTCAAGTTTGGCGCCCTCTTGGCAGTATGTCGAGTTAAACCGCCAAGGCTATAAGCCCATTGTACTTGATGTAGAAGCCGACTCCGTTTTTCCTTCTTTTGAAAGCCTTGAAAATGCCGTACAAACAGGGGGAAGAGCACTTGTTCTGCATGAGACTTTGGGTTTTTTACCCGACATAGAAAAGATATTAAACTTAAACATTCCCGTAATAGAAGATATTTCGCAAAGTGCAGGGGCGGCATATAAGGAAAAATATGCAGGCAGCATGGGGATTTTTTCTATCTTGGGACTGGAAGAAAAAGATATTTTAACCGGAGGGGGCGGCGCCGTATTATTGGCTCCCGAAAGAAGAAACGCAATAGTCTTAAAAAAACTCTACGATGAAGCCCCTATTACAGACCAATTGCCCGATATAAATGCCTCCCTGGCCTTTGTTCAGCTAAAACAGATGGCAAAGAACATGGAGCAGCGTAAGGAAATGCATGAGTCCTATGTACGCTCTTTGATGCAGGGAAAGCATAAAACGATAGCCCAAAAAGAAGATACGGTAAATCCTGTTTATTCTTTTCCCGTTATTTTGAATTCGGGAGTTTCGGATGTACAAAAATATGCGGCAAAAAAGGATATAGATATAGAGCTTGCTTTTAAAAATTCGACTGTCGAGTATTTAAAAGAAAATCAGGAAATCCTTATAAATGCGTCTTCTCTTTTACTAAGATGTGTGCTTTTTCCGCTCTATCCGAGATTGGGAGCAAAAAAGTCGGCCGAGATTGCCAGAGTACTGGCTACCCTGCCCTAATTTTTTTATAAAATTAGGCTTCCAAAGTTTTAAGGAATGTGAATTTTGAAAAAAGCCCTTATTGTTTTAAGTGTCGAAAAACCAAATGCAAAAAAGATTTGTAAAGAAATCGAAGCTTTTTTATCGGCAAAGGGAATCGATTCTTTTGTATACAAATATGACGGCATCTCCCATTCTCCTAAATTAAATGAAGACTATGACCTTGCAATAAGCCTTGGCGGAGACGGTACGGTTTTATTTACGGCCCGTTATAGTGCTCCGCGGCATATTCCGGTTTTTCCTATAAACTTAGGGAGGTTCGGCTTCATTGCAAATATTGAACCCAAGGAATGGGAAGGCGAACTTTTACGCCTTTTAAACGGAAAAGAAGCCTTACATGAAAGGATGCTTCTTTCAGCTTCGATAAGGCGGGAAAATAAAGAAATTGCAACATATGAGGCCTTAAACGATATTGTTGTTTCGGGTTCAGGCATAGCAAAGCTGATAAACCTGGATATTTCGTTTAACGGAATTTCATTCGGGATTTTTAGGGCTGACGGAGTCATCGTTTCGACCCCTACAGGCTCGACTGCCTACTCGGCAGCCTCAGGAGGACCTATCTTGGATCCGGATGTCTCGGCCTTTGTTTTAACACCCATTTCACCCTTCTCCTTGTCGAACCGCCCCTTAGTTCTCCCCTCATCAGGGCAGATGAAGATAAAAGTTCTTCCCACAAGGGCAAAAGATACCATCGTTTCAATTGACGGACAGGAGATGGTTTCATTACAAGAGGATGATGAAATCATAATAAGCGAGTCTCCCAATAAGGTAAAAATGGCCGGCTGCTCTCCCGACAATTTTTACAAGGCCCTAAGGTCAAAGCTCGGCTGGTCGGGCTCTTCATCTTCAAAATTGACTTAATACCAAAAATTGAATTGATTGACATTTTATCCTCTTTATTGTATTATCGTAGCTTATGATTACAGTAAGCGATTTAAGTTTAAAGTTCGGCGACAGGCCGCTTTTTAAGGATGTCAATTTAAAATTTACGAAAGGAAACTGCTACGGAATTATCGGGGCAAACGGAGCCGGAAAGTCTACTTTTCTAAAGGTTCTTTCGGGAGAATTGGAGCACGATTCGGGTGAGTTCAGTATCACCCCCGGAGAGCGTATGGCAGTTTTAAGACAGGATCACTTTGCCTTTGATGAGTACAGCGTAAAAGACACGGTTTTTATGGGCTATCCTAAGCTCTACAATGTTCGAAATGAAAGAGAAGCCATTTATGCAAAAGAAAATTTTAGTGAAGAAGACGGAATACGGGCTTCGGAGTTGGAGGCCGAATTTGCCGATTTAAACGGCTGGGAAGCTGAAAATCAAATAGAGCAGATTCTTTCAGGTTTGGGCCTTGATGAAAATTATCATGACAGAATGATGAGCGAACTCGACGAAGGCCAAAAGGTTCGGGTCTTGCTTGCTCAGGCTATTTTTGGAACCCCCGATATTCTTCTTTTGGACGAACCGACAAACGGTTTAGACCTTGAATCCATAGCCTGGCTTGAAGAATTTTTAATCGAATTCCCCAATATTATAATTGTTGTTTCTCACGACAGGCATTTTTTAAATACTGTTTGTACCCATGTCTGCGACATCGACTACGGCAAAATCCGCATGTATTCGGGTAACTACGATTTCTGGTACCAGATGAGCAGGATTATGCAAAGGCAGGCCAAGGATCAGCAAAAGAAACGGGAAGAAAAGATGAAGGATTTAAGAGAGTTTATCTTACGCTTCGCCTCGAATGCAGCAAAGAGCCGTCAGGCAACCAGCCGAAAAAAGGTATACGATAAACTTGCCTTAGAAGAAATAGAAGTTACAAGCCGTAAATTTCCTTATGTTCATTTTAAACCCAATCGTGAAATCGGAAACAATGTTGTCCGTACCGAAAAAATTTCTTATAAGACACCTGACACTTCAGAAGAAAAAGGAATTCAACTTTTAAACGATTTTTCTTTTACGGTAAACAGAACCGATAAGATAGCCTTTGTAGGACAAGAGCATAATTCCAAAACAGCCCTCTTCGATATTTTAACCGGAAAATTAACTCCGGATTCGGGAGATGTTTATTGGGGACAGACAGTAACCCATGCATATCTTAATAAGGATAATGCCGAGTATTTTAATAACGATTTAAATATCACGGAATGGCTTAAACAATATTCTCCCGACCAAGATGATGCCTATGTAAGGGGCTTTTTAGGCCGAATGCTTTTTTCTGGCGACGAGTCCTTAAAGCCCGTAAATGTTCTATCGGGAGGCGAAAAGGTGCGCTGTATATTGAGTAAGCTCATGCTTTCGGGAGCTAATGTTTTAATCCTCGACGAGCCTACAAACCACCTTGACCTTGAAGCCATTACGAGCTTAAACGATGCCCTCGTGGAATTTCCCGGAGTTATTCTTTTTAACTCCCATGACCACGAATTTATTTCTTCAATCGCAAACAGGATTATCGAAATTACGCCCAACGGCATAATCGACAGGATGATGAATTTTGATGACTATATAAAAGACGAACATGTAAAAAAGCTGCGTGAAGAACTATACGGCAATACCAAAAAAATGCAGATTTAACTTTATTCTAGGAGACCATATTTCATCGAGTAGATTAAAACCCTTATTGAAAGGCTTTCATCCTTGAGATATTTTTTGATTCTTTCTTCGGCCCCTCTTTCCATGGCTTTGATGAGGTTTTCCATCTTGTTTTCAACAAGAAAATTGAAGGCTTCTTCAGCCGTTAAAAAGGAATTGACGGTTTCGATTGTTTTTTTGTCTGCCCCCTGCATGGCAAGGTAGTATACAAAGGCCTCCATGCGGGTATCTGCACTGCGGTTATGAGTGTTAAAAATACCTATGGAAAGTTTGGCAAATTTACCGATATGGCCGAGCAAAGTCATGGTTTTAAAGCCTTTGGAATAGGCATAGCTTAAACTATCTCCTATATAGTTTGACATTTTTACGGTAGGAAGGTCTATTATGTTTTTTAGTTTTTCTTTAAGGCCTTCCCCGTAGTTTCCCGGTACTAAGAGAATTTCTTTTTTTTCGGAATTTTGTAGTATTGCGTCTATTTCAAGATAGATGGTTTTTTTGATAGCATCCTCGCTCATAGGATAGACTATGCCCTTTGTGCCGATAATAGAGATGCCGCCTTCAACACCGATATTTTTATTAAAGGTTTTTTTGCCGATTTCGGCTCCTTGAGGACTGAAAATTTCTACATTGAAGCCCCTTTTTGAAACATTTAAAATTTCTTTTTCTATCATTTGACGGGGTACGGGATTAATGGCAGCCTCCCCTACTTCTCCGAAAAGACCTTTTTTGGTAATTCTTCCTATACCCTCTCCACCGTCAATGAGAACCTTCCCATCGTTTCTATAAGAGACCCGAGCATGGATGTAGATGCCGTCGGTGCTGTCAGGGTCGTCCCCCGCATCTTTTTGAACGGCAGCTTCTCCAATAGCTGTCCCGTTCTTGTCTTTATACGAGCGGCAATGCTCTACAGGAAGGTCAAGTACGACCCCTGCAGGCGTATCGATTTTAACCGAGGTCATAGTTTCACCGCCCAAAATCAAAGCCGCCGCCTTAGCCGCCGCCGCCGCACAGCTCCCCGTAGTATATCCGCATCTTAGTTTTTGTCCGTCTTTATCTATATATAAATCCAGTTTCATTTTATAGATAAGATTATAGCATTAAAAAAGGGTTTAGAGAAGATGGGGAAGTACAAATGTAGAAGGTCGAAGGTCAAATGTTAAATTTTGAAGTTCGAATGGCAAACTTCAAATGTAAAATATCAAAGTTAGAAGGTCAAATTGTTTTCCATTATTCTGATGGCTCCGGCACTGTAGATACGCATTGTTTTACAGGTAAGAAAGTCTTGTATGAATGCAATGTCGTCTGTGCCGATTGCTTCAAGTGATTCTTTGGGTCTTCTGGATATTTCTTTTAAACGAGTGAGGTTGGTTGTGGGCATGGGAGATATCCTTGTTCTTATTAAAATTGTATTTGTTTAGTAAATTATTGTACATTAAGTTAATAAAATCAAGATAGACAGATTTTAATATTTTATATTAATGCTCTATCTAATGTTATCAGTCTATTCTTTTTAGATTTTCTTTTATAATCCATTTGATGAATTTATCCTTTTTCAACACATGAGAGCGTGTAAATATTATTGACATTTAAAATATATTGCATAAATTATAATATTTGATTGGAAAATTTTGTTAAAAGTAATAAATCAAAGCAAAAACTCTGAAAACGGATCGATTTTTATTGAACTTTTGATATTTTTCAACCATGGCCTGCTTTCTTCTTCATCCAATTTTTCCTTTGATATTTTAATAATAGAACGTTTTTCCCACAATCCAACTTGATGGAATTCATTCCTTATTTCCAATATTTCGCCTCGTGTTAAGAATTTTTCAAGTCTATCTATTGTATATCTACCAATGAATGCACCAGTTGAACGTCTTAAGTCTCTATAAAAATTTAATACTTCATTTTTAGAAAGAAATTGTTTTTCTGTCAATATTGTTACAGCAGATAAATAAATATATTCCGGATAAGATTTTGAACTTTGAATTATAGACAAAAATTTATCTTTAATTTTATGTTTTGCATTTTCTGATAATGTATTCTGTTTTTTTATTATCATATCACAAATATACGGGATAAACTGAGGAAATTTATCCATTATATCCAATAATGTGTCTAATAATTTCCAAGCATTGTTAATAGCTATATATTTTACGAAATCTCTAATAATTTCTGGTTTTATAATTTCTTCCCCTGCTATTTTACTTTTAATTTCTGTAACTTCCATTGTTTGGTACATACTTATTTCAGATTGAGTTGGTTGCCGATATTTCGTAGGGATTAGGCCGGAATAACCTACAATTAATCGAGTTGGATTTTCGCCCTTATTTTTTTTACATGAGAGGTATCAATTACTTCAATGGTAGATACCGTCTTAGTTTCTCCTTGATATTCTTTTGTTTTTTCAATTGAGGTTTTCCCTGTATTTACAGATAATCCCTCCAATGATAAACGTGCAATAAATAAATTTAAATAGTAATGAGCTTCTTTTGCATCATTTGCAAATATTCTGTAATCATCTACAAATCTTATAAAATCTATTTTCTTTGATAAAAGATAATTGTCGACTTCAATTAATTCCGCCTCTGCAAGAATTCTGCTTGGATTTGAACCAACGGGCAAGCCATAAGAATCTCTGTTAGACCAAAATAATAACAACTGATTTATCAACTTAACAATTGTCTTATTGCTACAATAAGATAAAAGAATATTTTCAAGACGATGTAGATTAAGTCTATCATAATAATTTGCAATATCAGCCTTTATATAAATCTTATATCTTTTTTCTTTTATCTTATCAGAAAGATTTTTTTGAAATGCTTTATAATCATAATTTGTATCAAACAATCGTCCATCTTTGGGATAAAACCGATAAGAAAAAACAATATTCTTATCTTTTGCAGGTCTTTTACTTTCAATTTCCTCTGCACATAAAAGCACAAGAGACATATATTTTATTAAATCCCACGGTTGTATGGAAGCAGCTTTTCGAAAATCAAAAGCTTCTTTTTTAGGAAAATATGAATATTGAAGAGGTTGAAAATCCATCTCTGTTATTGTATTTTTTTTTATTTTATGAATAGTAGCTTCAATTATCTTTTCTCTAAAATTAATATCCTTGAGCAAAGACACTTCAAAAACATTTGGATAAATATCATTAAGCCCCTCAATAATAATGTTATCAATTGCTAGGTTTATAGCCTCATGTATTTCCATATTATAGCTCCTACCACATATATCATTATTTAATACTATACCACGCAGAATTTTAAACTGCATTTATATCTATTAACATTTACTTAAAAATAATCACAAAACTTACATCAAAAAGTAGTTATTTACAATAGTCAGCTCTATCAGTTTTTATAATCAAATCTCAAAGAAAATTAAACTATCTTTGCTTATAACGATGCAAGTTTTGTAATAATATCTTCTTTTTCTTTTTTTAATGCAAAATTTGTAATATCTATAGCAGGTTGAAAAATATTCATATCCATTTCAAAATGGTTAAATTCATTTAATAGTGTTTTTTTTGATAAAAAGAAAACTCTATTTTCAATATTAACCTTTGTATTTTCAGAAAAAGAATAATTAATTATACTGCTAAGCATATCATATTTTTTTACATTTATAGAAAATTTATCAACAAGTTTTTTTTCTACAACCATTCGTAAATACAGATATGTAAAGGAATGAATTAATGTTTTAGAAAGAAGTGGGTAATTATCATTTTTTATTATTTGTAAATTGTTAACATCATAATTAAGAATATCACAAGCTGATATTGTGTATTTATTTTCAATTATTTCGGTTGAAAATACGGTATTATATATTTTTGATAATTCTTCACATTCAGTTTCGTACCCATGCATTAATTTTGTAAGCTTGTCTTTGTTTTCATTGTCATTTATTAACAAACAATACCCCCTCATAAAAGGAATAATAGATATGAGAAACGCTTTTTCATCTATAATTTCTTGTTTAATCTCTGTCCTGAAAACATTTATTAAATTAGGAATATATAATAATATTTTTATTTCATTTTCATTTATGTGTAAAAAGCCATTATTTTCTCCTACCGTATTGTTCATATAATATAAAGTAAAACAGGCTTTTGCTTGGTGTTCCAATAATTTTATTAAATCAGTATTATGAGTTAATATCAGTGATTTCTTATTATTGAGAAATTTAAGTATTGCATAAGCAATTTTATTTTTATAAATGGAATCAAAACTTGAAATAGGGTCATCTAAAATTATTAATTCTTTATCTGTTTTTTTTGCTTTCAGAAGTTCAAATGAAAGTGATAAAAAATTTTGTTCCCCATTACTTAACATTAAATCAGTACGTGATTGGTTTAGAAATTCTTCGTTGCCAAGCAATAAACGAATATTTTTATTTTCATCACGTGATAAAGATATTTTTCTTTCAAGGCAACTATTGAGGAATTTTTCAATAAAAAGAACATCTTCATCCTCAAATTCAAGTTTTTCCGAAATTATTTGAGAGTATTCCGTATGAATGTCTAACAATTTTGAATTTTTTATATTTTCAATAAAAGTATTTTCAAGGAGAGTGTTATAATAGTTTTTATATAAATTTATCTCTGAAATTAGTGCATGTAATTCATCAAGATTGCCGGTTTTGAAAACATCTACAAGGATTTGTTTGATATTAAATTTATCTGTTATAGGAATTATATTAATAATATTTTCAATTATATTGCGTGAATTTTGGGATAAAGATGCAAGGATATGCTTATTTTGTTCTTTTTTTCTGGTTAATAAGATATTATAGTCAATCTGTGTATCACAAACAATACAATTATGAATTTCTTTATATTTTTCAAGAATTCTTACAGCATCATCGGTTTGTTCAATTTTTTCATATTCATCCTCTTTGCAGAAAGAATCGATTACTACTTTTTCAAGTGCTTTTAAACAAGAATTCTTACTTCTTAGATCTTCAACAAAAAAAGAAAATTTTTCTTCATCAAAAGATTTATTAATTTCTTTTAAGTTTTTACTTGAAAAATGATTTAAAAATTCATCTCTTGAAATATTTTTTCCTTTTTGTTTGCTATTTGCTAAGTCGGATATATAATTTTTTAATAAATTATCAGATATAAAATTTAAAAAAATTGATGATTTTATTGAAATTCCATATCTTTCTTTGAGAATATTAATTAAATTAGAATACAATGAGTCAAAACCGCTATCTAGATCTTTTTTTAACTCATACTCTCTTTTTATATTATCTCCAAGAATAAAATCTTCGGTTGATCCTTCGATTATGTTTCTTCCATTTTGATCATGGATTATATGAACAAATGAATTATCTTGTTCCGTATACATTTTACCGTTAAATTGAACTGTATATTCAGTATTTTTTTCTTGAGCCAAAACCATTGCAAGACTAGTCTTTCCTGTTCCGTTTGGTCCATAAATTACTGCAACACCATTTTTACTAAATTGAATTTCGTTATTTACTTTTAAATCTTTGAAATCATTGCAAAAAATATTTTCTCGTTTTAATTTTGAAATAGTCATTCTATTCTCCTTTTTGTCAGATACTGCAATTTCATTTAAATTATACTTAATAATATGTATTATACCACAAGTGTTCACATTTTCCAACTAGGTACCTTCTTATTATGAAATACTCAATAAATGACACTATATCATAACCTCCATAACACCCTTTGCTGCATGATAAAGCCGATGAGTATCATTGTAAAATCAACGGCAGGTTCCGCCCACCAGACGGCAAGGCTTCCAAACAGCTCAGGCAAAATCAGCATTGCAGGCACAAAGAGAATGAGCTGGCGCAAGAGGACGATAGCTCCCGCTTTTTTGGCATCTCCTATTGATTGAAAAAAGGTAAGCGTCATAATCATAATGCCGTATAAAATAAATGTGGAATAAAACAGTTTGAAATTGATACTGCCTGCTGCAATAATCTCGGGGCGCACATTGAAGATCGACAAGAGAGTTTCGGAAAAAAGCATTGCCGGAACCCACGAGAGAGCCGCAAGAAGCGTTGCCCCGTACATAAAAAGCTTCATCGTTTCCCGCACTCTTTCGTACTGCTTGGCTCCGTAGTTCGCCCCGATAACCGGCTGTAAGCCCTGACTCATACCCCACAGCGGAATAAACGAAAACATGTATAGCCGCATTGTAGCGGACATTAAAATCCCCCAGTTATCGCCGCCGAAGGTAAACGCCTGCTTGAACAAAACCGTTTGCTGCACTGCAAACAAAAGCTGCATGAGCATAGCCGAGCTTCCGATGCCAAACATTTCACGGTAAATTTCTTTATACTTTTTAATTTTGTGTATTTTGACAAAGGGGCTTTTTTTCGCAAAATACCGCAGGGTTAAAACCGCCTGCACAATTTGCGAGATCACCGTAGCAGCCGCAGCTCCCTCAATTGCGTAGTCCCCCATCAGGAGCATAAAAATCGGATCCAGCACGATATTCAAAAGAGCTCCCGCTCCCATAATGAGCATGGATTGCTTTAAAGCACCCTCGCCGCGCATGGTCATATTTCCGGTTTGAGCAAAGTTTACGAACACCGAACCTAAAAATACAATCCGCAAATACCGCACGCCGAAATCTTTAATCGCTCCCTTTGCTCCCACCATCTCCAAAAAATAGGGAGCGGCAAGCACACCCGTCGCCGTAATCACTGCCGAAAAAAGCAGCACCCAATAACAAACATTGCCGAAAATTTTATCTACCGTTTCCGTATCACCTTTGCCGATTGCCCGCGACAAAATGGACGCACTTCCGACTCCGAGCAAGGCCGACACCGCTCCGTTTATCAGCGTCAGCGACATCGAGATACTGATTGCAGACATCGCATAGTCTCCGATAATCCTTCCGGCAAATACTCCGTCCATAAACGGGTACAGCCCGATAACGACCATACCGACTATTCCGGGAACCGCCAACTTAAAAAGCAGTTCCATCGGGCTTTTTGTCAATAATTGTGTTTTCATATCTTGGTTCATTTTATTCCCTCTCATGATTTTTAGATAACATTGTATGCTGGCATTGTTATCTAAAACAGGAAAAAAGTCAAGAGGATGGAGGGACTTTGTAGTAGTAGAAATATTCGGCAATAAATGATATAGTAATGTAGTTTGAAGAAACTTCCTTTGATATACTTAATTAGGGAGAAATATATGGTTTATGAAACATTAGTTGAACAAATAAAAACGGTTCCGCAAGAATGCCTTGCCGATATACAGAATTATGTCCAATATATTCTTTATAGATATAATCAATCAGCCGAAAAAGAAAAACATACGGATTTATCAAAATATTTCGGTTCACTAAAATTTCATCAAGATGCATTGAAAATACAGAAGGAAATGCGGAATGAGTGGAACTGATTTTTTAGCTGATACAAATGCTTTAATTTATCTGCTTGCCGGTAATCCCTGTATGAAACCTTATATTTCCAAAAAAATCGGATTTTCAATAATCATCTTTTTTGCCCGCATAAGTATCGGAATCTCTCTATTTGCAATGAGTTTTCCCAATTGGCTGTTTGAGTATTTCTTATATTCGTCTACAGCTTCTTCATAACGTAATTTTAAGGTAGATAAATGAAAGTCATCAATTTCTGTTTGCGTCATATTCTTATCACCAAAAGATTTTACTCTGCAAAGATAATAATTGTTCAGATTATGCCTGTGAATTAAATTATAGTAATCACTGACAACGCCTATTTTAGAAAGAATATCAACTTCCGCACCCAATTCTTCTTTAAGCTCTCTTCTAATTGCATCTTCTAAATTTTCATTAGGTTCAACACCGCCGCCTGCCGTCTCAATCAGTGTCATTTTTCCGAAAGTATCATCTCTTTGTACTCTTACAAAATAATAATTTTCATTATTATCAATTATAATAGCCCGTACAATTTCTCTATCATGATCAATATAAGTGAGCTCCCACTCGGTATCTTGCAGTTCAATTTCAAATTCATTATTCATAAAGTTTTGTCTCATTAAAAAATTTAAATTCGCCGGTTCTTTTCATTTATTATGCCATTTATTCCTACTTGCGTCAATTAATGAATGCCGCACATGATAATCTTGTTTAATAAATTTGCTACAACAACGGTACATATTTTATAGATATTGTATCCTTCATTAAAGGGCCCCAATTCCTCATTAAGCATTCATAATTAAAAATTGATCCCTTTTTCTATATCATCTTGGCTCTGCACTCATTACAAAATAAGGCAAAGTCGGTATTAGGGTTTTCTTTTATGTACTTTGTAACGGCGGTGTTTTCGGCTTCGTTTTGCATATCTTTGAGGTAATAGTAATATCCCAATCTTCTTCCGACGGCAAAATTAAGTTTATCTTCCGCACTCATCGAAAGGTACGAGTCGATAATTGCAAGCATTGTATTTTTATCTTCAGGCAGTTTTCCCCGCACTTCCAATAGTAAGTTTACAATATGCTCATTCACATAATAACTTGTAATATCGGTAAGCTGCTCGATAAAAAATTTTTGCTCACAAACCATTTCCTCTTCCGATTGCAAATCGAATAATCCTTTTTCGACATCCCGCCCCAATTTTGTATTCGGTTTAAATGCCGTGTGATGTACGCGGATAAATTCGGGATTAACGGCATTGATTACCTTAGCCGTTTCGATTGCATTTTCTTCGGAAAGAGATTTACCGCCGATTCCGAGCAAGGTAAATTCCGATAATGTCATGCCGGCTTTCTTAGCTGCCAAGCCCGATTTTACAATTTGCTCTGCGGTTATCCCCTTGTTGATTTTTTGCAATATCGTGTCCGAGCCCGTTTCAATTCCTCGATACAAGTGATTTAAGCCCGCCTCGCAAAGAGCTTGTAATTCGTTTTCGGTCTTTTTCAAAATGCTGTCACAACGGGCATAAGTAGTAACCGCTTGCAGTGCCGGAAAATACTTTTTAAGTGTATGCAATATCGAAAGCAAATCCTTTGCCGGAATATTAAAGGCATCTCCGTCCTGCAAAAAGCAGGATTTAAAAAAACTTGCGCGCTCCCCGTAATAAGCGGCATATTTTTTTATATCGCCTATAACCTCTTCGGTAGAACGCACCGAAAAGCGCATCCTCTTATACAATCCGCAAAAAAAACATCTGTTCCAAGAACAGCCTCTTGTCAAACGCAACAAGAGGCTTTGATGTTCCGACGGCGGTCTTATAGGACCGAGTTCAACATCTATCATCTTGTTTTTCTAAAATGATGAGTATTGAACTATCATGTCCATCGGATTCCGCTCATCGTCATAGCGGTCAGGCGATTTTGCCGCTTCTTTTCCGTAACCGATAACCAAAATGTTTACCGGAACCAAATCATCGGGAATATTGAATTCGGTACGCACTACATCGGGCTTAAAATAAGTAATCCAACAGCTTGAAAGCCCCATATCTTGAGCGCACATCATCATGTGGTCAGTAGCGATACTTGTGTCAATATCCGCCATACTTGCCTTATCAAAAGGACGAACCCACGCCGCTTTTTTGTCGGCGCATACCACAATGGCAAGCGGTGCCCCGTGCGGAGTACATGCCTTTTGCAGCTTACTCATCGCCGCCTCGTCATTTAAAACAAGAAAACGGCAGGGCTGCATATTTGCCGCCGTAGGAGCAATACGCCCCGCTTCCAAAATACTGTTAAGCTTTTCCGCCTCAACAGCGCGCTTTTCATAACTTCTCACCGAATGTCTGCTTTTGGCGAGTTCCAAAAATGTGTTCATACAACACCTCCTAAAAAAATTAGATGAGCAATTCATCAGAGCTTATCAGCTCTGTTCTGCAAAGAAATTTATTGTACATATCCGCTAAAGCGGATTACGAATAAGAATTGCGAATATAATTTTTTACGCACTTTCGCAATGTCAATGAGAAAGTGCATATAATGATGAGAGTTTTGTGTTTACACAAAACTCTAGTTGAAGCGGAAGGTTCTATTTGCACCTGAAGCTTCAACATGCCTCCTTATATAAAAGCATTTATGATAGCATTATATGCTAACAATGTTATCTAAAATAAGAAAAAAGGTCAAGAGGATGGGAAAATGTTTTGTAGTAAAAATATCCTGTTTATCAAAATATGGGATTTTCAACAATCATCTTTTTTGCTCTCATAAGGATCGGAATCTCTCTATTTGCAATGAGTTTTCCTAACCTGCTGTTTGAGTATTTCTTATATTCATCTACAGCTTCTTCATAACGTAACTTTAAGGTAGATAAATGAAAGTCATCAATTTCTGTTTGCGTCATATTCTTATCGCCGAAAAATTTTACTCTGCAAAGATAATAATTGTTCAGATTATGCCTGTGAATTAAATTATAGTAATCACTGACAACTCCTATTTTAGAAAGAATTTCAACTTCCGCACCCAATTCTTCTTTAAGTTCTCTTCTAATTGCATCTTCTAAATTTTCATTAGGTTCAACACCGCCGCCTGCAGTTTCAATCAGTGTTACTTTACCAAAATCATCGTCTCTTTGCACTCTTACAAAATAATAATTTTCATTATTATCAATTACAATAGCTCTTACAATTTCTCTATCATGATCGATATAAGAAAACTGCCATTCAGTATCTTGCAGTTCAATTTCAAATTCATTATTCATAAAGTTTTGTCTCAAAGTACTATCTCTTTCCTTCTATGTTTCTGTTTTTAGGAAACAATTTGTTAATCGGTATTCCGTCCTTTTAATCCTCCACCCCGAAAACCTTCCTCCAGCCGGCGGAAAAAAATTCTGCCAAAGTTTTCGTTGACTGTAAGGCGGCTTTTTTTGAAAAGTTATGCAGCACGGTTTCAAAGATACAGGAAAAATACGCATGGGTAAGCATGTGCAATTCTTTTTCGGGAAGCCGGCGGACGGCAATACCTTTTTTTTCAAGCAGTTCGTAGGTTTTATACATATCCTTCATTTCCCGCTTTACCATCCAATCGGTAAAATCGGCATATTTGGTACCGGATGCACAGCATAGAACCAGTTTAAAAGCTTCAAGATTGTCGAAAATATAAGAGACAAAATCTTCAAGGGCTTCAGCCGAAACCTTCCATATTTCCTCTATGCCGCCTTCTTCAAGCACTCCGAAGCACAATTTTTCGGAGGCGGAATATTGCTCCAACAAGCCTTGAACCGCAGGCTCCACCAATGCGGAAAAAAGGTCGGCCTTATCCTTAAAGTGCCGGTAAAATCCGCCTGTAGTAACGCCTGAAAGCCTGCATATTTCACGCAAATTGGCACGCTCAAAGCCTTCCTTCAAAAAAAGTTCTTTGCCATTTTTGAGAATCGTTTCGTGTGTTTGTGCGTAAGTTCCGGTATTCATATTTTCTGCCTTGATAACTATGTTACCAGTATATTTAAAGAAAAAACTTTGTCAATAGGAAAAATTTTTACCGCTTGATAACCATAGCACTTAACCGTATACTAAGCCTATATATTTTACTAAAAAACTATTACCAATGCTGATTACTTTTATAAGGAAAAACTATGAATGTATACGATTTAATTGCAGAACATTACAGCGACCTTTTTCCGCTTGAAACGGAAAAACTTGAATTTATACAACACCTTTGTCCGTTGCCGGGCAGATTGTGCGATGCAGGCTGTGCAACCGGTGAACTTGCAATGGGTTTATATCAAAAGGGATATAATATATGCGGACTCGACTTAAATGCAAAGATGATTGGAATTGCAGAAAAGAAAGCTTCGTGTATCCGCAAAACAGGTGAACTTATGTTCTATCATGCAGATATCGCCGATATTATGCAGTTCGGTAAATTTAAGGGAGTGTTGTGTTTCGGTAATACGCTTCCGCATTTGCGTGATGAAGATATTCTCCGCCGTTTTTTTAGTTCCGTGTATGGGTCATTAGAGGAACACGGCATCTTTATTGTTGAAGTTCTCAATTATGACCGCATCCTTGCTGATAAAAAAATGAACTTTAAAGATAAAGAAACGAAAGATTTTATTTTTAAGCGGCACTATGATTTTTTACCTGACGGGGATATCAGATTTACTATAGAATTTACCGATAAGCTGTGCAGTACCGTTGGTTCGGATTTTACGGTATTACATCCACTTAAGAGGCAAATGCTTTTAGCCTTATTTAAGCAGGCAGGATTCAAATCCGTTTCAGCATATTCTGATTACAGCTTTACGGAAAGCCGTGCAGAAGATTATGCCGTAGTATACACAGCAAATAAATAAGAGATATAATATTCTCATTTTGATAAGGAGCAGTTTATGAAAAACACAAAATATCTTTACATGGTTTTGATTTTTTTTACGATTATTGTAATAAAAGGCATGGCGGCAGAAAACAACAAAGAGTATAAAGTACTGATAGGTATGGTCTCCGACAAAGCGGTAAATCTTAAAGGAATAAAAACACTGGTAATTGATGCTGAATTTTTTTCTAAAAAAGATATAGAACAGCTTCACAAAAACGGAAATGTTAATATATTTTCTTATTTAAACATCGGCTCTATCGAAACATTCCGCGATGATTATGAAGCGTTTGAAGATATAGCTTTAGGCGACTATGAAAATTGGGATGAAGAAAAATGGATAAATGTTGCGGACAAAAGATGGCAAAAAAGAATAAAGGACAAAGCACGGCTCTTATCTCAAAAAGGCATAGACGGTTTTTTTCTTGATAATGCCGACATCTATTATCATTATCAAACACCCGAAATATATCGGGGACTTATGACTCTTTTACATGAAATACATAAAGAAAATAAACCTATTATAATAAACGGCGGAGATACTTTTATAAGTCAAGCAATGAAGCAAAATGCTCTTAAAGGAATCGTAAACGGAATCAATCAGGAAAGCGTATTTACCGAAATAAATTTTAAGAATAATACATTTGGAGTAAAACCCATAGAAGACAGAGAGTATTTTTTTGCCTATCTGGATAAATGTAAAACCTACGGATTTACCGTCTATTTACTGGAATACGGCCCAAGCAAAAAAATTGAAAAAGACATAGAGGCGTATTGTCAAAACAACGGATTTATCTACGACATATCCCATTCATTGCAGCTCGATAAACCTTTTTAATTTTATACTTCGATATTTTTATGTCATTTTTATAGTAGTCTTGACATCTTGCAGTTTTTAGACTATTATTTTCACATGGTTAAGTATTTTTTGTGTTTAACATTAGTTTCTTTGCCTTCCCTTTTTAGGCTTTGTAAAGAAACAAAAAATGTTAGCCTGAGTTTACCCTCCCCCATTTTCTCTATTAGTTCTAATATCTCTAACTGCTTATTTTGTTTTTATCATATAAGTTTTGATTTTACAAATAATTTTTTTTCTCAATCTAAAAACTTTGTTAGGTTTTTAGATATGCCCGTCGAGTTTTTCATAAGCCTTTATGTATTAATGACTTATGAAAAACATCGCAAGTTAAATTTAAGGAAAACCTCTAAAAAACTGAAGTTTTTAGAGGTTCCCTTTTATATAAATTAATTTCTTTAAAAGGAGAAAATTAGTTATGGAAAAAACTAATTTAAAAATTAAGAAGAAATTCTTAAATCGGGCAGTATTTATTACTGCATTGTTGGTGGTTGCGGGTCTCTTATTTACAGGCTGTCCGCAAAAGCCTGAGGTAAAACTTGGGGACAAGGTTCCGCCCGCCGAAGTTACGGAACTTAAAGCAGTTGCCGGCAGCGGTAAGGTAAGTTTAAGCTGGAAAAATCCTAGTGATGAGGATTTGTATCAGGTAGAAATTACAGCAAGCCCTGCGGCAGGAACCCTTGCCAATGCCGTTTATCTTTCGGCTGAAAAGAGTAAAGAAGGTAGTTTTATTGTAGAAAACCTTACGGAAGGTACGGAATACACATTTACAGTTAAGACAATCGACACAAGCCTTAACAAAAGTAAGGGGACAAGCATAAAAAAAAGTCCCAGACCGGCAGGTTCCCCTATGACCCTTAACCTGACGCAAAATCCTACAGCTCCTACGAACGGAAATGTTACCATCAGCCTAACTTCAAGTACATCGGTAAAAACTGCAAAATGGAAAAAAGGCGTACACAGTGCAAAAGACGTTTTGGCAAGCGGAACAACAATTACCGGTAATAGTTTTGAGGTAAGCGAAAACTCTAAGTATTCCGTGGGTGTTCAGGACAATGAGGGCAGAAGAGAAGTTGAAATTATTGAGATTAGCAATATAGACAAGACAGCTCCTTCAAAGGTTAAAAGTCTTAGAGCATACTACAATTCGGGTACCCAAATAATAAGCTTAAACTGGGATGCTTCTATAGATACCGATTTTTCCCACTATCTTGTAAGTTACAAAAAGGGCGGAACGCCGATCGTAACGGAGCAGGTCAAAACCGAAACAAGCTTTACGATTGAAAATATTGAACCTGACGGATCGGAATATGAATTCACCCTTAAGACTGTAGACAGAGCAGGAAACAAGGGCGAAGAAGCAAAAATCTCCCTTACCGCCTCCATGAGTCCTCCCTTACTGCGATACTTTTAAACCGTAAACATCTTGCATACAATGATCCCGATCTTACGATAAGACTTACCATTACAGGTTCAAACTTCAACCTCATATCAAGTCAAACCGATACTACAGTAAAGGCCGGTATTTTTGATGAGGAAGGAGCCTTACAGGGAAGTCTTGTAACGGTTACATCCATAAATACGGGAAATAATCAAGCCTCTGTGGACCTTACAGCTCCCCTTATTTCATCCAATGATGCAAGTTTTGAAGGTAAAAGGTATACGGTAAAGATAAAGCTTTGCGGAAATTATTCTCCTGTAACGGAAAGCTTTGTAATCACAAAAGAAGCAAGGCTTACCGCACAGCCCGAATTAAGCTTAAAAAGTATAGCTTCAACTGAGGTAACTGGTGAAACCAAGACAAAGATTACCATAACAGGAGCAAATCTTGCAGTTGCAGGAGGCATAAAAATAGTGAAGGCGTAATAGAAGGAGGTGAGATATCCATTGATGCAAGGACTCAAGAGGCAGGAATTGTCTCAGACTTTAAAGCGGATATCCCCGTACCCCAAAAAGAAGGAGTCTTTATAGCTAAGGTATTTTTTGGAGATAAGGAACAGAAGGAAATCTATTCTAATCTGTCATACAATTACGGACAAAACATAATCAATCCTACAATACAGGTATATGGAGCTCCTAAATTTACCTCCTTTTATATCCCTAAAGCCGGAACCTCAAAGGAAGACTCAAAGCTTATTGCGAGGGTAAGGGGAACAAACTTTAAGGCTCCGGGCGTAACTCCGAGTAACTTTACCTTAAGCTGTACAGATAAACCTTCAATTACAAACGGTTCTACCGTTAGCATCCTAAGCGATACTGAGCTTACAGTAGAACTGATAATCCCCGGACAGGCAGGAGATTATACCGTAACAACTACAAGCGGAAGTCAAAGTCTGAACGGCACCTTTAGTGTAAAAGACTATAGCGAGTACACTGTAGGTAAAATCGTGCTTGCGGATAAAACTCTTGTCGATAAAGACAGCTATACCGCGATAGACTCAAGCAATCCTCATGTTGCAATTATTGCAGGGCTAAACTGCTATGGATCAGCTCTGGGTATCGCCCTCCATATAGGCCCGTCAGGTTTAATGTGGGCAAAGAATGGAAGTACCGGCTATAAGACGAAGTTTGAAGGTATAATCTGTACACCCTCTGCTGAAGGAAGCGGAGCTGCTTCCACAGCAACATTTACCGGAGACCTTGACGGAAGCGATAACTGGCATTATATATGCAGTATTGACCCTGACGGTACGGCAAATGCAGCAGAAAACTATCCTGCCTTTGACTGGGTAAACCGGTATAACACTACATATAGTACTGTTTTGGCAGGGGCGGATATCAAGTGGTATATGCCGAGTCTTGCGGAGTTGTGCGAGGTGTATAAGAACCGCGAGACAATCAATGAGAGCCTTGCAAAAATACACGGTCTTGGAAACTCCTATGCTGATTTAAGTCTCGGCACTTCGTCCTTTTGGTCGTCGTCTCAGGGTTCCTACGACTATGATGTCGCGTGGCGAGTCTATTTCGACTATGGCGGTGTGGACTACCGCTTCAAGTACTACAATAGTAGAGTTTGTTGTCTAGCAGGCTTTTAACCGCTCAAAATCGGACATCCTTGTCAGATTTTGAGCTTCGAGTTTTCTGCCGAAAACTCGCCAAATATGGAACCACGGATATTCTGGCCTTTGGTAAATAATTAAACTGCCCTTATAAAACTTTCCGCAATTTATAAGGGCAATCGCAAAAAGCGGAAAAATTATATTTTAAGGAAAATTTTATGAACAACAAAAACAATTCTGCTTTAAATAGCAGCACAGAACATGTACATCCGTTTGAACCCTTCGTCTCTAAAAACACAAAGACACTAATATTGGGCACCTTTCCGGGAAAAGATTTTACGGATCCTAATAAAGAGAATGACAAAGAAGATTGGTATTACGGCAATAAGCGTAACGAATTTTGGGAATTAATAGAATATGCTTTATGTTGTAAAGAAAATTCATTAAAGACAATAAAAGAAAAAAAAGAAGTATTGGAAAAACACAATATAGGCATAACAGATATTGTCAAAAAAGCAATACGAACTGAAAATAATAATTCAGATAAAAACCTTGAAGTTATGGAAACTAACGATCTTAACTCCCTTCTTGATAAATATAAAGGTATTGATACAATCGTACTTACTTCCAAAGACATGTACAAAAAATTTTTTAAAAAATATTATGTAGAAACTGACGATGCCATTTTAAAACAAGATAAAAACAATAAACCGGAAACTCATGAAGAGCAAGGTAAAAAAATAAATATCTATTATTATACTTTTAAAGGAAGATCAATCCGTGTTGTCCCATTACATACTCCTGCAAGAAAAAATGTAGCAAATATATCAATAGATATAAAAAAAGCACTATATAAATATATACTAAAAAATAATAAGTAATCTTACCATGCTGAAAAATCGGACACGGATGTACATTCCCGAGCCGGCACGGATGCCGGTGGTTCCCAACTTCAAGAGTTTGTGCTTGCCACAAACTCTAAGCTGAAAAATCGGACACGGATATCAGATTTTCAGCGAGTACTTGAATTTTTACAGATTTTCTTTTATACTTCCCTGATTGTAAATTAGGAGCCGATATGGGTAAGGTAATTATGGGAGCTGAAGCTCTTGACGGGTATTTAACTGAAGACGATCTAAGGCATCTTAACGAAATGAATGCTCTTTACCGGGAAGCTATTGAAAATTTTAAGGTTTTAGAAAAGGAGAACGGAGAAAAGAAGAAAAAGGCCAAGGAAGAGGTTATAAGGCTCTATACCGAGATGGGACATCTTATGCAAAATATCTGCAAGGAAATCCCGCAACTTAAAGTTTTTTCCTTCGATACGGAACACGAAAGTCATGCCGAGGCTTCAAGAGTTATTGCAAAGCTCCGCTCTATAAAGACGGAACACAGCGAATTCCTATATTACACCCAGCGTTCTTTTGAAATGCTTTTTAAACTTGCTTATAAGGGGCACCAAAAAGATAAGAAAAACTATCTTGTAGTAAAAACTCCTGTTACCGATCCGGTGCAAAACTATGCCGTTCACAAAATAACCGATATCGACCATAAAATCGAAAACACAGTTATGTGCGTTATGTTGAGAGGAGCCCTTCTCCCTTCAATGATTCTTTCAAAAGAAATCGAAGAATATTCTTCTCACGGCTATGTAACCCCCTTTGCCCTCTTTAAGATTAAAAGGGATGATTCCCGCAAAGAAGATGATATGCAGTACATCCTTGATTTGGATAGGTCATATTTTAACTTAAAAGAATTGGACGGCAAAGATCTTATTTTTGCCGATCCTATGAATGCTACCGGAGGAAGTCTTGTAACAGTTGTAAAGCATTTAAAAAAATTGGGTATAAAGCCGAAATCCATAAGCTGCTTCCATGTAATTTCTGCCTTAAAGGGAGCTTTGCGTATTGTGCGTGCCTTGGATAATTGTACCCTCTACACCCTTTGGATGGATCCTGCCCTAAACACCTCGGCCTATATAATGCCGGGCTTGGGCGATGCAGGAGACAGAATAAACGGAAACGACACTGATGAAACACCTCGAAACATCATTCAGCTCCTTGCAGATTACGGCTCAAATATTTCGGGGTTATACCGCTCTCAATTAAGACAGATAGAGAAAACCGTTTTAGGAAACTAAAGAGTTTTTATGATGGGTAAAAAAATGAAAAAAAATATTTTTATACTTTTTTTGGGAGTCTTCTTTTTTATTTCGTTTTCAAAAGCTTTTGCAAAGGGCTCCGTTGAAGAAGACCTTGCAGGAGAGTATTTTTCAATTGCTCAAGGCTATACGGAGATAAAAAACTATTCTAAGGCTGTAGATTATTATCTTAAAGCCGAAAGGTCGGAAAAATATAAAAATGCGGTCCAATATAATCTGGCTCAAGTTTATGCTCTTCAAAAAGATTGGGATTCTTGCCTAAAATATATTGAACCTCTTTACAAAAAAGCTCCCGAAAACATAAAAATATCTACAGCCTATGCCTATGCCCTGGCATCTTCCGGTAATGAAGAAAAAGCTCTTTTAATTTATGAAAAGATTTATTTGGAAGATAAAGAAACTCCCGAATATTTTTTTAATTATGTGAGGCTTTTAATTATCGTAAAAAAATATGAAGAAGCAAAAGAACTTCTCGACGAATCAAAAGAAAAATTTACACAAGATGACGACAAAAAAACTATTAGTGAACTGGAAAAAGAAATCGAAAGACTTTTAAATCCGCCTGAGATCAAAAAAGAAGTAAAAGCTGACACAAATAAGAAAAAGAACTAATCAAAGATAGGAACTGCTTCATAACCCTCACTTTTTAAGCGTATAACCATATCTCCCTTACCGTCATCTTTTACCAAAACCGAAAAAAAAGTTTCATCTCCGCGTTCTTCTTTTTTTATAAGTACGGTAAAACCTTTCTTTTTAAGCTCATCTGAAAGCCCCTTTGCAAAATTTTCTTTTTTAAAAAAACCGGTCTGATAAAATTTGGCGGAAAAATTTCCTTGGGATTCTTGGGATTGTACGGTTCCTTGAGTCTTACCTATCGGTTTATCCTCATCTTCTGCATCTGTTTCTTTTAATGCAATATTCCTCGGCATCAAATACCAGAAAGTTTTAGGACTTAAAATTGTATCGCCTCTTACAACACCTGCTTCAATGCTGTTAGGAAATTTTTTTAAAAGAGTATTTTCAGCCTTTTTATCCCCATCTACCCACCAAAGGCTTAAAAGAAGTGCCGGATGAAATTCTTTAAATCTTGAATCTACAACATATTTTTTTATGTTTGTAAGAGCTGCATCTTCTTCAGATTTCAATTTTAACCATTCAAAAAATGTGAGGATTTTTATATCGTCTTTTGAAAAAGGTTCATTAACCGACGGTAATAAGCGGCTGCTGCAAAGTTCGGAAGCATCGGTTATGTTGTCAGCCAAAAGAAAGGCTCCGAGAGCCTTGGTTAAAAGAGTTTTTTTTCCGGCTTCGGGAGAAAGTTCTGCAGCTTCAAGATAGTGTTTTCCGGCTCGAGAAAATAAGTCGAATCTTTCTTCATAGTCGGCTAAAACCGAAAGGGCTATAATTTTTTCCGCATTTGAAGATATTTTTTTTATTTCGGCTTCAATAAATGAAGAAACTTCACGAGGAGTTTTTTTTGTGAAACCGTTTTTTATAATCTTTTGAATATTTTGAGGCAAGGAATCTTGAGCCGTTAAGCTATGCAAAAAAAAGAGAGAAAATAAAAAAAACAATATTTTTTTTATCTTTAATTCCATAAATACTTTTTTACCTCATTTAATCTCAGGATTATTTTCAGGAATTGAAGTTTTAGATTCTTTTTTACGCTTAAACCATGATTTTTTAGGTTTTTTTAGATCAACAGTATCTATTCCGATTCCGTCGCTCGCGGTAAGAGTTTCTTTTATTTCTTTCGTCTGCTTATTTTTCTTTTTCTTGCTTCCAAAGAAAAAAGGAATGGTTAAAATAAGACCGATTAAAAACGAAAAAATATTGCTTACATAAACAGGTATATTTTCAAACGTATAAAAAATCAAAGAAACATCGCAAGAATTTTTCATGTTAAATCCTGCAAACAAGCCTAAAAATAATACTATCAATAAAAAATAAATCAGTTTCCAGTTCATATAAAAATCCTTCCAAGAGTATTAAAAATACTCTTGGAAGTAAGTATACATAAATTTTAAAGAAAGAACAACAGGGGAAAAATCTCCGTATCGCTTATTCTATGGTATCTTTATTACGGTATTTTTACTTATAACATACCCCTTTCTATCCCGCTTAGGACTTCGAGGCATTTCCCATAAAAAGTGATCCGTATGCAAAAGACTGTGAGCTTTATGGCTATTCGGTTTTTCGAAGAAATTATTATAGAGGGTTTTTATATCTTCATTTTCATGGGAATAGCGTAATTTCGAATTCTTATCGATAAAGTATAAATTTTGCCCTCTGTCAAAAGCCAATTCATAACCGTCATGTATGGGCTGCCCTCCTCCTCCTACACAGCCGCCGGGACAAGCCATAATTTCTACAAAATCATAGTGTTTTTCACCAGCTTCTATGGAATCGATAAGCCGTCTTGTATTGCCTAAGCCGCTTGCAACAGCTATACTCAACTTAATATCCTTGAGATTAAAGGAAGCTTCAATAATGCCTGATTCTTCTTGTAAGGAATTTCTTACGACATTAAAAGCATCGGGCGGACAATTTTCTCCCATGATTGCGTAATAAGCTGTGCGCAAGGCCGCTTCCATGACACCGCCTGTAGCTCCGAAGATAATTCCTGCACCTGAAGCATCGTGGAAAAGTTTATCCGCTTCTATTTCTTTGAGGGTTTCGGGAAGAATATGGGCTGACTTAATCATTCTTACAAATTCTCTGGTTGTAATAACACAGTCCATATCGTGACCTGCATACTCCCCATAGAAAAGCTCCATATCTATCTCGCTTTTTTTTGCGACACAGGGCATAATTGCAACCGAAAAAATATCCTCAGGCTTTTTACCGATTGTCTCTGCAAAATAAGACTTCATAACAGCCCCGAACATCTGCATTGGAGACTTTGCCGAAGAAAGATAAGAAACCAGATGGGGATATTGGCTTTTTATGAAACGTACCCACCCCGGACAACAGGAGGTAAACATCGGCCTATCTTTTAGTTCTCCCTTTGAAAAACGCTCAAGAAATTCGTAAGCTTCTTCCATTATGGTTAAGTCGGCCGAAAAACTTGTATCAAAAACATAGTCGGCCCCCATTCGTTTTAGGGCATCGAATATTTTGTTGACGGAAGCGTCTTTTAGATCAAGGCCTAAGTGTTCTCCCCAAGCCGTACGGATTGCAGGGGCAACTTGAACAACAACAACCTTATCAGGATCGGCAACCGCTCTCCAGAATTTTTCGGTATCGTCTCTTTCGCGCAAAGCTCCTACGGGACAATGAGTTATGCACTGACCGCATAAAGAACAATCGGCTTCGGCTATGGTTCTTGAGCCCGAAACATTTATGGTTGTTCTGGCTCCCGTTCCTTCCAATTCCCAAATATTAAGGCTTTGAACCTTGTCGCAAACCTGAATACAGCGCATACATTTAATACACTTTTTTGAATCCCGTATAAGAGGAAATTTCTTATCCCAGGGCTGATGTTCAAGCTGTTCTTCATATAATACATCTTGAATGTTAAGATCGTTTGCCAGTGTTTGTAATGCACAGTTTCCGCTTCTTACGCAGGTTGCACACTTACAATCATGTTGAGACAAAATCATCTGAACCGTTCTTCTTCTGTCAAGCCTTACTTTAGGACTATTGGTATATACAATCATTCCTTCTTCGACTGAGTTGTTACAGGAGGTTATAAGTTTTTCCTTGCCTTCAACTTCAACAACACATACACGGCATGCGGCGATTTCATTGATGTCTTTTAAAAAACAAAGTCTCGGAATAGGAATACCCGATTTATCGGCAGCTTCCATAATTGTCATGTTGTCATCAGCAGTTATTTTTATATTATCTATAGTCAAATTTACCATAATCGTTCACGCCCTCCTTTAAATATTCCAAAGCCGAAATGATCGCATTTAAGACAGCGGTTTGATTCCTGACAAGCCTCTTTTTTACTCATGCATAATTCTACACCTTTAAAGTCTTTTATTCTTTCCGAGGCCTCCCTCTCGCCCAATTCTACCCTTCCGCATGCAAGCCGGTCATCTATATTAGGTGTAGGGATTTCTACATCACAGCTTATAGTGTGGCTGTAACCTAAATATTCATCTATGTTTGCAGCCATAACTTTTCCGGCGGCGATGGCCTTTATAACTGTTGAGGGGCCTGAAGCACAATCCCCGCCCGAGAATAATCCGGGAATTCCTTTAAAACTTGCGCTGGGCATCGTAAAAAGCTTGCCTCTATCAATAGGTATACCTGACTCTTCATAATGCTGAGTTTCGATATCCTGTCCTATTGCAACGACAAGCACTTCACACGGAATAAAAATATCCGGTTCCCCTGTAGATACAACGGAGGCTCGGCCGTCTTTTATTTTGGAAATCATCTGGGGAGTAACCCAAACGCCTGTGAGTTTTCCATTCTTTACTTCAAGTTTTGAAGGTGCTTTTAAGGTCATCATTTCTACACCTTCTGCTAAGGCTCCTTCAATTTCGGCAGGAAGAGCCGTCATATCGGCTACACGCCTTCGATAAAGACAGGTAACTTTTTCGGATTTTAGGCGGACAGCAGTACGCACAGCATCCATGGCAACGTTTCCGCCTCCTATTATTGCAGTTTTTTTGCCTGTTAAATCCATACCATTATCCATTCCCACATCTCTAAGGAATTGAACGGCAGAGATAACGCCTTCGGCATCTTCTCCTTCAAGGCCTAGTTTTTTGTCGGTTGAGGCTCCAATTGCTATAATAGCCGCATCATTATCTTTTATAAGTTCATTGAGTTCTATGTCGGTTCCTATTTTTTTACCGTAAACAACTTTAACTCCGGTTTCGAGAATTGCATCTATATCTTCGTCTAACCTGTCCTTAGGAAGACGGTAATTAGGTATACCGTAACGGAGCATTCCTCCTAATTTGGGCAGCATTTCATATACGGTTGTCTGATGCCCCATGAGCTGTAAATAATAAGCCGCGGTGAGCCCTGCAGGACCGCCTCCGACTATAGCTATTGTTTTTCCTGTAGAAGGAGCGCATGGAGGCGGAGGCACTTTACCTGCAAATTCTACGGCAACTCTTTTTAATCCCCTTATATTTATAGCACTATCTACCATATTTCGGCGGCACCTATGTTCGCAAGGATGTTCACAGATAAAGGCACATGTAGAGGGGAATGGATTATCTTTTCTTATTAGGCGGACAGCATCAGCATATTTTTCATCTCTCACAAGAGCTATGTAGCCCGGAATATCCACATTTGCAGGGCAAAGGGCTACGCAGGGCACTGGTTGAGTTGTTATACAACCGCATCTTCCGTTTTTTACATGTTCTTCAAAGTCGTCACGGCAATAAATTATGGCTCTGTAAACCATATCTGCAGCCTCATAACCCAAGGCACAGTCTGCCGTTTCTCTTATCGATTTTGCCGTTTCTTCAATAAGATTAAGGGTTTCCATTGTGGAATCTCCGTTTAGGACATCGGTTAAAATATGCTTTAACTGTAAAAGGCCTATACGGCAAGGCACACATTTTCCGCAAGTTTGGGCATGACACATTTCGATAAACGCACGTGTTATGTAAACAGGGCAAAGACCAGGCGGGCTTGCTTCTATTCTATGTTGAAGATTTTTATAAAGCTCTTCAACAACAAGTTGTGATTTGTTTTGTGAAAAGATCTCAAGTCGGCTCATTCGCATACTCCTTATGTCATATATTCTATAACCTAAGTTAAATCCACCTTACACCAATAATTGTACAATATGTTTGCCAAAATAGCAAGGATTTTTTCCCTTGAAATCTTAATTCTTTATAAAGAATTTACAATTTAGTTTACTCTGTTTATCTCCTTTCCTGAAATAAAGGCTTTTACGTTGTCGGCAGCTATTTTTATCAGCCTTTCCCTTGCCTCAAGGGTTTGCCATGCCATGTGGGGCGTTATAATGCAGTTAGGAGCGTTAAACAAGGGATTATCTTTATGAGGCGGCTCGGAACTTAATACATCGCAGGCAAGCCCTGCAAGCCTTTTTTCTTTTAAGGCCTCAGTTGCATCTTTTTCGTTTATAAGAGGGCCCCTTCCCGTATTGATTATGATACAAGTTTTTTTTATTTTTTTTAAAGAGCCGGCATTTATAATTTCCCTTGTTTCTTCAGTCAAAGGGCAGTTTAAGCTTATTATATCGGAAGAAGAAAAAAGCTCATCGATTGAAACCTGTTTTGCTTCTTCCAAGCCATTGACGGTTTTTGACGAACGGTTAAAGTAGATTACCTTCATGTTCATGGCAAGGGCAATTTTTGCGACAGCTTGACCTATGTTGCCGAAGCCGACAATTCCTAGGGTTTTATCGGAAAGCTCCCTTATATCGAAACTGTGATAGCAAAAATGAGGAGAAGAAGTCCATTTTCCGGCCATAACCTCATCGCTGTGCTCTTTTACACGCCAATAAAAATGGAAAATAAGAGCAAAAACGAGTTGGGCCACACTGTCCGTGCTGTACGACGGAATATTTGTTACACAGATATTTTTAGCCCTCGCAGCTTCGACATCGACAATATTGTATCCTGTAGCCAAAACACCTATATATTTAAGACGAGGCAAGGCGTCCATTATTTCTTTAGAAAAAGCGACCTTATTTGTAAGAACGGCATCTGCCTCCTTACACCTTTCAATAAGCTCATCCGCACTTGTTTTATCGTATATTGTAAGATTTGAAACGGCTTTTAACTCTTCCCAAGAAAGGTCTCCGGGATTGGAAGTAAACCCGTCAAGAATAACCAAATTTAATTTTTCATCCATAAAATCACCTCAAGATAATTATAATCCCATATTTTTCCGAATTCGTCAAGAGCTAGTTTTGGCATAACACAGCTTACAAAAAATTATAATATATGCTATAATACAAACAGTTAGGAGAGGCGGATAATTATGAGCACTTCAAACAGAAAATACAAAGACTCGGTTTTTGTTGACCTTTTTAGTGAAGATGAAAAAGCAAAAGAGAATTTTTTGTCGCTATATAATGCGTTACATAATACTGCTCTTAGCGATAAAGAGCAACTGAAAAGTATAAGGCTTGACCAAATCTTGTATATGATATTTTATAATGATGTTTCTTATCTAGTAGACAATAAAATCATAGTTCTGGCGGAACATCAGTCCACTATTAACCCCAACATGCCTTTACGCTGCCTTGAATATGTCACCCGGCTATATGAAACACTCTTTGAATCAAAAGAAAAATATAGCCGTAAATTGCTGTATATCCCGATTCCGGAATTCTATGTATTTTACAATGGAGAAGAAACTTTTCCTTGTGATAAGACATTAAAATTATCGGATGCTTTTATTGAAAAAACAGAAGAACCTAATCTTGAATTGATAGTTAAGGTAATAAACATAAATCATCAAAAATGCCATCCTGTATTGAAAAACTGTAAAACAATGTATGAATACACCATATTTGTAGAAACGGTACGGAAATGGAAAAAAACTGATCCTCAAAACGGCTTTCAAAAAGCCATTGAAGAATGTATAGCAAACAATATTTTGCGTGATTATTTAAAACGCAAAACTAAGGAGGTATTAAATATGTTACTAGCCGAATATGATTATGAGACCGATATAGCCGTACAACGTGCCGAAGAACGGGAAATCGCCTTTGCTGAAGGAATTGAGCAAGGTATTGAACAAGGCTCATATCAAAAAGCTCTTGAAACAGCGGCAGCATTTAAACGGCTTGGTTTTGATATTGCTAAAATAGCCGAAGGAACAGGATTAAGCTTAAAAGAAATAGAAGCGTTATAAAATCAATTTTCTTATAAATGCGTGTATATGGTAAATTTACAGCCGTTGTAGTAAATAAATTTTTAGGTTTTTCTTCAGGTATTAATAATGAAACTGTCATAGGCTGAATATAAGAGCTTTCAAGAGGATATAGTTCTTCCAGACGAAAGTCATCGATTTTAAAACCATATTCATCACGTAATTCTTGTTCAACTATGGGTAAGATGTTTTTTTACAAAACCTCCTAATTGTAAGGATAATTATATCATAAAAAGGTAGATAAGGCTATGTGTTGGATGGAGAGCTTGTAAAGTTTTATAAGTATTTTGATGCTTGAAATTATGATTTATACCTCTTTTGAAGAGTGATAAAATACAAAAAATTAAATAATTATTTCATTAAATACCTTGACCTCTATAAAATATATTCGTATTTTGAAATATGAAAGGAGTATATCTATGTATAGAGCTTTTAATGTTAAAATAACAGAGAACGAAATAGATGATTTATTAAAAAACAGTAATCAGCTTTATGATAATTTTTTTGATATAGATATTTCTAATAAATTCAATATACAGCGATCATTGGAAAATTTTTTGCTACCTAATAATGCTATTGATGTACAAAGTCTTGAACAAGACTGGTTTCCAAGTGTTGATGCTCATGTTTTTATCTCACATTCACATAAGGATATTGGATTAGTGGAAAAGTTTGAACACTGGTTATATCAGCGATTCGGTATAAAAAGTTTTGTTGACTCAAGAGTATGGGGATACGCCAATGAATTATTAAAAAAAATTGACGATGAATACTGCGTTAAACAAGATACGTACTACGGATTGATATATGATTATGAAAAAAGAAATATATCCACCAGCCATGTTCATATGATATTGGCGACAGCGCTTTTAAAAATGATAGATAAAATGGATTATGTTTTCTTTTTTAATACTCCCAATTCATTGTCTACAAATAATATTAGACAAATGACTTATTCTCCTTGGATATATTATGAATTATTATTACTAAATTTTATCAGAAAAAATAGCCCCAGAAAGTTTGTTGAAGGAGAAATGAGAAAATCGTTTTCTATAGAATCTAAGAAACTAACAATGGCTTTTCCTGTTGATATTAAAAATTTATATAAATTATCAATGACTGAGTTGTCTAGGTGGGAAATGGATGTGCCAAGTGACGAAAAATATCCGAATTCTGCATTAATGAAATTAAACCTCTTATTTCCAGATATAAAACTCACAGACAATTTATCAAAAAGAGGTAGAATTTATGGATAATAAGTTAAAACATTTAGAATTTATTCAAAATGTTATCGAACGAATGAATAATAATTCCATTCAGTTAAAGACATGGACAATTTTATTGGTTGTAGGTGTATTAGCTCTCGCTGGAAAACAAGAGAGTTGGTTCATTATGTTATGTGCAATGATGCCTACAGGATTATTTTGGCTTTTAAATATACATTTCTTAAAAATAGAACGAGCATATCGTGTGTTATATGATATTGTGCGAGAAAAAAATGAAAAAGACATAGATTTTTCAATGGATATTTCTAATATCAGAGTTCCAAAAAAAACTATGCCAACAATAAGTCATTTTTATTTACCAATTATGGCGGCTCTTTTGATTATATCCTGGTGGTTATATTTCTATTCATAAATACATTATTTTCCCCGCCACGGAAAATCGGGGAATATCCCCCTCTGCAGAAATAAAAGATGCCCATATAAAAGCTTTTTCTTACTATTTGTTATGGTATTTCACGAGGCTGCCTCGTGTAGTGCTGAAACATGTGCCCTATTGTAGCCGTAATAGGGCATCTATTCTAGCCGAAAATCCTTTGCGGGAATATTAAAGGCATCTCCGTCCTGCAAAAAGCAGGATTTAAAAAAACTTGCGCGTTCCCCGTAATAGGCAGCATATTTTTTTATATCGCCTATAACCTCTTCGGTAGAACGCACCGAAAAGCGCATTCCCTTATACAATCCGCAAAAAAAACATCTGTTCCAAGAACAGCCTCTTGTCAAACGCAACAAGAGGCTTTGATGTTCCGACGGTGGTCTTATAGGACCGAGTTCAACATCTATCATCTTGTTTTTCTAAAATGATGAGTATTGAACTATCATGTCCATCGGATTCCGCTCATCGTCATAGCGGTCAGGCGATTTTGCCGCTTCTTTTCCGTAACCGATAACCAAAATGTTTACCGGAATCAAATCATCGGGGATATTGAATTCGGCACGCACTACATCGGGCTTAAAATAAGTAATCCAACAGCTTGAAAGCCCCATGTCTTGAGCGCACATCATCATGTGGTCGGCAGCGATACTCGCATCAATATCTGTCATGCTCGCCTTGTCAAAGGGGCGAACCCACACCGCTTTTTTGTCGGCGCATACCACAATGGCAAGCGGTGCCCCGTGCGGAGTACATGCTTTTTGCAGCTTACTCATCGCCGCCTCGTCATTTAAAACAAGAAAACGGCAGGGCTGCATATTCGCTGCCGTAGGAGCAATACGCCCCGCTTCCAAAATACAGTTAAGCTTTTCCGCCTCAACAGCACGCTTTTCATAACTCCTCACGGAATGTCTGCTTTTGGCGAGTTCCAAAAATGTGTTCATACGACACCTCCTTATACATAGATATTTCTCTATGTATAACATACAAAACATATAGATATTTGTCAATATGTATTTTTGCTTTTTTTTAAAGTTTTTCAGAAGTTAAATCAATACATGAAAAGGAGAGAGTGCGTTATTAGCTCGGTGCATTATTTTTTATCGGTTAAGGCGTTAATTTCTTTTTGAAATGTTTTAAGTTTTTTCTTGTCGAGAGAATAATTAATCCATTTGGATTCTTTTCGAGTGAGAACAAGACCGCAGTCGGTTAATATTTTCATGTGATACGAAAGGGTCGGCTGTGTAATTGAAAATTTTTCCAAAATCTTGCAGGCACATTTTTCCCCATCGTTTAACATCTGAATTATTTCCAAACGGGTACTGTCGCTCAATGCCCTGCACATCAAAGCTATATCTATAGAACTCATAACACATATTATACAAAAAATTTAAATATTTTCTATATGGCAGTGTTTTAGCCGCAAACTTCAACATCTCTCCCTATATAAAAGAATTTATGCTAACATTGTTATCAAAAATAAGAAGAAGTCAAGGTGGTAAAACTGTCTTATGCAAAAGTATTGCCTTTTATAGTATGAAGATAATTTTTTTATACAGGGCAGCATTCAATTCGTGAAGAGCATCTCTAATCATAAGTCCTTATGTATCAATGACTTATGAAAAACATCGCAAATTAAATTTAAGGAAACCCTCTAAAAACTGATGTTTTTAGAGGCTCCCAATAATCAAAATTGCAAAAATCGCAAATAAGAATTCCCTTAGGCATATCGGAATTACTTAGCGCATTGGCATAAGTTTTTGCCTGTTCAAAGGCTTTTTTTCTGTCCTTACCGGGCGTTTTCATTTCGATAAGAATGTAACCTTTCCAAAAAAGGTCTATATAACCGTTTGAGCCGTCTTGCAGTTTTACCTTTTGTTCAAAAACGGCAATTTTACTCCTCGGAACGCCGAAGATTGCAAAGAATTCGTTTTCAAATGTTTGGGCATCCGCCTCTTCCCGTGCGGTTGCAGCCTTATCTTTCCAATTCAGTACAAATTGTTGTGCCCTTAGTTTTATTTCGTTTAATGAAAGTACAGCCATCGATATATTTCCTTATTTATAGTCTACATTAAAATAGTATTTTGTCAAGTCAACATATTTATGTGTCAATGATTTATGTTCTCGTAACCTATTAGCAAAAAAAAATCCCCCTCTAAAAACATCAGTTTTAGAGGGGGATAAAGCTTCAATACTGTTTATTTACAGTCACAGCAGCAAGCCTTGTACCTTAAAACAGGTTCTCGGGCTGCCTTTGTTTCGTCTACGCGGCCGATGGGGCGTGTGTAGGGATAGCCGTGAAGCTTTTCGGGATTTGAATAAGCTTCTTTTTTGAGTTTGATCATAACTTCGGCTGTAAAGTCCAATGTGGACTTGCTTTCAGTTTCCGTAGGTTCAAACATCAAGGCTTCGTGTACGATGAGCGGGAAGTACATCGTCGGCGGATGGATACCGTCGTCGATTAAGCCCTTAGCTATGTCAAGGGCACTTACACCTGTCTCTTCCTTGATCTTGTCAAGGGTGAGAACAAACTCGTGCATACAGGTTCTGTCAAAGGCAACTTCATATTCTTTTTCAAGCTTTTTCTTTAGATAGTTTGCATTTAAGACGGCATAGCCTGAACTTTCCCTTATGCCCTCGCTTCCGAGAGTTAAGATATAGGCATAGGCACGCAAGAATACGAGGAAGTTTCCATAGAAGTTTCTAACCCTTCCGATTGAGTTCGGGCGGTTATAGTCTAACTTATAGCTGCCGTCAGAACCGGTAACTACAGGAACAGGTAAGAATTCTTCGAGGAATTTTTTACAACCGATAGGGCCGCTTCCCGGACCTCCGCCTCCGTGGGGAGTTGAGAATGTTTTATGCAAGTTCAAGTGAACTATATCGTAACCCATGTCTCCGGGTCTTACTCTTCCCATAATTGCGTTAAGGTTAGCACCGTCATAGTACAATAAGCCGCCTGCATTGTGAACAATTTCGGCAATTTCTTTGATATGGGTTTCAAAGAGACCGAGGGTGTTCGGGTTTGTAAGCATGAGGGCTGCAGTATCGTTTCCTACAGTCTTTTTTAATTCTTCGATATCAACGTTTCCGTCTTTATCTGAAGGAATGTTTACGATTTCGCATCCGACCATTGCAGCACTGGCAGGGTTTGTACCGTGTGCCGAATCGGGAACCAAAATCTTGTTTCGGGCATGATCGCCGCGTTTTTCGTGATAGGCTCGGATTACCAAAAGGGCTGTGAATTCTCCGTGAGCACCTGCTGAGGGCTGGAGGGAGAAGGCATCCATACCGGTAATTTCACCGAGTTTTTTACCTAAGTCGCCCATAACTTCAACACAGCCTTTCATTGTGTGTTCAGGCTGCAAGGGGTGAATATTGGTAAAGTTCGGAAGAGCGGCAACTTCTTCATTGAGCTTAGGATTATACTTCATTGTACAAGAACCTAAGGGATAAAAGCCGTTATCTACGCCGTGAGTTCTCTTGCTTAATTCCATATAGTGGCGGACAAATTCAAGTTCCGAAACTTCAGGAAGTTTTGCATCGCTTGCTCTTAAATATTTTGAATCAAGTTTGTATTCGGGTACGGTTAATTTTGCTTCGGCAAATTTATGACCCTTTACGGATTTTTCAAAAATCAATTCGCTCATTACAATACCTCCTTAATAATTTTTACGGCCTTGTCAAGTTCGCATTTGCAAAGAACATCGGTTGTACACCAAAGAATAGCATCATCACAAATCTTTAAACCGCCTAAAACACCGTTTTTTTCAAGGTTTGAAAGAATTGCATCAGCCTTTCCCTTTCCGTCCGTTACGAATTCGTGGAAGAACTCGCCGTTATTTTTTACGGTTAAACCGATTTTTTTAAGCTCATCGGCAAAGTAGTGCGCATTGCTTAAAGAAACATTTGCAACGGTTTTTAATCCTTCTTTTCCATAGGCAGACATAAACATTGAAGCTCTTAAAGCACAAAGCGCTTGATTGGAACATATACTGGAGCTTGCTTTTTCGCGTCTGATATGTTGTTCGCGGGCTTGAAGAGTTAAAACAAAGGCTCTTCTTCCGTCATGGTCGGTTGACTGTCCGATGATTCTTCCGGGGATTTTTCGCATATTGTCTTCGATTGTAGAAAGGAAGCCTAGATAGGGGCCGCCTGCTCCAAGAGGAAGACCTAAAGCCTGTCCTTCACCCAAAGCAATTGAAGCACCGCATTCTTTCGGCGTTTTTAGGATTGCCAAAGAAATAGGATTGCAGCTCATTACAAACTGGGTTTTGGTGCCTTCTACCATTTTTCCTACAGCTTCACAGTCTTCGATTGTACCGAAGCGGTTGGGCTGCTGCATAATAACGGCTCCGACTGTTTCATCTAAAAGACCTTTAATCTTTGAAACATCGGTTTTATAGCCGTCACGGGGAATCATTACGAATTCTACGCCGCTGTGCCTTAGATAGGTTTTAGCAATTTCGATTGAGCTGGGTTCAACACATTCCGAAATTAAAACCTTGTTTTGTTTTCGGCCAAGGGACATAACTATGGCATCGGCTACAGCCGTGCCTCCGTCATAAACGCTGGCATTGGAAACATCCATTCCGGTAAGTTCGCAGATCATAGACTGATATTCAAAACCTGCTTGAAGTTCGCCCTGATTCATTTCGGGCTGATAGGGTGTGTAGGCTGTTAAGAATTCCTCTCTGGAAGCCATGTGCCTTACAGCTGCGGGAGCATAGTGGTTATAAGCTCCGGCACCCCGTAATATGGATTTAAAAACAGTGTTTTCACTGCTTAAATTTTGAAAGAACTTTTCGACTTGTGCTTGAGTCTTTCCCTCGCCTACATCAACTGTTTTACAGTCTTTGCAGTCAAAGCCGTATAAATCGTCAATCGATTTTACGCCGATGAGATCAAGCATCTCTTTTGTTTCCTCAGCGGAGTGAGGAATATAGTTAGACATAAACCCTCCTAATTAAAATAAGGCAAAACTTGAAGATAAACAGCGAGGCAGTTTTTGCCCTACTGTTTATCAAGTCTACTTACAAATACTACTTGCAGAGACCTTTGTATGCACCTGCATCCATCAATTTTGAAGACTCTCCTTTAAGTTCTACCTTAAAGAACCATGCACCGAAAGCATCTTCATTGATTTTTTCGGGAGCATCCAAGAGGTCTTCGTTTATTTCAACGACTTTTCCCGTCATGGGGCTGATGATTTCGAAAACGGCCTTTACCGATTCTACTGTAGCACAGGCCTTGTCGGCTGTAACTTCATCTCCTACTTCAGGAAGCTCAATGAATACGACATCGCCCATTTCACCTTGAGCATAATCGCTGATACCGATGATACCGATGTTTCCTTCTTTTTTGAACCATTCGTGTGATTCCAAATACTTTACATCTTCTTTAATTTCCATATCTAACTCCTATTTTATATTTTTAAGTTTTTGGTAAAAACTTATAAAACCTTTTTAATTAACCCTTAATTTCTTTTAAAAAGCTTGTAGGTACAATTTTAGCCTTGAGCTTTTTACCGCGTACTTCGATAAATACTTCTTCATCCTTAATTCCTCGGTCGATTCTCATGTGTCCGATACCGACTTTTAATGAGGGCGAAGAAGTTCCTGTAGTGACATAGCCGATTTCCTTGTCTCCTAAGAATACCTTGTCGTGATCTCGGGCAATACCGCGGTCAATCATCTTAAAGCCTTTTCGGATTTTTTTAGCTTCATTGGATTCGAGAGCTTTTTTGCCGATAAAGTCTTCTTTTTCAAGTTTGATAAAGGGTTTTAAGGTTACTTCGGTAGCCAAGGTTTCTTCAGTCATTTCATGGCCGTACAAGGGCATTCCGGCTTCAAGGCGCAATGTGTCCCGGCAGCCTAAGCCGCAAAGCTCGATTCCGAACTCTTCTCCTGCCTTCATAACCTGATTAAAAAGTTCGATAGCCCATTCTTTGGGGCAGTAGATTTCATAACCGTCTTCACCGGTATAACCTGTCTGAGAAACGATTACTTCTCCCTTGGGGCACTGGAATGTTTTAAAGGTATAATAAGCGGAGGGCATTGCAGAAGCATCAATAAACTTTTTTACCAATGCGGTAGCCTTGGGTCCCTGAATTGCAAGCTGAGCAATTTCGGGTGAGCGGTCTGTGAAGGTAACGCTCTTATCTAAATGTTTTTTTACCCAGTCATAGTCCTTGTCATGGTTTCCGGCATTTACAACCAAGAGGAATTTCTTTTGATTATAGCGGTAAACAAGGAAGTCATCTACAATTCCGCCCTTTTCATTACACATAAGAGTATAGCGGACATCTCCGTCAGCCATTCCTCGAATGTCGTTTGTAATAAGAGCATTTATGGCAGCTTCGGCATTATCTCCTTCAATATAGAACTCTCCCATGTGCGAAACATCGAAAAGTCCTACATTGTTGCGTACAGCAAGATGCTCCTTTAAAATACCGGCGAATTGAATAGGCATTTCATATCCGCCGAACTCAACGAACTTGCCGCCTTTGGCGAGCAAACTTTCATAATAAGGTGTTCTTTTCATCTTATCCCTCCTAAATTTATTAATTTGTGATTGGTAATTTGTAATTGATAATTACCCATTACCAGTTATATTGTATACCAGATATAAAAGAAAAGCAATAGGAAAATATATAAAAAAATATTGCTTTAATTAAAAAATTAAAAACGGCAAAGCTCTTAAAACCTTGCCGTCAGGTTATTTTTAAAAACTGAAGTTTTTTAAAGCTCTCTTATGGTTATTTTTTATAGATCATGTGTGTAGCCGACTTTTCGACATCTTCTACGGCCTCATAGAATGCTTCTACTACCGTCGGATGAGGATACATGGATTTTAAGATATTTTCCCTCTTTGCCTTGTTTGTTACAAGAGTTCCGATAGCACCTATCATATCTGTAGCCGAATCGCACATCATCTGACAGCCTACAAGCCTGTCTTCTTGATCAAAGAGAACCTTAATAAAGCCTACATCCAAGCCGGAAAGCACCGATTTTCCGTTTGAACCCATGGGAACCTTACCGATTTTTACGGCTATGCCCTTAGCTTCCGCCTCTTTTTCCGAAAGACCTACACCTGCAATCTCAGGTGTGGAGTATACACAGGAAGGAATAACGTCTTGCTTTTCATGTTTGGTATTGTTTACAATATTTTCGACAACAAGGTGGCCCTGATTTTCGGCATTGTGGGCAAGCATTACGTTTCCCTTTACGGCATCTCCTATAGCATAGATACCGTCGACATTTGTTTTCATGCAGGCATCTGTGATTATGCCTCTCTTATCATGATCAATTCCGGCAGAGTCAAGGCCGATGTCTTTTATTTCTGCAATTCGGCCGATACATACGATTACGGCATCGGCTGTAATATGTTCTTCTTTTTCTTTAAGCGTGAAGGTACAGCCTGTTTTTTCGATTTTGGTAACCATGGCACCGTTTATTATCTTTACACCCTTCTTTTTTAGAACAAGGGCTTGCTGCATGGCTATATCCCTGTCAAAGGGAGGTAGGATTGTTTTTTCAAGTTCTACGATGGTTACTTCTTTTCCTAAATTGGCATACATTGTAGCGAATTCTACACCGATAACGCCGCCTCCGATTATGATGACGCTCTTAAAATCGACCGGTTCTTTTCCCAAAATATCGTCTGAGGTTAAAGCCGTTTCGATTCCGGCTATGGGAGGAGCGAATACGGAAGAGCCTGTTGCGATTATAAGATTTTTAAACTCAAGTTCTTTTCCGTCTACATTTACTGAAGATTTTGAAGTGATTTTGCCTTCTGCATTAAAAAAATCAACCCCCGCATTTTCAATTATTTTTTCAATTCCGCCTACAAGTTTATCGATAACGGCATTTTTTTTCTCGTAGATGGAGTTTATGTCGTATTTTAAGTTTTCACCTGAAAGACCCAGGTCGTTTTCGGCAAAGCTGCCGAATACTTCGGCTGTATGAAGAAGGTATTTTGTAGGAATACAGCCCTTATTTAGACAGGTTCCTCCCAGCCTGTTTTTTTCGATAAGAGCGGTTTTTAACCCTGCCCTCCCTGCTTTTATGGCAGCAACATAACCGCCCGGGCCTCCGCCCAAAACAATTAAATCATACATACTAATCTCCCTAAAACAGCCTAAAATCTTTAAGCATTATATTTTTATCTCACTAAAGTATACACGATGACCTTAATAAAAGCAAGGGGAGTTTTGCTTTGAAAGACGATAATTTATATTCACTGGACTTTTCCCTTATTATTTAAAAACTTTATCAAAGTCTACATAATTCTTACCCGGCTCTGCTAATTTTAATATATCCTCATCAGTAAGTTGAGGAATGCGGCTTACAGCTTGGGGAAAAGGAGCAAGCCTGTTATTTTTATTTTGTTTAAAGAGCCAAGAAAAGATCCTGTTATCCTTATATGCCAACAACCAAGAACTATGAGCATTAGTTGCGGCTTTATGAGTCTCTCCCGGAAGATAAACCGTAAATTTAGGATTAAAACCTAGGTCTCTATAGGCATTTATCATTTTAGTAGTCAAGTTTATACTTCTGATATTATCATCAAATGCCTGCATTTCCCACATCGGGATATTAGCAAATTTGGCAACATTAGGTACAACAGTTTCTTCTACAGCAGGACCGCCTCCCACCGGATTATTTGGACCTCCGGCAACAAGTAGCATGGCCGCAAAAAAATCGGGCTTTACAATTGACATATTTGCCAACCCTTCTGCTCCGATTGATAAGCCCGTGCCGTAAATCCTATCTTTGTCTATGTTAGGATAAGTTTTTTGCAAGTCTTCTACTAATTTAAAGAAAGCATCCATAACGTCTTTATCTCTCCATAGTTGGTTTTTATCTATTTGCGGAACCAAAACTACGCAGGGATAGTTTTTCTGGTTTTCAGGATAAGCCCAAATAAGAGCTCCTTCAGCCTTAGTTACACCTAAAGTCTGCCTATTATCAGAGCCTCTTTGACCGCTTCCATGTAAAAAGACCACCAAAGGAATGTTAGTATGCTGTTTTAATGTTTGCGGTATAAAGAGTCTGTATGGTAATTTTACGCCCTTATAATTAAATTCTGAAACTTTATATTTTTCCGTTATTTTGTATTCTGCAAAAATTTCTATTTCTTTTATGGCAAGCTCTTTATTTGTAAATACCAATCTAACTTTATCGGCTTCGATTGTTGGTACACAGCGATCAATTACATTTGTTGTATTATTAGTATAATTATCTGCTGTTTGCCATTTATTGCCAATAAACACTTCAAATTTTATAGCTCCCATAGGCTGCATACTATCGATTCTGTATCGGCTGATCTTCATGATCTTATCAAACCCAAAAACGATTTCCAGACTTTTTTTACTATCGGTCCAAATGGTATCTGATTTACCGTCAACAGCCAATTTAGAATCTTCATCAGAAGATAAAATATTTTGCGATTTTAAGACTGCATTATAAATAATACCTCGTCTTATAGCCAATAATTTATCAATGGATTCTTCAATTTTTGTAATATCTAAAATAATTATATTGGCAAATAAGGCTTCATAATTAAGCTTTATTTTTGGAATAAATTTGGTATTTGTATTATTTACAATAAGGTAAATCATATCATCCGTAATAGGATAGTTCATAGATCTAAAATCATTTATAACAGCAATTAAAGAATTAGGGTCAGTATTTTCCAGTAAAATATAACTGACATTTTCCTTTTTGCCGTTAATTTTTTTTGTAAGTTCATCAATCAGATAGTCATCAAAAAAATTTCCTGCCATTACAACCAATGGATAAGTTTTCTTTTTGTCTTTTTCAGTCTTAGGACAATAGTACTTATAAGTAAGAGTTTTACCACTCTTAAATTCGGTTATCTGTTTTGCTTCAAATACTAAATTATTCGGCTTTAATTCCTCATTAATTATTTTCCCATTATTGCTCACACAAGATAATAAAATTAAAACAAATGATAAAATAATGAAACTAAAAGAACTTCTTTTCATAGATACCTCCATAAACCTTAAATGATTACAAAGACCGGCTTATAATCAGCAATTGTAAAGAGCAATAATTTCTTTAGCCGTATTTTTGCAAGTCTCTCTAATAGCCTTTCTCAATTTTACATAATCATTATCTCCATCTTCAACTAAACGGACGGTATTCATTGATTCCTGCAAAAGACCGGAAAAGAAATTAATTTTTCTAATTCCCCTTTTTACAGACTCTTTTATGGCTTCATCCGGTATACCGGTTGCCCCATGTAAAACTAAAAAAGTTTCTCCAACTACAGAATGTATTTCAGAAATTAACTCAAGCTGTAGCTTAGGGGGATCCTTATACAATCCATGAGCTGTGCCTACTGCAATTGCAAGTGCCTCAACTCCTGTTTCTTGACAAAAAAATTCAGCATCCTTAGGATCGGTATATTTTTTTGTTTTGGATGAGTCAACCAAATTGGCAATTCCTTCATCTCCAATGATAGCTCCTAATTCAGCTTCTACACTGATATCCAAAGGATGGCAAATTTCTATAACTTTTTTTGTAATTTCTATATTTTCCTTCAGAGGCAAGGTAGACCCGTCAATCATAATGGAAGTCATACCGCCTTCTATAGCTTCTTTAATCATATCGAGTTGGTCCGGTTTAGCATGATCCAAATGCAATGCAATAGGAACTTTAGCTTCTTTTACCATAGCCAATAAGGAGGCCAAAAAGATTTTTCCTCCCAAGATTTCCCAATGTCTTGATGCGACACCCATAACAATAGGCCGATCAAGCTCTTCCGCGGCCAAGATACAGCCTTTTGCCATTTCTAAATCAACAGTATTAAAAGAAGCAATTCCGCCTTTGCTGTTTAAAAGCAATTTTTTTAAATTAGTTATCATTGAATACCCCCATAAAAATATTTTATCCATCGTTTTTTATTAAATCTCTTAAATAATTATTATAATCAAAAGATTCTTTATACATATTCCCATTTTCCAATGTGTTATAGAGCTTATCTCTGAATTCAAAAGTTTTTTCGTAAAGTGTAACATTATTTTTAATAGGATTAAAAATTTTTTCATTCACACTCCCCACTCTTGAAAAAGCACTTATGTGATCTTTTTCTATACCTAAAGCTACCATTGCACAAATTAAAGCTCCTTTTGCTGTAGCCTCCACCGTCGGCGGCATCCTTACCGGGAGATTAAATACATCCGCTTGAATTTGATTGTATATATCAAGTGTAGTTAAACCTCCTGCAACAATAACCTCACGGAATTTTGAAGATACTAAACTTTGAATAAGATTAAGATTTTCACCCATATCCAGAACCACAGATTCAAGTAAGGCTCTTGCCATATCGGCCCTTGTATTGGCTAATGTCAAATTAAAAAAAACGCCTTTTGCATATGGATCCCAAAAAGGTGCAGCAGCTCCTTTAAAATGAGGTAAGGCAACAATACCGTTTGCTCCTGCAGGTGAACTTTTGACCAAATTATCCAAGGTCGGATAATCTACCATTGTTGGAGAAGCTGCTTCACTATGTACAAATTCTTTACCAAACCAATGATACAAGGCTCCTCCTGTGAGAATTCCGGCTTCTACAACCCACTTACCTTTTATAACGGAGGCTGAGCAAAGTGTTTTACGCTCAGGATGAAAAACGGGCTTATCGGTATGGGTTATTAGAAAAGCGCCTGTTCCCGTATTTGCCTCTATAGAGCCTTCATTGATAACTCCCATACCTATAGCTGCTGTTTGCTGATCTCCGCCTACAATTACAACGGCTGTTTCGGGATTTAACCCGGTCATCATAGCCGTATCAATACTAATTTTTCCTACAACGTTTCCGGGAGAAACCAGTTCAGGCAATTTATCCTTGCTGATACAGGCGATCTTTAAAAGGTCTTCATTCCATTCACAAGTTTTTATATCCATCATCATAGTGCGGCATGCCTGAGAATGATCCGTTATATATTTTCCGGTCAGTTGGAAAATAACATAATCTTGAATACCTAAAAATTTATAGGTATTATAAAAAATATCAGGCTCGTGATGTTTTAACCAAAGGATTTTCGGCATTGAAAAATAAGAATCGGCTCTGAGACCCGTAATTTTATATATATCGGCTTCAGAAATTTCCTTTATTATCTTATCAGTTTCCGCATAAGCGGTTTTTTCCTGCCACATAAGAACATCGCCCATAACATTATTTTTTTCATCCATACATAGAACCGAAGCTCTTTGTGCAGTAACGGCGATAGCGAGATTCTTATAATGATTTTCATTTATAATTTGAGCACATTTGCCCAAAACAAGCATCAAAGACAAGCCCCAGCTGGTAGGGCTTTGTCTTACACGCCCATCGTTATAAAAAACGGGGCTATATTTTACCTGCGAGGAAAAAAGTTCTTCACCTGCAAGGTTATAAAGTATAGCTCGAATGCTGGATGTTCCGATATCCAAAGCCACAATTGTTTCTATTTTTTCCATATTATAATCCAAGGTAAAAACGTAGTATTACGCATTGTCTAAAAAGCTGCAACAGAAGTAATAAACTTTTGTTGCAGCTAAATTAAGGGTTTACATCAAACCAGGCAGAGGAATAAAGCTTAAAATAATTACACAGATTAATCCCGTTACGCCTGCAATGGTTCCTGCCAAAGTCCAAGCCTTCATTGTATTCGGTACAGATAAATTTCCATATCGAGATACAACCCAGAATCCGCTGTCGTTGGGAAGTGATAATCCTATACCTCCGGCACAAATAGCAAGACCTATCAGGATCGGCGACAAGCCCATTTCTGCTGCCACAGAACCTAAAATTCCAGAAGTTGTAACAAGGGCAACGGTAGTTGAACCTGTTGCAGCCCGCAAAATCTGGCTTAACAAAAATCCTAAAAGAATCATGGGCATTCTTACATCTTGGAAAGCTCCTACCAAGAAATCTCCAATACCGGTAGCCTTAATCATATTACCATAAGCTCCGCCGGCTCCTGTTATCATAAAAATCATACCGGCCTGTGCTATAGCTGTTATAAATACGTCTGTAATACTCCTTTTTATATAAGGCTTTAAAACAATCATGGCAAAAAGGACGGCTATCGTTAAAGCAATATTCTTATCACCTACAAAAGTCCAAAAAGACTTAAAAGCGCTATCTCCTTTTATTACCAATGATAAAATGGAACCTAAAAGAATCAAAACTACGGGGAGCAACAAGACTGTCAAAGATAAACCTATACCGGGACGATTATCGGCATGGGATTCATATTTTTCTTCTTCAGTTGACAGCTCTGCAACTGCAGGGTTTTTCTTTCCGAGGAAAGAACCGAAAAAATATCCGCCGACCAAAGCAGCCGGAATGGACACCAAAAGAGAATATAATAAAAATATTCCGAAGTCCGCACCCATGGCATTAGCAACAGCAACAGGTCCGGGAGTAGGTATTACTAGTGCATGGGTTACAATTAAACCGATAACCAAGGATGTAAGATAGGTAATATACGGCATCTTTGTTTTTCTTGACAGCTGTTTAATAAGCGGCGCAAAAATAACGAAGGCCGCATCAAAAAATACCGGAATCGAAATCAAAAAGCCTGCTATATTCATTGCTAAAGGAGCTTTTTTATTGCCTGTCTTTTTTAACAAAGAATCGGCAATTTGATCTGTAGCATTTGCCTCGGCAAGTAACTGTCCCAATACAACACCGAGACCAATAATTATACCTATTCCGCCTAAAGTGCCGCCAAACCCGCTCGAAAGAACCTTTGGAATTTGTCCCATAGGCATCCTAACCATCAGTCCCGTTAAAATTCCGGCAACCAATAATGTAATGAACGGATTTAATTTAAATTTGATAATAGACAATAAAATAAGCCCTATTGACAATAAAAAAATTAATAACAATAATGTTCCTGATACCATTTTTTTCTCCTCTTGAAAATTATGAGTATTGTGCCTTTTCCCTTACAAAACGCACACAGTAAGGGAAAAGGTTATTCGTTTTTAAATTAAATCTTAGTATATATTTTTGACACATAAGATTTAACACACCTTCTTAATCCTCTTAATTTTTTAACCAAGCTTTAAATTCAGCATTGTCCAAAACTTCAGGATTAACAATAAAATTACTATTACCTCCTTCCAATATATTTTTAATATCGTTCATTAACAAACCGGGACTGTTTGCTAAAACTTCACTGGTAGTTCCGGCTATATGTGTAGTTAATGTAACATTATCAAGCTCTATTAAAGGATTATTTTCCTCAAGAGGCTCGGATTCAAAAACATCCAATGCAGCCCCTAAAATTCGCTTTTCTTTAAGAGCAAGGGCTAAGGCATCATAATCAACCAAGCCTGAACGAGCGGTATTAATAAAGATGGCCGTTTTCTTCATAGAATCTATGCTTTTTTTGTCAATTATACCTTTTGTGGAAGGTAATAACCTGGCATGAACAGAAACTATATCCGAAGTTTTAAAAAGTTCTTCTTTTTCGACTAATTTTACTCCGAGTTTTTTTGCAACTTCTTCTTTGATATAGGGATCGTAAGCAATTACATTTACATCAAAGCCTGATAATTTTTTTGCCACAAGCTGACCGATATAACCGAATCCGATCAAGCCGATAGTTTTTCCTTTTAACTCCATCACGTTATCTGAATTAGAAAAAACCTTTCTCCATTCTTTATTTTTAATAGAAAAATGAGCTCTGGCGATATTTCGTATTTCACTTAATATCAATCCAATCGTAAAATCGCTTACAGCCTCAGCATTTCGGCCTTGAACATTGAAAACAAGAACTCCCTTTTTTGTAGCAGCTTCTACATTGACATTTTCAACTCCGGCACGGCAAACTCCTATAATTTTTAAACTAGGCATTTGATCCATCATTTTTTTACTCATAGGCTGAAAAAGCCCCAACACCATCTCGCTGTCATTAGCTTTCCCGCCTGAAGCCAATACAGGATCGACCTCTTCGATTTCGGGCCCATTTTGTTCGACCTTAAGTCTTCTGTCTTGTAGATTTGCCCAAACGCTTTCATACTCCCCATAAACAACTTCCTTACAATAAGATTTTAGAATCTTATTGTATGCAGCTTCAAACAGAGGATTGGGAATCATTGCATCTCCCAATATCGCAATTTTTTTAATCATCTTAGCCATCTTCTTCTCCTTTCAAAATATTTTTAAAACTGTTTTAACAGTTTACCTCAGCTATTTCTTCATTTTGGCAACAGCCAATTGTGAACCATATATATTCTTTTTTCCCTGTTCTTTTAACCTTGCAGCAATAAATACCGTCAAAATATCGGTAATAACCACTTGTAGAATTCTACTTTTTTGAGCATCCGGTCTAAATTTCGTTTCATTGGAACAACTAAGAAGAGTTAAATCACTTTTATTTGCCAAACTGCTGTTAGGAAAACTTGTTATTGACATTACCTTTGCACCTAAACGGCTTGCGTTTTGCAAACAGTCGATTAACGAAAGGGTTTCTCCGGAGTGGGATATCAAAATCAGTAAATCGTTTTTATCTATATGAACACAATGAATTGCCTGTATATGAGAGTCCTCACTTGTTACGGCATTTAAACCGAATCTTAGCAATTTGTGATACAAGTCCCCGGCCACATAACCCGAAGAACCTGCTCCAAATATACATATTTTTTTTGCTTTTAATATGGCATCTACCGCTTCAAGATAAAGAGAAGTACTATTAAGTGTAAGTAATTGTTGAATTGCAGTTCCGATATCTGCAATAACTTTTTTTATAACGGTTTCGCTGCTGTCTTCATTTTGAATTTCTTCATTATAAAGATTATTATGTTTTCCGCTGTAAATTTGAGCTAGTTTAACTCGGAAAACTTGATAAGAATGATAGCCGATTTTTCTTAAAAACCTCATTATGGTTGCTTCGCTAACCTTGCATTCTTTTGCCAAAGCAGCTATAGAAGAAAGCATAACAGTTGACGTGTTTTGTAAAACATAATCGGCAACCTGTTTTTGTCCTTTACTCAAAATGGCATAATTAGTTTTTATAAGCAAAAAAATATCCGTATCATAAATATCCACACCGCTACTCCAGTTTATGGTTTTGAACATAATCGTAGTTTTACTACGATTTAATTATACCATTGCGAAGTTTTCCTGTCAAGTTTTTTTTTAAAATTTAAATTTTACGAATATAATCAGGGATTTTTAAATCACTTTAAATATTCCCCTCCGCGCTCCTTGCAGTTTCTTTAAAAATTTCCAATGATTCAAGCTAATGATGAGTACTTATATAGAAAGAAAAAACTATTTTAAAAGAAAAAAAAGCCAACTCTCGGACTTGAACCGAGTACCTGCACGTTACGAGGGTGCTGCTCTGCCGGGTGAGCTAAGTTGGCATGTTGATTTTTGATAAAGAAACTTTACCAAAAATCAACAAAAAAGTCAATAGGAAGAATTTTTAGCTTAAGCCTTGTTTATTACGTCCAAAACAGTGCCGTCGCGGTAGGTGCTTATTCCCACTACCTCAGCAGAGCGGGGCTTAACTTGAGGCTTGCCTGTAAAGGATTCTGCAATTTCCTTTAATTCTTCGATAGTTTTAATTTCAAGGTTTGTTTCGGATTTTAGTTTTTTGATTAAATCTGCATGGCGCGGATTAATTGCAATACCTCTATCTGTAACAAAAACATCGATTGTTTCTCCGGGAGTGGTTACCGTGCGTACCTTGTCTACAAGGCAAGAAATGCGGGCATTAAATAGCTTTGAAACTATTATCGAAAGCTTAGCTCCGGCTGCCGTATCGGCATGTCCGCCCGAACCTCCCAATATTATACCGTCAGAACCTGTAGTTACGTTTACGTTATAGTCCAAGTCTATTTCGCTCGCACCGAGGATAACGACATCAAGCTTTCCTGCAACATGATCTGGATTATTGGGATTTGCATAAAGGTCGGCCGAAATCTTGTGATGATTTGTATTTTTTTCGGTAGAATCTACGGCTGAAAGATCGAAGCACTGAACATCGTAAAGGTTTTCAAAAAGCCCTTCTTCAAGCATCTTTACAAAATAGCCTGTAATTCCGCCGCAGCCGAAACTTCCCTTTATATTTTTTTCTTTCATGGCCCGGTGCATTTCATCTGCAACTGCAAGAGAAATACCGCCTGCCCCTGTCTGCATACTGAATCCGTTTTTAAAAAGCCCCGAATGTTCAATCAAGGTGCGGCAGTCGCGGGCTATTTTCAAGCCGATAGGATCCTTTGTAATCTGAGTTGTTCCGCTTACAATACCTGCAGGGTCTCCTATCCTGTCTACCTCAACAACCATGTCTACAAAGCGGCCTTCAATGTCGGGCCTTTTAACCTTTGAAACCCTTGTATCGGTAACGGCTATAGTCTTTTTTGCCATCTGAGCATCGGCTGCGGCATAACCCAGGGAGCCGCAAAACGACTTTCCTTCAGAGCCCGAAATATTTCCTTGATCGTCTACACAAGGAGATGCCAAAAAGGCAGCATCTATGGTAACCTCTTTTTCTAAAATCATTCTGGGGCGGCCTCCGTGTGTCGTCATAATTACGGGCTTTTTACACTTACCGTAACTTACAGCCTTGGCAACGGGGCCTGACATATAAGAAGTCATAAGCTGAGTAACCGTTCCGTCTTCCATAAGTTCAACCAAAATTTCATGGCAGGGGAAAATTGAAGAAGCCATTACGGTTAAATCTTTGATTCCTCTTTTTTGGATTTCCCTCATTACCATATCAAGAACATAGTCGCCGTTTCTAAGGTGATGATGAAAACTTATAACCATTCCGTCATGGAGTTTAAGTTCATCAAGGGCTTGGGCTAATGTTTTCCCGAAAGCGGGCTTTACATTTTTTGTAAGCTCGTATTTTGCATTTTTTTTATTTACAAAGGCTCCCTTAAAAGGATTGTCCAAGCCTTCTCTTCCAAGTATGTTATTCATATCCTTACCTCCCTATTTTATCAAGCCCCAGTTTTTGGCAGAATCATAAAGAGCCTGAGCCCTCTTGATAACCGGTAAGTCAACCATTTTTCCCTTAAAGCTGAATACGCCTAAGCCCTTTTGTTTGGCTTCTTCTGCTGCCTGTAAAATAGCTTGGGCTCTTTCAATTTCGGCAGCGGAAGGAGAAAATATTTTATGTATCTCTTCGACCTGACGGGGATTTATAACCAAGCGGCCCGAAAAGCCTATGCTCTTACTAAAGGCCGTATCCAGCCTTAGACCCTCAAAGTCTTCTACATCCGTAAAAGGGGTGTCGAGGGAATCCAAGCCGTAGGCATGGGCGGCAGTCGTCAAACTAAAGCGGGCATATTCAAGTTCTTTTGAAAGACGGGTGCGCTGAATTCCCATATCTACGGAGTAGTCTTCACCGCCTAAAAGAAGACCTTGAATTAGGGGCGATGCCTTTGCGATAGAATTTACATCCATAATTCCGCGGGCAGATTCTACAAGCATAAGAAAGCTGAAATCTTTAGTTATCTTATGCTCACTTTTTATCTCGTTTATTTTTTGTTCGACAGAGTGAACTGCATCGACAGAGGCTTTCGGAATTACGATTCCGTCCGGAAGAACGGGAATAATTGCCTCCAAGTCCTTTTCCCAATAAGGGGAGTCGATGGGGTTTATTCTGACTGTGATTTCGGAGTGGGTAAACTTTAAAAAGGAAAGAGCATTCCGAACCAATGTTCTCGCCGAGTCTTTTTCATCAAGAGAGACTGCATCTTCCAAATCGTAAATTATGGAGTCGGCGCCCAAAATATCGGCCGATACCAACATTCCCGGATTATTACCGGGCATAAAGAGCATACTTCTTCTATTCTTCATTTGCGCGCCTCAATGCTGTTTCTACACGGGCCTTGATTGTACAATCTAAGGCGCCCTTGTCTTCGATAAAGAGTTTGGCATTTTTTACTTCAAACTCATCCAATACTTCCTGCACCGTTTTTTTAATTTGTGCACCGAATTCGTTTAAAACAGAGCTTTTTAAGTCAAGTTCAAGTTTTTCGGAAGGAACAATACGGACAAGGCAATCATTTGATTGGAGTGTTCCGCAAACCGCTTCTCGTTTTATTTGCATAGATACCCCTTAAATTTTAATATAACAAGATTATATCAATATAAAAAGAATAAGTCAATCTTGGGGAAGGTAGAAGGACAAATGCTAAATTGATTTTTGTCAATTGTTCAATTCTTTTTCAATATTTCTTCCGCCATATATTACACGAATAATATAAACTTTTTTATCGGCTTCCGATGGTATATAAAAAACTAAAAATTTATCAACGGGCATAACACGCAAGCCCTTACTATACCACGGTTCCTTTTGATAGGCTTTATATCGCTTAGGCATCTGATCAAGACTCATGATACCGGCTTTTAGCCTCATTAATTGCCGAGCTGCAGCTTTAGGTGAAAACAACTTCAAGGCAATATATTCATAAATATCTTTTAAATCGGATTCTGCATGACCTGAAATTTCGATTTTATATGTCATATACAATAATCTTTTTGAATCTTATCAAAAACCGCCTCAGCTGCTTTTTTATTTCCATTAGTTATATCGGAGTAGCCTTTCATAAGCTCTCTATTCAAGCCTTCTTCAGTTAAATCTTCTAAAATAATAGGAGGCTTTGCCGGAAGTTTTAGCTCAAAAGGAATGCCCCTGTTTAAAATAATTTGTTTATAAAACATACTTATCGCATTTGATGCAGGAATTCCAAGGGAATCTAAAATAATTTCAGCCTGTTCTTTTACGTCAGGTTCAATTCTTGCATAAAGATTTGCTGTTTTTGCCATTTGCCCTCCAAAGTTATTAAACACCTATATTATACACCAATGTCCATACAAAAGCAAGGCAATATTGTTTTGAAGTTACAATATCTAGCTCAAATTTTAGGAAAGATAGAATTTAACCGCAAGGAAGGCTAAGACCGCAATTTTTTATGCAGTCTTAGCTGAATTTACCTTTGCGGTTTAATTTTATTTACTCCCACTTAAAGCCATTTGTGGTATCATGGGTCAACTCCCGTGAAAATGTTGCATCGGTATCTTTATGTGTAACAGTCCAAATAGTTGAAGTCGTATTGATATCAAAGGTCAAGACCTTGTTTTTATTTTGAGCTTTATCACCGGTACTGTTCTTATCCCCATAATAACCGTCGGAGGCGATTATGAGTTTATTGGGAACCGTACCTATGAACCTGTATGGGGCGTAGCCGTCAGTAGAAGAAGATTGGGTAGACCATACAGTGTCAAAAGACTGATAATTCATTGCGCTATTTAATGAATTGCTGCTTTTTACTAACTTAGCTGATGTTTTTACAATGTTTGTATTTTGATTTTCCAACTGTCCATCTTGCTTAATAACTGTATAATATAGTACACCATTTATTATCTGCATTGCAAAAATATTTTCATCAACATAATTATTACCGGTGCCATGCAGTATAGGACTTGATGTATCACCTATATAATCAGTGTTTGAGTGGTCAAAATTTGAGTATTTATGTATAACATTTTTAAATTTTTTTGGACTAGTATATTCGTTTTTTTGAGCAACAAATAAACCGTCATTATTTACAGTCATAGAAGTAATTTTAGAATCATTAGCTCCAGAAAGGTTATTCAATGTGTGTTTATTAAGATATGAGCCTGTCTTAAAACCGCTAGATTTAAACCATCTATTCCTTATTATAACTTTCTCACCCGTTTCATAGCTATAATACAAGTACCCCTTTTCGTTATCTGAAACATCAACAGCAATAGCTGTCGGTTTTTCAGAAGCAGAAAGAGATGTACTTCCGGAATTATTTACCATCTTTTGTTGATTTTCTTTGGTGTCAGCCGTACTGTAACCCTTAGATTTTTCATATCTTCTTACAAAATAACTTGGATAATCAAACCAAACTACATAGAGGTTCCCTTCTTGATCATAACAAAATACATCTGTCGGGTAATCAGAACCTCCGTCTTGAAGGAAAGGAGTATTTGGCAATTGGTTGTTAACTTTATCTTCATCAACAAGATAGAATTTAAAGCCTTGAGCGCCTGAATCAGTATTCTTCTCCCACAATAAGACCTTGCCCGTACCGGGAGAAGGTGTGGCGGTTTCTTCGTATTCCTTAAACCATTTATTTTCGGTTGCGTAAGAATAAAGGGCCTTGGTTGAGGTATTAAACGAAAATATGCGGTTTACGTTTTTATCTATTTTTATATTATTGCTTTCTTTTTTTAATGTGCAGCCGTCATCGGCAATGTAGATGTTTTGCTCATCATAGCCGATAAAAGAGACTGCACCATAAAAGTTAGATTCACCGGCAGTAACGATACCGGAAGAATCAGCCGTTACAGTACCGTTAAACCCGTATTTTTGAAACCCGGCAAGAAGCCCCCGAAGCATTGTATGTATATTCAAGCATACCGCCTAAGGAGTAATAATGAGCCAGAGGAGTTCCCGAAGGCAGACTATTTTTTGCAAAGAGGATATATATCTTATCGTTTTTTACAAGGATATCCTTAAAATCTACCTGAATTTGTGTCCCTGATACAGTTATTTGTTCTTTTGATACGGAAACAGTACCGACTTCTGTAAGTGCAAGACCGCTTCCTCCTTCTGTGATATTAAACATTTTTAAATTATTATTAGGAGCAGCAGGAGTTAAATCTAATACAAATAAGTTATTATTATAAACAGCAATAAGGCCCTCAGGGATGGCGGCTACTCCGAACTGTGTTTCAATTGTCGAACCGTCATCTTTTATAAGATATAGCTTTGAATTTGCTGCTGCATAAACCTTTCCGGTTATGGGATCGGAGGCGAGTTTTACACTTGAGACAGAGGTAATCGTAGATAATATCTGAGAACCGGAGACAAAATTATTCGGTGTTCCGTCGCTTTCATAGCGGTTCAGCCTCCAACCGGAGCTTTCTTTATAGGCAATGTATAGGCGGCCTCGGCTGTCTCTGGTAAAAAGAGGCAGTGGATTTGAGCTAATATCAATTGTTTTTCCGGCTATATTAAATTCATATGTATTTGCCGCAGCCTTCGTCGAAAAGCCCACGTTTGCCAAGGCTGAGGCATTTTTATTTAAAAGAAGCAGTATATCGTTATTGCCTTCCTTCACTGTGTGCTTTGCATTAGCCGACCAAGAAGAAGATGGACCATTTAATTTTATGCTTATTTCCAGCCTTGCTCCTATAGGAAAATTAGCTTGAAAAAACTTAGGCTCCGAAGCAAGGATTTTTTTGTAAAGAGTACCTTGCCCGTCACCCGTTATTTCTATTTCCAATTCGGAATCCGAAAGATTAGGAAGCCCCGTAGAAGAATTTATAGAACGGGCATTACCGCCTTCTAAATCTATCGTAACGGTTCCGTATTCTTCTTGAAAAAACAAAGAACAAGAAGCAAGAGTCAAAACGAGCAATAAAGCAAACAATAATTTCCTTTTCATAAAAACCTCTAAGACTGATATTTTTTTATCTATAAAAACAACCTTTATCATAATAGCACAAAAATATAAAAAAAACAATACAGCTTGCATTTAATGGCTCTTACATAGTATAATTCCCCTCTAACGGAGGTCTTAATTTATGAAAGATACAATCTATGTTTTGGATGCCTACGCTCTTATTTACCGCTCTTATTTTGCCTTTATTTCAAGACCTCTTACAAACAGTAAGGGCGAAAACGTTTCGGCTATATTCGGCTTTTTTAAAAGCCTTCATTCCATATTTACCGAATACAATCCTAAACTATTTGTTACAGCCCTAGATTCCCTTACGCCCACATTTAGGCACGAGATGTACAAAGAATACAAGGCCACAAGGGATAAAACGCCCGATGACCTCCATGCTCAAATCGACAAAATAGAAGAAATTTTAAAAATCTTTAAAATTCCCGCAGTCCGCTGTAACGGCTTTGAGGCAGATGATGTAATCGCTTCAATATCAGCCCTCGCAGAAAAGGAAGGGCGTGAATGTGTGATTATTTCGGGCGATAAGGACTTAATGCAGCTGGTTTCAAAAACCACAACCATGTTAAAGCCGGGGAAGATTAAGGCTTGGGAAGGCTTCGGAGCCGAAAACGTAAAAGAAGAATGGGGAGTTTATCCCGGCGGAATGTTAGACCTCCTCTCCCTTATAGGCGACGCGGCCGACAATGTTCCCGGAGTAAAGGGGGTAGGTCCGAAAACGGCCGTAAAGCTCCTCGAAGAGTACAAAACCCTCGACGGCATTTATGCAAATACAGAAAACTTAAAAGGAGCCTTAAAAACAAAGATAGAAACAGGAAAGGAAGCGGCTTATTTTTCTAAAGATCTCATAAAACTCCGCTTCGATGTTCCTATCGAAAAAGATTTAAACACCTACTCTACTTCCCAAATGGACTATGAAGCAGCCGCCCGTCTTTTTATAAACGAAGAGCTTCCCAATATTGCAAAGCTCTATTCCGAAAAAATTATTACCGAAAAAGCACCTCTCGAGATGCTTCCGCAAGAATTAGGTGCAGGTGAAGAAATCTCCCTTCCTCAAAACAAGGGTGATTACAAACTTGTGGACGAGGCAGAAGAGCTTTTTAAAATCATAGACGAGGCCGTAAAACAAGGTCTTGCAGCCTATGACTGTGAAACCACAAGCGAAGATCCTCTAAATGCGGAAATCTGCGGCTTCTCCCTTGCTTTAAAAGAAGGAGAGGCTTATTACTTTCCATTAAAGGCGCCGAGCCCCGAACTTGGAGAAGAGGCACCCAAGCTCATAGCCTTTAAGGATGCTCAAAAGGCCGTATCAAAGCTATTTGAGTCAAAGATGACCCTCATAATGCATAACGGAAAATTCGACATTCAGGCGGCGCTTTGCTCAAACCTTGTAAAAGGCATTTCGGCAAATCTTTTTGACACAATGATAGCCGCATGGCTTTTGGATCCTGCCCGATCTTCTTACGGAATGGATAAGCTTGCAGAAAGTGTTTTGAGTTTAAGAACGATAAGATTTAAGGAGCTTGTAAAGAGCGGGCAAAACTTTTCGGATATTCCGCTAAAGGAAGCCTGCCCCTATGCTGCAGAGGATGCGGACATAACACTTAAGTTTTATAATAAATTTTTACCCCTCTTAAAAAAGAATAATCTGGAAAAGCTCTTTTTTGACCTTGAAATGCCTATCACAAAACTTTTAACCGAGATGGAAATAAAAGGCATCTTTTTAAAGGGAGAAGAACTTAATGCTTATTCAAAAGAATTAGGAAAAGAACTTGAAGAATGCGAAAAGGATATTTATAAACTCGTAGGCCATGAGTTCAATATAGCTTCGCCCAAGCAGCTTCAAGAAGTATTATTTGAAGAAAGAAAGCTCACTCCCGGCAAAAAAACTAAGACGGGCTACTCTACCGATACCTCGGTACTCGAAAGCCTTGCTTCCGAAGACCCTGTGCCTGCAAAAATCTTGGATTACAGGGCTCTTGCAAAGCTGAAATCCACATACACCGACACCCTTCCCAAGATGACCGATAAAAACGGAAGAATCCACACAAGTTTTATTCAAACCGGAACCGCCACAGGCCGCCTTTCAAGCCGTGACCCAAACTTACAAAACATTCCCATACGCGGAAACGAGGGGCGGAGGATAAGGGAAGCCTTTCACTCTGAAAAGGGGCGGGTTCTTATCTCTGCCGACTACTCTCAGATTGAGCTTGTAATCCTTGCCCATCTTTCAAAGGATCACAACCTTGTGGAAGCCTTTAATAAGGGCATAGACGTTCATGCCAAAACTGCAAGTTTAATCTTCGCAGTAGACATGAAGGATGTAACACAGGATATGAGGCGCATCGCAAAGACCATAAACTTCGGGGTAATGTACGGCATGAGCGCCTTCCGCCTTGCCTCCTCTTTGAGAATTCCGCGCAAAAGGGCTGACGAGTTTATAAAGGCTTATTTTGCAACCTATTCGGGAGTGTCAGGCTTTATGACCCAAGTCTGCCAAGAGGCCGAAAAAAGAGGCTATGTTGAAACAATTATGGGAAGAAGGCGTTATCTTCCGGCTATAAACAGCAAGAACAAGATAGAAAAGGCAGGGGCTGAACGCATTGCTGTAAACACCCCCATTCAAGGCACAGCCGCCGACATAGTAAAACTTGCCATGCTTAAAGTCGATAAGGCCTTAAAAAAGCAAAAACTTGATGCGACCATAGTTTTACAGGTGCACGATGAGCTTATAATAGACGCTGCTGAAACTGAAAAAGAAAAGGTAATGTCCATCGTAAAAGAAAAAATGGAAGGCGTAATCAAACTTTCAGTCCCCTTAAGGGTCAGCATCGAATCCGGAATGAGCTGGGGAGAATTTCACTAATGGCCGGAACTCAACCGATTTTGATAGGGCTTTCAGGCCCCTCCTGCTCAGGGAAAAACACGGCAAGTTCTATCTTAGAGGAGTACGGCTTTTATTGTATTGATGCTGATGCCGTTTCACGAAGGGTCTTTGTAGAGTATGAAAACGAAATTTTTAATCTCTTTCAGGCCGAAGCCGAAAAGCGGGGGATAGATTTAAAAACGGAAAAAGGCATAGATAAAAAAGCCTTTGCACTTTTGGTATTTTCGGATGAAGCTCTATTAAAAAAACAGGAAGACTTTATTCTTCCCATAATTGAAGAAAAAATAAGGGAGGAGATAAAAAAAGCCTTTGCAGAAAGGCCTGAGAGGCCCATTCTTTTAAACGCCCCTACCCTTCATAAAACGAAACTTATAAAAGAATGCCGTTTTATATTGTACATAGATGCTCCGTTTATTTTAAGGTTCATAAGGGCAAAAAAAAGGGACAGGCTTCCTTTAAAAAATATTCGGTTAAGATTTTCAAAACAAAAGAAATTCTTTTCTCAATACTTTTTTTTAAATGCCGATACAATAGTAGTAAAGAACTCTTGGTCTCCTGCAAGTTTAAAAAGAAAACTTTTGCATGAAATCAAAAAAAGAGGTTTTTGAGGTTATTTTATGGAACAGAAAAAAATTTTATGGATAGTATTCTTTCTTTCGTTGTTTGCTTTGATTATCTTCGGGGTCGGATTGTACCTATATGCTCCGTTCCGCAATAAAAGCACCATGACAGCGGCTGAAATATCCGACTTAGGCAGAATAGAAGCAGATAAGATAAATACAAATGTAGATCCGCTCCAGTGGACACGGAATCCTGAATCAATTCCCCCGCTTGAATCGGATTCGCCTGCCCTTGTAAATATCGCAAACAATATAACCGTTGTAAGCGGAGAAGGACAAACAGGAACCGCAGAGACCTCAATAAACGTGAGTGATTTAACCAATAGCCAAAAAGATGAAAAAACGGCAAGTTTACCTGACAATCTTGCTGAAAACTTAAACACAAATGAGGAAGCCGGCACGAAACCTTCCGAATCCGAAAAAAAAGAAACTGCTGCAGAGACAAAAAATCAAAATACAGGGGTTGCTTCCATAAAAGGCCTTACATCAAATACGGTTCAAAAACCTAAAACAGAAAAGAAGACTCCTCCAAAAACCGAAAAACCGGCTGTCAAAAAAAGCCCCGCTCAAAAAACCGTTTCCACCCTATACTGGGTTCAAACAGCTTCTTTGACAAGCAGGTTAAATGCCGAGGCTGCAAGGGATAAGCTTACAGCAAAACACATGAAGGCTGAAATCTTTACCAAGGAGACTGCAACAGGTCTTACACACCGCGTCAGAGTCGGACCTTTTAAAAACAAAACCGAGGCCGAGTATTGGCTTAAAAAAATAAAAGAAATCAAAGGGTTTGAAGGAAGCTATGTAACCCAAGACCGAAAAAAAAGCTGATTATGTCTACAAAGGTCTGTCTTGTTTTAACGGAAAAAACAATCGAAAAAAATCTTTCCGCATTAGAAAAATATAAAAAATTTATCGATATTGCAGAGCTTCGCGTAGATTATCTAAATCAAAGCGAAATACTCTATTTACGAAAATTTCCGGAAAGAGCAGGAATTCCATGTATTTTAACCGTAAGACGTAAATCGGATGGAGGAAACTTTACCGGAGGAGAAGGTGCTCGAATGACAATATTCGCTCGAGGCCTTGCCTTCGCAAACTCAGATCCGATAAAAAATTTTTCTTACATAGATTTAGAAAACGATTTTGACTCATCAGGAATTGAAGAAGCAGCAAGAGCTTTTGATATTAAGATAATAAGAAGTCTGCACAGCAAGGTTCCTGTAAAAAATATAGTAAAAACTGTGGAAGGCTTGCCCAGATTTGAAACCGACATTCCTAAATTTGCCTTTACTGCAAGTTGTTTAAATGACGTTTCAGAACTTTTTAAAGCTTCAAAGCTGATACAAAATCAAGAGTATATTTTATCGGCAATGGGTCCCTATGGTTTATGCTCACGTATACTATCAAAAAAATTAAACTCACAAATTGTATACACCTTTACACCCGAATACATAAAGAAAAACAAACTTGAAAAAGAACTGATAGATCCCGAAACTTTAGAAGATCTATATCGGTTTTCTAAAATTGACAGTAAAACTGCAGTATACGGTGTAATAGGCGGAGACGTAAACACCAGTCTGAGTCCTAAAATTCATAATCAGGGTTTTAAACGCAAAAATCTTAATTCGGTATACATTCCCATATCTGCATTGTCATCAAAAGAAGCTTTGGATTTTGCCAATCTTCTTAACATAAAAGGACTTTCGGTTACTGCTCCTTTTAAAAGCGAGATAATACCTCAAATAAATTCTATATCTGAAGCTTCAAAATTTATCGGAGCCGTAAATACTCTTATAAACGAAAACAAAAAATGGTTCGGCTGCAATACCGATGTTGACGGCTTTGAACAAGCTTTAATAGAATTTTTAAACGAAAAAGATTTACGCCGATATAAGGTTGCCATTATAGGAGCCGGAGGTGCAGCCAGAGCCGTTGCCGAGGTAGTTAAATCTCTCCACGGTAAGGCCTGTATCTTTAACCGGACAGCCGAAAATGCACAAAACATTGCAGAAAAATATAAATTTACATGGGCTCTTTTAGATCCGATAAATATCAAACATCTTCATGCTTTTTCGGACCTAATCATTCAAACAACAAATGCCGGTATGGAACCCAACATAGATGCGGATCCTCTTAACTTTTATACCTTTACAGGAAAAGAAAAAGTATTCGAACTAATCTATAGACCTGAAACTACCAAATTATTAAAACGGGCAAGAACTTCAGGATGCAGGGTTTGTAACGGCTATAAAATGCTGGAATATCAAGCCTATCATCAATTTAAAGCTTTTGCAGGAAAGGAATATTTATAATGGATACATCAAAATTAAAAGAAAAAGTTGCCTATCATGCAATCGACACTCTTTTTTCGGAAGGGAAAATTTTTGACGGAATGAAAATAGGTCTCGGCACAGGTTCGACAGCCATGCCGGCTGTACACCGTCTATCCCAACTTTTATCTTCAGGCAAATTAAAAACAATCTATGCTGTGCCGACAAGTTTTCAAACATCTATCGAATGTGAAAAACTGGGCATACCTATATATTCCCTAAGCTCGCAGCAAATCGGCGGTTCGTTAGACTTGGCTATCGACGGAGCCGACGAAATTGACCCGGAAAAAAATTTAATCAAAGGAGGAGGTGCCGCCCTTCTTAGAGAAAAAATAATCGCATACAACTCAAAAGAATTTGTTGTAATTGCCGATGATAGAAAAAAAGTTAAATCGATGGGAAAAGGCTTCGCCCTTCCGATTGAAATAATACCCGAAGCCCGTTTAAGTATATCAAAGACTCTCGAAGCCCAAGGTATAACGGTTGTATTGCGTGAAGGCATAAAAAAAATGGGGCCGGTTGTTACCGACAACGGCAATTTTATAATTGATGTAAAATGGCCTGAGTCAGTTATTGTAAATCCTAAAACCTTAGAAGAAAGTTTAAACAAGATTACAGGTGTAGTAGAAAACGGCTTCTTTACCAAAAATACTCCGCGAGTATTTTTGGTAGATAAAGACGGCAATATAGAAGATTTATAAAATACAGGAATGCCGATAAAAATAACGATTATCTAAAAACCGTCATAGTTTACAGTATCGTTTTTTTCTGAAGCTTCCGTATTTCCGTTTTGGTTATTTGCAGGTTCAAAGCGCTCAAAATCTTTTTTTATGTTCTCTACAGCTTGAACAAGAGTCTCTTGTTTTAAAAGCATTATAAAATCTTCACATTGGGCCGGTGAAAGAGCTAACCTCAATGCAGGACAGTTGGAATCATCTTTTTCCCCTATAGCCCGTGTTGTTGCATTAGCCAAAATAAAATAAGGTCTATTCTCCGACAACAATTGATACTGAGCTCTTAACACAGGTTCAGCTCTATGAGAAGATCCTCCAAATAAGCCCCAAGCCATGAGAATTCTTGTTTTAGCAAAAAAAGCATCTTTATCTGAATCAGCCTTGGTCAAAGAATGATTTTTATATGCATCAATGTAAGTTTCCATTGCCTTAATCAAGATTTCCCTATCGCTTTGATCCAAAAAAATACTTACAGTATCGACCATAAATTTATGTTTAATGGAAACAATATTTGAACGCGGAAAAAAAGTAAATTTAAACTCCGTAGGTTTAATCTCACCCTTAATCCTCGTAACAACACCGGCCATGACCGAGCCTAAATCAAAAGAATCAAAATCACCTATAAAATTAGGATCATTCTTAGGTGTTGTCTTACATGAAAACATAATAAAGAAAATCAAAATTAAACTTAAAATTTTGTAAATTTTTCTACTCATTTTTGTCTCCTATTGTTTTACTTCAAACATTTGAACCTGTTTATTTAATACAGTAAGAACAAGAACTGTTCCTTGCGGCAATCCATAAGGAATATCGCATTTCCCGCCCTGATGATCAAAACTTACAAGTTCAACACGTTTTCCGTCAGGATATACGGCATCGACAGCAACCTTTACAGGATAAGGATATTTGGGCAAAATCGGCGAATATATTCCGTAAATCATTTTATCTGTAGAATCAGGGAATTGCATACCAAGTTCAACTTGAGAATATGCATCTACAGATGAATCGGCTGTTTCACTTTGGCTTACGACCGTTGGAGCATCTATCGAAGAGTTAAGTTCTGATTTTATTTTAAAGGAAAGCTTATTTTTTGCTATTGCCGAATAAATTTCGGGAAGTTTATATCCTTCCATATTCGGAATGGAAACTTTTTCGTTTTCAGGCCCCTTACTTACGATAAATTCAATTACAATACTTTCGGTAATTTTTGTTTCGGGAGCAGGATTTTGCTCTAAAATAGTACCGGCAGGAATGGAACTGGATTTATACATAATTGGCTCTTTTATAGAAAGAAGCTGTTTACGCCCGGCCGTAAACAAGGAGGCAAAATGCTGCTGTACATCGGATAAGGTTTTTCCGACATAATTTTCAACCCTGTCAACAACAGGACCGCTGCTTACGATGAGATTTATTCTTTTTCCTGCTTTTACGATAGTACCTGCAGGAGGACTTTGTTCTAAAACTTTTCCGGTGTCTTCCGGATCATCCGAAAATCTCAATTGAAGACGGGTATATAATTCTTTAACTTGCAGTTTAAGCACAGCATCTTCAAATTTTTCACCTTCAACATTAGGAACCAAAACTTGATCAGCCGTTTTTACCGACATAAAAAATACTATCGTAGAAATAAAAACAAAAAATACAAGCATTACCAAAGAGGTAAAAAGTATTACTTTTCCATTACTCTCTATACTGTCCGAAATATTATCTAGTCCCATTTATTACACCATCCATATTTTAAAATTTATGTTTCAAAACAGCCTTCCAAAAAATTAGGAGAACCGTTTAAAAAATCTTTCCATCCAAGCTTTTTTTTAGCCTGTTTTTGTAAAATGGAAACAGCAAGAACACCGTTTCCTGTTTGAACTAAAATACCGCACTTTTTATCGGTACCCAGTATTGTACCAAATTTTTGATTTTTTGTCATTTCATTTGAAGCCTCAATATAAAAATTCGCTTCGATTATGCCGATTTTTTCGCCTTTTTTAAAGGAAAAACAGCCCGGCCATGGGGTAAAAGCTCTTATTTTTCTTTCAATTTCTTCAGCCGGCTTTGACCAATCTATAAGACCGTCCTCTTTTTTAAGCATAGAACAATAAAGAGCCTTTGAGTCATCTTGAGGTTTTGCCAGCTTTAATTTATTTCCAAAATCTAAAAGAACTTCCTGCACAAGAGGACAACACTTGTTCGAACAATCAGCTAAAAGGCTTTCTGTAGTTTCAGAATTATTTAAAGGAACTTCAATCTGTGCAAGAATATTGCCGCAGTCAGTCTGAGGCGAAATCGTTTGAATTGTAATTCCTGTAAGTCTATCCCCTGCCAGTATGGCCGCAGGAACGGGAGCACATCCCCTCCATCTAGGTAAAAGAGAGGGATGAATATTTATTCCGCCTAACGGAAAAAGAGCCATCGTCTTGGGCCCGAAAATTTTACCGTAGGCAAAACAAACCAAAAGGTCGGGCTTTAGAGCTGCGAGTTCTTTTCTAAAATTATCATCAAGTTTTTGAGGCGTCAAAACAGGGAAATCTTCAGGCAGAACACCTTCTTTTATAAGTTCTTTTACTGCAAGAGCAGCATCGGAATCCTGCATGTTTTTATTCCGCCCTGCCGGAGCCGGAGGATTAGTCAAAACTCCGCAAAGGTCAAATTCGCGAGCTATCAAATTTAAGGCCGGCACAGCACAGGAAGGCGTTCCCGCAAAAAGGATTCTCATCTCAGGCGGATCCTCTTTTTTGCAAAAAGAGTTTTTTTACGCTCAAACTTTTCGATAGCTTCGGCTTTTTTTTCTTCGCTTAAACGGTCTATAAAAAGAACTCCGTTTAAATGGTCGTTTTCATGCTGAATTACTCTTGCAAGAAGGCCTGATGCCTCTATGGTTTTTATTTTGCCGTCAATGTTTAAAAATTGAACCTTTACGGAAGACGGGCGTACAACATCATCATAGACCTTTGGTATACTTAAACAGCCCTCTTCCATCACACACATTTCTTGAGAAGTTTCGATAATTTCGGGATTTATAAAAACATATTTTTGATCATTTATAAATACGATAAAAAGCCTTATATTTTCTCCTACCTGCGGAGCGGCCAAGCCTATACCGTTTTCTTTTTTTACGGTAACAAACATTTCTTCTATTAAGCTTTTAATATTTTCATCTATTTTTTCAACCGGCTTAGAAACCTCCCTCAAAGTCTCCTCGCCTAAATGCAATACTTTCATAGAATATAATTATACAAAATAAGCTCTAAGCCGTCAACTACAGGGGAAAGATAGGAAAATCATATTCGTAATTGCAAATAGTCAATATTCATCGCTTTTGCTATTTTTTCCAGTGTTGCTTTTCGATTCTTTTTGGAGGTTTCCATTTGACTATATGCAGCCTGGCTTATTCCCATTTTTTCGGCAATTTCAGTTTGTGTAAAGTTTAAGTATTCACGCCATGCCTGAATAGAACTCATATCTTCCAAATGTATTTTTTTTATTACTTCATGCGGGATTGTTTCTTTTTCGTTAAATTCTCTTACCTTATGATTACATAATGCTTGAAAAGCTTTAAAAGGGATAACCGCATACTCCGGTTTTCCGTCTTTTCCCGCTATAAATTGAACATCAATAGGTGTTGTCATCTCTTTTTTTTACCTCCTCGATTGATAGTATATGTATTTTCTCCATGTGATTAAAAAGAATCCTATATCTACCGACACGCAACCGATAATCATATGTGTGATTACTTAATGCTTTTACATTTAAAACATAAGGAAAACCGGATAAAGTATCAACAGCTTCAAGAATCTGTTTCTTATCGGCTTTTTGTATTTTATCAAGTTGTTTTGAAGCTTTACGGCTCCATCGAATCGATATCATTGTTTTATTATAAGATAATTATAAGCTTATGTCAATCATTTTTATTAGATTATGATCGGTTTTTCAATCCATACATCAGTTTTTCTCCTTTGTACATGGCTTCGGAGATAAAAATAGGGAGGAGTTTAAAAAATTTAAAAAAGCCTTTTTTTCCGCCCCTAGCCTTCCATGAATAATCCAGTTTTGTCCAAACAGAAAACAAAAGAGGAATAAAAAACAAAAAAAGAGAAAACAAAGCAGCTGCCTTAAAGGGTAGAATTTTTTCCAGTGTTTCTTTTAATTGGAGGGAGCTTGTGGTATTAAAAAAAAGAGAGCTTATCTGCATAAGGCCGACGAGTTTTAAAATAAGAAAACTCAAGTCCTTTATGTTGCTTTCCGTTTTTATAAAAAAAGAAAAAATATGAAGGCTTAAAAGAAGCAGACAATAAGGAAAGATGGGTTTTAAATCCCTTAATTGATCCAAAAACGAAAAATCTATAAAACGGGCAAGTAAAATAAAAAAGACCGAATAAAAAGGCACATAATTAGGGGAGAAAAAAATGACGGCTGTAAACCCGAAAAGAAAAAGCAATTTTAAAAGGGGGGACATCCTATGTAAAAAACTTGTTCCCCTCCTATAAGAAAATAAGGGTCTTATATCCAAACCAAATCCTCCCTCTTTGTGTATGAAAAAAGAGGAGGTCTTATGCTCCACTCTTTTAAGTTTTGATTTAAGCCCTCATCAGGTGTTCCGTCAAAAACTTTTCTCCCCCGATGAAGAACCAAAAACCTGTCTGCAAGGGCATAGCATTTTTCAAGCTCATGACTTAAAAGAAGAATCGTATAATTTTCAGCCCTTAATTCTTTAATAAGAGCATTAACCTGCACTACCCCCTCATAATCCAAATTCGCATAGGGCTCATCAAAGATGATGACGGGAAACTTCATCGCCAAAATTCCTGCAACGCAAAGCCGCCTTTTTTCTCCTCCCGACAAGGAGCGGGAAGAATAATACCTCTTATCCATTAGGCCTGTTTTTTTTAAAGCCTCCTCCAGCCTTTTGTTTCTTTCCTCTCTCGGAAGTTTTATATTTTTTAATCCGAAGAGAATATCCTCTTCAGGGGTTTCGCCCAGAATCTGTAAATCGGAATCTTGAAAAACTATTCCGCATCTTTCTTTTACCTCAACAAACCCCGATGAGGGCCTTATAAGCCCTGCAATAATCGACATAAGGAGGGTCTTTCCCGAACCGTTTGCTCCCGAAATAAGAAGGAGTTCCCCCTTAAAAACGCTTAAAGAAACCTCATCCAAAGCCTTAAAATTAAACACTCCGTCAAATGAACTTTGAACAAAGGTCTTTGTTATATTCTTTAAGCTTATAATTTCTTCGCTCATACTTTAGGATTCCCTCAAAAAGTATTTTGCCGTAACAGGACGCAGCTTGTAAATCAAAAAGGAAACCAAGATCATCTTGATAAAATCCCCCGGCAAATAAGGAAGGCAGGTAAGGCTCAAGGCCTCAAAAAGCCCCCTCTGCGTAAGCTGCATAAATCTTGCTATCCCAAACACATAGATAAGGGCAAAGCCGGAAAAAGAAGCTGCAAGTATTTTTAAATAGCCTATAAACTTAAAACCGGCCAAGTCCTTGACACCCGGCTTTCTAAAAAAAAGAATTAAAAAAGCGGCAACTGCAAGGTAGCCGATTAAAAAACCGCCCGTAGGACCCAAAAGATGAGCTAAACCGCCCCTTCCCCCCGAAAAGACGGGAAGCCCTAATAAGCCGGCCGCCAAAAAAATTGCAGTTGAAGCCGTCCCGTAAAGCCCCCCCAAAAGCCCCGATGCCAAAATAGGCATCATATTTTGAAGCACTATGGGAACGGGAGTTCCGGGAAGAGGAAAGGCGATAAAACCGCTTACGGCAATAAGGGCCGCAAAAAGCGGAACAAAAACTGTAACAATCGAAGGTTTAAAATTTGTGCTCATATTTTCTCCAAAATAAATTGATAACCATAAAACTGCCATAGGGTAACAATTTAAGGAGCTTATGTCAAGGCCCATACTTGAAGCCTCTTCAAAAATAGGCTATAATGCTCACTATATGAAATATAAAAATCTACCGGTATACGAACAAAAAGACAGAATATTGGAAATGCTTGAGCACAATCAGGTAATAGTTGTAGAAAGCCCCACAGGCTCAGGCAAGACTACCCAGCTGCCGGTTATTTTACATGAAGCAGGTTACAGCCGTTCAGGTATGATAGGTGTTACTCAGCCGCGCCGTATTGCGGCCCTTTCGGTAAGCGAATTTATTTCAAAACAGCTTAAAGAACCCATGCCCGGCCTTGTCGGATATAAGATGAGATTTGAGGACAAGACCTCAAGCGATACAAAGATAAAAATAATGACCGACGGCATTCTTTTACAGGAACTGAAGCTCGATCCTTGGCTCAGTAAGTATTCCGTAATCTTGATCGATGAGGCCCATGAACGCAGTTTAAACATAGACTTTATCTTGGGGCTTTTAAAGCGGATAATAGCCGAACGCAAGGACTTTAAGGTAATTATTTCGTCGGCTACCATAAACACCGATCTATTTTCGATGTATTTTGACGGATGCCCGGTAATCAAAATAGATGCTATCACCTACCCCGTTACCCTTATCTTTGACCCTCCCGTAATCAAGGCCTCGACAGAAACGCAGGAAGCGGAAACGGCCCTGATGGACAAGATAGCCTCGATTGTAGGACGCATCTTAAGCGAGGGACGGAGCGGAGCCATCCTTGTTTTTCTTCCCGGAGAAAGGGCTATCAAGGACTGCATCGAAAGGCTTTCAAAAGAACCGTGGTACAGAAAACTTTTTATCCTTCCCCTTTACGGCCGCTTAAGCAAGGAAGAACAAGAGAGGGTTTTTAAGTCTCCGCCCTTCGGCAAAAAAAAGATTGTTATCTCGACAAACATAGCAGAAACCTCAATTACCATAAATGACATTGCGGTCGTCATAGATTCAGGGCTTGCAAAGCTTAACTTTTATAATCCTTTTACCTTTACTTCAAGCTTGGATGAGACCCTCATATCGAAGGCCTCTTGTAACCAAAGACGAGGACGAGCCGGAAGAACTCAGGAAGGCGTATGCTACCGACTTTATACCCGCAAGGACTTTGAAACGAGGCAGCTTTATACCCTCGAAGAAATCTACCGTACAGACCTATCCGAGGTTGTTATGCGCATGGCTGAACTCGGCATCCTCGACTTTGAAAATTTCGACTTTATTTCGCCTCCGGGTAAAAAAGGCATCATAGGGGCCATAGACACCCTTAACATGCTTGATGCCCTCGAAAGCGACCGCTCTTTAAGCAGCATAGGAAAGATGATGTGTCTTTTCCCCTTGGCTCCGAGGCAGTCAAGAATTATAGTCGAAGCTATCACAAAATACCCCGACCTTGTAGAAGAGGTTTTAATCGCCGCGGCCTTTTTATCGGCAAGAAGCCCGGTCATCTTCCCCGAGGGTGAAGAAATTGAAGCCCGCAAGGCTCATGCCCTCTTCGATGAGCCCTTGGGAGACTTTGCTTCATTCTTAAAGGTTTTTAGGATGTACTCTCAAGCCCTTGATAAGGAGAGGTTTTGCAAGATTCACTATCTTGATGACAGGGTAATGGCCGAAATAGCCAACATAAAAGAACAGCTTGAGCTCATCGTTTCAGATATGGGAGTGCCGATTCTTTCGGGCGGAAAAATGGAGCACTATCTTACGGCCATAGCCAAGGGAATGATTCAGTTTGTATGCTCGGCACAAGGAAGGGATTCTTACCGCTCCCTTACTACCGAAAAGATTTTTATTCATCCCGGCTCCTGCATGTACAAGGAAAAGGAGCAGTTTATAGTTGCAGGCGAAATAGTTAGAACCTCGCGCATGTATGCCATGTCGGTATCCCCTCTTTCAAAAAAGATAATCGAAGAGGTCGCCCCTGCCCTTTTAGAAAAAAAAGATAAGAGCTCAAAAACAGGAAAAGACGAACAGAGGGCCGAAACAAAAGAAGAAAAGAAAAAGATCGAAGAAGAAAGCGTTCTAATCGAAGGAACCCGCTATCTTATAAAAAAGATAAAGGGCAAAAAACATCTCATCCTGCCTTGGAAGGAATTTAAACTCACGGCCGAGGCTATTCGCCGAAAATATACCGAGGAAAATCAAAACGGAGCCTTGGAGCAGTTAAAGGGCTTAAGAGGAAAAATAGAAATCGGCAAAAGCGAGCTTCTATCGGGAGAAAAAATGGATTTGATTTTAAATGTAGTAAATAATTTTAATATCGAGCCAATCGAAAAAACCGCAGACGAAAAAAGATTTGAAAAACGCAAAAATTATTTTATCGAAGAGGACTTAGAAGAGCTTATAAATTCTTTAAACCTCTTATTTAGAACTACAATCGCAAAGAAAACTACAAAGCAGCTTGGCTTTATAACCCTCTTTTGCGACGGCACGGGGCATTTTTGGTTTAAAACCTCAAGAGGTTTTCACACAGCCTTGCACGAATGCCTTGTTTCCCTTCAAAGTCTGATTGACCTTGCAGGAGAAAATTTTAATGAAGATCAAAAAACAATTGTCCGCAATATCTACGGAAAAATGAATAAGATGATCTAAATTGGGAGATACGATAAACAGCTCGGCAGGAATTCTGCCTCACTGTTTATCTTCGAGTTTTGTGCTTTGCACAAAACATCGTTTTATTATATGTAGTTTTGCAAAATGCAAAACTACTTGAAAAAACTTTTTTCAGGATTTAATAATCCTTGCAAAAAGTTTTTATGGGAGTACTTATGTGGTGGTTAGTTGCCGTTTTAACCGGTATTTTTTTGTTTTTATTTTTAAAGAAATCTTGGGAAGAAAATTCGCAAGGAGTCAAATTAAATGACGGATCGACTGAAGAAAGTGAAGCCTTAGAGAATATAGTCGAAATGGAAGATGCTTTTTTTGAGGCTGTGCGTGGAGGAAAAAAGTCAATCAAATTCATGTATCTTTTTTATCAGGAAGATATAATGATAATAAAATCTCTTTTTCAAAACGAAGGCATTCCATTCCGTACAGAAAATGAGCACCTTTCTTCGATACTGGTAGGTTCAGGAGTAGCAGGAACAAACTATACAGCCTTTTATATTTTAAGAGAAGACTATGAGAATGCCTTAAAAATAGTAAAAGAATATGCTGAAAATAAATATCTTGAAAGAAATGATAAGGATTCAACAAGTTCCATAAAAAAATTCATAGACTTTGTTTCTGCAGCAAATTTTATTCCCAAAAAAACCGAAACATCGGGCATAGTAATATTTAAACTTGAAAACGATTAGTTAAGAGCCTTTAGCCTTTTTATAAGAGACGCGGCTTGATAATTTTTTGGGTTCAACTCCAAGGCATAACCTAAAACGCTTATAGCTCTATCAAAAGCTTTTTTTTCGTAGAAAATTAAAGCTATCTCATAATGGAGCAAACTCTGCTCCATTTTATCTTTGGTCATAGAAGATGCGAGGCTGTAAGCATTTACGGCTTCTTCAGTTTTCCCCAGCATATAGTACATATAGGCCGAATTTACGGTTGAGGCATAAGCATAGGCCGGAATTTGAGCCGAGGTGGCAAACTCTGAAATTGCACTTTCAAAATCGCCTCCTGCTGCCGAAGCTATTCCCAAATAAAAAGAATCTTCATACCGCTTGCCTATGTCACCTACACTAAAACAAGCATTAAAATCACCTGATTTGGCAAAATACCATTTTGCATATTCACGAATAGTCGATTCTTTTCCGTATTTTTCAAGAATCTTCCACATATCGGCCTTACCCCTTGCTTTAGAAGCATAGGTCTTATCTTTTATCTGTTTATATCTAAATTCTTCCAAAATAAATCTGGGATCAAATTCGGGGCGATTCATAGCCCTAGTTAAAAGTTCTTCCGGTAAATAGGTCATTTTGGGCGAGGTAAAATATGTCTCTTCCATTTTAAGAGAATAAAAACCTTTAGACTCAAGATAGGAAGTAAGACTATCCGGATCATTTAATTCCCTTAAAGCAAGAGCTTCACGAATATAGCGGGCTATGACAGGATAAAAATCGGGATACAAATCGATACACTCGATTAAAAGATCTACCCTTTCTTTTTCATCGGGAGCAGTCAAAGCCAAATCATAAAACGTTATCGGAGACATCTCGGGACTCCTGTCCACGGCAGCCTGCCAAAAAGCTCTGGCTCTTTCAGTATCACCCTGCCCAAAGGCGGCATCTGCAGCCAGCATCAAATGAAGACGGGCTTTTTCCGCCAATTTTCCTGAACCGCCCTCTTTATCCGCATATACAAGAGAAAAATATAAATCCCCAAAAATAGGATCAAAGACACCCAAGTCATAAACAATACAGCTCCAAAAAAAAGGATGCTCAGGAGCCGTATCCTGAGGAATTGCATAACGCAAATTTGAAGCCTCTCTTAACCGCCCCTTGGATGCCAAAGAAACAGCCGCATTTTTTAAAAAAACTTGATTTTTTGTTTTATCATAAGCGGCTTTTAAAAGACCGGAATCGGAGTTAAACGAGTTAAAATAAACATCAGCCAAAATCGAAGCTTCAGCACCTAAAGATGCATAAGAAGAATTTTTCAACCTGTCACAATACGGTAAAGCTTCAGCCGCCTTCCCTGTATCGGTAAGTACATAGGTCAATAAAGCAGGAAGTTCAACCGACTCGGGAAAACTCTTTATACCTGCCTGAAGCGAAATTAAGGCATCAGGAACGGCATTTAGTTTTAACTGTCTTTTTACAATACTAACGTAATTTGTAGAAGTTGAAGCTTTTTTTGAAAGGCGCTTTAATCCTTTTAAAGCCTTCGGTAAACGGCCCTCAGAGATTTGAGTATCAATCTTTGAAAGGGCTTGCGAAAAAGCCTGTTCATCCATTTTTTGCGAACAGGAAAAAATCAAAAACAATAAAAGGACAAGGTTTACAAAAATTATTTGCCGTTTCATTCTGAAATTTTAAGATTTATTTTTAATACTGTCAAGTACCGCATTCACAAATTTATAAGAATCATCCGTACCGAAATCTTTTGCCAAATTTATGGCTTCATCTATGACAATGGGAGCAGGAGTATCTTTTTGGTATAAAAGAGAATAAACACTCAATCTCAATATAGCTTTATCAACGGAGTTAAGTCTTTCAATAACCCAGTTGTCTAGATTTTCCTGAATTGCTTTATCTATTTCGGTAATATTTTCGATAGTACCTAAAAGCATCATTTTGGGAAAAATATATTTATCGGAACTTTCTTCAGATTCGGATTGTTCTTTTTGCCACGAGAATGTCAATAAATCATCGAGGACGGCTCCTCCCATATCCCAAGCTGCAAGAGCTTGAAAAGCGAGAATCCGTCCTCTTCGTCTGCCTATACTCATCAGAATCTGCAATTACCATGCAAAAAGCTTATCAAGCTCTGCATTGGTTTTTAAAATTTTACAATTTGCATCAGTTTTCAAACTTGTATATGTACTTTGAATAATCGTTTCAACAGCATTTAAAGCCATTTGTTGAGAGAGCATTCCCTTGATCTGATCATAAAGGGTAACCGTTGACGCAGGATCAGGTAAATCGCTTAAAGTTAAAATTTTTGCATCAAGTTTTTCAATTATAATAAAAAACTGTCTGCTGTCGGCTCTATCTTGAATATCAAAGATATGATTTACATTTTTTGAAAAAATATCCATTAAGGCTTCAGGTGTAGCATTTAAAATTTGTGCACCTATCGCATTTTTAGGTATGTAGCCTTCTTGGGCAATATAATTATTCTTTTCGGCTTCTTTTTTAATATTTGCTATTTCTTTTAAATTCTTCTTAACTCTGTTATATAGATTATTGATTTTTTCGATTTCTTCTTTATCTTTTCCTTCTTTTTTGACTGCAACAAGAAGCATTTTAACCATATCGGGACGTACAAGTTCTCCTTTTTTCATCTCATAGAAGGATCGTATTTGAGCATCTGTAGGAGTTGCCATCTTTATAATTTCTGCTTGATTCTTTGAAGATATATAGGTTTGTATCGTCAAATTATCTTTTATTATCTTTTTTAGCTCTTCAACATTATTTCCGGTCAAATTCTTCATAAATTCGTCAAGAGAAACATTTTGTTCGCGTTTTATAAGCTTTGCAAATTCGCTTTCAGTTATGGGATAATTCACTATTGTAGAAACAGCTTCGTTAAAGGCTGCATCTACTTGCGAGTTAGCAATCTTGATGTTTTCCTTTTCTGCAACTTGAACTAAAAGTTTAGTTCTCATTAACCTTTCAAGGATCTGTTTTTTGTCGTCACTTGTTTTTATATTGCCGCCTTGAGACTCGGCAAACTTAACAAGCTTTTTAAGCTGTCCAAGGGTAATAGGTTCTTTTTTTGACAGATTTATCTGTGCAATAACCTGTAAATCATTTTGAGCAGCCAAAACACTCAAAAAACCAATCAACATCACCACACTAAAAACTTTCTTTTTCATTTCATCCTCATCAATTATCCCCGCCGGGGAATGATATATTTAAAGAAGGCAAAGCCAAACTTTTGTCCTATATAACAAACTGCACAATAGATAGGTTACACTTAATGCTCAAGCACAGCCCTTATGCGTCTTACTCCGGAGGAGGAAGACTGCTCTTTTTTTATTACAAAATTACCTAAAACACCGGTTTTTTCGACATGGGGACCGCCGCATACTTCTGTAGAAAAGTCTCCTATCTTGTAAACCTTTACAACATCCTCATATTTTTCGCCGAAAAGAGCCATAGCTCCTATTTTTTTAGCCTCATCCAAGGGCATAACTTCCATGGTTACCGGTAAATCGGCTTTTATGGCCTCATTTACAAGACGCTCAACTTCCTTCTTTTCTGCTTCCGTCATAGGTTCAGGATGAGAAAAGTCAAAGCGCAGCCTTTCAGCCGTTATATTTGAACCCTTTTGCTGAACATGATCACCTAAAACTACCCTCAAAGCCTTATGCAAAAGATGCGTAGCGGTGTGATAGGCTGTCGTCTGCTCGGAATGATCTGCAAGACCGCCCTTAAACACCTGCTCGCTTCCCGCTCTTGAAAGCTCTTGATGCTTTTTAAAAGCCTCATCAAACTCTTCCCTATTAACCGTCAATCCCGATTCTGAGGCAAGCTCTTCGGTTAACTCAATAGGAAAGCCGTATGTATCATAAAGCTTAAAGGCCATCCTTCCGGGAATAATCTTTTTGGGATTCTTTAAAAGATTGGGGAGCATTTTTTCGAATTCGGCCTCGCCTTTTTTTAAGGTTTCAAGGAATTTATCCTCTTCGGCTTTAAGCTCGGTTAAAATTAAAGTTTCGTTGTCTTTCAGCTCGGTGTAAAAGTTTGAATTTTGCGCGATAACGGCAGCAGCCGGAACCGATAAAAAGTTTCCGTCTATGCCGAGTTTTTTGCCGTGCCTTACTGCCCGCCTGATAATTCTTCGTAAAACATAGCCCGCCCCGATATTTGAAGGGAGAGTAGTTTTAGGATCTCCTAAGATAAAACAGGCAGTTCGGATATGGTCAGCTATAATGCGTATTGAGGCATCGGTTTTTTCGTTATCGCCGTATTTTACACCGCTCAAGTCTTCAATCGATTTAATAATCGAGGTAAAGGCCTCGGTGTTATAAACTGAAGGCTTACCTTGAAGCATGGCAACGGTACGCTCAACTCCCATTCCGGTATCTACACATTTTCTTGTCAGTGGGGAATAGGAGCCGTCCTTGTTTTTGTGGTATTGCATAAAAACATTGTTCCAGATTTCGACGTACTTACCGCAGCTGCATCCGGGGCCGCATTTATCGCAACAAGCTTTTTTTCCCGTATCTATAAAAATTTCGGTATCGGGACCGCAGGGGCCGGTTTCTCCGGCAGGGCCCCACCAGTTATCTTCTTTAGGCAAAAAGAAAATTTTATCTCTGGAAACTCCCAAGCTTTCCCAAATGGAAGCCGACTCTTCATCTCTGGGGGCGTTTTCATTTCCTTCAAAAACCGTAAAGGAAAGTTTATCGACGGGAATACCTAAGTATTTTTCGTCGGTTAAAAATTCAAAGCTATAAGAAATAGATTCTTTTTTAAAATAGTCTCCCAATGACCAGTTGCCCAGCATTTCAAAAAAAGTTAAGTGAGAAGCATCTCCTACATCGTCTATATCGCCTGTGCGGACACATTTTTGCACGTCGGTTAAACGGGTTCCGGCAGGATGAGGTTCTCCCATCAAGTAAGGAACTAACGGATGCATACCAGCCGTAGTAAACAAAACCGTCGGATCATTTTCGGGTATTAGAGAGCGGCCCGAAATCTCGACATGATTTTTACTTTTAAAAAATTCTATATATTTTGAACGAAGTTCATCAACCGTAATATCTTTATTCATAGCACGATATTTTAAGGAATAAGAAAGAAATTGTCAATACGTCGATCAAAAATGTACATCCGTGTACATTTTTGATCTTCGAGTATTTTTGCTCTGCAAAAAACTCGTAAGAATAGAACCACGGACATCCGTGTCCGATACTGAATGTACCTCCTTGTACATTTTAATCGGGTAAAGATTTTTTACGGCAATGCCGAATAGGAAAATATACATAAATGAAAATAATAGGAGAAATACGATGAAAAAATCGATTTTTATTTTTGCAATTCTTTTTACGGTGTTCACAAATCTACATTCGGAAGAAGCAAAACCGGAGTTTGAAGTTACTGTTAACATCACAAACATTACGGCCATCGAAGGAAAGCTCTTTTTAATGATCTACGGAGACGAAAAATCTTTTAAGAAAAAAGAACCTTTAAAGACGGTAAGCATTAAAGTAGACGGCAAAGATATGAGCATAACCGAAAAACTTCCTGAAGGAGAATATGTTTTCTTTGTTTACCAAGACTCCAACGAAAATGATAAACTGGATAGGAACTTTTTAGGTATGCCTAAAGAACCCGTAGGATACAGTAATCATAAGGGCGGAAAACCGAAAGGATTTAAAAAATTAAAAGTAGAAATTAAAGAGAAAAAAAGCGTAGAAGTTAAACTTTTTAAGATTTAAAGTTTTTTCGGCTAGATTTTAATCTTACTATCTGTTAAAATAGCCCTTCGTGAGAGGGAAGTTATGGATGGTATAAAAAATTTAAAAAACAAGCTTCCGCCCAACAATATGGAAGCGGAAAAGGCCGTTTTGGGAGCGATTTTAATAGATCCGGATGTCTTTACCTTTGTAAGGCCTATATTGGATGCAGGAGCTTTTTATTCTCCTCAACACCAAAAGATATATAAGGCTATTTCGGAATTAGACACCCGCTCCCAAAAGGCCGATATTTTAATATTAACAGACTACCTTCGTTCTACAAATGAATTGGAAGCAGTCGGAGGAGCAGGATATATAGCTTCTTTGACGGATGAAGTTCCAAGCTCTGCAAACTACGAATTTTATGCAAAAATAGTACTGGAAGCTGCCATAAGAAGGAATCTGCTAAAAGTTTCCAATAAAATTTCGGCTGATGTTTTTGATGACAGCATATCGAGCCGCACCGTACTTGAAGAAGCCCAAAAAAGCATCTTTGACCTTACGGAAGCCGGAAATTCCGCAACTTTTAAATCTCTCGCAGAAGTTATAATGCCCACCTTGGAAGTCCTCGAAAGACTTCATGAACGTAAAGGAGAGTATACCGGCGTACCGTCCGGTTTTACCAGCTTGGATAATATGACTTACGGGTTTCAGAATTCCGAATTTATCATTGTGGGAGCCCGTCCTTCGGTAGGAAAAACGGCTCTTGCCATGACTATGGCTGCCCATATCGCTATCGACGAAAAAATACCGACAGCCTTTTTTTCCCTTGAAATGTCGGATATGCAGCTGGTACAGCGATTGATTGCGTCCAGATCCAAGATAAATTCCAACAGGATAAGATCTGCAAACCTCACGGCAAGAGATTTCGGAAAAGTCTCAGAAACTTGCGGAGCTCTTTATGAAGCACCGTTTTACCTTGTAGATATGCCGAATATGAAGCTATTGGATTTAAGGGCTATAGCCCGGCAGCTTTGCAGCCCTCCATATAACGTAAAAATCATTTTTATCGACTACATCACTCTTATTACCGGTGAAAATGCAGCCGTACCGCGCCATGAACAGATTGCAGAAATTTCCAGATCCTTAAAAAGTCTGGCCCGTGAGCTTAATATTCCGGTGGTAGCTCTTTCTCAGCTTACACGAGATGCTGAAGGGAAAAAACCCGGACTTGCCGACATAAGGGAATCAGGCTCTCTTGAACAGGATGCCGATGTAGTTATGTTTTTGCACCGCGAAAGGGTTGATACAAGCGAGGATGAAGCAAAACCCATTCCGACAGAACTGATTTTGGCAAAACAAAGAAACGGCCCTATCGGTACCGTGCCTCTTCTATTTTTATCCCAATATACGACCTTTGTTACCGAAGCCAAGGAGAAATGATTTACATAAAAATCATAAAAAATCCTTGACTATTGACAGGAAAAGAAGCATAATATACTTAAGATTATTATTTTAAGGAGGTTTCTTTGAAAAAAGTAAGAGTATTACTTTTGCTGTTGTCTGTTCTTTTGTTATTTTCGTGTAAGTCTGCCCCTAAACAAGAAGAAAAGCCGGCTGAACCTGAAAAAGTTCAAGAACAGGAAATGGTAAAAGAAGAAACTGATAAGAAGGCGGAACAAAAAGATATGCAGGATGATTTCTACGTAATTTATTTTGCACCGCAATCCTATCAAATCGATCAGTTTACTGCACAAAGACTTAAAGAAATAAGCGAAGATCTAAAAGCAAAAAATGTAAAGAAAATCGTAATTTCAGGCCACAGTGCAAAACTCGACTCGCAAAAGGATGAAGATCGCATCGCATTACAGCGGGCTATCGCTGTAGCAGGCTATTTTCAAAAAATGAAACTGTTTGATGCGAACAGCATAATCGTCGAAGGTAAAGGAGCAGCTGAACCTGCCCGTACCCATTCGGAGATTACTGAACGTTTCAAAAACCGAAGAGTAGAAATTCACAGTGTAGAATAAACACTATGAAATTTAAAAAAATCATTTTGGAGGTAACTAATGATTAAAAAATTTTTTTTTGCAGCAGTATGTTCGCTTTTATTTGTTTCAGCTTGGGCTCAAGCTCCTTCGATTGTCGGAACCGATTATGTCCGTCCTGCAATCCACTACGTGGAAGAAGGTAAAAACTATGTAAACAGTGACGTATTTTTTAAACTCCGCTCAACCGATAAGGAAACCGGACTTGAATTTGTAGAGTTTGCCTTAAATGGCGCCGATTTTATGAGATACAAAAACCCCTTCCAACTTCTTGAAGAAGGGAAATTTGATATTTCATACAGGGGCTTTGATAACAGCGGAAACTTGGAATTACCCAAAACTTTTTCGGTAATAGTAGATAATACGGCTCCCGATACAATAATCAAAACAACAGAACCTTTGTATAACGATGGTGTAATAGTATACTGCTCAGCAAACACAAAATGGTATGTTTCTGCTGCCGATATCGTAGGCGGAGCAGGTGTAGCAGCCGCTTATATGGGAACAGATCTAAATGCTCTCAAACTTTCAGGAAACGGAAGAGAATCGGAGCAAACCTATGTTTCATTTGATGCTGAAGGTCCCGTAAATCTTTATTATACGGCCATTGACAATGTAGGTAACCTTTCTCCCATTAAACTGCTTGCAGTTACTATAGACAAAACTGCACCTGTTGTAAGCCTTGCAAACTCCAACCGTCTTATCAACAAGGATGAGGAATACATGATATTCCCCAGCAAGAGTGTTGTAGATGAAGAAGGAAGAGTTATTGTTTCTACAAGCGAAACGGTTTCTTTTGCTGCAAAAGATGAACTTTCAGGTGTTGATGCAATTTATATAAAAGTAAACGATGGAGAATATACTAAATATGTTGAACCCATCCGATTTACACAAAATGCAGTTTACAACATTGAGGTTAAGGCTATCGATAATGTAGGAAATGTTTCTGATCCCGTTTTATACACATTCTATGTTGATCAGATAACACCCAATTCCGATGTCGATATCATCGACAGAGCCGGGAATCTTATCCAGCCCACAACCCCCGCAACAAATGCCGAATAAAAAAATTGAGGCATCGCCGATTAATCGGCTTCCGATATAATCGGTAAATAACAAAAGCCGAAGTAAGAGTTAATTCTCCTGCTTCGGCTTTTATTGACATAGACATACGATGAAACAAAAAAAAATATATTCAGTAGTGCTTATTCTCATCGGCTTTGTAAATTTTTTAGGAAGAGCTGAAGAACCCGGCAAGCTTGAAATTGAAACCGGACTAAACTATCCCCTTAATTTTAATATATCCTTATCTTATTTTTTACGGTTCCACATGGAAAACAATACTGCAAAATATACGGAACTGAAGTTGAATGGGAGCTTAAAACCTGCAAATATTTTAGGATCCTTTAATTTAAAACTGGCATATTTACCTTTTATAAATTTTATTGCAGAAGCCTCACTGGGAACAGGCTGGGCCTACCCTGCTCTAAATTTTTACGGCATTGCAGAAAATCAAAATGTCAATAATTTTCAAGTTATTGAACCTCTATATTTTTCAAAGTTGTTTTTTAATGCTCAAGGCGGAATTGAATTATATTTTAATTTAAACTCCAAAATAAGAAACGAATGGGCTGACCTCATTTTAAAAACAGAGCATTTTATAAATTATAAGGCTCTTTTTCCTGCAAGAAAAGAAGATTTTTGGTTTTTTGATAATGATTTAGGGGAAAACAGAAACGGAGCAGCTTATAAAGGTTCTTACTCCATAGAATATAATATGCCTCTATATTTGAACGGAATAAGGCTTGAGTTTATTACTTATAAAAAACTATATAAACCTCTGCCGGGTACAATAAACAAGGCTGAAAAATTATGGAACTTCGAATTAAGGAGCTCTTTATTTTTTAAGCCTGCCGAAAAAATACGCATAAAACTTAATGCTGTGTGGAAAACGGCTCCTATTTACTATAACTTTAAAGACAAAACACATTTTACCAAAAAAATCATAAACTCAAAAAAAATTATCGATATGTTTTTTGAATCGGCCGGAGTCAGTTTGATATTTAAATTATAGGCTTAAAAAAACCGGTGTCTGTAATTATACCTGAACAAAGATCGTAAGGGGTTATATCAAAGGCAGGATAAAGGCCTGAAATTAAACCGCTTTTATTTTCTTTCTCAGTTTTACAATCCGAAGGCAAAATCGCAGTTCGTTTTCCCATAGCGTAGAGTGTTTCTTCGGGATTGCGGTATTCTATTTTTACCTTACTTGCGCAAGCGTAGTTTTTATCGGGAAAGCCTATTGCATAATAAGGAACACCGAAGTATTTTGCAGCTATAGCCATTTGAAGTGTACCTATCTTGTTTATAATAAAGCCGTCAAGAGTTATAACATCGGAAGCTGAAACGCAAAAATCAATTTTTTTTTCGCTCATAAGAAGAGCCGGCATATTATCCGTAACAACAGTCGTATCAAAGCCCATATCATAAGCCAAAGAAGCTGTTAAGCGTGCTCCTTGAAAATAAGGCCGGGTTTCAGCACAAAAAATTTTGATTTTTTTATTAGTCTCGTTAAACTTACGCAAATATCCTCCTACCGTCGTTTCACCAAAACACTGGGTTAAAATTGAAGATCCGTCAGGAACCAAATCCGCGAAAATAGAGCCGGCTGCCGTATTTTTTTTATAACGTCTGTTATTTTGCTCCACGGCATTTTGCTTTAAGGATGTGATAATATCATTTGAGGAGACACCATTTTTTATTAGAGACTCAAAGAGGCTCAAGGATTCGGCAGTAACAGCTTCCATTGCCTTACTCGTAGTCGGCCGGGCATGGGATAAAGCATAGGCAGCTTCTTTCATAAACTTAATATATTCAGCTTTTGAAAGATTTTTCCCTTGATAGGCAGCAAGAGCCATACCCATAGCAGCCGCAGCAAATGGGCCGCCGCTTTGGGTCACCATATCGGCAATAGCTTTAACAACTTCCTCATATTTTTTACACACACAAAATTCCGTTTTTGCCGGATAAACACGCCTGTCTAAAATACGTACCTCTCCGCATTCTTCATCAAACCAAGCAACATTTTCATATTGCAAAATAAAACCCAAATTATAATCTTCGCGCATTTTCAAATTTTTACCGATTTTCCTATTTTTTTATAAGTTGTATAGTAATTTATTTAATAATATAAGCATTTTTTATAATTTTGTCAGTATAAAATGAATAAAAACAATTAAAAGACTTGCATTTTTTAACAAGGTATTTTATAATATACTTAATAGTTAAGGATATAAATAATAAATAAGCTTAACTATATATCAATATAAAGGAGAGTGTAGTATGGAAACAACAAAAGAAAAGAGAAATTTAAATTTATTTAACATTTTCTCTCTAGGTTTTGGTGGAGCTGTAGGTTCCGGGATCTTTGTGCTAACCGGATTGGGTATTGCCGCTACCGGCAAATCCATATTGGTATCAATTATGGCTGGTTGTATTTTTATGCTTTTGGCATATTTTTACAATGTACTTTTATCATCAATGTTTATGTTTGAAGGAGGTGATTATAGTCAAAAAGCATTGGTTTTTAATCCTTTTTTTACAGGTGTAAATGGATATATAACATTTATTAATGGTTTTTCTGTCGCTATGTATGGTCTTGCGATGGTAAACTATGCAGGAATAGTACTACCGCAAATTATACCATACACAAAATTAATTGCAATCATAATTATTACTTTATTTTTTGCGGCAACAATAAGAGGCTCAAAGTTTATATCCACAATAAACAATATAATGACTGTAGTATTAATTGCAGCAATTGTCTTTTACATTGTATTCGGTATTCCAAAGGTAAAACCTGGATATTTCTCCGATCCTAATTTTTTTACTGATGGATTTAAAGGAGTTATTGCAGGAATAGCAATTATGGGATGGGCATGCCAGGGAACCACAATGGGCCCGGTATCGGTATCGGCTGTTACAATGAAACCTAAAAAAAATATACCTTATGGTATTTTTCTTGTAACAATAGCAATTGCTATCGTTTATGGGTTAATGGGTTATGTATCGGCAGGAGTTCTTCCCATAAGCGAGGTCGCAGGCCAAAATCTCTCACTTGTAGCCGCCGAGATTTTTCCAAGATCAATTTTCATTCTCTTTATAATGGGAGGAGCTGTTTTTGCCATAGCAACATCAATGATTACCGGTATAATAATGGTTCGATATCCAATACTGAAAGTGGCACAAGCAGGTTGGCTGCCAAAATTTTTTACAAAAACAACTAAAACAGGTTATCCATGGGCTGTTTACGGTATTTACTATATCCTGTCAATTTTACCGGTTTTGCTTGGGTTAAAATTAGATGCGATCGTCTCTTTGGTAATGATACCTGCTATGTTGACAAATTTATATACAAATATAAAATGTATTAAGGTAATAAGAGACTATCCGGAACAATGGAAAAAATCTGTATTGCATATGCCTAGAATACTTATGGATATCATATGTATACTCTCGGCACTTTGTGCGGCAATCGTTTGTTATAACTTATTTATGATGCTTTCTACAAAAGAAAAACTTTTTATGATAGGTATTATGGTCATAATATCGATCCTCTCAATTTACAATTTAAAAGCCGGAAATGTAAAAATTGAAGAATTGGAAGCAAATAAAAGGCAAATTATAGAAGATGCCTTACTTGCTGAAACGGAAGAATAGGAGAAAAAAATGGTTTACGATTTTACAACAAAAATTTCAAGGAAAAATTCAGGTTCACTCAAGTGGAATTTAATGTATTCGCAAAATCCCCAAGTTGGAAATGATGTGGTGCCTCTTTCGGTGGCCGACATGGAATTTAAAAATCCGCCGGAACTTATTGAAGGTTTAAAAAAATATCTTGACGAAGCCGTGTTAGGATATACAGGCCCAACTGACGAGTATAAAAGAACCGTAAAAAAATGGATGAAGGATAGACATAACTGGGAGATTGAAACAGACTGGATAATAAATACGGCGGGAGTCGTTCCGGCATTGTACAATGCTGTTAGGGAATTTACAAAACCGGGCGATGGAGTTATTATAATAACCCCTGTTTACTATCCTTTCTTTATGGCTGTAAAAGATCAGGAGCGCAAAATCGTAGAATGTGAACTGTTGGAAAAAAACGGATACTATACGATCGATTTTGAAAAACTGGAAAAACTATCCAAGGATAAAAATAATAAAGCCTTGCTTTTTTGCTCTCCTCACAATCCTGTGGGCAGGGTCTGGAAAAAAGATGAACTTCAAAAAATAAAGGATATAGTTTTAAAGAGTGATCTTCTTCTCTGGTCAGATGAAATTCACTTTGACTTAATTATGCCCGGCTATGAACATACAGTGCTTCAATCTATCGATGAAGCTCTTGCCGACAAGATGATTACTTTTACAGCACCATCAAAAACATTCAATATAGCAGGAATGGGTATGAGCAACATAATAATTAAAAATCCTGATATGAGGGAAAGATTCAAAAAATCACGGGATATTACAAGCGGAATGCCATTTACAACACTAGGCTATAAGGCTTGCGAAATTTGCTATAAAGAATGCGGAAAATGGCTGGATGAATGTATAAAGGTTATAGATAAAAATCAAAGAATCGTAAAAGAATTTTTTGAAGTAAATCATCCCGAAATAAAAGCACCTCTCATTGAAGGCACTTATTTGCAATGGATGGACTTTAGAGCATTGAAAATGGAGCATAAGGCTATGGAAGATTTTATGATTCACAAAGCTCAAATATTTTTTGATGAAGGCTATATTTTCGGAGACGGAGGAATAGGATTTGAAAGAATTAACTTGGCAGCTCCTTCATCCGTTATTCAAGAAACATTAGAAAGATTAAGCAAAGCTTTAAAGGATCGAAAAAAATGACATTAAAAAGTAAAATTTTATCGTGAGTAAAATTTAGGCCTTCTTGTGTTTCATCTGTGAAGCATAAGAGGGATTTTTTATAAAGGCTTATTTTTACTGTTATTTTTTTCAAGAATTCGTGTATAGGCTTTTAGAATTTTATCAAAGGCTACCATTTCATCCACAGTAAAAGATTCCAAAAGTTTTTTTCGCGTCTTGACATTATCTTTATTGTCATAAGCTTTATGTTTTAAAACCGTTTCTTTAGCTTTTTCTGTAGTTCGTAAAAAAAAGACTTTACCGTCGGATTCATTAACTTCTTTATAAACCAATCCCCATTTTATAAGTCTATGCACAATTTGAGAAATTGCACTTGATGTTCTATTCCATTTTTTTGCAAGAGCTGAAACCGTGATATTTTCATTATCGTAAATATCCGTTAAAATATGCATCTCAATCATTGTATATTTCCTATCCGTGCCATAATCTCTTCTTATGGTGTAATAATAAGAAAAAGACAATACAAAATCATACATACCATCAACAACAGAACTTATATTTTTGTACCTTTTTTCAATCAAATCGATGGGCTCATTATCTTCTACCCATGCATTAACTATTTCATTTTTATAGATATCCTCAAGCATTTAAAACTCCCAAGCAGCCTATTTTAAAATTTAGTGAAATACCTTTAAAAGATATCCATTTTTGCAGTCATTGTCAATTATTTTATATTTTTTTATCCCAAACTATTGACAAAAATAAAAAAAAAGAATATACTCCTTTTCGTTGGTGAGGCATTTTAGATGGCTTACTTTTAAATTGCAATACTTGACATTTTTTGGGTTTATGTATATTATACACACGCTCACTGTTAAGCGAGAGTGGTGGAATTGGCAGACACGCTAGACTTAGGATCTAGTGCTTCGGCGTGAGGGTTCAAGTCCCTCCTCTCGCACAATTCCACAAAAACAAAAAAGTGGAGTAGAATTGCGGGAATAGCTCAGTGGTAGAGCGCCACCTTGCCAAGGTGGATGTCGCGAGTTCAATCCTCGTTTCCCGCTTCTAAAGCGATTCGGTGAACGGATCGCTTTTTTTTTACCCTTTTGCAAAGGGCAGTCTTAAAATCAACTCTTAAGGAAGGAAAAATGGACTACGAAAAGAACGTAACTCTTAAAGAAAAATCACATGCGGAACTTTCAGTAAAAATTAAAAAAGCTGAGGTTCAAGAAAGCTATAAAAAATTGCTCAACAAATATTCAAAAGAGCTTCAAATACCGGGATTTAGAAAAGGAAAGGTTCCCGTATCAGTACTTGAAACAAAATATGGCGATGCTATAAAGGGCGATTTGGCAGGAGACCTTATCGAAGATTCTTTAAAAGAAATCTTTGAATCTCTTAACGAATATGAAAGGCCCCTTCCCTACTCATATCCCGAATTAAACGAAAAACCCGAATTAAAAGTTGAAGAAGACTTTTCCTTTACGGTCCACTACGATGTTTTCCCCAAGGTCGAAATTAAAAAAACTGAAGGCTTTACAGTCGAAGTTCCTGAAGCAAGTGTTTCGGAAAAAGACATAAAAAAAGAACTTGAAAGACTTCAGGAGCGAAATGCCCTCGTTACAGCCTGCAAAGAAGGCAGTGCCGCAGAAAAAGACCACATTGCAACAATAAATTATTGCGAGCTTGATGATGAAGGCAAAACAATTTCAGGCACAGAAAGACAAGACTTTGTATTCACTCTAGGTTCGGGCCAAAACATCTATAAACTTGATGATGACATAATCGGCATGAAAAAAGGAGAATCTAAGGAAATTACCAAAACCTTCCCTGAAGATGATTCAAATAAGGATCTTGCCGGAAAAACCAAGAAAATAAAGGTAACTCTTACAGCACTTAAATATAAAGACCTGCCCAAACTGGATGACGATTTTGCTCAAGACATAAACGAAAAGTACAAGACCTTGGATGAGCTAAAAGCCGACATAAAGAAGAATTTCGAAATAAGTGCCGAAGACAAAATCAAATCTTTACAAAAAGCCTCTTTAACCGAACAGATGGTAAAGGAGCATACAATAGACCTTCCAGAATCAATGATCCGTGCAGAACTGGAATCCAGATGGATGATGATGGCAAACCAATTTAGAACCACACCTGAAGAACTTGAAAAAATGTTCGGCAAAGGGCCGCAGTCAAAAGCAACTCTTTTGGAAGGATGGAGAGAAGATTCCGAAAAGAACTTAAAAGAGAGAGTCTTAATCGAAACCCTTCTTAAAGAAAAAAATATTGAAGTAAGCGATGATGAAATCGAAGCCGAATATGTACGCTTATCGGAACGCATGGATATTTCTCTTGATGAATTAAAGAAATATTATTCTGATCCGCGCGAAAAAGAATATTTAACCGAAGGCTTAAAAGAAGAAAAACTTTTTAAAGCTCTTTACGAAAAATGTACAATCAAAAAAGGCAAAAAAATTACCTTTGAAGAACTTTTAAAAGATTAATTTCTATCTAAATATAAGGGAAAAAAATGAGTACACTTGTACCTTATGTAATTGAACAAACAGGAAACGGAGAGCGCAGTTATGACATATTTTCTCGTCTTTTAAAAGATAGAATTATCTTTGTGGACGGAGAGATAAACGATATGTCGGCTGATTTGGTTGTAGCCCAGCTCTTGTTTTTGGAAGCACAAAATCCGGATAAGGATATAAGTCTTTATATAAACAGTCCCGGAGGTTCTGTAACTGCAGGTCTTGCTATTTACGATACCATGCAGCATATCCGTCCCGATGTACAAACAATTTGTTTGGGTCAATGCGCAAGCATGGGAGCAGTCCTTTTAGCAGGAGGGGCAAAAAACAAGCGTTATGCCCTCCCCTCATCCCGTGTTATGATTCACCAGCCATGGGGAGGCGTTCAAGGTCAGGCCGTAGATATCAACATACAGGCCAAAGAAATCGTAAGACTAAAAAAACTTACAATAAAATATTTTGCAGAAAACACAGGTAAAACCGAAAAACAGGTAGCAGCCGATATGGAGCGAGATTTTTTTATGTCGGCGGAAGAAGCCTTAACCTACGGTATTATAGATACCGTTATGAACAGGAGAAAAGATGGCTCGAAATAGAATGGGTGGAGCTTTAATATGCTCTTTTTGCAATAAACCTGAAAGTGCGGAGCGCTTTGTAGTCCCGGGCCCCGGCGGTATTGCCATCTGTGACAGATGTGTAGACCTTTGCGGAAGCTATATAAAGTCCTATAAGACGGTAAGACCGGTTGACCATACAGGCCCTATTCCTACACCTAAAGAACTAAAAGATTATCTTGATGAATATGTAATAGGCCAAGATCAGGCAAAAAGAGTCCTATCGGTAGCCGTTTATAATCACTATAAACGTATTATGAATCCTCCTTTAGAAGATGATGTAGTTATCGAAAAGTCCAATGTTCTTTTATTGGGTCCTACAGGTTCAGGAAAAACTCTTTTAGCTAAAACGCTTGCACAAAAAATGCAGGTTCCGTTTGCCATTGCCGACGCCACAACTTTGACCGAGGCAGGCTATGTAGGAGAAGACGTCGAGAATATCCTGCTAAAACTAATTCAAAATGCTAACGGGGATATAAAAGAAGCTGAAAGAGGTATCATCTTTATAGACGAAATAGATAAAATTTCAAGAAAGAGTGAAAACGTCTCTATTACCCGTGATGTATCCGGTGAAGGAGTTCAGCAGGCCTTGCTTAAAATAATTGAGGGTACTACAGCTTCCGTTCCTCCTCAAGGCGGAAGAAAGCATCCCAATCAGGATATGCTTAAAATAGACACAACAAATATCCTCTTTATCTGCGGAGGCGCTTTTGTAGGTTTAGATAAGATAGTCGAAACCCGTATCGCAACAAAACCCATAGGATTTGGAGCCGAGGTAAAAAAACTAAGCGAAAAAAATCTTGCAGATTTATATGATCAGGTTTCGCCGGATGATTTGGTAAAGTTCGGCCTTATTCCGGAGTTAATAGGACGAATCCCTATAAAAGTTGCCTTAAATGAACTTACAAAAGAAGATTTAACACGCATATTGGTTGAACCTAAAAATGCCATAATAAAGCAATTTCAGGCAGCCTTTAAGCTTGATAATGTAGACCTGCATTTTGAAAAAGATGCAATTACGGCAATAGCACAGCAAGCTATAGACCAAAATACCGGAGCCAGAGGCTTGCGCTCAATTGTCGAAAAACTCATGCTTGATGCAATGTTTGAAGCCCCCTCATTAAAAGGCAGAAAAGAACTTATTGTAAACAAAAAAATGATAGGCAGTTCTTCTCTAAAACCGAAGATCAAACTTTTTGACGGAAAAACTGCATAATGGTTAAAAGACTGCCTAAGGGCAGTCTTTTTTATTTAAACATTTCCATGAGCAACCACAACAAGAAAAGAAAAAAGGACAGCCAAACCTATCGATATAATAAATAAAAAAACATCTGCAATTAAGCCTGCAATACGCACGGTCTCTTTATAGCGGATCATAAAAAAAGTTTTGACTGAAATGGCAGCAAAAGTAAAAATTATAAGTAATATGCAAAGGCTCATCAAAACATTTAAAATTATAAACAAACTTGAATCCAAAAAATCTTGAGAACTGCTTAAAATATAAAAAAGAATAAGAACAAAAACAGACGCACTTAAAAATCTAATAGAGCGGTCTAAAAAGCGAATAGTAAACTGTTTATATTTGGGATGAGGTTTTTCTTTACTATCCATAAAAGTTTCAAATTGAAATTTTAATATGCGGATAAAAATATCCGCATATTTTAAATATTAATTTTCCGATTCTGAATTTTGAACTTCTTCAGATACAGATCCTTCAGCAGCGCTTTCTTCTGTTGAAACTTGTTCATCCGAAGTTTCTTCATCTCTTCGCGGCTTTCTTCCTTTTTTGTCGGAGGGCTTAACAGGTTTTTCTTCGGCAATCTGTGCCTCAACAGTAAAGGAAATTTCTGCCGAGGTGCTTTCGTAAAGCTTGATAACAGCCTTATGCACACCTGTACTCTTAACTGTCTGACCGGGAATTTCGATACGTTTTCTTTCAATATCGAAATCAAGTTTTTGAAGTTCATCAAAAATTGTTTGAGTTGTAACGGCACCGTAAAGTTTTCCGTTAGGTCCTGCAGGCATAAGAATCTTAATTGAAAGAGCTTCAAGTTTTTCTTTAAGCCCTGCTGCATCCTGACGTTTTGCAGCTTTTTTAGCTTCAATTTCTTCTTTGCGTGATTCAAAATGAGCGAGAGTGAACTCATTACAAGGAACGGCTAAGTTTCTGGGGAAGAGGTAGTTTCGGGCATATCCCTTTGCTACGTTCTTAATATCTCCTTCTTCTCCGAGATACTTAACGTCTTCATTTAAAATTACTTTCATATACAAGCTCCTAAAAAAAATATCTGCCCAATTCCGGGAGTCGGAAAGGGCTTTTTACATAGTCTGTTTTAATGTAAGCAAAACCTAAAAATAAGAAATTTAAGGCAGCTGCTTACATTAAAATTTCTACTCGTTCATAACGAAAGGAAGCAAGGCAACAGCTCTTGCCCGTTTAATTTCAACGGCAAGTTTTCGCTGATGTTTTGCGCAAGTTCCGGTAATTCTTCTGGGAAGAATCTTACCGCGTTCGGTTATAAAGCGGCGTAAAGCATCCGGTTCTTTATAATCGATCTTTAACTTTTGTGTACAAAATCGGCAAACCTTTTTGCGGTAAAAAGATCTACCCTTTCTTTTGTCTTCGCCTTCGCGAATATTTTCCTGCATGTTAGCTTCCATGTCTACATCATTCATTGTTTCGTCCGACATTTAAATCTCCTTAAAATGGAATATTATCCAAATCTGAATTTCCCATATCCGGCTGGTAGTCATCATAAGAAGGCTCCTGCCGTCTTTGATAAGCAGAAGGTGCCTGATTTCCATCATTGTACTGATTATTTCCACCGCCCTGATATGATCCTTGGCGTTGAGGTGCAGACTGTGATTGCCCGCCCTGACCTGTAGAGCCGCCTACAAGCTGAATATTGTTAGCAACAATTTCAACCTTGCTTCTGGTTTGCCCGTCCTGTTCCCAACGGTTCTGCCTAAGCTCACCGTCAATAGCAACCTGTTTACCTTTTACAAGGTATTGATTAAGGGCTTCACCTTGCCGGCCCCAAAGAACCACGTCAAAAAAACTTGCTTCTTCGCTCCAGTCATCGCCTGTTTTTCGTCTTCTATTGACGGCCACGGCAAAATTACAAACCGCAATACCGGAAGACGTATATTTAAGCTCAGCATCTCGAGTCAAGCGGCCCACCAATACTACATGATTTATATCTGCCATAAAGCCTCCTTTTTAGTCCTCTAAACGGACAAAAAGATAAGTCAACATCTGAGTAATCAGCTTAAAACGTTTATCCAATTCAATCATCTTCGCAGGATCTGCTTCGATGTTGAAAAGAACATATCGTCCCTTTGTCTTCTTTTTGATTTCATAAGCTAAATCCCGATCGCCGAAAGGCTCTTCAGACTTGATCTGAACACCGAAATCTGCCAGAATTGAATGTAGAGCATCTATTCCCGGTTTATAGAGATCCTCTTCAACCGGAAAAACCGTCATAAGTTCATAGTTTCTCATGTTCCCTCCTATGGACACATTTCTGAGGCCCGCATTTTCTGCGAGCCGGAGTTTTCATAGAATATCAAAAAATACTATCTTAGTCAATACCTAGTTCAGGGCAAACGCATCATAATTTTATCTTCGCAAAAAACATAGGCTGTTCAACCCGCCTTTCGCCGCTATGCGACTGCAAGAGGGGTATTCACAGCCTATTTTTTTGCTATTTTATTTACCCTCATGATGCGTTTGCCCTTTTTTGAAAAATGTGCGAAATTTTGTTCAAAATTTCGCACAGAAGGAAGCCAACTGCTTCAAAAGCATTATAGTGCGGCTACCATGTACTAAGCATGCTTTAGCATTTCATCATCCCGAAGACCATTACGAAAAGAGCAACGGTTTCGCAAAGACCTACGATAGTAATGTACTGTACAAAGCCCTTTCCTGTTTCAGCCATAGCATCGGAACCTGAAGCAGAAGCCTTACCCTGAGCAATAGCGGACGATGCTATAGAAACACCGCAAACAAGGCCTAAGCCCAATAAGAACCAATCGCTCTGGGATGAAGTAAGCATCCTGTTCATAAGCAAAAATCCGTAAAGAGTCTGCGTAAGAGGAGCACCTGCAAAGGCGACCAAACTAAAGGGAGCGGGCTTGTTATTTAAATAACAGCGCTTCCATGCACCGATTGTTGACTGACCTGCAATGGCAAGACCGATTGCAGAACCGATAGCTGAAATACCCAACGCAGCAGCAGCACCAAAAAAACCAAAAGTCATATCCTTCCTCCAAATTTATTCGTTAAAGGGTTCATATTTAAAGCCCGACCAAGTCAAGCCTACATGATTAGAGAATTCCAAGGTATTCAATCGAACACCGTGGACTATAACGGAAAGCACGTTCATAATATAGTTAAGACCGTGTCCGAACAATAAAAGTAAGACACCTGCAAAGATTATAAAGCCTCCTAAGGCAGGGCCTGCCATCTCATTTACGGTTGCACTTATAGCGCCTCCGGCAAGACCTACAGCCCAAAGTCTTATGTAGCTCATAATATCTGCAAATACGTTTACTACGCCCAAAAGCATATTGATAATGTTTTTTAAGCTTTCAACAATAGCCTGCCCTATTCCTTTAGAATAGTTTACAAAGATAAAGTTTAAAGCAAAACCCGCACCGATCGCAAGAAGCACGGCATTATTTATTGCATACTTTTGGGAATCTACAACAAGGTTTAAAACCACAAAATACATTCCGCCGAGCATCGAAAGAGAACCTACATCGGCAAGAAATTTAGGGGACTTAATATTCCTAAATAAGCTTACTACATGGGCTATCATCAGCTGGGTTAAGCCTAGAGTAAAGCAAAGCAAAATCTGGTTTTGATTGCGTACATCCTCAGGGGTAAAGTTTGCAATAGCCGGAACAGCCAAGTTTTTAAGAAAAGGCGGTACAATTTCGGTAGACATACCGAACCAGTTACAAACCAGGGTACCCCAGATAATTGTCATCAAACCTAAATAGCCGAACATATAAAAAGCCGTAGGCACTTTTTGTTTTTTTGCCTTTGTTTTTAATATCAAAATAATTGAAATTACGAACAAAACGGCACCATAACCGGCATCCCCGAATATCATTGCAAAGAAAATTCCGAAAAAGAGCAGGAACCAAAGAGATATATCCGGCTCCGTATATCCCGGAACAGTACCCAAAAAGTCGATTAAGGGAGAAATCAGATTTACAATCTTATTTCGCTTTATCTTTGTCGGAACAGGATCTTCTTCTTCAGGGTCTTGAGAAAGATAGGCCCAAGAATTTTCTTTTGCAAGAGAAATAAGTTTGGCCTCATCTTCGCAGGGAATATATCCTGTAAGCCAAACGAGCTGAACTCTTTCATCATCATCTTGATCCCCGAAATCTATTGTCTGCATACCGTCATGAACTATTTCAAATTGAAGCTTTTTGCTTACAACCTCATCCAAGGCATGGAGAGAATTTAAGTATGCCGACATCTTTGTCATTTCCTGTTTATAGGAAGAGATTTTTGCCTGTAAGCTCTTTAACCTCTCTTTTAAGGCCTTAACGGAAGTTTCAGGAAGTTTTAAAGGAATAATATCCTGAGGTAAATCCGCAGGCAGAGCATTTGTTTCGCTCCGGATTAAAAACCTCACACCGGTTTTCCCATGTCCTACCAAAATAGTTTTAATATCTTCCGGAAGTGAAGAATAAGTCTTTACCGAAGTACTTGCAGGGAAAAGATATATGCTCCTCTCTGCCAAAAAAGTAAAATCGGCAGTATTTATTTCTCCCCAGTCTGCATAAGAAGCGATTTCACCTGTCAATCTTGCAGCTTCTTCCATATTGCTCTTATAAGAAGATGTAAGAGACAGTACCGAATCGACAAATGTAAGAGTATCTTCTTCACTTAAAAGAGAGGGGGGCGTTACGCCTTTTTTCTCTTTTTTGGGAAGATATTCCGTTAAAAGACTAATAGCAAGAGTTATGTCATTTTTTTCGGATCTTAACTCATTTATCAAGGTGCCGTTTGCAGGACGGTCTTCAATATGTAAAAGCCCTAATTTTCTTAAATTCTTTAAGGCATGACGCTGCTCTTTTTTTAAGACTAAAAGGGTTAGTTTTTTCATCGGTACAATCATAGAGCCTCATCCTTATCATGAACCTTTTCAAGGTTCTTTTTAGAAATTTTACCGCGAACAACAGCTGCAACCTGCTGATCCCCCAAATAAACCGTTATCTTCTTTATGTTTGCCCTCGTTTCGGGTATCTTAACCTTTTCAAAGAGGTTTACGCGCTGAGTGGTAGTTCTAAGCTCGGAATTTAAAAGGCGCACCTGTTCATCAAGCACCTTTGCTTCAAGGTCTAAGCTCAAAACTTCCTGCATTTTTTCTGCAGCCGTATCAACCCAAAGGGGCGTCTTATAAAGATCATATTTAGCACGTTCAAATTCCGCACCGGAAAAAACAGGGATGCTCACCCCCGCAATATTTCCGGTTGAGGTGAGAATCTCTTTTATCTTAACCATGGAGGGTTTAAAAACATTTTGCTCACCGAATACCGCTACCCAGTCTTCGAATTCCTGATTGAGGGCATCCCTGTGAAGCCTGACCTCTTTAGCCCGGGCTTCGATGGTGCGGATTTCGGTTTGAAGCTGCTGTTTTTTAAGCTGAAGAGTCGGCAAGTATCTTCTATACATTTTTAAAGATTCTTTTTGATTCTTAAGCTCATTCTTCGTCAGTTTTATTGCCATAGCCTACCCTTTAGTTTGCCGGCCAGTACTTATTTACCAAGTCGGATTTAATACCGGTTTCTTCACGGGTAAAGCATTCGGCAAGAATCTTCCAGCCTAAGCTGAGGGCGTCTTCAAGCGGAATGTTTACGGACAAGTCCATCATTCCCGATTCGAATTTTGCACCGTATTTTAAGAGTTTTTCGTCCCATTCGCTCATCATAAAGCCCATAGATTTTTTCTCCAGAGTGTCCTTATATGAAGCATAGAGCTTAATCATATTGTCCATAAGCGCACGGTGGTCGTCCCTTGTTTTACCGTTTACGTTTTGCTTTAATCGTGAAAGACTTCCGAAAGGCTCGATTCGTCCGTTTTTAAGATAGAACTGGCCTTCGGTAATATAACCTGTGTTATCTGGAACGGGGTGTGTTACGTCGTCTCCGGGCATTGTTGTAACGGCCAAGACCGTAACCGATCCTGCATCAGCAAAATCTACAGCCTTTTCATAGCGGGCTGCAAGCTGGCTGTAAAGGTCTCCGGGGTAACCTCGGTTTGAAGGAACCTGTTCCTGAATAATGGCTATTTCTTTCATTGCATCTGCAAAGTTTGTCATGTCCGTTAAAAGAACCAAAACATCCTTACCTGCGATGGCGAACTTTTCTGCAACTGCAAGACACATATCCGGAATCATAAGACATTCAACAGTCGGGTCAGCTGCCGTATGAACGAACATAGCTGTTCGGCTTAAAGCACCGGCTTCTTCAAGGGTGTCTTTAAAATAAAGATAATCGTCATATTTTAATCCCATTCCGCCCAAGATAATTACGTCAACCTCGGCCTGCATGGCTATTCGAGCTAAAAGCTCGTTGTAAGGCTCGCCGGAGCTTGAAAATATGGGCAGCTTTTGAGAAACAACCAAGGTATTAAATACGTCGATCATCGGAATACCCGTTCTGATCATTCTGTTTGCAAGAATACGCTTTGATGGGTTTACCGAAGGACCGCCTATAGGAATCATGTTGTCCTTTAAGGCAGGCCCTGAATCTCTCGGATCGCCTGAACCGTTAAATATTCGGCCGAGCAAATCTTCGGAATAGCTTACCTGCATTTCCTTACCTAAGAAGCGGACCTCATCTCCGGTCGAAACACCTCGTCCTCCTGCAAAAACCTGCAACGAAACCAAGTCACCGTCAAGCTTATTGACTTCTGCAAGGGAGGCTCCGAAGCGGGTTTGAACTTCAGCCAATTCTCCGTATGAAACTCCGTCGGCCTTAACCGTAATAACCGAACCGTTAATCGATTCTATTTTACTATATACCTTTTTCATCTTACACCGCCTGCTTCAATAATTTTTTTGCGCTTTCATCTAAGCTATCCGCTTTTTCGGCGATGAGCTTTTTAATTCCGTCTTCATGGGATTTAAATGCATCCGAGCCCCAAGGCGAGTAGTTATAGTCGATGAACATAAGTTTAAGTTTGCTGAAATAAGAGCGGGCTTCATCCTTAGAAATAAATTTAAATGAAGAACCTAAAATCTCAACCAAGATATTATATATATGCTGCTGGCGCTCAACCGAAACTGCATCGTCTACCTTATCAAAGGAGTTTTGCTGCAAGTAAACGGCATCAAGTAAGTCGCCTTTTAAGTAAATGATAAAGTCTTCGATACTTGTTCCTTCTTCACCTACAACCTTCATCATCTGTTCGACCTCGGTACCTCGGCGTAAAAAGCTTCTTCCGTATCTGACTTGTTCTGAAGGAAGAACGCTCGGATACTTTGACCAAGAATCTAGGGGGTGAATGGCAGGGTATTTTCGGGCATCGGATCTTTCCCGTGAAAGACCATGGAAGGCGCCTACAACTTTTAGAGTGGCCTGAGTTACAGGCTCTTCAAAGTTACCGCCCGCAGGAGACACGGTGCCTCCGATTGTAACGGAACCCTTTGAGCCGTCGCTTAAGCGGACAATACCAGCCCTTTCGTAGAAGGCTGCAATGTAGGATTCAAGATAGGCAGGGAAGGCTTCTTCACCGGGAATTTCTTCCAAGCGGCCCGACATTTCGCGAAGAGCCTGAGCCCATCGGCTTGTAGAGTCTGCAAGAAGAAGAACGTCCAAGCCCATTTGGCGGTAGTATTCTGCGAGGGTTACACCGGTATAAACTGAAGCTTCACGGGCTGCAACAGGCATTGAAGAAGTGTTACAGATAATTATCGTTCTTTCCATAAGGGTTCGGCCCGTTTTGGGATCTTTAAGCTCAGGGAATTCCGTAAGGGTTTCTACAACCTCACCTGCACGCTCACCGCAGGCTGCGATGATAACAATATCGACATCGGCATTTCGGCTGGTAGCATGCTGCAAAACGGTTTTTCCTGCACCGAAGGGACCGGGAATACAATAGGTTCCGCCCTTAGCAACAGGGAAGAATGTATCCATTGTTCTCATCTTTGTAACCAAGGTTTCGGTAGGTTTTAAGCGTTCTGCATAGCAGTCAATCGGGCGTTTTACGGGCCACTTAAAGCTCATGGTAAGAGGAATTACATTTCCTCTTTCGTCCGTAACCTCAGCTATTGTGTCATCTACGGTATAATCCCCTTCAGGTTTTATAGATTTTAATTTATAAGAGCCATACATGTTAAAAGGAATCATGATACGGTGGGTAAAGCTGCCCTCAGGTACGGTTCCTAAAATGTCTGCACGTTTTAAAGAATCGCCTTCTTTCGCAGAGGGAGTAAAATGCCATTTCGCGGTTCTTGAAAGAGCGTTTAAGTAGATACCCCGTTCCAAAAAATAACCTGCTTGTTCGGCCAGTTCAGGTAAAGGGTTTTGCAGTCCGTCATAAACCTGACCTAAAAGGCCGGGACCTAACTCGACGGAAAGGAGATCATCAGTAAATTCTACGGTGTCTCCTACTTTTATTCCCTTTGTAATTTCAAATACTTGAAGCTGAGCTATTTCACCGCGAATTCGAATTACCTCGCTTTTTAGTTTTTTTGAACCAACCTCAACATAGCCTACTTCATTAAGGGTAACTAAGCCTTCAAAAGCAACGCTTATCATGTTACCGTTAATACCGACTACCTTTCCTCTTGTTTTAGTCATATCATAACTCCAAATACTATAGATAAAGCATAAATTCTAAGTTTAAAAGTCGTTTTATAGAAATTACAAAACGACTTTTAGATTTTATCATATAAATTAAAAATATTCAAGGTGAAAAAAATCAAAAATATTAAAAATAGATTTAAATTTCTTCGCTCTCATATTCTATGAGAGTCTTTACGGGCAAATCTTTTAGAACCTTGTTGTAGTTTAAAAACGGTAAGCCGACAACGCCGCAAAAGCCTGAAACTTCAGCTCCGCCTTCTTCCAATATCTTTCTGGCAGCATTTAGAGTTCCGCCTGTAGCAATCAAGTCATCTAAAAGAAGAACTTTTTGACCTTTTACCACATCGGTTTTATGAACTTCAACAGCAGCCTGTCCATACTCAAGGTTGTAAGAAGCCGAGTAAGTTTCTCCCGGGAGTTTTCCTTTTTTGCGTATTAAAATAAGAGGAATTCCCATCTTGTAGGCAAAAGGAGCAGCAAAGATAAAGCCTCTTGCTTCTATAGCGGCAACTGCGTCTATTTTTTCATCCTTATACATTTCGGTCATCTTATCAAGACAATAACTGAAAACTTTAGGATTTACCAAAATACCCGTAATATCATAAAAAAGGATTCCCTTTTTGGGGAAATCGGGAACACGCCTAATAGCGGCGTCGATTATCTTATCTTTCATAGTGAATAGTCTACACCTTATTTTTGCAATGGTCAATAGGAAGTTTTAAATTTCATAAACTACTCGGTATACATTTTGCAGCAATCTCTTCCGCTTTGCTTGGCCTTATAAAGAGCCGCATCTGCATAGGAAAGCATAGTCTCATACGAAAGCTCATTTACCGGAACAGCAGTGTATATACCTAAACTTATTGTAAGGACTTTATCCTTAGCGGCTGAGTGTTCAATTTTTAAATTTTTGACTTCAATCCGCAATTTTTCGGCTATCTTCATTGTTTCGGCAGAAGAACTGTTGTATAGCAAGACTAAGAATTCTTCTCCGCCGTATCTTCCGACAAAATCATATTTAGCCCTAAGATTTTGTTTTAAGGTTTGAGCGACACTGCGCAAAACATGATCGCCTGCTTGATGTCCGTATAAATCATTGTATTGTTTAAAAAAATCTATATCTATCATTATGAGGGACATCTTCTGTTTATTGTCCAAACCCTTGCGCCAAAAATCTTTACCTGCCGTATCCAGCTGTCTTCTGTTACCGACCCCCGTCAGCTGATCTATTGTGGATAATACCGTAAGCTGTTCATTTGCCGATATAAGATCTTTTTGTTCTTCTTGAAGTTTTTTATTTGCAACTTTATACTGAAAAAGCTGACGAAGCCTGCAAATCAAAACAGCCAAGCATACAAAACTAACAATATAGGCCGCTATCATCGGAGCAGACAACCAAAAAGGTCTTTCGATAACAAATGAAAATGATGCCGGTTCAGGATATGGATTGGATATATCTTTTACCCTAAAGGTATAGTATCCGGGATCAAGATTGGTGTATTGAACATAATTTTTTAAATTACCGTTTACCCAAGTTTTATCAAATCCTTCAAGCATAAAAACATAATAAGGCCGGGAAAGGGGAGATAAATCCATGGAGGCAAACTCAAAGCTGATATTATTTTCGGAATGCTTAAAACTAAAACGTTCTTCCATATCCATTTTAAAAGTAGATGTTTTATTTCCGTTTATTCCTATAGTTCTTATCTTGACCGGAATTTCCTGTTTTTTAAAAGATACTAAATACTCGAGGTCGACACCTAAAACACCTTCTTGTGTACCTACAAAACATGAATTACCGATTTTAATAGGTTCAGTAGTAAAACGCCTTTCATGGTTATAAAAAGTATAGCTGTATATAATTTCATTATCTCGATTAAAAACAGTCATTCCTTTAGCTGATGTTACGCATACGGAGCCGTCATCCATATCCGTAACCCCGGTAATCCTGTTTGCAGGTAAACCTTCAATTACGGTATATTTTGTAATTTTTTTTGTGATAGGGTCAAAAATATTTAAACCGCCGTCATTTGTTCCTATCCAAATTTTTCCTGAAGAATCTTGGAAAAAAGATGTAATCTTATCCGATGAGATTCCCTCTTTATTTTTTATATTGTAACGATATATAATAAAATCATCTGTTTCAGGCATGTACTTGGCAAGACCTTTGTTTGTGCCTATCCAAAGGTTTTTTAAAGAATCCGTTTTAAGAGTAAGAACTAGATTGCTACTTAAGCTGTGAGGATTTTGAGGATCGTTTTTATATTTTTTTATTATTCCTGATGAAGGAGAAAATTTAATGAGCCCACCTTCATAGGTTCCTATCCACAAGTTGCCGCTTTCATCTCCCGTTATACTGTATATTATTTTTTCGCCTGTCTCGGAAACATTATTATTATATAAAGCAACGGGCAAAAAGGCATCAGCTCTCTTATTGTACTTACACAAACCCTTATCGGTACCTGCCCAGATATCGTTATTTTTGTCGATAAAAAATTTAAATACGGAATTTGAAATCACTTTTGCTTGACCGTATTGGGAATAAAAATAGTTTTTCTTTTTTCCTGTTTTAAAATTATAATGAGTTATACCGTTACTTAAAAGTCCTATCCATAAGTTTCCGTCTTTATCGGTTTTTAAATCGGAAACGGCATTCTCTCGGCCGTTAATTTTATTTTCATGCGGTAAAATCAACTTTGACCACATACGTTTGGTATCGTAAATGTTTACGCCCCCTCCGTTTGTACCAAGCCAAAGAGAACCGTAGTTATCTACAAATATGGAAAAAATAAAATCGTTTGAAAGATTATAAGAGCGTTGATTTGAAGTATATTCGGTATACGTGTATGAATTCTTATCAAAGCCGATAAAGCCCCCGCCCCATGTACCTATGAGTAAAATATTATTGCGAAAATCGTTTGACATGCAATAAATTTTATTATTCGAAAAAGAAAAAGATTTCTTTGTATTTTTTTCGGGATCGATAAGAAAAAGTCCCGTCCCCCATACCGAGACCCAATACTTTCCGGCATCCTCCAAAATATTATAAACGGTTACATTATTGCACAATTTTTTATCATCAAGCAAGGAAGAAATTTTAAAACATCTTATGTCTTCATCATACTCCCACAATCCGCCGTAGGTACAGGCATAAATTACTCCCTTTGAATCCTGATACAAATTTCTTATGCTGTTGTTCCCGATATAAAAAGATGAGGTTGTAGAAAATTTTACGGCCGTGCCTTTTTCTTCATCTAAAATATAAAGCCCGTTTAATGTACCGGCCCACAAACGTCCTTCCGAATCTCTCAAAAAACAGCAAACTACCGAATTAGTAATATCGAAATGGGTAAAAGTTTCCGTATCGACATTAAACATTTCAACACCGTCAAAAGTTCCCAACCAAAATACGTCACTTCCGTTTTTGCCTTTTAAAGTATCCTTATATAGACATTGAATTTGCGAGGACTGAATCGAATTTTCCGAAAAAGGAATATACTCATAATTTTTATATTTAATCCCGTCATAACAGGCAAGCCCTTCTTTTGTTCCGAACCAAATTCGGCCGTAAGAATCTTGCGAAATACCCGTAACAAATTTGGACGCAATTGAAGAAGGCTGCGAATAAAAAACAAAAATGTCTTCATCTGCAAGCAAGTTAAAAGTAAAAAGAGTAAAAAATAAAACAATTATTTTTTTATACACTTTGTGCATGAGAAAATCCTTTATACCCAGTAGGTACGGTATCGAAGATGAAATTTTAAAACATTAAAAAGAAAAAGTCAACTACTTATCGGCAGTAATATTGACACCTATATTTTTGAGTTCTTCCAAAAAAGAAGGATAACTTATATCGAAACATTGGGCATCTTGAAGAATAAAATCGGAACCGTCTTTGCTATCGATACCGGCTCCAATAACCGCCAGCATCATGGCTATACGGTGATCCCCATGTGAAAAAACTTTAGCAGGTTTTAGATTCTTTCCTACTATTCCGCGGATAAGTAAAAAATCTTTCCCTTCAGTAATATCTGCTCCAAGTTTTGTAAGCTCTGAAACAATTGCTGAAATCCTGTCGCACTCCTTATAGCGGCATATTTCTATATTTTTTAAAAGTGTTTCGCCTTTTGCAAAACAGGAAATTGCAGAAAGAGCCGGCACTGCATCGGGAATATCGGAACAGTCAAAAACACCGCCTTTTAAGCTTGAAGGGTAAATTTTAAGGGTTTGTGTTTCTTCTTCAAAGCGGATATCTGCATTCATTTCTTTTAAGATTTCGACTATACGCGCATCCCCTTGAACATCATTTATATCTATGTTTTTTATGCTGAGAGGAGAAGCCGTAATCAGCGATAGAGCAATAGGAAAAGCTGAACTTGACCAGTCACCCGGAATACTTGATGAAAATGAAGGAATTTTCTGCCCGCCCGCGATTTTAAAAGTTTTAAAGTCATCCGAAACAATAAATTCGATACCGCAAGTTTTAAGCCAATAAAGGGTCATTTTTAAATATGGAAGCTCCCCTGCCCTTTTTAAATTTATCTGCAAAGAGTAATCGGTCAAAGCTCCCCCAAGCAGAAGCCCGCTTACAACCTGAGAAAAATCTCCTGCAAGATAAAGTTTTTTTTCTTCAAAATCTTTGATTAAAGATGTTTCTCCTAAACGGCTGATGGGAGCTTCTTTTCCCTTGATATGAGCATCTAAAACCCGTATAGGAGCTCTTTCGGTGCTGTTAAGAAATTCGTATTTTAAGCCTAAGCCTTCATAAATTTCGGTTAATGGTTTGACAGGTCTTTTTAGAATTGATGAGTCGCCTGTTAAAACAAAGTCTGAAGAGATTAAAGAAAGAATGGAGCCTAAAAAATAAAAAAGGGTTCCGGAATTCCCGGTATCTATTTTTACGGATTTTTGCTTTTCAATCCGTTTTTTTAAACCTTCTTTAGGCGGAAAAACAAGTATATCTGCAGAGGATTTTGTTTTTTGTTCGATTTTAAATTTTACGCCTAAGGATTTGAATACCGATAAAGCCGTTTTGGTATCTCCGCTCATAAGAAAATTTTTAATCTCGGAAGAGCCTTCAGCAAAGGAGGATAAAACAAGAGCCCTCATGGAATGGCTTTTTGACGGAGGAACCTCAATAGGCTGCGGAGAAAAAAGTGAAGATTTTTTAATCTTTAAAATCATTTTTTTAAAAAAGCTTTTAGTTCTTTTAAGCGCTCTTGGTCTTCACAATCAGCTAAAAGCTTTATCGTTTCTTTGGCTTTTTCTTTCCGGTTTGTCTGAATATAAAGGTTTACAAGATCAAACAAAAGTTCATCGCTTTCTCCAAATTCTTCGATAGCCTGCCTTAAACTGACTTCGGCACGGGCATGGTCGCCTTTTTTTACCGAAAGAATGGAAATAAGCCTGTATATTCTTTCTGTAGGCTCTATATCCATAGCCTTAACCAAAAGGCCGTCAGCATCATTTAGATAACCTATCTCGATAGAATTTTCTGCCTTATCTGTCAAAAGAACCGGATCTACTGGCTTCAGTTTTAAGGCTTTTTGATACCATATATCGGCTTCATCATATTGCTCATCAAAGAATAAGGCATTGGCATAAATATGAAAGGCTTCGGCCCTGTTCCTTTCAGCCGCCAAATCGGCTGTACCGGCTTCAATGTCAAAAAGAGGAGCACATTCTTTTAATCGGCCTTGAAGACGCATAACTTCTACATAGTTTTCTAAAACCACTATCTCATCGGGAAGCATGTTACGGGCTTTTTCGATTTCGATTTGAGCATCGAAGAAGGCATCTTCATCAATTGCACAAAGAGCTTTTAAATTGAAAATCCATCCGTTGTTGGGTTCGAGTATTTCGGCTTCTGCAAGAGGAACAGAACAATCCTCCCCTATCAGGTACAAGGCTTCAGCCAATCTAAAATGATAAAGTCCGTGCTCGGGTCCGAGCTTACAAGCTTTTTTAAAAAACTTTATAGCTTCCTCAGGATTTTCATCATGAATTAGAAGTCCGTATAAATACCATATTGTAGAATCGCTTGTTTTTGCATCGCAGAGTTTTTTAAAATTAACCTTAGCTTCCCATTTATTGTCTATGGCATAATAGAATTTACCGCTTAAGGCCCAAGTACGCTCATCGTCCGGAGCAATACGCTCAAGGGCATTTATTACATCGGCCATCTCGTTATATTCTTCGGAAGCCAAAAAAAGTTTCCCGGCTTCTGCATAGGCCTCGACAGCTTCAACTTTTTTTCCGGCAAGGTTAAGTTCATTTGCTTCGTTATATTTTAGCAAGCCTTGTTCGGGATTTAAAGCAAAGGCTTTTGCATAAAAGGATGCAGATTTTTCGTGTTCTCCTTGAGAATTTAAAAAATGCCCCTGCAAGGAACAAAGCAAAACCGAATTTTTAATTTCTTCATTCGGAATATCTTTTAAAAGAGCTCCCAGTTTTTTCATATCGCCGGACTTATAATATAGGCCGGCCAGTTCAGCCATTATTTCGTAATTGTCATGCTCGATATCAAGGGCAGACAGAAATTCTTTTTCGGCTTCTGCGTTTAAACGCTGAGCAAAATATATTCTTCCGGCCAAAATATGATCTTGAATATCCGGATCACGAAGTTTCCAAGCCTGTTTTATCTGATAGATGGCCGCAACATACTGACCCATGGCATAATATGTTGAAGCAAGGTTTATATAGGCTTCAGGCGAAATAGCATCAGGATTGTTGGCTGCCGAATCGGTGCTTTCGACAAGGAGGGGCTGGGAAATAATTTTGAATTCGTTCAAATAAAATTTTACCTTTGAATAAGATTCCCAGTTTTGTCCTGCAAAACCGATTTTTCCTGCAGCCTGAACAATATCGGAATCGAATTTACCCAACCAAGTATTGTTCACAAGAATTGTAATACTTGTTCCGACACAGATTAATTTTATTTTGAATTTTGAACTTTCAACATCGATCAAAGGTTTTGTCCAGCCTAAGATGGGCATGGGCGTAGAATTGACTACGGCTTCAAGCCTTATCCATCCCTTATCTGAAATAAGAAGCGAATAAAAAGCCTTATCGCTTATATGCCTAAACACAAAACCTGCGGCACAATAGCCTGCGCTTGTATTTTCTTCGGGAAGAAAATTATCTTTAAAAACAGGCAGTTCAAGTTCTGCATCAAGCACAAAATCTTTATACCTGAACACAGGGTTTAAAGCCCATGCATAAAGATGTTTGCGTTTTAATTCCAGCGAGTAGACCCGTTTACCATCAAGATTTTCTTCAAATAAGGATTGGTAACCGTCTCCGGTCTCTTCAATAAAGCGGGTATTTACTTTTTTAGAAAAATCGGCTTCCCAAATTTCTTCTTTGATTTCTTCGGTATCTATTGCCGACTTAGCTTTTTTACCCTCATACTTTTTTAGAATTTTGTTCTTAAAATAATAAAAATATAATTTAAGTCGTTCCATAATGCTTTATAAAGATTACAAAAAAAATGCATTTTAGTCTAGCAGGTAATTACAATTCGATACTCGCTATTTTATTTTCCGCATAAATTCCATATGGTTTAATCAAAACGGCAAAGGCAGCAGCCGGTATACCGCAAAAATAAATCAAGATTACCCAAAGGTATGAATTCATCGTAAAAAATACCACAACGGCAGAAAGGCCCAAAATAATCATGTTAAAAAGCATGATAAAAACCACGTTTGTATTTTGCTTCATGGCTGCAACAGGATTATCCCAATGCAGTTTTGGATGAGCCGTATCCAAAAATAAAGAAACTAGATTGACAAAGGCCGAAAAGCAAAGAGCCACCAAGGAGGCTAAAACCATGTGTAAAATATTGAATTTAAATACAAAACCGGCAAAGCCCACTCCTATTACTATTGCCAATAGAGCAAAGATCATGGCATGGGCTAATTTGGCGTACATATAAGATGCAATATCAACAGGGAGGCTCTTAATAAACGGAATAAATTTTGCATCACGTGAAAGGGCCGTATCCGCAATATTGGTCATTGAACCTAAAAAGCCTGCCGCAAGGCCTGTAACTACAAAGCCTGCATTCCCCTGCATAAAGATAAGTACATGAGGCGGAACATTATTTAAGTTTGCACCCCTTGCAATACTTATAACAATTATCAATATCGGCATAAAGATAATCGAAAAGGGGCCGTTTAAAAGATAAATCGGGGTACGGTTCATCATTTTAAATTCTCTCTTTACATAAGCGATGAAGGGAGAGGATTTTTTGATGTTTTTATGTAAAAAGATTGAAACCTGTTTTGCTTCAAGTTTTTTTATGTTTTTTTCGTTAAAGCCTATTAGACTTTCGGTATAAAGTTTTGACATAAGGCCTATAACCAAGGCCGGAATAGACGTGCAAAAGGCAATCAGTAATATAATATATAAAAAGCTTAAAACGGAATCGGGAGCACTTAAAATAAGACCTACAAGTTTTACCGGAGGATAGTATGTTCCATAATTTTGAAAAGCCGCAGCATTGGATTCTACCATCCTATAAACAGCTTCAGGATCGGAGCCCGTAGTAGATTGAATTATATAATTGAAGCCGAGGGCCAAGGCCATACCTAAAATACCGTTTACAGCCATGATAACATTTTTATTTTTAAAAACCCTTGTAAAACGCATAATTAGGATATTAAAAAAATAACAAATCGAAATCATTGGAAGAGGAATTATAAGGGCGCAAATGACAGCCGAGACATAAAATAAAAAAGGCGGAGATTCCATAAACCCGTATATTCCCATTAAAACCGAAAAAAAGGCAAAAGAAGTAATCAGAGCGTTTATGCTGTTTGCAACAAATTTTGATGCAAACAAGGTACGGGGCCTTATGGGCATCGACAAAAACTGTTCTTCAATTTCACCGATGTAGTAGGTAGAAATAGTAAGCATAAAGCCGAATAAAAGACTCATAAAGGATATAATAACTGCCGTTACCTCAAAAAGAATGCTAATATTGTTTAAGGCCTTTGCCGTTCCGTATAAACCGAAAATCAAAAAACCGAAGATAAACAAAAATTCCGCAAAAACCAAGATAAATAGAATTGCCATGCCAAGTATCTTAGCCTTGGAATTTCTTGTAACGGTTTGATCACCCTTCTTTTTTCTTTTTTGAATTTGGGCCTTAAAATTTTTAAAGTTAAAAACCGAAGCCAAATAAATTTTAACCAATCTAAAAAAAACTTTCATAATTTTTAACTCTCTTTAGGCTTCTGCATTTTCAAAATTTGAAGATGACTTATCCTCAACAAGCTCCAAAAAAAGCTTTTCGAGAGAAGCGTTTTCGCCTCTTTTTTCACGCAACTCCTGTAAAGAGCCTTCAAACATAATTTTACCTGTATTTATGATTGCAAGCCTGTCGCAAAGTTTTTCGGCTACTTCCATAACGTGGGTCGAAAAGAAAACGACCTTTCCTGCGTCTGCTCTTTCTCTCATAATTTCTTTTAAAGAAAAGGCAGATTTGGGATCCAAACCGACCATCGGTTCATCCAAGATCCAGACAGGAGGATCGGATAAGAGGCTTCCGGTAACCAAAAGTTTTTGCTTCATTCCGTGGGAAAAGCTGCCTATGCTCCCGTTTAAGGCTTCATTTATGCCGAAAAGTTTGGTATAACGCTCTATTCTTTCTTGTCTTATATCGGCGGGTACTCCATAAACGTCGCCTATAAAATTTAAGTATTCGGCAGCCTTTAACTGAGAAAAAAGCTCCGGGTTATCGGTAACATAGCCGATTCTTCTTTTTGCTTCCATAGGGTCATCGGCTATGTTTATGCCGTCAACCATTATTGAGCCGGAATCGGGATTAAGAACTCCGGTTATCATCTTAATTGTAGTTGTTTTTCCGGCTCCGTTAGGCCCTAAAAAGCCGAAAATTTCGCCGTTTTTTACGTTTACCGAAATTCCGTCTACAGCCTTTGTTTTAGAAGAGCCGTAGGCCTTTGAAACATTTGAAATTTCAATCATAAATACCCCCGTGAACTGTTTATCGTTATTCCCTAAACTGTTTTAACGCGCTTTGCGCATTTTTTTCACGCTTTCTTCAAGATAACCGCACTCAACCAAATATTGTCTGCGGGAAACTACCAAGGCCATAAGCTCCTTGTACATTTCAAAATTAACTTCCAAAGCTATGGGAAAAATATAGAGCTCCGTCTCATTGCAATAGCGTTCAATAAATTCGGGATCCGTCACAAAACCCAAACTTATCATATTGCTTATTCTGTCGGCACATTTTAAAATTTTAGCCTTTTCGGACCCGTTTTTTATTATGTTTTTTAGATACTCCGACTTTTCTTGACCCTTTTTTTTGGTAACTTCCAAAACAAGCTCATAAACCTGTCCCGACTCGGAATCGATATTTAAAATTTCGTTTACATTAAAATCTTCAATATCTTCGATAACGTCATGGATTAGCGAAGCTTTTAAAAGAACACTGTCGATGTACCCGTAGTCTATAAGAATGCCCATAGTATCTACCTGATGCCGGAACATATTTCCTCCTGCATGACGGGCCTTTCCGATTAAGGCAGTAGCAACCTGCATGTAAGGAGCAAGATAAATTCCCTTTAATACTCCTAAATCTCTTGTCAAAGTAAACTCCTTATTATTATAAGTTAAAATTATACTAAAATAAAAAGTTTAGTGTCAAGAAGGGGAGAAAAGTACAAAGGACTTCTCACTTTGTTTCATCGGGGTGGAGGCCGGGTTTGGCATTGGCCAGGAGGAGTTTTAAGCGGTTGAGCTGATTTACCTCGCTGGCTCCGGGGTCGAAGTCGATGGCAGAAATATTTGCCTCGGGATAGCGGCGGCGCAATTCCTTTATCATTCCCTTTCCGGTTACGTGATTAGGGAGGCAGGCAAATGGCTGCACGCAGGCAATATTTGAAACTCCCGAATGAATGAGCTCTATCATTTCGGCTGTCAAGAACCAGCCTTCTCCCGTAACGTTACCCAGCTGCAAAATTCCGTCTACAGAATCGGCTAATCTGTATATGCTGTCAGGAGGAGTAAAACGCTTGCTTCGCTTTAAAGCTTTTTTAATCGGCTTTCTGTATCTTTCTATGACCCAGATTGTAAAATTTGCAATGAATCGTTTTTTAAACGAGTAATCGAGATAGGTATTGTGATAGATACCCGAAACGGAAGAATAAAGGAAGAAGTCTAAAAGATCAGGGACGACACATTCCGCTCCTTCCCTCTCGATTGTACTAAAAATATCGTTATTGGCTGCGGGGTGGAATTTAACCAATATTTCCCCTACTACGCCGACCCTCGGTTTTCGTATATTTTTTAAGGGTAGATTATCAAACTCGCTTACAATGCCGTTTATAATTTCCTTATATTTTTTAGAAGACATTTTTTTTAGAGCATCTTTGATAAGGACGGCATATTTTTTATATATCTCGTTTGCAGAACCGGGAACCTTTTCGTAGGGCCGGGTGCGGTAAAGCACCCTCATTAAAAGATCTCCTAAGCACATAGCTTGAGCAACCCTATGCAAAACAGGAAATTTTAATTTAAAACCCGGATTTTTTTCGATGGACTGGGCACTGATACCTATTACCGGTACAAAACCCAAGCCTGCATCTATAAGGGCCCGCCTTATAAAGCCTATGTAGTTTGTGGCCCGGCAGCCTCCTCCGGTTTGAGTAATCGCCAAAGCTGTGGTGCGTAAATCGTAGCGGCCCGATTTTAGAGCTGCTATCATCTGTCCTGCAACTATGATGGCAGGATAACAGGCATCATTGTTTATATACTTTAAGCCGTACTCTACGGCAGTTTGATCGATTTCGGTAAGAATTTCAAGGTTATAGCCTGAGTGCGAAATAGCGGCACCTATAAGGTCAAAATGAATGGGAGACATCTGAGGGGCTAAAATAGTGTATCGTTTTTCCATATCCTTTGAAAAAACTATGCGCTCATAGGCCGAGCTTTTTCTTGTTAAAGAAAGTTTATGCCTCTTTCTTTCCTTGACAGCAGCCAAAAGACTACGTACTCTTATTCTCACGGCTCCGAGGTTTGAACCCTCATCTATTTTTATGAGGGTGTACATCTTCCCCTTTGACTCAACTATTTCCTGAACCTGATCGGCCGTTACCGCATCCAAACCGCAGCCGAAGCTGGTAAGCTGTATAAATTCCAGATTATCTTGAGTTGCAGTAAAGTTTCCGGCCCTATAGAGACGGTTATGATAAGTCCACTGATCTACGACACGCAAGGGCCGCTCTATTTTTCCTAAGTGGGCAACCGAGTCCTCGGTTAAAACCGCAAGACCGAGACCGTTGAGCATTTCAGGGATGCCGTGGTTTATTTCGGGGTCAAGGTGATAGGGACGGCCTGCAAGCACAATGCCTTTAAGATTTTTTTCTTTCATTATGCGTAAAACCTCTTCTCCCTTCTCCTCCGTTTCCTTTTTAAAGCCTTCTTCTTCGGTCCATGCCGCATTAACGGCAGTCATTATTTCTTCCAAACATATCGAAAACTTTGCACCCAGCTCCTCATGAAGACGATCTATCAATCGGTTCTTGTCATAATAGGGTAAAAAGGGATTTAAATAAATTATATTTGCATCCTGCCTTAGAACATCGATATTGTTTTTTAAAACCTCAGGATAGCTTGTAACAATGGGACAGTTATAATGGTTTCCGGCTCCGTCATCTTCTTTTTTCTCGTAAGGAATACAGGGATAGAAAATATTTTTTACGCCTAATTTTAAGAGGGCCTCAATATGACCGTGAGCTATCTTTCCGGGATAACAAACCGATTCGGACGGAATAGATTCAAGACCCATCTCGTAGGTTCCTCTGGTTGAGCGGGGAGAAATTCTAACCGAAAATCCCAGCTCAGTAAAAAAGGTAAACCAGAACGGATAGTTTTCGTACATGTTTAAAACCCGCGGAATTCCTATCTCGCCCCGTGGAGCTTCATTTTTGGGAATGGGTTTATATTTAAAAAGCCTCTTATACTTCCAGTCAAAGAGGTTGGGTATATCTTTTTTATTTACGCCTCCTTGATCCTTAACGGAAACTTGAGATGAACACTCTTCAAGTCCGCTGTTTTTGTCGAGTTCAGCACCGCGTTCACATCTGTTTCCCGTAATAAATCGCCGTTTTACCCCGCAAATATCGAAGGTGTTTACGGTTAAAAGGCAGTTATTTGGGCATTTGGGACAGCGCAATAAATCAAGCTTTACCTTAAAATTTTCCAAGCCTTCCATATCGGCAATGTTCGATCTTATTTTTCCTTCAGAAAGATTTTCTTCGTCAAGGTCATGCCATTGATCTTTTGCAATTAAGGCAGCTCCGTATGCACCCATAAGCCCTGCGACATCCGGGCGGACAGCCTGTCTTCCCGAAACAAGCTCAAAAGCACGCAAAACGGCATCGTTATTAAAGGTTCCGCCCTGCACTATAACCTTGCTTCCTACCTCGGAGGCATCGCGCAATTTAATAACCTTAAAGAGGGCATTTTTTATAACGGAATAAGAAAGACCTGAAGAAATGTCTCCTACCGAGGCTCCTTCTTTTTGAGCCTGCTTAACTCGGCTGTTCATAAAAACCGTGCATCGTGTACCTAAATCTACGGGTTTTTCGGCAAGAAGAGCCATGCTCGCAAATTCGCTTATGCTCATTCCGAGGGATCGGGCAAAGTTATCCAAAAAGCTTCCGCAGCCTGAGGAACAAGCTTCATTCAGCTGAATAGAGCTTATGGCTCCGTTTTTCATGCGGAGGCACTTCATATCTTGACCGCCTATATCCAAAAGGAAGTCTACTCCGGGTAAAAAGAATTCTGCGGCACGGTAGTGTGCGATCGTTTCAACCTCTCCTGCATCTACACCCAAAGCAGCCTGAAAAAGCCCCTCCCCATATCCTGTAGAAACGGAGCGGGCTATATAGGCTTTTGGAGGAAGCATTTTGTAAAGGTCTTTTAAAACCCTTACTGCAAGTTCGACAGGGTTTCCTGCATTTACGTCATAAAAACGCCAGAGAATTTTTCCTTCCCCATCAATTAAAACGGCCTTGGTGGTAGTTGAGCCTGCATCAAGCCCTAAAAAGACGGGGCCGGAAGCAGAGGAAATATCGGCCGGGGGAGCTTTTTCCTTTGCATGCCTTATCCTGAAAGTCTCAAGTTCTTCTTCATTTTTAAAAAGAGGAGGAAGGCGCTGAACCTCGGGCATCTCGGAAGAAGCTATCTTATAAATATCTTTTTTGAATTTTGAAAGTTTTATAAAATTCGGTTCGGCTTCAACTTCTTCTTCAAAAATAAGAGGAGATTTGCATTCGCTCTTTTTTGAAGAAGTTTTAAACCGGGCCTTTTTTAGGTCCAAGAGAGCAGGCCGGTTAAAGGGAGAGCTTGAGGCCTTGGGTATCTTAAAGCCTCCGGCAGCACTCAAGGCTGCCCCCATGGCTACAAAGAGCTCGGAATTTTCAGGCGTGATAATTTCATCATCTTTAAGTTTTAAGGTTTCGATAAACCTGTGCCTTAACTGATCCAAAAAATGTAAGGGGCCTCCCAAAAAAGCAACCTTTCCGCGGATGGGTTTACCGCAGGCAAGCCCCGAAATAGTCTGGCTTACTACAGCTTGAAAGATACTGGCTGCTATGTCTTCTCTTTTTGCCCCCTCGTTTATGAGAGGCTGAACGTCGGTCTTGGCAAAGACTCCGCAGCGGGCGGCTATAGGGTAAATGGTCTTAGCATTTTTTGCAAGCTCGTTTAAGCCCAAGGCATCGGTTTCCAAGAGGGCGGCCATCTGGTCTATAAAAGAGCCCGTACCTCCTGCACAGGTTCCGTTCATTCTTTGCTCGATATTGGCGTGCTCAAAATAAGTAATCTTTGCATCCTCGCCGCCGAGTTCTATTATAACATCGGTGTGAGGAATTATTTTTTTTACGGCGGCAGTTGAGGCTACGACCTCTTGAATAAAGGGTATATTGAGCCAGTGCGAAACGGCAAGCCCTCCTGATCCCGTTACAATGAGGGAGAGCTCTACATCTTCTCCGTATTTTTTTTCGACAGCTTCAACAGCAAGTTCGCAAACGGATATAATAGTTGTCCGTATATCGGCCCTATGCCTTTGATACTTACTGAACAAAACCGTTCCGTCATCTTCTAAAACAACAACCTTTACGGTTGTCGAGCCGACATCGATTCCGAAACGCAGCACACTCTCTCTATTCATAACACCAACCGATTTTAAATTATAATTTTATATCCATGTCCTTATCCAAGGGATATATTGGACGCGGAGTTTGAGGGTAATCCAAGGTTTCCAAGACCTCGTTTGAACAGCCCTTAGATTCCGCCAATATCGCCCTCTTTGCTATTTTTTGAAAACAGGGTTCCAAATAACCCAGCTTTACGATAACTATACAATAATCTTCTGCGTTTACACCCAAGGCAGGCAAGAGCTCATCATCCCCGAAGCCTATGTGATTTGAGGTTAAAACTATTCTTATGTCTTCCATTTCGACAAAAGCCAATCGGGAATCATAAACGCCGTAGTTTTTTACAAGTTTTAAAACCTTTACGGGGCAAGGAATTTTTTTGCCGTTGATTTTATCCCATGTTCCGCCTATAGTTATTTCTAAGGAAGAGCCCTCCCCTGCCTCAAAGCATTTTTCAACGGCAGCCTTATCAAAAAATCCTGAATAAAGCACCTTAGTGGGTAGAGCTTTTAAAGCTTCTTTTTGTTTTAAAAGGGCCTCAAAGCACTCGGTGGAATCCCCCGTAGAACCGGCTGTAGGATTATCTCCCGAATCGGAGACAAAGACGGGGCCTTCTTTATTTTGCACTACAGATTCAACAGCGGTTTTTATTGAAGTAAAGGAATCATAATGCTCTACCTTAAATTTAAAATTATGACGCTCGGCCCAAAATTCCTTGGCTATCTTTAAGGCTGCCCTGTCTGCAAGGGCCTGATCGTTTAAGGCAGTTGTTACAATGTTTACTCCGTTATCCTTGCTGTCTGCCCACGGAAAGCCCAAAAGAACGGAGGCGGCAAGCAAGCCATTTTCCTTTTCGGCCTCGACACAAGAGGCGATTAAACTCTTCATAGGCTCGGCGGCGGTTTCGCTTTTTTCTCCTGCCACCAGCATGGGGATTTTTACCCTTCCTATACAAAGTTTATTTGAAGGCTCTAAGGCAGCTTTTAAAAGTTCGGCTGCATGGACACCGGTTTCATAGCAGTCAATATGAGGAGCGGTTTTATAACCTACGATACCGTCACAATATTTAATCATCTCATCGGTTACGGTAGCATGCATGTCCAAAGCTGTCGTTAAAGGAATATGGGGAAGCTTTTCGCGGATTGCTTTTAAAAGGTCTCCTTCGGCAGGTCCTATTTTTTGAACCTTTAAAGAACCGTGAAGGCCTAAGCAGATGCCGTCAATCGGAGCTTCTAAAAGAGCCTTATCTATATAGGCTAAAAATTCTTTTTTAAGCTCGGTATATAGATTATAATCCACCAAGCCGTTCGGAACAGCCCTTGCAACTACGGCAGGTACTGCCTCCCAGCCCCATTTTTGAATAGTTTCGATAATTCCGGTAGAAGAGTAATAGGGTTTTAAACCTTTTGTTAAAACTTCTTCTCCTCTAAAAATAACAAAATCTTCAATACCCGTAATAATAGGATTAAAGCTGTTCGACTCGTGATTTATGCATCCTACTAAAATTCGCTTCATTTTATATTCTTACCTTATTTCTTTTTTCCTTGATTTGCAACTGCATTTATTTTTGCGTTTATTTTTTCTTGGTCTCCCAGATAGCGTTTACTCATAACCTTAAAATTCTTATCGAATTCGTAGACCAAGGGAACGCCTGTCGGAATATTTACGGAAATGATTTCTTCATCGCTTAAATTTTCAAAGTACTTGACCAATGCCCTGAGGGAGTTCCCATGGGCTGTTATAAGAATTCTTTTTTTTTCAAGCATTTGAGGCTTTATAGTCTCTTCAAAAAAAGGAACGGCTCTGGCTATGGTATCTTTTAAGCTTTCTGTTAGGGGAAGCTCTGATTTTTCAATTCCCCTGTATTGTTCCTGTAAATAGGGACAACGCTTATCTCCTCCTTCCAAGACAGGAGGGGCAATATCAAAGGATCGGCGCCAAATTTTTACCTGATCCTCTCCGTATTTTTCGGCCGTTTCTGCCTTGTTTAAGCCCTGCAAGGCCCCGTAATGTCTTTCATTAAGCTTCCAAGTTTTTATGACGGGAAGCCATTCTCTATCCATCTCATTTAAAATATGATTGAGTGTGTGGATTGCCCTTTTTAGATAAGAAGTATAACAGATGTCAAAATCAAAACCTTCTTTTTTTAAATAGACTCCGCCCTCCTTTGCTTCTTCTACACCCTTTTCGCTTAATTCCACATCCGTCCATCCGGTAAATAAATTAAGCTTGTTCCATTCACTTTCGCCATGCCTGACCAAAACCAATTTCATATAGTCCTCCAACTAAGGTTAATATTATACAATAGGTGTCATAGTGTCAAGAGAGAAAATAATTTTATTTAAATTCTGCAAAATTTTATAAATATTATTCAAAAATGAGTAAAAATATCCCAAAAAAAGACAAAATATAAAAAATTATATTTTTTTTGAAAAAGTAGTCTTGTTTTTAATTAAAAGCTATAATATAATGGAAGCAGGAGGAAAATTAAGTAATTTCCAAAAGCTTCCATATTTTCTATGCATGGAAAAAATATTTTTTTTACAAGGAGAAAATTTATGGAAAGTTGGAAAAATTCTTATTACTTAAGAGATTTAGATGATTTTATAATCTCCGGCAGTAACGGCGGAAGAAATGATTCTGAAGCCAAAGTCGGGCATTCGCCTTTTATACCTATAACGACAGCGAATGATGATAATGTGGGAGAACTGGATCCCGAAAACCCCAATCCGGTTAAACCGCCGGCTCGGGGAACTAAACCCATAGACACAGAACCTGCACCTGATAATCCGCCGGGCAATGGCAATACCCCTGGAGACACTGATGACAATCCTATTGAACCTAATCCAAATAATCCGCCGATCAAAAAGCCGAAACCGGCAGAGCCGACACCTACTCCGCCCCCGGAACCGGCACCGACTGACCCTAAACCGGGACAGGATGAAACACAGCCTCCAGAAAATGACGGAGGCGGCAACGGTAGAAATGATGGTGACGATCGTGACGGTGATGATGACTCAATAGAACGCGGAGATCACCGGGATGATGATGACAATAATTCCAATTCAGGTACAGGCGGCGGAAACGGCAACAACGGAGAAAATCAACCCCCTGCTGCCGGAAACACCGGCAACAATGGGAATACCGGGAACCAAACAACTCCATCACCGGCAGACACAAAATCATCTGCCGGCCCTAATACCGGAAATGGAAGGAATAAAGACATCTTATCACCAAGAGAGAGAAAAGCAGCATTGCTAGCAAAATGGATACTGATTTTGCCAGTCAAGTTGAATCTAGTTGGTTAAATGGAAAAGCCATTGCCGTAGATAAACAGCTCAATGACTATTCAAGCCCAATTATTGCTATCGATGTAAATGGCAGGTATATCGAAATGAATAATTTTAATGTTGACGGTATGGATATTTCAATTAAGCGTGAGCATGACGGGTATGGAAACGAATTCGATTCTGTCAGGACTATTGAAAGCTTAAAATTGGCCAGCGGTCAGGTTGTAAAATGCAATATTCAGGACATGGTTGGTGCTAATGCGGAAAGTAAAGCCTTTGCCGATAAACATGAAGGTATGACCTTACCTGACGGTAAATATTATTTTACGGCAGAAGACCTGACAGAGCAAGCAGATGGTACATATAATTCAATAAAATTTGCAAATACGTTGAGGCTGCAAACTAAGGATACAAACATTCCTAAAAATATTAGGGATGATATAAATTCCAAATACTATCTTTTTCATGCTACCGAATATAAAAAAGGTTTTATACCGAAAGACGGCGGGAATAGAATATGGATTAATCCTTGGTCTGCAGGGTGTATTTCGTCCATAACAGGAGGACAGTCCACACATGATGATTTTATGAATATGCTGACAGGAATCACTCCCGAAAATATCAGCGTTACCATAACATCTAAACGGCATGTAGATATATAATTATTTACTATCAACATTTTCCGGACAGGTTAAAGACCTGTCCGGTTTTAAAAAATTACTTAAAAACTTTTATAAGGAGAAAAGAAAATGTTTTTAAAAAGTAAAATCGGTTTATTTAAAAAAAGTTTATTTTTATGTCTTTTTTTAATTATGGGTAGTTTTGCCGTAGGGCAAAACTTTGATTTGGCAGGATTCGGATATACGGATACGGTACCATGCCCCTATTTTATTGAATTCCAAAAAGGAAACGAGATTGAAATAAGCTGGTATAATGCAAATCAGAAAAGAGTAAAAAAAATCTATACTTACAAAAAAAAGTATATAGGCCGCTTTCCCTTATTTGAATTGAATGCCGATATGCCTGAAGACCTATATGCAGGACTTAATACCGAATCAAAAAACTATTACGGAAATAAATTTATGCTTTTAACGGGATTGGCGAAAAAAACTTTGGGAGAAAATAAAGACGGTATTGTAGGACTGGGTATGCTGCCCGCACGCAAGGGTAAAAAAGCTTCAGACTTTTTTTCTGATTTTCCCATGGGAGGAACAGGAGAATATCCTTGTTTTAATTATGAAAATGTAAGTTCGTATTTTGTCGAAGAATCAAAAGAAGGAAAAAGAGAGTATAAAATAGAAAATTTATCAATTATGGAACAGGATACCCCTTGGGTAGAAGGCGTAGACGGCTGGGGTATAGGAGAGACATTTACAATAAGCACCAAAACATGTCTTTTATAAATACATACTCTTGATGAACGGCTATATTTCAGCTTCAAATCCTAAACTTTATGATGAAAACGGAAGAATTAAAAAGATAATGGTTGAGGGTCTTACAAGCGGCAAGAAAAAAGAATTCACCGTAAAGGATACACCCCATCCTCAAACTGTGGACATAAGTTTTTTACCCGAACAAGAAGATGTTAAGATTACCATATTGGATGTGTACAAGGGTACAAAATACGAGGACACGGCTATTCATTTTATGATTTTGTGGAGAACCGAAGTTATCCCTTACGAATAAAACTTTTATAAGGAGATGAAGAAAATGTTTTTAAAAAGAAAGATCGGTTTATTTAAAAAAAGCTTATTTTTATGTCTTTTTTTAATTATGGGCAGCTTTGCAATAGGGCAAAACTTTGATTTGGCAGGCTTCGGATATACCGGCGGAGTTCCACTTGGTTATTTTATCGATTCAAAAGGAAATAAGATCGAAATAAGCTGGTATAATGCAAAAGAAGAAGAGGTAAAAAAGGTCTATACTTACAAAAAAAAGTACATAGGCCGTTTTCCATTATTTGAATTGAATACCGATATGCCCGATGACCTATATGCAAACCTTGATCCTCAATCAAAAGAATATTTAGGCAATAAATTTATGCTTTTAACGGGCTTGGTAAAAAAAGCTTGGAAAGAAAACGAGGATGATATTATAGGTCTTGGCATGCTGCCTGCACAAAGGGTAAAAAGCAGAAGGCTTTTTTACAAGATTTCCCTCAGGGGGCTCAGGAGAAACACCTTATTTTTACTATGAAAATGTAAGTTCTCATCTTGTCGAAAAATCAAAGGAAGGAAAAAGAGAATACAAGATAGAAAATCTATGCGACATGAGAGAAGACACTCCTTGGGTAGAAGGTGTAGACGGCTGGGGTATAGGAGAGTCCTTTGTTATAAAAACATGGAAGAGCAGTGATGATAAATACATTTTACTGATGAACGGTTATATTTCAGCTTCAAATCCTAAACTTTATGATGAAAACGGAAGAATTAAAAAGATAATGGTTGAGGGAGTTACAAGCGGCAAGAAAAAGATTCACCGTAAAGGATACACCCCATCCTCAAACTGTGGACATAAGTTTTTTACCCGAACAAGAAGATGTTAAGATTACCATATTGGATGTGTACAAGGGTACAAAATACGAGGACACGGCTATTCATTTTATGATTTTGTGGAGAACTGAGGTTATTCCTTACGAATAAAACTTTTAATAAGGAGAAAAGAAAATGTTTTAAAAGAAAAATCGGTTTATCGAAAAAAGTGCATTTTATGCCTTTTGTTAGTTGTGGGTAGTTTTGCAGCAGCTCTTAATGCGGCAGAAAAGGCAGAATCTGTAATTAGCGATGAACCTTTTATTTATAAGGACTTGCCTCTTATTCCGTGGAAAAATACACCAGAGACGAAATTGAAAAAATTGGGTAAACCTGATTGGCATGAAGACAATCCGGGAGGTTGGTGTCGTTCTTATGAGGATAAGATTGTTTTAATTTTGACCAAGAGAATTCATTTGATGGGTTTGTTTTAAATATCCCGAAAAATAAAAGGCTTAAATATCTATGGATTATTCATATCAAAAGATGACAATCATTCAAGCATAGTCAAAAAACTAATAGAGCTCAAAAGAAACTTTAATGTTATTTATAAAGCAAATCATAGAGATCTTGAATTCAAAGTTAGATTTAAAATAAATTGGAAATGTTCTCTTAGTAATTTATTGTTCAACTTCAAATAAACAAGAAGTAACATATGTAAGCCTTTGGTATGTGGATTAAGCTGTCGCTAAAAATATGCATGATTTAAAAACTAATTAAAACTTTTACAAGGAGAAAAGAAAATGTTATTAAAAAGAAAAATCGGTTTATCGAAAAAGTGCATTTTATGCCTTTTGTTAGTTGTAGGTAGTTTTGCATCAGCTCTTAGTGCGGCAGAAAAGGCAAAGTTCATAGTCAATGATGCTCCCTTTATATTTAGAAATCAAAAGTTAATTCCGGGTAAAAATATACGTTAAAAGACTTGGAAGCAAAAATAGGTAAAGCTTTGGAGTTGCAGATAAGGCAAAACTTCTGAGGTTATTTATAAAGAGGAAAGATTGATATTCATGTTTGACCGTCAAAATTATTTTTGCGGATTTGAATTTTTTATAACAAATGAAGATACGGATCCGATTGTAATATATGATCTAGAAATAAGACCGGATGATACATATAATAGTATCCAAAAAAAAATAAAGGCTCTTAAAATCACATACAATCTTTATGAAAAAGAAGGTACTAATCCCATGATAGATATGGACTTTATCAGCAAAAAATTCGGAAAAGTAAATATAACAATTATATGTGCTGAGTCTGGAAGGCAGCCTGTACTCATGGCCACAGCACTGTATATGGATCTTATTCATGAATAAAATATTCATTATAAGGAGATAAAGAAAATGTTTTTAAAAAGAAAAAATAATATTTTTATTTGTGCTTTGTTTTGTATTTTTTTAATACAAATATATTCAAATGATATCAGTGAAGTTAAAATCGCCGATGGCACCATTATAGTGCAGGGAAAAGAATTCAAATTTAATTCGGTACTTAGCAAAAAAGATATTGAAAAGAAATTCGGTAAGCCGACATTTTACAAACATACACCCGGAAGATTCAATATTATGTATGAGGATGATGGATTTATAATTACTCTAACCAATGACGGCATTTTCGAACATATAGGTTTCGATCTTGAGATTTTTCATAAGGTTGATATAAAAGGGCTTATTATCGAAAGAAATGATACATACTCACAAATTATTAAAAAGATTAAAAACAAGAAACTGGAGTTTACCGTTATGGAGCCTAAAAAAAATGATATTTCTATAATAGTAAAATTTTATAATAAAAATATAGGAAATACACAACTTGATATTTGGCTTCCCGATAAGAAAAATGGTAAGATTTTAGGGCTTTTCTATTCATATATAAAACAGTAAGGAGAAACGAAAATGTTTTTAGAAAGAAAGATCGGTTTATTAAAAAAAACTTCACTTTTGTGTCTTTTTTTAATTATGGGTAGTTTTGCAATAGGGCAAAACTTTGATTTGGCAGGCTTCGGATATACGGATGGACCTCCTGTTGCTTATTTTATCGAATTCCAAAAAGGAAACATGATTGAGATAAGCTGGTATAATTCAAAAGAGCAAGAGGTAAAAAAAATCTACAAGTACAAAAAAAAAGTACGTAGGCCGCTTTCCTCTATTCGAATTGAATGCGGACATGCCTGAAGACCTATATGCAAATCTTGATCCCGAATCAAAAGAATATTTAGGCAATAAGTTTATGCTTTTAACGGGCTTGGCAAAAAAAGCTTGGGGAGAAAATGAGGACGCTGTTATAGGCCTGGGCATGTTGCCTGCACTCAATGGTGAAGAAGCATCAGATTTTTTTACAAGATTTCCTATGGGAGGAACAGGAGAGTATCCTTTATTCAATTATGAAAATGTAAATTCACATCTTGTTGAAGAAACAAAAAAAGAAAAAAGAGAGTACAAGATAGAAAACCTATCTGATATGAACCAAGATACTCCTTGGGTAGAAGGAGTAGACGGTTGGGGTATAGGAGAATCCTTTGTTATAAAAACATGGAAAAATAGTGATGATAAATACATCCTCTTGATGAACGGTTATATTTCAGCTTCAAACCCTAAGCTTTATGATGAAAACGGAAGGATTAAAAAAATATCTGTTGAGGGTGTTAAAAGCGGAAAGAAAAGAATTACCGTAAAAGATACGCCTCATCCTCAAACTGTCGATATAAGCTTTTGCCGGAACAAGAAGATGTTAAGATTACGATATTGGATGTGTACAAGGGAACAAAGTACGAGGACACTGCTATTCATTTTATGATTTTGTGGAGAACTGAGGTTATTCCTTACGAATAAAAGACTTGGAGGAGTCTTACGAAAAACAGTATTCCATATTTATAATTTCAGTTCAACACTTAAAATCACGGCAGTTTCTAATAGAAGCTGCCGTTCTTTTTTTCATGTATATTAAAACAAAAAAATTACGGAATAGGTTCTCCGATATTCACTATAGTTTTTATCCATTCTTTTTTAATCTGCCAGATATTTGCCTGAACTTTAAAAATATTCCATTCATCAATATCAAAAATTCTTGTCCAACTGTCCATGATTATTTTAACTTCTTGCGGAAATTTTCCCTTATATTTCCCGGTAAAAAATTCAAAACCGTTATCAAAACCTCTTTCTTTTAAATGAGCCTTGTAACTTTTATGATCCTCTTCATCCAAAGGAATATAATGGTGATTTAAAACATAATCCCATTTTGTACCGTCAAAATAAATAACTTCGTCTTCAGGTACATCCAAAACATAAACAATAGTATTTTCAATCGGATGAAGACAATTTTCGTTGCTTATTGAACACCACACCGGAAGTTCTACATTTTCAGCTTTTGTAACGCGCGTAGAAGCTTCTTTTACAAAATATTTATAACAATCTAAAATATAATCCGACATATCATCAAACTGTTCTTTAACATAAGAAATTTTATTTGTAAAACATCCTAATTCTTCAATTTCTTTTAACGAACGAATATCTTGTCTTGTATAAAGTCTTATCTTTTTCATAACTTGTGTATGATTATCAATTTTTTATCAATGATAGAACATGTAAAAAAGCTTTATTTAAAGTTTGTTCTCTCACCTCATCCCTTGAACCCGAAAATTTATAAAAATGAGTATCAAATAAAAGAGAAGATTTTTCGACTTTTTTTAAACCGTTTTGAATTTTAAAATTCAAGTTTTTAGAATCAAAAAGAGCAGAAGACACATATACAGTTCCGGCCGGATGGCCTTCAAGACTCGAAGGGCCGGCCGCTCCGCTTACGGCAATAGAAACTACAGAAATCAGACGGAAGAAGCCGCTAAAACGTATTAACGGCTCCCAAGTTCATGGCTTCTACGGTTTGAGCACTCACAAGGCCGAAGTTTTTTAAAATCATAGGGTCTACATCTAAAAGTTCAATTTTTGCCTGAGGCGTATATACCACATAGCCGCCCCAAAGAACTTCGGACGCACCCGGAATTTTTGTAAACTCCGAAGATATTAAACCTCCGGTCAATGATTCGCAGGTTATAAGTTTTATGTCTCTTTCTTTTAGAACAAAAAAAACTCTTTTTACAAGTTCAAAATCAATCACTCAGCTTTACCTTAAAAGCTTTTAAATTATTGACGGCTAAGCTGTTCTTTAAGCTGCTCCGACTTTATCGAAAAAAAGTGTTTTTCGGGAACACCGGTATTTTTAATCATTCTGACAGAGCCCTCAAAAGAAACCTTGTCGGCTATTCTTAACTTCCCGGCTGTAATATCGCCTTTAACGGAACATCCGGATTTTAAATCAACTTTATCGGCAGCAGAAAGGCCCGACAACAGAGCCTTCAACGGTAATAGAAGCAGCCTTTACATACTGAACTCTGCAATCGGCACTTTTTGACACATGTAAAGAACCTTGAGAATCTATGGCACCGATAAATTTACCTTCAATTTGCAAACTTTCAGAAAATTTCATCACTCCGTCAAAAACGGTTTCTTTACCTAAAACCGTCACATTCTTTTCTTTATATTTATTATTCCGTTTCATTTAACCTCCGAATTTTTCTCGATAAATTTATTCACTATGATAAAGCACAAAATCATAATTGAACCTATTGTGCAAAATACTCCGAAAAAATCACCAAAATAAGAGTAAACCGTTTTATATCCTTCTGTCAAGACGGGTACATCTGCAATTAAAATGTCCTTTGTAAACGGAGCCGCCATTTTTTTTATGCTGCCGTTTTGATCGATAAAAGCCGTTTGACCGGAACTTGCAGCCCGCAATACGGGTATGCGATTTTCCGCAGATCTAAAAACGGCCATAGCCAAATGCTGGTATTGGCTTACAAGGCTTCTTGCCCAAGCATCATTTGTAAGATTAATTATGATATTTGCACCGTTTTTTGAAAAATCCCTTGAAATATAGCCGAAGGTATCCTCAAAACAAATTGGCACTCCGATTTTTAAATGATTAAACTCAAGAAGATTTGCTTTATCTCCTTTTTCCCAAAAATGAGTATCATTTTCTTTTAAGAATCGATAAATACCGGGAAAAAGTTTTTGATAAGGAAAATGTTCCGTAAACGGAACCAAGTGTCTTTTTCGGTATACTTGAGGCTCAGGAGGTAAAACATTTTTTTTTGGAGTAAAGAGTAAGGCAGCATTATAGTCAAGCCTCTTATCTTCAAGATCATCAAAATTGTTATCTAAAAATTTTTTATCCAAAACACCTTCATCATTTCCTATTAAAAAAGAAACTTTTTGATTATCCAAAAAATGCAGTAATTCCCGCACCAAAAGAGAATTGGGATTAGAGGTTGAGGTGTATTTATAATGCCATCTTATCATGGGAATAAAAGCAGTTTCCGGCCAAACTACTAATTCCAAATCAGGAAAATATTTTATGGCTTTTTCAGATAAATCTTTCAGTTCTTCATAATTATTTCTATAAACTTCCAAATTTCCAAGCCATGGGTCTCTATTAGGCTGGACAAGAGCAATCTTTGTTTTTGGAATTTCTGAAAGATTTATCTTTGTAAAAATTCCGTATAAAATAAAAGCGAAAAATGTTCCCAGCCAAATCATCATAGGCAAGTTATATTTTTTAAAAACCGGCCAAACCTTTCTTTCTTTAAAAAAATCAAAAATTATTGCAGCCGTACAAGCTGAAAAGAAAATAACCAAAAAAGAAATTCCCCAAACTCCAAATATGGAAGATACTCTGATTAAGACGGAAAAGCGCCATTGACTATAGCCCATTATACCGTAACAATAACCCAAAAAGCCTAAAGTACTTAGATACTCAAAGGACACCCATACTATCGTTTGAAAAATAAAACCGTATTTCGGAAGATAAGAATCGATTATTTTTAACATAAAAAATAAAATCGAATACATTACGGAGTATTTTGCAATAATTACATAAATCGCAATAGGATGAAAAAACATTATCCAAAAATTAAAAATAAAATATGAAAGAGCTCCCGAAAATGCTCCCCAAAAAAATGAAAATTTAAGACGGGTTCTTTTAATCAATAAAAAAAACGGAATAAGGGCTATGTAAGCTAAAAAACTGAATCCGTTTAAGCATAAATAATTGGGATGAGATAGGGCAAAGAGAATAGCTCCAAAAAGGGCGAGTAAAAGATTTATAAAAAAAGAAATGTGTTTATTTTTCATTATCCTAAAACTCTTTTGTATTTAATTTAAGGAGAGCCTCTTTAAGTTCTTTTCCCGGCTTAAACCTTATTTTACACCTGTCAGCGGTCAAAACTCTTTCTCCTGTTTTAGGATTTCGGGCATTTTTTTTTCCGTGTAAAACCACAAAATCAAAAGAACCTAAACCTCGTATTTCTATGGGAGTTCCCTTTTTCAAAGAAGAGACAATTCCTCCAAAACAGATTTGTTATACCTGTAATCTGCTTAAGTTGATATTGAGGATTATTTCTATAAACGGAATCTATTATGTCTACCTTCGACAGTTTTTTTTTCATCTTTTTAAATTATAAAAAAATACCGCAATACCGGATAGGTTTTGCGGTTTTCCTTCATTTTTATTTTGCTGCAAATGAAGCATTATACAAGAGCTGCATTCTTGACTTTTTGCGGGCTGCCGAATTCTTTGTTAAAATTCCCTTTCTGGCTGCCGAATCAAGCTGACTGGAAAGCTCGCGAAGTAAGGCTGCGGCAGTTTCTGCATTAGCGGCATGAACAGCCTCAGTATACTTTCTTGCTGTTGTACGTACTTCACTCTTTGCAGAGCGGTTTCGCATTCGGCGAACTTCACTCTGGTTATGTCTTTTAATCGCAGATCGATTTTTCATTTAAGGTACCTCCGTAATTAATTTAAAACTATAGTTATTGTATATGACATAATACAGCCGCTTAGATTACACCATATCAATTTTTTTTGCAATAGCTATGCGCAATTTTTTTGCATCTTCTTCAGCCAAGCCAAGATCCGAGGCGGAATCTAAATCTTTGGCAGCTTCAGGATACAAGGCCAATTTAAAATAGGACAATGCTCGCCTAAAATAAACATGAGCTTGAAACTTATTGATTTCAAGCGATTTTGTAAAATACTCGATAGCTTCATCATCTCTATTTAAGAGAGTTAAAGCTATTCCTACATAGTAAAGAGATCGAAAGTTAGCAGGATTGTATTTACAACTCTGCAAAAAATCTTTATAAGCATCTTCATAGTCAGCTTGAGCAAAATACGCCATTCCCCTATGCTTAAATACGACCGAAAGGACAACATCATTCGGGTTTTGCTCGATTATTTTTGTATAAATTTTTTCTGCCTTATCAAAAAGATTTTGATTATGGGCTTCAATCGCGGCCAAAATCAAATCGTCTATTGTTTCGGCAACCTTCAATTCTCCGCTATGCTCTAAATTATCATGCTGAACAATATCGGTTTCAGGCAAAACCTTTGCCGTATATTCGTCAGCCATCGAATAAAATTCAAAGCGTCTCTTTTCAAGTTCAGTATTAAGCTTGTTTTGATAATCGCGAATTTCCTGAAAAATAATATCAGCCAAACTCAAACTTGCGTTTATCGAAGCAAGCTTTCTTTTTAGGGGTTGATCAAAGGGAGAAAACTCCGACTTATATACCAGCTCATGTTCAACCTCTGCCCAAGCATCTTGAAGAATTGTTCTAAGCTGGATTTCAAAGATTAAATTTTTAGGTAATACAAGGCCTACCTTAAATTCCTCGGGTATTTCGAGCAAAAAATGAACAGATTCATATCCGAATTCTCTAAAAGTCCTTTCCGAACCTTTGCGCTCTACTTCTATTACTTTAAATTTCTTTAGTAAAATAGTTTCAACTTCATTTATATCCTGTAAAAAAGGACATATGATCCTGACCCCCATAATATCTGTGAGGACAGGTAAATCGGACGTATCACTTTTGGGCGGAAATTTCAACAGTTTCAGATAATAACTGTTAAAACTTTTTACCCTTGTCTTATATGTGGGTGCAGAAGCTATTTTAACAATAGAACGCAAAAACTCTTCTATGCGCACTATCAAAACATTTAAATGAGGCACATAAGAAGAATACATCTCCCTCAATTTCTCTTTTTTAGGGAGCCAAGGAATATCTTCAGACAACATATTTTGGTAAAACCTAACAGGACATCAAACAAAAGCGGCCGAGTCATTATCTCGACCGCTTATGCTAATTTTTAAAACTTATTGTTGTTTCTTTTCGGAACCTTCAGAGGGTGTAAAACCTTCTTCGGTAGCAAGTTTCTCTTGTTCGAGGAATCTTAAAACCTGAACATGTCCGAATTTTTCAACTTCAATCTTCTTTCGTTTCATTTCTCTTTCGGTCTGAATACCCCAAAGATCTTCATCAGCAAAGTCACGTACTGTTGTCAATACTGCTTTGTCATAAATGATTTTAACATCTTTGAAGTATGCGATAGCATCGCCTCCGTCATGAGCTGCATCTCTGGTAATTAAGAAACCTTCGAAAGCAACATGGGGAAGAGAAACAGGATAAACAGGATAAAGTCTCAACTCTCTGGCCTTTACATGTGCAATATAGGCAGGGTTGTTCCAAACGAGCTCTTTCCAACCGTCAAACAAAAGATAACCCATGAAGTATCTTTTTACTTCGTTGTTCTGATCTCTGAGAAGAACATAAAGACCATGGGGGAAGTTCATACCATAAGTATTTACGGCAATTGATTTGATAACGCCGGTATTTCGAACAACACCGTAGCCTTCTTCAAATCTTGATTTTCCTGAAGCCTTATCCTCTTCAGTGGGTTCCTGTAAGTTACCCTGATCGTCAACTTGAGCCATTTTTCGTAAGCAGGAATTAAAATCCGGGTCTAATTTCTGCATTGGCATTGTTTGTCCAAGTCGGGAACAAGATGCGTACACCCATCAACTTCTGACCTGCAGATTTATCGCCTTCAGCTCTTACTTCAGCTTCTTTAACTGTTGAAGTAGCAACAGAAAGAGGGTTCCTAGCAGAAGAATTTAATTTTACTTCCACTGCTCAATGGCCAAAGATGATCTCATCAAAGCTTTTGTTCCTCAGTGTAAGAGGCACCGGCAGCTTGACCGTAATCCATAACGGTTCGTCGGTTTTGAGTCATCTTGCCTGCATCATTTGCAATGATATCGGCATTCAACAGCGCGAAATCAATAATAATCGCTTCTTCAGCAACCGCAACGGCACCCATCAAAAGGAATGCCATAGCTACAAGTATAAATGTTTTTTTCATTCAAAAACTCCTTTTATGCACTTAATTTATGCCCTGTTACTATAAGTATACGTAATAATTCAATTTTGTCAACACTTTTTCTTCATTTTTGACGTTATTTTTTTAATAATTCGTAAATCTCGGTACCTTCTGCAAAAATATAGGCAGCTTTTAAATGTTTACAGTTTGTAAATATATTTTTTTGCAAAAGTTTCCGGATTTCCTCGGAATCCAATTCTTCCTTTATTCCATCAATAAAAGAAGCAGGCAGATCTGCATATAAAATGCCTTCTTTCACAAAACAAGACAAAAGTTTGGAACCGGCCGGAATAAAGGAAAAACAATGATGATTTACGGGACCGAGCATCAATTCTTCAAAAAAAGCGGCTTCGGGTTCCTTTATATTTTGTACCGGAACATAGCGTATTTCGGTATCTACCTTACCTGTTATGGAATTTTTAAAAAAAAGAACATAGCGGTCATGTTTTTTATTTAGAACAGATGTAAAAAGTACAGTTCCTATTATCAATAGTAATAAAAAAGCTAAAACGATCTTTGTTTTTATGTAATTCATTCCATACTCCGATTAATTGTTTTCAAAATTGCTTATAAAAGCCGAAAGTCCATTATATATGCCAAGCGAGCATTTTTTCAAGTAGTCGGGTGAATTTAAAAGCTTAATTTCCGTTTTATTGCTGATAAAACCCAACTCGATTAAAACACTAGGCATTTTTACATTCCTTACCACAAACCATTGGTTCTCGCGTATGCCCCGTTTCGGACTCTTTTTTCCGATTTGAGCATCCAACCCGTCCAAAATGTTTTGAGCCATCAAGATACTTTCCATTGTAAATTCTTCTTCCATCATCGAATTTAAGATAGAATGTATTTCTTTGGGGACAGTTTTTTTATCGACTACTTCACGCCGATATTCAGGCGGAAGATACCAAACTTCAAAACCTGAAGCTCTTGAGTTAAGAGAAGCATTTACATGGACCGAAACATAGAGAATACTTTCATTTTTCTTAAGTTTTACGGAATTTGCCATATTTACCCTGTCTTCGAGGGTAGGATAGACATCTTTATTTCTGGTTAAAAGAATTTTTTTATCGGGATAAGCTTTTTTTAACATCTTGTAAAGGTCAAGGCTTACCTTTAAAGCAACCGTTTTTTCATGGACTACTATTGTTTTGTTATTTTCGGTGTATGAACCGACGCAACCGGGATCTTTGCCTCCATGCCCCGGATCTATCAAAATAACCCCTACCCTATATTTTGTTTCTTTTTGAGGAACTGCAAAAAACGTTTCAAGTTTTTTATACATTTCACCGCTTATGAAGGTAAGTCCGTCTTTTTGATACGGAGGATATGTAAATTCGGCTTTTCCGTTATCGAATACTATAAGACTTTCCCCTACTTTACAGCTCACTTGAGAATTATTTTTCATAAAATCAATTCTTGCGAAAGGGATCCCACGAAATATCAAGATCTAGCTTTCCTGCAGCATCGGTAACCGAAACTCCTGCAGAAAAGGCTTTCAGACAAAGCAAACTTAAGAGAAAATCAAAAAAGGGCTTCTTATTCGTCTTATAACTCATTAAAACCTATACACTGTCAAGACAAGCAATACCCGGCAGAATTTTCCCTTCAAGGAATTCGAGAGAAGCTCCGCCTCCGGTAGACACATGGCTCATCTTATCGGACAGATTAAATTTGTTGACGGCAGCTACGGAATCGCCTCCGCCCACAATTGTAACAGCTCCTTTTTCGGTTACGGATGCTACAAGACGGGCAGTTTCTTCGGTTCCCTTTGCAAAGGATTCAAACTCAAAAACACCGACAGGGCCGTTCCAAACAATAGACTTTGATGAAGATACAATATCTTTATAAAGAGCCAGAGTTTTGGGTCCTACATCCATTCCCATAAGATTATCGGGAATATCGGATGTATCTATTAGAACAGCCTCAGCATTAGGCGAAAAAGTTTCAGAACATATATGATCGATGGGTAAAATTATTTTTACACCCTGCTTTTCAGCCTCATCCAGAAGATTTTTAGCCGTATCTATAAAATCCTCTTCAAACAAGGATTTCCCTATTTTTTTTCCTTGAACCTTTAAAAAAGTATAGGCCATTCCTCCTCCGATTATTAAAGAAGAGGCATTTTTTAAAAGGCTTTCTAAAACCAATCTTGGAAGAAACCTTTGCGCCGCCTATAATTGCAGTCATCGGCTTTGCAGGATTATTTAACATGGGTTCAAGATATTTAATTTCTTTTCCATGAGAAAACCTGCGACACGAACATTTAGGAAGTTCGAAATTTCGGCTGTAGAAGCATGGGAGCGGTGAGCAGTTCCGAAAGCATCATTTACAAACACATCTCCGTAAAGGCTGAGTTCTTTTGCCAAGATTTGCTGTTCGGCCTTTTCCTTTGAGGTTTCTTCTTTGTGGAAGCGGGTGTTTTCAAGCATTAAAATCCCGCCTTGTGGAAGGGATTTTACCTTTTCAAGCTGCCCCATGCATGAAGGAGCAAAATCCACGGGAAGTTTGAGAAGATCGGATAAGTATTCGGCTACGGGCTTCATCCTGTGCTTTCCGGCGACATAGGCATCTTCATCAAAAGCTTTTCCGTCTTTTTCGGCCTTTTCCTTGGCTTTTTTTGTATCTTTTGCAGGATCGCCCAAATGGCTCATCAAAACAAGAGATCTTGCGCCTTGTTCGAGTATATATTTTATTGTAGGAAGGGCGGCCCTGATTCGGGTATCATCCTGCACTACTCCGTCTTTCATCGGAACATTAAAATCGACACGCATTATGACACGTCTATCTTTTAAGTTTATATCTTTTACAGTCTTAATCATAATAAGTCCTTTATTCGTTTTCTTTTTTAAATTCTATAAAGTCTATTTCAACCCCGTTGGGATCTACTGCGGTTAAGATTTTTTTACCGTCCTTTACGGTTCTTGGAGGAGCCGTAATGCGGACATTATTGGCTTTTAAATATTTTTCAGCCTCGCTTATCTGGTCTACCTGAACGGTAAGAGAAAGGCGGCTGCCGTTGTGAGCTTTTGGAACTTCATGACTGATAAGTTCAAGATTCATTCCGCTGTCGGGATCCGTCAAAAAGGCAATTCTTTTTCCGGGAGCGGCCGACATCATATAATTAAAAGTAAATCCGAGCACTTTTTCATAAAACTCAAGTGATTTTTCCATTTCATCCGTGCGGATGGCGACACTGTTTAAAAACATTTTTATACCTCGTTAAAAAAAGTATAACACAATCATTATCATAAGTCAATTGAAGATATATACATCTTGAAAAAAAGACTCATCGGCTAAAATGATTCTTATGAAGATTACGGAAAAGATTTTAATTGTGGATTTCGGCGGTCAATATAATCAGCTCATAGCAAGGCGGGTACGCGACCTAAATGTTTATTCGGATATTGTCAGAGCCTCAAAGACCCTTGATTACATAAAGAAAATAAGCCGATAGGTATTATTTTTACGGGCGAGACCTAACAGCGTTTATGAAGAAAATGCTCCCCTGCCCCCAAAGAAATTTTTGAATTAGGTATTCCGATTTTAGGCATCTGTTACGGTATGCAGGCCATGGCTCATTGCCTCGGCGGAAAGGCCGAAAAAAGCTTAAAAAGAGAATTCGGCAAAACCATAACAAAATTCGACACAGCTTTTCCGCTCTTTAAAAACATAAAGGATAAATCTTCGGTTTGGATGAGCCATGTAGACTGTGTTTCCCGTCTGCCTGAAGGCTTTGTCTCGGCAGCTCAAACGGCAAACACAAAAAATGCAGCCATGGCAAACAAGGAAAAAAAGCTTTACGGTATTCAATTCCATGCCGAGGTTGAACATTCCGAAGAAGGTCAAAATATAATCAAAAACTTTTTATACAATGTATGCGGAGCCAAGGGCGATTGGAACATGAAAAGCTTTTTGGCCGAAGCAATAAAAGATGTAAAAAATACGGTCGGTGACGGCAAGGTGCTTTTAGCTCTATCAGGCGGAGTAGATTCTTCGGTGCTTGCAGCCCTTTTAAACAAGGCTGTGGAAAAACCTGTATCTTTGTGGATCACGGCCTTATGCGCAAAACGAGGGAGATGAGGTAGAGGCAGCCTTTAGAGATGCTCCGATGAACTTTATCCGAGTAAATGCGGAAAGCCGTTTTAGGAAAACTAAAAGGCGTTTCGGATCCCGAAAAAACGCAAGATAATCGGTGAAGAGTTTATCCGCGTTTTGAAGAAGAAGCCAAAAATCGGAACCGTGGACTTCCTTGCCCAAGGCACAATTTATGCAGATATAGTTGAAAGCGGAGCCAAAGAGTTCTGCCGTTATAAAGAGCCATCACAATGTAGGAGGCCTTCCCGATCACATAAGTTTTAAGTCATTGATTGAACCTCTAAAACTCTCTTTAAGGACGAAATAAGAAAGTTAGGCACGGAGCTCGGCCTCCCCGATTATCTGGTACACCGCCAACCCTTCCCGGCCCCGGTCTTGCCATAAGAATCATGGGCGAGATAACCGAAGAAAAGCTCGATATTCTGCGTGAAGCCGATGCTGTCTGGCGAAGCGAACTTGAACGGGCAGACATAAAAAAAGATTTAAGCCAGTATTTTGCCGTGCTTACCTCCACAAAGACGGTCGGCGTTATGGGAGACTTTAGAACATACGACTATACCCTCGCCCTGCGTGCAGTAAAGACCTCGGATTTTATGACAGCCGACTGGGTACGCATCCCTTACGAGGTACTGGACAAGGTTTCTTCCCGTATCATAAATGAGGTAAGCGGCATCAACAGAATAGTCTACGACATAACCTCAAAGCCGCCGGCTACGATTGAGTGGGAGTAGCCTAAAACTATTCTCCCCATTCTCGTCAGTTCTCCTCATTCTCGTCAGTTCTCCCCAAAAATACTTGACGAGAAACATAAAACAAGTTATAATATACCCAAGTACAAGTTTGCCTACAAAGGAAGGTATAAATTGATTTTTCAAAGAAAGTGAAATCTTAGAACTCAAAGAAACTATCGATGAAAACATCAAAAAAGCGATTATCGCATTTGCAAATTGCAAGGGCGGAACAGTCTATGCCGGTGTCAAGGATGACGGCACAATCGCAGGGCTAAAAGATATTGATGATTCAATGCTCCGGCTTAGTAATATGATAAGAGATTCAATCAGACCTGATATAACAATGTTTGTTAATTATAAAATAATACAAGAACAGGGAAGGCAATAATCAAAATTACCGTTCAAAGAGGCAGCAACCGCCCCTATTATCTTGCTAAAAAGGTTTAAGACCGGAAGGTGTATATGTCAGGCAGGGTTCATCCTCCGCCCCTGCAAGCGATACGGCAATAAGAAACATGATAAAGAAACGGATGGTGATAATTTTGAAGATATGCGCTCCACAGAACAAAATTTAACATTTAATGCCTTATCAAAGTTTAAGTTGAGAAAAAAACCGAAGATAAACAAAATTCGCAAAAACCAAGATAAATAGAATTGCCATACCAAATTATCACTTTAGCAAATTTCTTGTAACGGTTTGATCACCCTTCTTTTTCTTTTTGATTTGGGCCTTAAATTTTTAAAGTTAAAACCGAAGCCAAATAATTTTAACCAATCTAAAAAACTTTCATAATTTTTAACTCTCTTTAGGCTTCTGCATTTTCAAATTGAAGATGACTTATCCTCAACAAGCTCCAAAAGCTTTTCGAGAAGCGTTTTCGCCTCTTTTCACGCAACTCCTGTAAAGAGCCTTCAAACATAATTTTACCTGTATTTATGATTGCAAGCCTGTCGCAAAGTTTTCGGCTACTTCCATAACGTGGGTCGAAAAGAAAACGACCTTTCCTGCGTCTGCTCTTTCTCTCATAATTTCTTTTAAAGAAAAGGCAGATTTGGGATCCAAACCGACCATCGGTTCATCCAAGATCCAGACAGGAGGATCGGATAAGAGGCTTCCGGTAACCAAAGTTTTGCTTCATTCCGTGGGAAAAGCTGCCTATGCTCCCGTTTAAGGCTTCATTTATGCCGAAAAGTTTGGTATAACGCTCTATTCTTTCTTGTCTTATATCGGCGGGTACTCCATAAACGTCGCCTATAAAATTTAAGTATTCGGCAGCCTTTAACTGAGAAAAAAGCTCCGGGTTATCGGTAACATAGCCGATTCTTCTTTTTGCTTCCATAGGGTCATCGGCTATGTTTATGCCGTCAACCATTATTGAGCCGGAATCGGGATTAAGAACTCCGGTTATCATCTTAATTGTAGTTGTTTTCCGGCTCCGTTAGGCCTAAAAGCCGAAAATTTCGCCGTTTTTACGTTTACCGAAATTCCGTCTACAGCCTTTGTTTTGAAGAGCCGTAGGCCTTTGAAACATTTGAATTTCAATCATAAATACCCCGTGAACTGTTTATCGTTATTCCCTAACTGTTTTAACGCGCTTTGCATTTTTCACGCTTTCTTCAAGATAACCGCACTCAACCAAATATTGTCTGCGGGAAACTACCAAGGCCATAAGCTCCTTGTACATTTCAAAATTAACTTCAAAGCTATGGGAAAATATAGAGCTCCGTCTCATTGCAATAGCGTTCAATAAATTCGGGATCCGTCACAAAACCAAACTTATCATATTGCTTATTCTGTCGGCACATTTTAAAATTTTAGCCTTTTCGGATTTGTTTTTATTATGTTTTTAGATACTCCGACTTTTCTTGACCCTTTTTTGGTAACTTCCAAAACAAGCTCATAAACCTGTCCCGACTCGGAATCGATATTTAAAATTTCGTTTACATTAAAATCTTCAATATCTTCGATAACGTCATGGATTAGCGAAGCTTTAAAAAGAACACTGTCGATGTACCCGTAGTCTATAAGAATGCCCATAGTATCTACCTGATGCCGGAACATATTTCCTCCTGCATGACGGGCCTTTCCGATTAAGGCAGTAGCAACCTGCATGTAAGGAGCAAGATAAATTCCTTTAATACTCTAAATCTCTTGTCAAAGTAAACTCCTTATTATTATAAGTTAAAATTATACTAAAATAAAAGTTTAGTGTCAAGAAGGGAGAAAAAGTACAAAGGACTTCTCACTTTGTTTCATCGGGGTGGAGGCCGGGTTTGGCATTGGCCAGGAGGAGTTTTAAGCGGTTGAGCTGATTTACCTCGCTGGCTCCGGGGTCGAAGTCGATGGCAGAAATATTTGCCTCGGGATAGCGGCGGCGCAATTCCTTTATCATTCCCTTTCCGGTTACGTGATTAGGGAGGCAGGCAAATGGCTGCACGCAGGCAATATTTGAAACTCCCGAATGAATGAGCTCTATCATTTCGGCTGTCAAGAACCAGCCTTCTCCCGTAACGTTACCCAGCTGCAAATTCCGTCTACAGAATCGGCTAATCTGTATATGCTGTCAGGGAGTAAAACGCTTGCTTCGCTTTAAAGCTTTTTAATCGGCTTTCTGTATCTTTCTATGACCCAGATTGTAAATTGCAATGAATCGTTTTTAAACGAGTAATCGAGATAGGTATTGTGATAGATACCCGAAACGGAAGAATAAAGGAAGAAGTCTAAAGATCAGGGACGACACATTCCGCTCCTTCCCTCTCGATTGTACTAAAAATATCGTTATTGGCTGCGGGGTGGGGTAACCAATATTTCCCCTACTACGCCGACCCTCGGTTTTCGTATATTTTTAAGGGTAGATTATCAAACTCGCTTACAATGCCGTTTATAATTTCCTTATATTTTTAGAAGACATTTTTTAGAGCATCTTTGATAAGGACGGCATATTTTTATATATCGTTTGCAGAACCGGGAACCTTTTCGTAGGGCCGGGTGCGGTAAAGCACCCTCATTAAAAGATCTCCTAAGCACATAGCTTGAGCAACCCTATGCAAAACAGGAAAATTTTAATTTAAAACCCGGATTTTTTCGATGGACTGGGCACTGATACCTATTACCGGTACAAAACCAAGCCTGCATCTATAAGGGCCCGCCTTATAAAGCCTATGTAGTTTGTGGCCCGGCAGCCTCCTCCGGTTTGAGTAATCGCCAAAGCTGTGGTGCGTAAATCGTAGCGGCCCGATTTTAGAGCTGCTATCATCTGTCCTGCAACTATGATGGCAGGATAACAGGCATCATTGTTTATATACTTTAAGCCGTACTCTACGGCAGTTTGATCGATTTCGGTAAGAATTTCCAGGTTATAGCCTGAGTGCGAAATAGCGCACCTATAAGGTCAAAATGAATGGGAGACATCTGAGGGGCTAAAATAGTGTATCGTTTTTCCATATCCTTTGAAAAAACTATGCGCTCATAGGCCGAGCTTTTTCTTGTTAAAGAAAGTTTATGCCTCTTTCTTTCCTTGACAGCAGCCAAAAGACTACGTACTCTTATTCTCACGGCTCCGAGGTTTGAACCCTCATCTATTTTTATGAGGGTGTACATCTTCCCCTTTGACTCAACTATTTCCTGAACCTGATCGGCCGTTACCGCATCCAAACCGCAGCCGAAGCTGGTAAGCTGTATAAATTCCAGATTATCTTGAGTTGCAGTAAAGTTTCCGGCCCTATAGAGACGGTTATGATAAGTCCACTGATCTACGACACGCAAGGGCGCTCTATTTTCCTAAGTGGGCAACCGAGTCCTCGGTTAAAACCGCAAGACCGAGACCGTTGAGCATTTCAGGGATGCCGTGGTTTATTTCGGGGTCAAGGTGATAGGGACGGCCTGCAAGCACAATGCCTTTAAGATTTTTTTCTTTCATTATGCGTAAAACCTCTTCTCCCTTCTCCTCCGTTTCCTTTTTAAAGCCTTCTTCTTCGGTCCATGCCGCATTAACGGCAGTCATTATTTCTTCCAAACATATCGAAAACTTTGCACAGCTCCTCATGAAGACGATCTATCAATCGGTTCTTGTCATAATAGGGTAAAAAGGGATTTAAATAAATTATATTTGCATCCTGCCTTAGAACATCGATATTGTTTTTTAAAACCTCAGGATAGCTTGTAACAATGGGACAGTTATAATGGTTTCCGGCTCCGTCATCTTCTTTTTTCTCGTAAGGAATACAGGGATAGAAAATATTTTTTACGCCTAATTTTAAGAGGGCCTCAATATGACCGTGAGCTATCTTTCCGGGATAACAAACCGATTCGGACGGAATAGATTCAAGACCCATCTCGTAGGTTCCTCTGGTTGAGCGGGGAGAAATTCTAACCGAAAATCCCAGCTCAGTAAAAAAGGTAAACCAGAACGGATAGTTTTCGTACATGTTTAAAACCCGCGGATTCCTATCTCGCCCGTGGAGCTTCATTTTGGGAATGGGTTTATATTTAAAAAGCCTCTTATACTTCCAGTCAAAGAGGTTGGGTATATCTTTTTTATTTACGCCTCCTTGATCCTTAACGGAAACTTGAGATGAACACTCTTCAAGTCCGCTGTTTTTGTCGAGTTCAGCACCGCGTTCACATCTGTTTCCCGTAATAAATCGCCGTTTTACCCCGCAAATATCGAAGGTGTTTACGGTTAAAAGGCAGTTATTTGGGCATTTGGGACAGCGCAATAAATCAAGCTTTACCTTAAAATTTTCCAAGCCTTCCATATCGGCAATGTTCGATCTTATTTTTCCTTCAGAAAGATTTTCTTCGTCAAGGTCATGCCATTGATCTTTTGCAATTAAGGCAGCTCCGTATGCACCCATAAGCCCTGCGACATCCGGGCGGACAGCCTGTCTTCCCGAAACAAGCTCAAAAGCACGCAAAACGGCATCGTTATTAAAGGTTCCGCCCTGCACTATAACCTTGCTTCCTACCTCGGAGGCATCGCGCAATTTAATAACCTTAAAGAGGCATTTTTATAACGGAATAAGAAAGACCTGAAGAAATGTCTCCTACCGAGGCTCCTTCTTTTGAGCCTGCTTAACTCGGCTGTTCATAAAAACCGTGCATCGTGTACCTAAATCTACGGGTTTTTCGGCAAGAAGAGCCATGCTCGCAAATTCGCTTATGCTCATTCCGAGGGATCGGGCAAAGTTATCCAAAAAGCTTCCGCAGCCTGAGGAACAAGCTTCATTCAGCTGAATAGAGCTTATGGCTCCGTTTTTCATGCGGAGGCACTTCATATCTTGACCGCCTATATCCAAAGGAAGTCTACTCGGGTAAAAGATTCTGCGGCACGGTAGTGTGCGATCGTTTCAACCTCTCCTGCATCTACACCCAAAGCAGCCTGAAAAAGGCCCTCCCCATATCCTGTAGAAACGGAGCGGGCTATATAGGCTTTGGAGGAAGCATTTTGTAAAGGTCTTTAAAACCCTTGCAAGTTCGACAGGGTTTCCTGCATTTACGTCATAAAACGCCAAGAATTTTCCTTCCCCATCAATTAAAACGGCCTTGGTGGTAGTTGAGCCTGCATCAAGCCCTAAAGACGGGGCCGGAAGCAGAGAAATATCGGCCGGGGAGCTTTTTCCTTTGCATGCCTTATCCTGAAAGTCTCAAGTTCTTCTTCATTTTAAAGAGGAGGAAGGCGCTGAACCTCGGGCATCTCGGAAGAAGCTATCTTATAAATATCTTTTGAATTTTGAAAGTTTTATAAAATTGGTTCGGCTTCAACTTCTTCTTCAAAAATAAGAGGAGATTTGCATTCGCTCTTTTGAAAAGTTTTAAACCGGGCCTTTTAGGTCCCAGAGAGCAGGCCGGTTAAAGGGAGAGCTTGAGGCCTTGGGTATCTTAAAGCCTCCGGCAGCACTCAAGGCTGCCCCATGGCTACAAAGAGCTCAGAATTTTCAGGCGTGATAATTTCATCATCATTAAGTTTTAAGGTTTCGATAAACCTGTGCCTTAACTGATCCAAAATGTAAGGGGCCTCCCAAAAGCAACCTTTCCGCGGATGGGTTTACCGCAGGCAAGCCCCGAAATAGTCTGGCTTACTACAGCTTGAAGATACTGGCTGCTATGTCTTCTCTTTTGCCCCTCGTTTATGAGAGGCTGAACGTCGGTCTTGGCAAAGACTCCGCAGCGGGCGGCTATAGGGTAAATGGTCTTAGCATTTTTTGCAAGCTCGTTTAAGCCCAAGGCATCGGTTTCCAAGAGGGCGGCCATCTGGTCTATAAAAGAGCCCGTACCTCCTGCACAGGTTCCGTTCATTCTTTGCTCGATATTGGCGTGCTCAAAATAAGTAATCTTTGCATCCTCGCCGCCGAGTTCTATTATAACATCGGTGTGAGGAATTATTTTACGGCGGCAGTTGAGGCTACGACCTCTTGAATAAAGGGTATATTGAGCCAGTGCGAAACGGCAAGCCCTCCTGATCCCGTTACAATGAGGGAGCTCTACATCTTCTCCGTATTTTTTCGACAGCTTCAACAGCAAGTTCGCAAACGGATATAATAGTTGTCCGTATATCGGCCCTATGCCTTTGATACTTACTGAACAAAACCGTTCCGTCATCTTCTAAAACAACAACCTTTACGGTTGTCGAGCCGACATCGATTCCGAAACGCAGCACTCTCTCTATTCATAACACCAACCGATTTTAAATTATAATTTTATATCCATGTCCTTATCCAAGGGATATATTGGACGCGAGTTTGAGGGTAATCAAGGTTTCCAAGACCTCGTTTGAACAGCCCTTAGATTCCGCCAATATCGCCCTCTTTGCTATTTTTGAAAACAGGGTTCCAAATAACCCAGCTTTACGATAACTATACAATAATCTTCTGCGTTTACACCCGGCAGGCAAGAGCTCATCATCCCCGAAGCCTATGTGATTTGAGGTTAAAACTATTCTTATGTCTTCCATTTCGACAAAAGCCAATCGGGAATCATAAACGCCGTAGTTTTTTACAAGTTTTAAAACCTTTACGGGGCAAGGAATTTTTTTGCCGTTGATTTTATCCCATGTTCCGCCTATAGTTATTTCTAAGGAAGAGCCCTCCCCTGCCTCAAAGCATTTTTCAACGGCAGCCTTATCAAAAAATCCTGAATAAAGCACCTTAGTGGGTAGAGCTTTTAAAGCTTCTTTTTGTTTTAAAAGGGCCTCAAAGCACTCGGTGGAATCCCCGAAGAACCGGCTGTATGGATTATCTCCCGAATCGGAGACAAAGACGGGGCCTTCTTTATTTTGCACTACAGATTCAACAGCGGTTTTATTGAAGTAAAGGAATCATAATGCTCTACCTTAAATTTAATTATGACGCTCGGCCCAAATTCCTTGGCTATCTTTAAGGCTGCCCTGTCTGCAAGGGCCTGATCGTTTAAGGCAGTTGTTACAATGTTTACTCCGTTATCCTTGCTGTCTGCCCACGGAAAGCCCAAAAGAACGGAGGCGGCAAGCAAGCCATTTTCCTTTTCGGCCTCGACACAAGAGGCGATTAAACTCTTCATAGGCTCGGCGGCGGTTTCGCTTTTTCTCCTGCCACCAGCATGGGATTTTTACCCTATACAAAGTTTATTTGAAGGCTCTAAGGCAGCTTTTAAAAGTTCGGCTGCATGGACACCGGTTTCATAGCAGTCAATATGAGGAGCGGTTTTATAACCTACGATACCGTCACAATATTTAATCATCTCATCGGTTACGGTAGCATGCATGTCCAAAGCTGTCGTTAAAGGAATATGGGGAAGCTTTTCGCGGATTGCTTTTAAAGGTCTCCTTCGGCAGGTCCTATTTTTGAACCTTTAAAGAACCGTGAAGGCCTAAGCAGATGCCGTCAATCGGAGCCTAAAAGAGCCTTATCTATATAGGCTAAAATTCTTTTTAAGCTCGGTATATAGATTATAATCCACCAAGCCGTTCGGAACAGCCCTTGCAACTACGGCAGGTACTGCCTCCCAGCCCATTTTGAATAGTTTCGATAATTCCGGTAGAAGAGTAATAGGGTTTTAAACCTTTTGTTAAAACTTCTTCTCCTCTAAAAATAACAAAATCTTCAATACCCGTAATAATAGGATTAAAGCTGTTCGACTCGTGATTTATGCATCCTACTAAATTCGCTTCATTTTATATTCTTACCTTATTTCTTTTTCCTTGATTTGCAACTGCATTTATTTTTGCGTTTATTTTTCTTGGTCTCCCAGATAGCGTTTACTCATAACCTTAAAATTCTTATCGAATTCGTAGACCAAGAGGACGCCTGTCGAATATTTACGGAAATGATTTCTTCATCGCTTAAATTTTCAAAGTACTTGACCAATGCCCTGAGGGAGTTCCCATGGGCTGTTATAAGAATTCTTTTTTTTTCAAGCATTTGAGGCTTTATAGTCTCTTCAAAAAAAGGAACGGCTCTGGCTATGGTATCTTTTAAGCTTTCTGTTAGGGGAAGCTCTGATTTTTCAATTCCCCTGTATTGTTCCTGTAAATAGGGACAACGCTTATCTCCTCCTTCCAAGACAGGAGGGGCAATATCAAAGGATCGGCGCCAAATTTTTACCTGATCCTCTCCGTATTTTTCGGCCGTTTCTGCCTTGTTTAAGCCCTGCAAGGCCCCGTAATGTCTTTCATTAAGCTTCCAAGTTTTTATGACGGGAAGCCATTCTCTATCCATCTCATTTAAAATATGATTGAGTGTGTGGATTGCCCTTTTTAGATAAGAAGTATAACAGATGTCAAAATCAAAACCTTCTTTTTTTAAATAGACTCCGCCCTCCTTTGCTTCTTCTACACCCTTTTCGCTTAATTCCACATCCGTCCATCCGGTAAATAAATTAAGCTTGTTCCATTCACTTTCGCCATGCCTGACCAAAACCAATTTCATATAGTCCTCCAACTAAGGTTAATATTATACAATAGGTGTCATAGTGTCAAGAGAGAAAATAATTTTATTTAAATTCTGCAAAATTTTATAAATATTATTCAAAAATGAGTAAAAATATCCCAAAAAAAGACAAAATATAAAAAATTATATTTTTTTTGAAAAAGTAGTCTTGTTTTTAATTAAAAGCTATAATATAATGGAAGCAGGAGGAAAATTAAGTAATTTCCAAAAGCTTCCATATTTTCTATGCATGGAAAAAATATTTTTTTTACAAGGAGAAAATTTATGGAAAGTTGGAAAAATTCTTATTACTTAAGAGATTTAGATGATTTTATAATCTCCGGCAGTAACGGCGGAAGAAATGATTCTGAAGCCAAAGTCGGGCATTCGCCTTTATACCTATAACGACAGCGAATGATGATAATGTGGAGAACTGGATCCCGAAACCCAATCCGGTTAAACCGCCGGCTCGGGGAACTAAACCCATAGACACAGAACCTGCACCTGATAATCCGCCGGGCAATGGCAATACCCCTGGAGACACTGATGACAATCCTATTGAACCTAATCCAAATAATCCGCCGATCAAAAAGCCGAAACCGGCAGAGCCGACACCTACTCCGCCCCCGGAACCGGCACCGACTGACCCTAAACCGGGACAGGATGAAACACAGCCTCCAGAAAATGACGGAGGCGGCAACGGTAGAAATGATGGTGACGATCGTGACGGTGATGATGACTCAATAGAACGCGGAGATCACCGGGATGATGATGACAATAATTCCAATTCAGGTACAGGCGGCGGAAACGGCAACAACGGAGAAAATCAACCCCCTCCTGCTGCCGGAAACACCGGCAACAATGGGAATACCGGGAACCAAACAACTCCATCACCGGCAGACACAAAATCATCTGCCGGCCCTAATACCGGAAATGGAAGGAATAAAGACATCTTATCACCAAGAGAGAGAGGAAAAGCAGCATTGCTAGCAAAAATGGATACTGATTTTGCCAGTCAAGTTGAATCTAGTTGGTTAAATGGAAAAGCCATTGCCGTAGATAAACAGCTCAATGACTATTCAAGCCCAATTATTGCTATCGATGTAAATGGCAGGTATATCGAAATGAATAATTTTAATGTTGACGGTATGGATATTTCAATTAAGCGTGAGCATGACGGGTATGGAAACGAATTCGATTCTGTCAGGACTATTGAAAGCTTAAAATTGGCCAGCGGTCAGGTTGTAAAATGCAATATTCAGGACATGGTTGGTGCTAATGCGGAAAGTAAAGCCTTTGCCGATAAACATGAAGGTATGACCTTACCTGACGGTAAATATTATTTTACGGCAGAAGACCTGACAGAGCAAGCAGATGGTACATATAATTCAATAAAATTGCAAATACGTTGAGGCTGCAAACTAAGGATACAAACATTCCTAAAAATATTAGGGATGATATAAATTCCAAATACTATCTTTTTCATGCTACCGAATATAAAAAAGGTTTTATACCGAAAGACGGCGGGAATAGAATATGGATTAATCCTTGGTCTGCAGGGTGTATTTCGTCCATAACAGGAGGACAGTCCACACATGATGATTTTATGAATATGCTGACAGGAATCACTCCCGAAAATATCAGCGTTACCATAACATCTAAACGGCATGTAGATATATAATTATTTACTATCAACATTTTCCGGACAGGTTAAAGACCTGTCCGGTTTTAAAAAATTACTTAAAAACTTTTATAAGGAGAAAAGAAAATGTTTTTAAAAAGTAAAATCGGTTTATTTAAAAAAAGTTTATTTTATGTCTTTTTAATTATGGGTAGTTTTGCCGTAGGGCAAAACTTTGATTTAACGGGATTCGGATATACGGATACGGTACCATGCCCTATTTTATTGAATTCAAAAAGGAAACGAGATTGAAATAAGCTGGTATAATGCAAATCAGAAAGAGTAAAAAATCTATACTTACAAAAAAGTATATAGGCCGCTTTCCCTTATTTGAATTGAATGCCGATATGCCTGAAGACCTATATGCAGGACTTAATACCGAATCAAAAAACTATTACGGAAATAAATTTATGCTTTTAACGGGATTGGCGAAAAAAACTTTGGGAGAAAATAAAGACGGTATTGTAGGACTGGGTATGCTGCCCGCACGCAAGGGTAAAAAAGCTTCAGACTTTTTTTCTGATTTTCCCATGGGAGGAACAGGAGAATATCCTTGTTTTAATTATGAAAATGTAAGTTCGTATTTTGTCGAAGAATCAAAAGAAGGAAAAAGAGAGTATAAAATAGAAAATTTATCAATTATGGAACAGGATACCCCTTGGGTAGAAGGCGTAGACGGCTGGGGTATAGGAGAGACATTTACAATAAGCACCAAAAACATGTCTTTTTATAAATACATACTCTTGATGAACGGCTATATTTCAGCTTCAAATCCTAAACTTTATGATGAAAACGGAAGAATTAAAAAGATAATGGTTGAGGGTCTTACAAGCGGCAAGAAAAAAGAATTCACCGTAAAGGATACACCCCATCCTCAAACTGTGGACATAAGTTTTTTACCCGAACAAGAAGATGTTAAGATTACCATATTGGATGTGTACAAGGGTACAAAATACGAGGACACGGCTATTCATTTTATGATTTTGTGGAGAACCGAAGTTATCCCTTACGAATAAAACTTTTATAAGGAGATGAAGAAAATGTTTTTAAAAAGAAAGATCGGTTTATTTAAAAAAAGCTTATTTTTATGTCTTTTTTTAATTATGGGCAGCTTTGCAATAGGGCAAAACTTTGATTTGGCAGGCTTCGGATATACCGGCGGAGTTCCACTTGGTTATTTTATCGAATTCCAAAAAGGAAATAAGATCGAAATAAGCTGGTATAATGCAAAAGAAGAAGAGGTAAAAAAGGTCTATACTTACAAAAAAAAGTACATAGGCCGTTTTCCATTATTTGAATTGAATACCGATATGCCCGATGACCTATATGCAAACCTTGATCCTCAATCAAAAGAATATTTAGGCAATAAATTTATGCTTTTAACGGGCTTGGTAAAAAAAGCTTGGAAAGAAAACGAGGATGATATTATAGGTCTTGGCATGCTGCCTGCACACAAGGGTAAAAAAGCAGAAGGCTTTTTTACAAGATTTCCCTCAGGGGGCTCAGGAGAAACACCTTATTTTTACTATGAAAATGTAAGTTCTCATCTTGTCGAAAAATCAAAGGAAGGAAAAAGAGAATACAAGATAGAAAATCTATGCGACATGAGAGAAGACACTCCTTGGGTAGAAGGTGTAGACGGCTGGGGTATAGGAGAGTCCTTTGTTATAAAAACATGGAAGAGCAGTGATGATAAATACATTTTACTGATGAACGGTTATATTTCAGCTTCAAATCCTAAACTTTATGATGAAAACGGAAGAATTAAAAAGATAATGGTTGAGGGAGTTACAAGCGGCAAGAAAAAAGAATTCACCGTAAAGGATACACCCCATCCTCAAACTGTGGACATAAGTTTTTTACCCGAACAAGAAGATGTTAAGATTACCATATTGGATGTGTACAAGGGTACAAAATACGAGGACACGGCTATTCATTTTATGATTTTGTGGAGAACTGAGGTTATTCCTTACGAATAAAACTTTTAATAAGGAGAAAAGAAAATGTTTTTAAAAGAAAAAATCGGTTTATCGAAAAAAAGTGCATTTTTATGCCTTTTGTTAGTTGTGGGTAGTTTTGCAGCAGCTCTTAATGCGGCAGAAAAGGCAGAATTCGTAATTAGCGATGAACCTTTTATTTATAAGGACTTGCCTCTTATTCCGTGGAAAAAATACACCAGAGACGAAATTGAAAAAAAATTGGGTAAACCTGATTGGCATGAAGACAATCCGGGAGGTTGGTGTCGTTCTTATGAGGATAAGATTGTTTTTAATTTTGACCAAGAGAATTCATTTGATGGGTTTGTTTTTAAATATCCCGAAAAAATAAAAGGCTTAAATATCTATGGATTATTCATATCAAAAGATGACAATCATTCAAGCATAGTCAAAAAACTAATAGAGCTCAAAAGAAACTTTAATGTTATTTATAAAGCAAATCATAGAGATCTTGAATTCAAAGTTAGATTTAAAAATAAATTTGGAAATGTTCTCTTAGTAATTTATTGTTCAACTTCAAATAAACAAGAAGTAACATATGTAAGCCTTTGGTATGTGGATTAAGCTGTCGCTAAAAATATGCATGATTTAAAAAACTAATTAAAAACTTTTACAAGGAGAAAAGAAAATGTTATTAAAAAGAAAAATCGGTTTATCGAAAAAAAGTGCATTTTTATGCCTTTTGTTAGTTGTAGGTAGTTTTGCATCAGCTCTTAGTGCGGCAGAAAAGGCAAAGTTCATAGTCAATGATGCTCCCTTTATATTTAGAAATCAAAAGTTAATTCCGGGTAAAAAATATACGTTAAAAGACTTGGAAGCAAAAATAGGTAAAGCTTTTGGAGTTGCAGATAAGGCAAAACTTCTTGAGGTTATTTATAAAGAGGAAAGATTGATATTCATGTTTGACCGTCAAAATTATTTTTGCGGATTTGAATTTTTTATAACAAATGAAGATACGGATCCGATTGTAATATATGATCTAGAAATAAGACCGGATGATACATATAATAGTATCCAAAAAAAAATAAAGGCTCTTAAAATCACATACAATCTTTATGAAAAAGAAGGTACTAATCCCATGATAGATATGGACTTTATCAGCAAAAAATTCGGAAAAGTAAATATAACAATTATATGTGCTGAGTCTGGAAGGCAGCCTGTACTCATGGCCACAGCACTGTATATGGATCTTATTCATGAATAAAATATTCATTATAAGGAGATAAAGAAAATGTTTTTAAAAAGAAAAATAATATTTTTATTTGTGCTTTGTTTTGTATTTTTTTAATACAAATATATTCAAATGATATCAGTGAAGTTAAAATCGCCGATGGCACCATTATAGTGCAGGGAAAAGAATTCAAATTTAATTCGGTACTTAGCAAAAAAGATATTGAAAAGAAATTCGGTAAGCCGACATTTTACAAACATACACCCGGAAGATTCAATATTATGTATGAGGATGATGGATTTATAATTACTCTAACCAATGACGGCATTTTCGAACATATAGGTTTCGATCTTGAGATTTTCATAAGGTTGATATAAAAGGGCTTATTATCGAAAGAAATGATACATACTCACAAATTATTAAAAAGATTAAAAACAAGAAACTGGAGTTTACCGTTATGGAGCCTAAAAAAAATGATATTTCTATAATAGTAAAATTTTATAATAAAAATATAGGAAATACACAACTTGATATTTGGCTTCCCGATAAGAAAAATGGTAAGATTTTAGGGCTTTTCTATTCATATATAAAACAGTAAGGAGAAACGAAAATGTTTTTAGAAAGAAAGATCGGTTTATTAAAAAAAACTTCACTTTTGTGTCTTTTTAATTATGGGTAGTTTTGCAATAGGGCAAAACTTTGATTTAACAGGCTTCGGATATACGGATGGACCTCCTGTTGCTTATTTTATCGATTCCAAAAGGAAACATGATTGAGATAAGCTGGTATAATTCAAAAGAGCAAGAGGTAAAAAAAATCTACAAGTACAAAAAAAAAGTACGTAGGCCGCTTTCCTCTATTCGAATTGAATGCGGACATGCCTGAAGACCTATATGCAAATCTTGATCCCGAATCAAAAGAATATTTAGGCAATAAGTTTATGCTTTTAACGGGCTTGGCAAAAAAAGCTTGGGGAGAAAATGAGGACGCTGTTATAGGCCTGGGCATGTTGCCTGCACTCAATGGTGAAGAAGCATCAGATTTTTTTACAAGATTTCCTATGGGAGGAACAGGAGAGTATCCTTTATTCAATTATGAAAATGTAAATTCACATCTTGTTGAAGAAACAAAAAAAGAAAAAAGAGAGTACAAGATAGAAAACCTATCTGATATGAACCAAGATACTCCTTGGGTAGAAGGAGTAGACGGTTGGGGTATAGGAGAATCCTTTGTTATAAAAACATGGAAAAATAGTGATGATAAATACATCCTCTTGATGAACGGTTATATTTCAGCTTCAAACCCTAAGCTTTATGATGAAAACGGAAGGATTAAAAAAATATCTGTTGAGGGTGTTAAAAGCGGAAAGAAAAAGGAATTTACCGTAAAAGATACGCCTCATCCTCAAACTGTCGATATAAGCTTTTTGCCGGAACAAGAAGATGTTAAGATTACGATATTGGATGTGTACAAGGGAACAAAGTACGAGGACACTGCTATTCATTTTATGATTTTGTGGAGAACTGAGGTTATTCCTTACGAATAAAAGACTTGGAGGAGTCTTACGAAAAACAGTATTCCATATTTATAATTTCAGTTCAACACTTAAAATCACGGCAGTTTCTAATAGAAGCTGCCGTTCTTTTTTTCATGTATATTAAAACAAAAAAATTACGGAATAGGTTCTCCGATATTCACTATAGTTTTTATCCATTCTTTTTTAATCTGCCAGATATTTGCCTGAACTTTAAAAATATTCCATTCATCAATATCAAAAATTCTTGTCCAACTGTCCATGATTATTTTAACTTCTTGCGGAAATTTCCCTTATATTTCCCGGTAAAAATTCAAAACCGTTATCAAAACCTCTTTCTTTTAAATGAGCCTTGTAACTTTTATGATCCTCTTCATCCAAAGGAATATAATGGTGATTTAAAACATAATCCCATTTTGTACCGTCAAAATAAATAACTTCGTCTTCAGGTACATCCAAAACATAAACAATAGTATTTTCAATCGGATGAAGACAATTTTCGTTGCTTATTGAACACCACACCGGAAGTTCTACATTTTCAGCTTTTGTAACGCGCGTAGAAGCTTCTTTACAAAATATTTATAACAATCTAAAATATAATCCGACATATCATCAAACTGTTCTTTAACATAAGAAATTTTATTTGTAAAACATCCTAATTCTTCAATTTCTTTTAACGAACGAATATCTTGTCTTGTATAAAGTCTTATCTTTTTCATAACTTGTGTATGATTATCAATTTTTTATCAATGATAGAACATGTAAAAAAGCTTTATTTAAAGTTTGTTCTCTCACCTCATCCCTTGAACCCGAAAATTTATAAAAATGAGTATCAAATAAAAGAGAAGATTTTTCGACTTTTTTTAAACCGTTTTGAATTTTAAAATTCAAGTTTTTAGAATCAAAAAGAGCAGAAGACACATATACAGTTCCGGCCGGATGGCCTTCAAGACTCGAAGGGCCGGCCGCTCCGCTTACGGCAATAGAAACTACAGAAATCGGAGCGGAAGAAGCCGCTAAAAACGTATTAACGGCTCCCAAGTTCATGGCTTCTACGGTTTGAGCACTCACAAGGCCGAAGTTTTTTAAAATCATAGGGTCTACATCTAAAAGTTCAATTTTTGCCTGAGGCGTATATACCACATAGCCGCCCCAAAGAACTTCGGACGCACCCGGAATTTTTGTAAACTCCGAAGATATTAAACCTCCGGTCAATGATTCGCAGGTTATAAGTTTTATGTCTCTTTCTTTTAGAACAAAAAAAACTTTTTTTACAAGTTCAAAATCAATCACTCAGCTTTACCTTAAAAGCTTTTAAATTATTGACGGCTAAGCTGTTCTTTAAGCTGCTCCGACTTTATCGAAAAAAAGTTTTTTTCGGGAACACCGGTATTTTTAATCATTCTGACAGAGCCCTCAAAAGAAACCTTGTCGGCTATTCTTAACTTCCCGGCTGTAATATCGCCTTTAACGGAACATCCGGATTTTAAATCAACTTTATCGGCAGCAGAAAGGGACCCGACAACAGAGCCTTCAACGGTAATAGAAGCAGCCTTTACATACTGAACTCTGCAATCGGCACTTTTTGACACATGTAAAGAACCTTGAGAATCTATGGCACCGATAAATTTACCTTCAATTTGCAAACTTTCAGAAAATTTCATCACTCCGTCAAAAACGGTTTCTTTACCTAAAACCGTCACATTCTTTTCTTTATATTTATTATTCCGTTTCATTTAACCTCCGAATTTTTCTCGATAAATTTATTCACTATGATAAAGCACAAAATCATAATTGAACCTATTGTGCAAAATACTCCGAAAAAATCACCAAAATAAGAGTAAACCGTTTTATATCCTTCTGTCAAGACGGGTACATCTGCAATTAAAATGTCCTTTGTAAACGGAGCCGCCATTTTTTTTATGCTGCCGTTTTGATCGATAAAAGCCGTTTGACCGGAACTTGCAGCCCGCAATACGGGTATGCGATTTTCCGCAGATCTAAAAACGGCCATAGCCAAATGCTGGTATTGGCTTACAAGGCTTCTTGCCCAAGCATCATTTGTAAGATTAATTATGATATTTGCACCGTTTTTTGAAAAATCCCTTGAAATATAGCCGAAGGTATCCTCAAAACAAATTGGCACTCCGATTTTTAAATGATTAAACTCAAGAAGATTTGCTTTATCTCCTTTTTCCCAAAATGAGTATCATTTTCTTTAAGAATCGATAAATACCGGGAAAAGTTTTTGATAAGGAAAATGTTCCGTAAACGGAACCAAGTGTCTTTTCGGTATACTTGAGGCTCAGGAGGTAAAACATTTTTTTTTGGAGTAAAGAGTAAGGCAGCATTATAGTCAAGCCTCTTATCTTCAAGATCATCAAAATTGTTATCTAAAAATTTTTTATCCAAAACACCTTCATCATTTCCTATTAAAAAAGAAACTTTTTGATTATCCAAAAAATGCAGTAATTCCCGCACCAAAAGAGAATTGGGATTAGAGGTTGAGGTGTATTTATAATGCCATCTTATCATGGGAATAAAAGCAGTTTCCGGCCAAACTACTAATTCCAAATCAGGAAAATTTTTTATGGCTTTTTCAGATAAATCTTTCAGTTCTTCATAATTATTTCTATAAACTTCCAAATTTCCAAGCCATGGGTCTCTATTAGGCTGGACAAGAGCAATCTTTGTTTTTGGAATTTCTGAAAGATTTATCTTTGTAAAAATTCCGTATAAAATAAAAGCGAAAAATGTTCCCAGCCAAATCATCATAGGCAAGTTATATTTTTTAAAAACCGGCCAAACCTTTCTTTCTTTAAAAAAATCAAAAATTATTGCAGCCGTACAAGCTGAAAAGAAAATAACCAAAAAAGAAATTCCCCAAACTCCAAATATGGAAGATACTCTGATTAAGACGGAAAAGCGCCATTGACTATAGCCCATTATACCGTAACAATAACCCAAAAAGCCTAAAGTACTTAGATACTCAAAGGACACCCATACTATCGTTTGAAAAATAAAACCGTATTTCGGAAGATAAGAATCGATTATTTTAACATAAAAAATAAAATCGAATACATTACGGAGTATTTTGCAATAATTACATAAATCGCAATAGGATGAAAAACATTATCCAAAAATTAAAAATAAAATATGAAAGAGCTCCCGAAAATGCTCCCCAAAAATGAAAAATTTAAGACGGGTTCTTTTAATCAATAAAAAAAACGGAATAAGGGCTATGTAAGCTAAAAAACTGAATCCGTTTAAGCATAAATAATTGGGATGAGATAGGGCAAAGAGAATAGCTCCAAAAAGGGCGAGTAAAAGATTTATAAAAAAAGAAATGTGTTTATTTTTCATTATCCTAAAACTCTTTTGTATTTAATTTAAGGAGAGCCTCTTTAAGTTCTTTTCCCGGCTTAAACCTTATTTTACACCTGTCAGCGGTCAAAACTCTTTCTCCTGTTTTAGGATTTCGGGCATTTTTTTTTCCGTGTAAAACCACAAAATCAAAAGAACCTAAACCTCGTATTTCTATGGGAGTTCCCTTTTTCAAAAGAAGAGACAATTCCTCCAAAAACAGATTTGTTATACCTGTAATCTGCTTAAGTTGATATTGAGGATTATTTCTATAAACGGAATCTATTATGTCTACCTTCGACAGTTTTTTTTTCATCTTTTTAAATTATAAAAAAATACCGCAATACCGGATAGGTTTTGCGGTTTTCCTTCATTTTTATTTTGCTGCAAATGAAGCATTATACAAGAGCTGCATTCTTGACTTTTTGCGGGCTGCCGAATTCTTTGTTAAAATTCCCTTTCTGGCTGCCGAATCAAGCTGACTGGAAAGCTCGCGAAGTAAGGCTGCGGCAGTTTCTGCATTAGCGGCATGAACAGCCTCAGTATACTTTCTTGCTGTTGTACGTACTTCACTCTTTGCAGAGCGGTTTCGCATTCGGCGAACTTCACTCTGGTTATGTCTTTTAATCGCAGATCGATTTTTCATTTAAGGTACCTCCGTAATTAATTTAAAACTATAGTTATTGTATATGACATAATACAGCCGCTTAGATTACACCATATCAATTTTTTTTGCAATAGCTATGCGCAATTTTTTTGCATCTTCTTCAGCCAAGCCAAGATCCGAGGCGGAATCTAAATCTTTGGCAGCTTCAGGATACAAGGCCAATTTAAAATAGGACAATGCTCGCCTAAAATAAACATGAGCTTGAAACTTATTGATTTCAAGCGATTTTGTAAAATACTCGATAGCTTCATCATCTCTATTTAAGAGAGTTAAAGCTATTCCTACATAGTAAAGAGATCGAAAGTTAGCAGGATTGTATTTACAACTCTGCAAAAAATCTTTATAAGCATCTTCATAGTCAGCTTGAGCAAAATACGCCATTCCCCTATGCTTAAATACGACCGAAAGGACAACATCATTCGGGTTTTGCTCGATTATTTTTGTATAATTTTTTCTGCCTTATCAAAAGATTTTGATTATGGGCTTCAATCGCGGCCAAAATCAAATCGTCTATTGTTTCGGCAACCTTCAATTCTCCGCTATGCTCTAAATTATCATGCTGAACAATATCGGTTTCAGGCAAAACCTTTGCCGTATATTCGTCAGCCATCGAATAAAATTCAAAGCGTCTCTTTTCAAGTTCAGTATTAAGCTTGTTTTGATAATCGCGAATTTCCTGAAAAATAATATCAGCCAAACTCAAACTTGCGTTTATCGAAGCAAGCTTTCTTTTTAGGGGTTGATCAAAGGGAGAAAACTCCGACTTATATACCAGCTCATGTTCAACCTCTGCCCAAGCATCTTGAAGAATTGTTCTAAGCTGGATTTCAAAGATTAAATTTTAGGTAATACAAGGCCTACCTTAAATCCTCGGGTATTTCGAGCAAAAATGAACAGATTCATATCCGAATTCTCTAAAGTCCTTTCCGAACCTTTGCGCTCTACTTCTATTACTTTAAATTTCTTTAGTAAAATAGTTTCAACTTCATTTATATCCTGTAAAAAAGGACATATGATCCTGACCCCCATAATATCTGTGAGGACAGGTAAATCGGACGTATCACTTTTGGGCGGAAATTTCAACAGTTTCAGATAATAACTGTTAAAACTTTTACCCTTGTCTTATATGTGGGTGCAGAAGCTATTTTAACAATAGAACGCAAAACTCTTCTATGCGCACTATCAAAACATTTAAATGAGGCACATAAGAAGAATACATCTCCCTCAATTTCTCTTTTTTAGGGAGCCAAGGAATATCTTCAGACAACATATTTTGGTAAAACCTAACAGGACATCAAACAAAAGCGGCCGAGTCATTATCTCGACCGCTTATGCTAATTTTTAAAACTTATTGTTGTTTCTTTTCGGAACCTTCAGAGGGTGTAAAACCTTCTTCGGTAGCAAGTTTCTCTTGTTCGAGGAATCTTAAAACCTGAACATGTCCGAATTTTTCAACTTCAATCTTCTTTCGTTTCATTTCTCTTTCGGTCTGAATACCCCAAAGATCTTCATCAGCAAAGTCACGTACTGTTGTCAATACTGCTTTGTCATAAATGATTTTAACATCTTTGAAGTATGCGATAGCATCGCCTCCGTCATGAGCTGCATCTCTGGTAATTAAGAAACCTTCGAAAGCAACATGGGGAAGAGAAACAGGATAAACAGGATAAAGTCTCAACTCTCTGGCCTTTACATGTGCAATATAGGCAGGGTTGTTCCAAACGAGCTCTTTCCAACCGTCAAACAAAAGATAACCCATGAAGTATCTTTTTACTTCGTTGTTCTGATCTCTGAGAAGAACATAAAGACCATGGGGGAAGTTCATACCATAAGTATTTACGGCAATTGATTTGATAACGCCGGTATTTCGAACAACACCGTAGCCTTCTTCAAATCTTGATTTTCCTGAAGCCTTATCCTCTTCAGTGGGTTCCTGTAAGTTACCCTGATCGTCAACTTGAGCCATTTTTTCGTAAGCAGGAATTAAAAATCCGGGTCTAATTTCTGCATTGGCATTGTTTGTCCAAGTCGGGAACAAGATGCGTACACCCATCAACTTCTGACCTGCGAATTTATCGCCTTCAGCTCTTACTTCAGCTTCTTTAACTGTTGAAGTAGCAACAGAAAGAGGGTTCCTAGCAGAAGAATTTAATTTTACTTCCCACTGCTCAATGGCCAAAGATGATCTCATCAAAGCTTTTTGTTCCTCAGTGTAAGAGGCACCGGCAGCTTGACCGTAATCCATAACGGTTCGTCGGTTTTGAGTCATCTTGCCTGCATCATTTGCAATGATATCGGCATTCAACAGCGCGAAATCAATAATAATCGCTTCTTCAGCAACCGCAACGGCACCCATCAAAAGGAATGCCATAGCTACAAGTATAAATGTTTTTTTCATTCAAAAACTCCTTTTATGCACTTAATTTATGCCCTGTTACTATAAGTATACGTAATAATTCAATTTTGTCAACACTTTTTCTTCATTTTTGACGTTATTTTTTTAATAATTCGTAAATCTCGGTACCTTCTGCAAAAATATAGGCAGCTTTTAAATGTTTACAGTTTGTAAATATATTTTTTTGCAAAAGTTTCCGGATTTCCTCGGAATCCAATTCTTCCTTTATTCCATCAATAAAAGAAGCAGGCAGATCTGCATATAAAATGCCTTCTTTCACAAAACAAGACAAAAGTTTGGAACCGGCCGGAATAAAGGAAAAACAATGATGATTTACGGGACCGAGCATCAATTCTTCAAAAAAAGCGGCTTCGGGTTCCTTTATATTTTGTACCGGAACATAGCGTATTTCGGTATCTACCTTACCTGTTATGGAATTTTAAAAAAACATAGCGGTCATGTTTTTATTTAGAACAGATGTAAAAGTACAGTTCCTATTATCAATAGTAATAAAAAAGCTAAAACGATCTTTGTTTTTATGTAATTCATTCCATACTCCGATTAATTGTTTTCAAAATTGCTTATAAAAGCCGAAAGTCCATTATATATGCCAAGCGAGCATTTTTTCAAGTAGTCGGGTGAATTTAAAAGCTTAATTTCCGTTTTATTGCTGATAAAACCCAACTCGATTAAAACACTAGGCATTTTTACATTCCTTACCACAAACCATTGGTTCTCGCGTATGCCCCGTTTCGGACTCTTTTTCCGATTTGAGCATCCAACCCGTCCAAAATGTTTTGAGCCATCAAGATACTTTCCATTGTAAATTCTTCTTCCATCATCGAATTTAAGATAGAATGTATTTCTTTGGGGACAGTTTTTTTATCGACTACTTCACGCCGATATTCAGGCGGAAGATACCAAACTTCAAAACCTGAAGCTCTTGAGTTAAGAGAAGCATTTACATGGACCGAAACATAGAGAATACTTTCATTTTTCTTAAGTTTTACGGAATTTGCCATATTTACCCTGTCTTCGAGGGTAGGATAGACATCTTTATTTCTGGTTAAAAGAATTTTTTTATCGGGATAAGCTTTTTTTAACATCTTGTAAAGGTCAAGGCTTACCTTTAAAGCAACCGTTTTTTCATGGACTACTATTGTTTTGTTATTTTCGGTGTATGAACCGACGCAACCGGGATCTTTGCCTCCATGCCCCGGATCTATCAAAATAACCCCTACCCTATATTTTGTTTCTTTTTGAGGAACTGCAAAAAACGTTTCAAGTTTTTTATACATTTCACCGCTTATGAAGGTAAGTCCGTCTTTTTGATACGGAGGATATGTAAATTCGGCTTTTCCGTTATCGAATACTATAAGACTTTCCCCTACTTTACAGCTCACTTGAGAATTATTTTTCATAAAAATCAATTCTTGCGAAAGAGGATCCCACGAAATATCAAGATCTAGCTTTCCTGCAGCATCGGTAACCGAAACTCCTGCAGAAAAGGCTTTCAGACAAAGCAAACTTAAGAGAAAAATCAAAAAAAAGGGCTTCTTATTCGTCTTATAACTCATTAAAACCTATACACTGTCAAGACAAGCAATACCCGGCAGAATTTTCCCTTCAAGGAATTCGAGAGAAGCTCCGCCTCCGGTAGACACATGGCTCATCTTATCGGACAGATTAAATTTGTTGACGGCAGCTACGGAATCGCCTCCGCCCACAATTGTAACAGCTCCTTTTTCGGTTACGGATGCTACAAGACGGGCAGTTTCTTCGGTTCCCTTTGCAAAGGATTCAAACTCAAAAACACCGACAGGGCCGTTCCAAACAATAGACTTTGATGAAGATACAATATCTTTATAAAGAGCCAGAGTTTTGGGTCCTACATCCATTCCCATAAGATTATCGGGAATATCGGATGTATCTATTAGAACAGCCTCAGCATTAGGCGAAAAAGTTTCAGAACATATATGATCGATGGGTAAAATTATTTTTACACCCTGCTTTTCAGCCTCATCCAGAAGATTTTTAGCCGTATCTATAAAATCCTCTTCAAACAAGGATTTCCCTATTTTTTTTCCTTGAACCTTTAAAAAAGTATAGGCCATTCCTCCTCCGATTATTAAAGAAGAGGCATTTTTTAAAAGGCTTTCTAAAACCGCAATCTTGGAAGAAACCTTTGCGCCGCCTATAATTGCAGTCATCGGCTTTGCAGGATTATTTAACATGGGTTCAAGATATTTAATTTCTTTTTCCATGAGAAAACCTGCGACACGAACATTTAGGAAGTTCGAAATTTCGGCTGTAGAAGCATGGGAGCGGTGAGCAGTTCCGAAAGCATCATTTACAAACACATCTCCGTAAAGGCTGAGTTCTTTTGCCAAGATTTGCTGTTCGGCCTTTTCCTTTGAGGTTTCTTCTTTGTGGAAGCGGGTGTTTTCAAGCATTAAAATCCCGCCTTGTGGAAGGGATTTTACCTTTTCAAGCTGCCCCATGCATGAAGGAGCAAAATCCACGGGAAGTTTGAGAAGATCGGATAAGTATTCGGCTACGGGCTTCATCCTGTGCTTTCCGGCGACATAGGCATCTTCATCAAAAGCTTTTCCGTCTTTTTCGGCCTTTTCCTTGGCTTTTTTTGTATCTTTTGCAGGATCGCCCAAATGGCTCATCAAAACAAGAGATCTTGCGCCTTGTTCGAGTATATATTTTATTGTAGGAAGGGCGGCCCTGATTCGGGTATCATCCTGCACTACTCCGTCTTTCATCGGAACATTAAAATCGACACGCATTATGACACGTCTATCTTTTAAGTTTATATCTTTTACAGTCTTAATCATAATAAGTCCTTTATTCGTTTTCTTTTTTAAATTCTATAAAGTCTATTTCAACCCCGTTGGGATCTACTGCGGTTAAGATTTTTTTACCGTCCTTTACGGTTCTTGGAGGAGCCGTAATGCGGACATTATTGGCTTTTAAATATTTTTCAGCCTCGCTTATCTGGTCTACCTGAACGGTAAGAGAAAGGCGGCTGCCGTTGTGAGCTTTTGGAACTTCATGACTGATAAGTTCAAGATTCATTCCGCTGTCGGGATCCGTCAAAAAGGCAATTCTTTTTCCGGGAGCGGCCGACATCATATAATTAAAAGTAAATCCGAGCACTTTTTCATAAAACTCAAGTGATTTTTCCATTTCATCCGTGCGGATGGCGACACTGTTTAAAAACATTTTTATACCTCGTTAAAAAAAGTATAACACAATCATTATCATAAGTCAATTGAAAGATATACATCTTGAAAAAAAAAGACTCATCGGCTAAAATGATTCTTATGAAGATTACGGAAAAGATTTTAATTGTGGATTTCGGCGGTCAATATAATCAGCTCATAGCAAGGCGGGTACGCGACCTAAATGTTTATTCGGATATTGTCGGAGCCTCAAAGACCCTTGATTACATAAAAGAAAATAAGCCGATAGGTATTATTTTTACGGGCGGGCCTAACAGCGTTTATGAAGAAAATGCTCCCCTGCCCCCAAAAGAAATTTTTGAATTAGGTATTCCGATTTTAGGCATCTGTTACGGTATGCAGGCCATGGCTCATTGCCTCGGCGGAAAGGCCGAAAAAAGCTTAAAAAGAGAATTCGGCAAAACCATAACAAAATTCGACACAGCTTTTCCGCTCTTTAAAAACATAAAGGATAAATCTTCGGTTTGGATGAGCCATGTAGACTGTGTTTCCCGTCTGCCTGAAGGCTTTGTCTCGGCAGCTCAAACGGCAAACACAAAAAATGCAGCCATGGCAAACAAGGAAAAAAAGCTTTACGGTATTCAATTCCATGCCGAGGTTGAACATTCCGAAGAAGGTCAAAATATAATCAAAAACTTTTTATACAATGTATGCGGAGCCAAGGGCGATTGGAACATGAAAAGCTTTTTGGCCGAAGCAATAAAAGATGTAAAAAATACGGTCGGTGACGGCAAGGTGCTTTTAGCTCTATCAGGCGGAGTAGATTCTTCGGTGCTTGCAGCCCTTTTAAACAAGGCTGTGGGAAAAAACCTTACCTGTATCTTTGTGGATCACGGCCTTATGCGCAAAAACGAGGGAGATGAGGTAGAGGCAGCCTTTAGAGATGCTCCGATGAACTTTATCCGAGTAAATGCGGAAAGCCGTTTTTTAGGAAAACTAAAAGGCGTTTCGGATCCCGAAAAAAAACGCAAGATAATCGGTGAAGAGTTTATCCGCGTTTTTGAAGAAGAAGCCAAAAAAATCGGAACCGTGGACTTCCTTGCCCAAGGCACAATTTATGCAGATATAGTTGAAAGCGGAGCCAAGAGTTCTGCCGTTATAAAGAGCCATCACAATGTAGGAGGCCTTCCCGATCACATAAGTTTTAAGTCATTGATTGAACCTCTAAAAACTCTCTTTAAGGACGAAATAAGAAAGTTAGGCACGGAGCTCGGCCTCCCCGATTATCTGGTACACCGCCAACCCTTCCCCGGCCCCGGTCTTGCCATAAGAATCATGGGCGAGATAACCGAAGAAAAGCTCGATATTCTGCGTGAAGCCGATGCTGTCTGGCGAAGCGAACTTGAACGGGCAGACATAAAAAAAGATTTAAGCCAGTATTTTGCCGTGCTTACCTCCACAAAGACGGTCGGCGTTATGGGAGACTTTAGAACATACGACTATACCCTCGCCCTGCGTGCAGTAAAGACCTCGGATTTTATGACAGCCGACTGGGTACGCATCCCTTACGAGGTACTGGACAAGGTTTCTTCCCGTATCATAAATGAGGTAAGCGGCATCAACAGAATAGTCTACGACATAACCTCAAAGCCGCCGGCTACGATTGAGTGGGAGTAGCCTAAAACTATTCTCCCCATTCTCGTCAGTTCTCCTCATTCTCGTCAGTTCTCCCCAAAAATACTTGACGAGAAACATAAAACAAGTTATAATATACCCAAGTACAAGTTTGCCTACAAAGGAAGGTATAAATTGATTTTTCAAGAAAGTGAAATCTTAGAACTCAAAGAAACTATCGATGAAAACATCAAAAAAGCGATTATCGCATTTGCAAATTGCAAGGGCGGAACAGTCTATGCCGGTGTCAAGGATGACGGCACAATCGCAGGGCTAAAAGATATTGATGATTCAATGCTCCGGCTTAGTAATATGATAAGAGATTCAATCAGACCTGATATAACAATGTTTGTTAATTATAAAATAATACAAGAACAGGGAAAGGCAATAATCAAAATTACCGTTCAAAGAGGCAGCAACCGCCCCTATTATCTTGCTAAAAAAGGTTTAAGACCGGAAGGTGTATATGTCAGGCAGGGTTCATCCTCCGCCCCTGCAAGCGATACGGCAATAAGAAACATGATAAAGGAAACGGATGGTGATAATTTTGAAGATATGCGCTCCACAGAACAAAATTTAACATTTAATGCCTTATCAAAGGAATTTAAGTTGAGAAAATTGGATTTTGGAGCCAAACAAAAACAAACCTTGAAAATATTTAATCAAGACGAGATATACACAAATATGGGATTATTGTTATCGGACCAATGTATACACTCCGTAAAGGCAGCCGTATTTGAAGGCAGGGATCAAAGTATTTTCAAGGACAGAAAAGAATTTTCAGGCTCTCTCATTCAACAATTGAATGATATTTATGCGTACATCGACATGCACAATCAAACCAGATCAACCTTTGATAAGCTGCTGCGTATAGACACACGGGATTACCCTCCATCAGCAATTCGTGAGGCTCTTTTAAATCTATTGGTACATAGGGACTATTCATTTAGTGCAAGCTCATTGATAAGCATATATACGGACAGAATTGAATTTGTTTCTATAGGCGGACTTTTGCCCGGAATTTTACTTGAGGATATTATGTTGGGGCTTTCAGTATGCAGAAATAAGAATTTGGCAGGAGTTTTTTACCGTCTTCACCTTATTGAAGCCTACGGAACAGGTATGAGTAAAATTATAGGAGCATACGAGAATCTTACACAAAAGCCGGTAATCGAAAATACTGCAAATGCCTTTAAAATAGTGCTGCCCAATGTTAATTCAAACCATATACTTCAAAATAATAAGCTAAAGGACACAGAAGTAAAAATAATGGAATTTATAAAAAATCAGGAAAGAGTCTCCCGCTCCGATATAGAACAAAAATTCGGCATGAGCTCATCAAGCGTATCGAGGCTTCTAAAGAGTCTTAGTGAAAACGGAAATATAATAAAAGATGGTAAAGGTAAAAAAACACAATATTTACCTAATTAACACCTCTCACTTTCTACCTTCAGCCTTCCCGTCTTTCAGCTCCAAGCCTTTTTCGAATAGAAAGCTGATGTAGTAGTCTTCGATTGTGTTTTTGGGGCCGGCGGCGTTGAGGCGCTTACGGGCATCGGCGTTGTTTCGGCGCTGCACATAGGAAGAGTAAAAATGACGCGGATCGGAATTATCAAAATCAAGTTTTTTGTTTAAAAGTTTAGCAACATCGTCCCTGCCCATTGCCGGTATCTTACAGCTTACAAGCTGGTTGCGGACATAGAGAATGTCCTCATATGAGATACCGAATAAAAACTCTTCCAGTGACTGTCCTACCGTTTTATTAGAAAGTTTTGCAAGCATGAAGCTTTGCCATGAGTCATCCAGTTTGGAAGAAAGCAAAAAAAGCTCGCTTGTACCCATCATTGTGCCGAATACGGGGGCTATTGTGTCACGGGCAGTCCAAACACGGGTTAAGACGGGAGCAAATGAAGTTGTGTTTTGATCCAAGCGGTGTTCCCAAAGATAGGTTAAAGCATTTGCAACCTTTTCTTGTTTTTGCTCATCCAAGATATTGCTGTCCAAAATCGAAATATATACATCTTCGGACATAATAGTAAACATGATATTCATGGTAGCGGATCTGAGTTCTTCAATTTCTTCTTCAGAAAATGAGGAATTTGAAGCAACCTTGCTAAGGGCCGAAAAAATATGGAATTTGGCGACAAGAAACCCCCTCCCCAAAACGGCCTTTGTGGGCATTGAAAGAGTGCGGGCATCGGAAGGGGTTTTACAAAGGTTTTCTATCAAGGTTGCCTGACTTCGTTTTTCGCCGGCAAGAACGCTTGTTTCATGGATTGAAGGAAAACGGGAAATTGCAGCCGACATTCTTTCCAAGTCCATGAGTTTTTTTCCTATTTCCAAAACAGCAGACTTGTATTCTTCATTTAATCGCTCGAAAGCATGTTCGACCAAGGTTCTTTCATGATCATTTAAAACAACGATATCTGTAGAGATTATAGTTCCGAGTCCGGCATTATTTATTGTCATAGTTTTTTCGCTGCTTCCCCAATTATGCAATGTATAGAAGAAATATTGTACTATATTCCAATGAATTTTTAAAGAGCTTTTTTATCTAAAACCATAAAATTTTAATAAAAATAAGCAAGTACTCATTGACATAAAGCCTTTTTACATGCAATATATTCATTCAAAAATGTTAGTTCGATACGGTCAAAATGCCGAAGGAAAGCAGGTTCGGCAGGCTTTAGTCTATACTAAGGACGAGCACCACATTGCCCCCGAAAAAATAGACATTGAAGCCGTGAAAATTATACAGCGTTTAAATTCTCAAGGTTTTGAAGCCTACATAGTAGGGGGAGCAGTACGGGATCTATTGATAGGCCATGTTCCAAAAGACTTTGATATTGCGACCTCGGCAGAACCTTCAAAAATACGGAAAATGTTCCGGAATTCCAGAGTAATAGGCAGACGTTTTAGATTGGTTCATATATTTTTTGGAGAAAAAATATATGAAGTCAGTACCTTTAGATCTACTGAAGACGGAAGCATAGGAAATAAATTCGGTACGATTGATGAGGATGTACACCGGAGAGATTTTACTTTAAATGCCCTCTACTACGACCCTATTCACGAGCTCGTAATCGATTATGTAGGCGGGGTTAAGGATATAAGAGCAAAAAAGATAAAACCCATTATTCCGCTTCAACTTATATTTTCAGAAGATCCGGTAAGAATGATTCGGGCTATAAAGTATGCAGCAATGACCGATTCAAGTATTCCGTTTTTTGTTCAGCTGCAAATACGTAAAAATGCCTATCTATTGGAATTTGTGTCCCCGTCAAGAATAACCGAAGAAATAAATAAGATTGTTTTTAGCGGGCACTCAAGCGACATTATAAAAAAACTTTTAGACTTTAAGCTCTATGTTTACCTTCAGCCGGGAGCCTGCGCTTTTATAGACTCTTCTTCCAAATTCAAAAAGATGTATTTAGAAAACCTTGCTCTTTTGGATAAAGAAGCCAATTCTAAACATCAGATAAAACAGGGAGAGTGTTTAAAATCATTACTAAAAGATTACATAAAACTGATTGCAGACCCTGAAGGACTTCCTCAAGAAGTGTACACTTACGTTTACAAAGAATGCAGACACTTTATTCTCCCAATGAATCCTCAAAGAAGGGAATTGGAATTTGCCGTAAAAAGCACTCTAAATGACTTAGGAATTAAGGTTTCGATGGAAAGAAGCCAGCCCCGCCCTGCAAAATTGGGTAAACAGGTTAAACATGTCCGCCGAAAGAAAAAGACAAAAAGACAGGAAACGCAAAAAGATACGGATTAAATAAATCCGTATCTTTAAAGCTCAAAAAAAATACAAGAGACTTAAGCTCTAATAAGTTTATGAGTTATGGGGAGCGGATTTTTGAGTGTGTCGTTTACCGGACAATTATTGTCAACCAAGGTCATAAACTTTTCAAGCTCCTCATCGGAAGCATCGGACTTAATATGATAGATTGTTTCAATATCGGAAAGTCCTACCTTTCCTGAACTGAAAGAACCTATACATTCGACAGCCAAATAATCCAGTTTAAGGCCTTTTTTCTTTGCGAGCATTTTCGAAATAACGCACTTGCAAGCCCCAAGGCCGCTCAAAAGAACTTCGATCGGGTTCATACCCAAATCGGTTCCGCCGAAACTGACAGGTTCATCTGCAATAATCTTTTTGCCGGATGCCTCACATTCAACTTTAAAACCTTCGCCCAAATCGATTTCGGCTTTTGCCTTAAATTCGTTTGCCATAATAAACCTCCATATATAAAAATATATCGAATATAGAATTATACCAATTTATTTTCTGCAAGTATAGCCTTGTATGATTTTAAATCGGTAAAAACTTCTTCTTTAAGCGGATTACGCTTTGTTTTGCTTATAATATACAGTTCGTAAGCAAATACGGCAACATTTACTATCAAAGCAGCAATAGCCAATACGGTTTTAGGAGCCGGGGCTTGAGTTGAGGTAATACCGAACCAATCCGTATATGAAGCATAATTGGCGGTAAGAGAGAACATTGCAAAGATAGCAAGAGTTTGAGCCCTATGCTGAAGCCATGCACCTTTTCGGAAGAAAAATTCCGCAACCGTACAAGAAACTATCAATGTAAATCCCGCATAAAAAGAGCGGTTCGAAATACAGTTATAGCAATAAGAAATATTCCATAAATCGTATGCAATAATCCAAAACCATAATTGATCGGCCCAAATCATATCCCGTGATTTTGTATTGCTTATCTTTATTTTTAGCCAGCCGGAAAGAGAAAGACAAAGGAAGATACCTGCAATAGCATTTATAATATTCCAAGGACCTCCTTCCATCAAAAGTCCTCCGCGTACTACGCCATGCATTGAATAACATTCAATGTCGGCATAAACAGCTTCCAAAATATTGATAACCAAAATCAGCATGGGAAAGGTAAGCATAAACTTATTTGTTTCAAGTTTTTTTACATAGCGCAAAAGCATAAAACCTATGACACCGGCCAAAGCCGAATAAGTTTTTACCCATGCAAACCAAGTTGCGCCTGAACCTCCGTTTGCAGTTGTAAGAGGCCAAACAAAGATAGAAAGAACAATCGGTAAAGCGGCATAAAAGATAATCGAAATCCACTTGCTCCTTCTCGTCAATTCATTAAGCCCTATGAGCATAACCAGTAAAAAGACAAATCCAAGTAAAGTCTTTAAAGTATAACCTGTAAAGAAAAACATCTTATTCCTCCATAAATAAAATTACAAAATAATTTCCAAGTTGCTTGTGGGATAAACCTTGCATGAATGGATATAATTAAAAAGTTCATCCGCATATCGGCTTAAAACTCCGCGGGCCGTAAAAACGGTTCCCGAAACCAAACGGATTCTGCACAAACTGCATTCACCGCTTCTGCAGCATACATTCATTCTGATACCCGAGCGCTCCAAGGCAGTAAGAACGCTTTCGCCGGATAAGGCAGGAATTTTTTTATCGCCGATCTTTATAGTGAAGGTTTCTTTTCCGCTTAAGTTTTGGGGCCATCCGGGCTCGCTTTGAATGTCTTGTCTTGCGCCGAACATTTCCCGTCTTATGTGCTTAGGCAAAATACCTATTTCGGTTAAAGCCTTGCTGCAAAATTGGTTCATAATTTCGGGGCCGCAGATATAGTAGGTAGCATTTTTATAATCAGGAACAAGAGCCTTTATACATTCGGAATCGATAAAACCTGTACGGTATTTTTTGCATTCAGGGTCATTCGATACAACCAAAGAATAATGAAAATTTTTAAACTCGGCGGAAAGATGGGTCAACTCCTCATGATTTATGGCAAGCTCTTCGTTTCGAGTTCCATAAATAAGGAATACCTCTCGATCCAAACCGGCATGAAGTATTTCCCGGCTCATTGAAAGGAATGGAGTAATACCGCTTCCTCCGGCCAAAAAAACTTGTCTTTTATGATGAAATACCGGATTAAAATGAAACACTCCGGCAGGGCCGTTAGCTTCAAATCTGTCTCCCGGCTTTACATTATCAATCAGATAATCGGAAACAAAACCTTTTTCTTGTCTTGCAACAATAATTTCAAAATAGCTGCGTTCTTTTGGAGAAGAAGAAAGGCTGTAAGGTCTTGAAGTTCTTACCCCCTCAATTTGAACAAAAAGGTTTATGTACTGACCGGCTTCAAAAATCGGTAAAAAGCCTGTTTCACTTACAAAGCGAATTTTTTTTGCATAATTGCCGATATTTTCGGTTTCGGAAACTATGAGTTTCATAATATTGGGATGATACTGGTTAATTTTTTTCTCGACAGCCGATGCATCAACCGTAATATCCTTCCCTATTTTTTTTGAAACAGCCAATTCGTTTAATATATTTGCTCCGTTTTCCATACGGCTTATAATAAGAGTTTTAAGATCACTCATTGTCCATCTCCTTTAATAATGACGATGCAAGCCTATCGGCGAACATATAATTGGGGCCGAAACCGCAGGTATTTACCCATCCGCTTGCAAAAACCAAATTAGGAATAGCATTATCGGTTGCAGGAAAGAAAAATACCGAAGAGCGTAAATCTTGTTCATATCCATAAATAGCCCCGGAAGGATGTCCAAGATACCGCATATGGGTTAAGGGAGTTGCAACTTCTATTTCTTCGATATGGCTTCGTAAACCGGGAAAGCGTTTTTCAAGCCTGTCAATTATCGTCGAAGCAAGTTCATATTTTTTTTGATGATATTCTTCAGGCGAAAGTTTTTCCCAGGCTTCAGAATATTTAAGAGTTCCGGCAGTGATTATACTTGTACCCGGAGGTGAAACTTTAGGATCATCTACTGTGTAACATGTAGAAATAATCGGATCGATTGAAGTATCAAGCTTATAGGCATTTTTAAAATCTTCATTTGCATCCAAACTCGCATAGGTCAAATTAAAAGAATCGGTAAAACCTATCGTTTCCGGCGGACAGTCCAGTCCGATAAAACAAGTTAAAGCGGAAATACCCGGCTTATAACTTTTAAAATACGAGCGGACTGAATCGGGAAGCTCTTCCTTTTGCAAAAGTTTTGCATAGGTTTGAGTCGGCGAAATATTGGATATTATCTTCTTTGCTCTAAACTCCTGTCCTTCATCATCGATAACACCGCAAGCTTTTCCGTTTTCAATAATAATACGTTCAACTTTTCTATTAAATAAAATGGTTCCGCCGTTTTCCCGAATCATTTCGGTAAGGGCCTGACTTATAACTTGAGAACCGCCTCTTACATAAAAGGGCTTATCCTCTGTGTAAATATAAGTACACATTGCAAGAATCGTGAAAGGAAAGTTTTCGGGAGCGACTCCCATAAAACACCAATAGGCGGAAAGGCATAATTGCAGAGCCTTATCTTTAAAAAACTCGTCAAGAACATCCTGCGTACTTCGTACGGCATACTTTGTCAAGGTAGGATATACGGAAGGAAATAATGTTTTGGTAAGCCATTTTTTCAGCCTCGAAGGTTCTCCTTTAGAGCCCGCACTTTTTGCCCTAAAAGAATTTATCTCTTCATTGAACTTATAAACGGTTTGGTAATACCTTTTTATGTTTTCCGCTTCTGCCGGAAATTCTTTAATCAGTTTTTTTTGAACTTCTTCCTTATCGGCAGGAAGAGTAATCCCTCGCCCATCAGGCAAATTGATTTTGTACAAGGACTCGATAGGAATCCATTCGATTTTATCTTCGATTCCGTAGCGTCTGAATTGCTTGCGAAGCGGGCCGGGATTTTCCTTTGTTCCCATAGAACTCAGCTGGTGTAAGGCCACCTCAAATTCAAAACGGCCTCGGCAAAAGCTTGTACCGCATCCGCCCGGGATATTGTGCTTTTCCAACACGCATACTTTTTTTCCGGCTTGAGAAAGAGTTGCAGCAGATGCAAGCCCTCCGTTTCCGGCACCTATAATAACGACATCATAATTTTCCATAAAATCTTAAAATCCCTTACCCGTAAAGAACATAACAATCGGAACAGCCATTAATATTAAGTTCACAATCATTAAAATACACTGCAACTTTGAGGTTTTTATTTTTTCGCAAAGTCTTATCATTGACTCATGTTTAAATTCGTTTTCAACAAAATTTTTACACGAGATTTGAAAAACTCCTCCTGTGGTCAGAGAGTTTGCACGGAATACGAGCCAAAAACCGGGAGTGCCGGTGATACATATTCCTAAAAGAGGCATTAGGAGAATGCCTACATGTTCAAGAGCAACGGAAGGTCCGAATTCTCCGATTACAAAGAGCCAATTCCAAAGAGTATAGGCCAAAATCCAAGACACGGTTCCTACCGTAAAAACGGTTTTAGAAGCAAAAAGTCCTTCTCCGAAAACTCCTGCTTCAGCCTTATAAATACCGGTAAGAGGGCCCATATATTCAGGCAGCCAAGAACCTGCAAGACAGAAAACGGAAGCGGCAAGAACAAGACCGGTAACAAAATTATACGGTTGTTTATTTTTTAATAAATCTGTAAAAGTTGCTTCCAAAATATTGATAACCAAAAAAATTAGAACAAGTTTAACAAAAAAGTCTCCGTTCATAAGGTTAAATAAAACCAAAACGATAAGAGTCCTCATTATGATGAGGGTTGAAAGTTTTAGCCGCTCAAACATTACCATTTTGCATGCAAACAGCACGACAATAGGAGCGATAATGTTGATAGGAACATTTGCCCACAACGGAAAAAATGAGGTTAAAAATGTAGCACAGGTTAAAAGCACAGTGAAAACAAACCAATTGAGATAAGCTTTATTTTTTTTTGCGTTCATATAAATCTCCTTGAAAAAAGATTATATACCAAAGTCAAAAAAAACGCAATAATAAATTTTAAAATTATCTATAAGGGTTTATATATTTAGCCGGGTAATTCTTTTAATGCGTTATTACAAGAGTTGTTAACACCATGGGAACAGCACCTGTATTTTCAAGACTGTGAAGTTGATTATCCTCGGTAATTACTACATCGCCGGGACCGACTTCCTGCTTTTCACCCATATCCGTAACAAGACCTTTGCCTTCGTGGATAATGTAGATTTCGGTTTCACCTGTATGCACGTGCTCTCCTATACTTGCTCCAACCGGAACAGTCATTTCGGAAAACATACGGCAGTTTTTGACCGATCTGACACTTAAAAATTCTATTACGCTTATCTCACCGTTACCGCCGCGGAGATTGGGTTTAACTTTTTTCGGCACTTCATTTTTGTTTATTATCATAAAATCACCTCAAATGTTTTTATTTCAATGAAGAATTATACCACAGGAATGAAGTGCCGTCAATCAAAAATCTTATTTCAAAAGTTTTTCGATATCTTTTTTTAAGTCTTCAGGAGCAACAGTCGGTGCATAAGCTGTGACTTTTTCTCCCGTTTTATCGACTAAGAATTTGGCAAAATTCCATTTGATGTCTTCACCGTTAGAAGCTTTTTTCAAAAAAGAAAAAAGAGGTTCGGTATTTTCACCGTTAACTTCAATCTTTGCCATTATGGGGAAAGAAACCCCGTACTTGCTTTGAGCAAAATTCCTTATTTCTTCGTTTGTTCCGGGGTCCTGCCCTCCGAACTGATTACATGGAAAGGCTGCAACAAGGAATTTCTTATCCTTGTATTCTTTGTACAATGCTTCCAAACCTTGGAAGTGAGGGGTAAGACCTCACTCGCAAGCCGTATTCACGACTAAAATGACATAATCTTTGTAGTCTTTAAAAGAAAAGTCATTCCCAAAACTGTCTTTAACAGTATAATCATAAATTCCCATTAGATTTCTCCTTAAAAATTAGCTTTATATAAATAGAAATTTAATAAGAGTTTTAAGAAAAATCAAATTTTTTTAAAAGAATTCCATCGATTTTTTCTACTAGACATCGGCCTAAATAAATGCTATCATCACGGGTTCTATGATGAAAAAAAACGATAATTATGCCATTTTAGGAGTTTCGCCTGAGGCTTCACCGGCCGAGATAAAGACGGCTTTTAGAAAAAAAGCTAAGCTTCACCATCCGGACTTAACTCAAAATAAGACAAAAGAAGAAAAGGAAAAATCCGAATCGGCTATGAGGCTTCTTTTAAATGCCTATCAAAGTCTTTTAAAAGAAAAAACGGCGGGCGAAAACCCTTTTGATTATTTCGATTTTTTTTCAAAAAAAAATGCGGCGGAAAGCTTCGACTACAGGCTTTGGCTTTTAAAAAAAACGGATTACGAAAGCCGGGCTAAACTCATCTTTTTTGATCTTTTCCACGGATTGGAACAGTCTGCCGTAGAAGAATACAATAAAAGAAGAAGCGAGGCAGGAGGCTTTTATCTTTCAAAGTATTTTAATAAAGAAGATTTTATGGACTGCGGCTTTGTCCTTGCAGAAGAACTTTATTTCCGCGGAGAATATTATGAGTCTTTTTTGCTTTTGGAAGAAATCTTTTACTTGGAAAAACAAAAGCCCTATTTTAAACATTTTTTTCCTGAGGTTACCGGCTTGATAAAATCCATAATAAGCGATAAACTGCATAGGTATACCGAAGACGAGCTTGCCTTAGACTGTTATGAAGCTGCTCTGGAATTAGGCTTTAAAAAGATAGATAGAGCTAACATTCTTAAACGTATGTCCGAAATATATTATAGGTTTGGGGACACATATAGAGCCTCTCAATGCTTAAATGAGGCAATACTGCTCAGCCCCAAATTAAGGGGCATTAAAATTATTCAAAATCAATTGGAGAATCGCTATGATTATAATTAAAACGGAAGAACAAATTAACGGTATCAGAAAGTCCTGTAAGGCTCTTGCCCGACTTTTTGAAGAATTAAAACCGGTAATAAAACCCGGTATGACTACAAAAGAACTTGATGATTTTTGTGTCAGCTATATAAAAAAAATCGGAGGTGTTCCTGCTTGGTATTCTGAAGGTTTTCCGGGGGCAGCATGTATTTCGATAAATGAAGAGGTTATTCACGGTCTTCCGGGAAAAAGAATAGTAAAAGACGGAGACCTTGTTTCGATGGATATAGGAATCGACCTTGGGGGCTACATAAGCGATGCCTGCGTAACCTACCCTGTCGGAAATGTTTCAAAGGAAAACCTAAAACTTTTGGAAGTTACCACTCAGTGTCTTTACGCAGGAATCGAAGCATGTAAGGCAGGCAAAAGAGTTTCCGATATTTCGAAGGCTGTCTTTAATCTGGCAAGTTCCCATAATTACGGGGTTGTTTATGACTATTGCGGACACGGAGTAGGCCTCGGCGTGCACGAAGACCCGAGCATTCCGAACGTACCCGAAAGAATGAGGCCGAATCCACGGCTGAGGGCAGGAATGGTCGTTGCAATAGAGCCCATGATTAACATGGGAACAGCCGATGTCGAGGTAAAAAAAGACGGATGGACTGTCGTAACAGCCGATAGGTCAGTTTCATGCCACATGGAGCATACCGTTGCAATCTTTGAAGACCACACAGAAATTTTGTCGCAGTTATAACAATTATAGTTAAGGAATTTTTTTATGAATTCGATTATTTCATGGAATGTAAACGGCATCAGGGCCGTAGAAAAAAAAGGCTTTTTGGATTGGCTTAATACCGAAAATCCCGATGTACTTTGCGTGCAGGAAACAAAAGCAGCGAAGCCTCAACTCAGCAAGGAGCTTACGGAACCTGAGCTCCCGAACGGAAGATATTTTGCCTATTGGGCTTCAGCAAAGAAGGCAGGCTATTCGGGAACTGCCGTATTTACAAAAAAAGAACCCTTGCAGGTAAGAACAATGGGTTTAAAAGAATTCGACGATGAAGGAAGGGTCTTGGTAGCCGACTTTGACAAGATTTCTATTATTTCGGCTTATTTTCCCAACTCGCAAGACGGAGGAGCCCGCCTAGGCTACAAGCTGGACTTTTGCGCAGCCATTCTCGAATTCTGCGATTCCATTCAAAAAAAAGGAAACAACGTAATCCTTTGCGGGGACTACAACATAGCCCATAAGCCGATAGACCTAGCAAATCCTAAGAGCAACGAAAAAAATCCCGGCTATCTTCCTGAAGAAAGGGCTTGGATGGATGAGTTTACCTCATCAGGCTATACCGATACTTTTAGGCACTTTTGCCAAGAACCAGAAAAATACACATGGTGGAGCTACCGCTTTAGAGCCAGAGAAAAAAACATCGGGTGGCGGCTTGATTATCACTGCGTAAATGATTCTTTTTTACCTAAAATAAAGGATTCTATCATATTGGACGGAGTAATGGGCTCAGATCACTGCCCCGTCAAGTTAATCTACTAAACTAAAGGCGATTTATTGGAAAAAGATTTGAAAAATCTATTGACATAATTTAGAAAAACTGATAATATCGCCTGTGTTACGCCGTTGTAGCTCAGTCGGTAGAGCAAAGGACTGAAAATCCTTGTGTCGACAGTTCGATTCTGTCCGACGGCACTTAAAGGGATATAAGATTATCTTATATCCCTTTTTTTATTGAAAATAATCATAAAATACCGTCTTTTTTAACATATTTTGAATAAAAAATTTAAGTTTTTTTTAAATATACCCGATAATATAAATAACGGTCGGATTTACAGACGGCATCATTTTGACATCCGGATGCCGTTTTTTTTAACCGATAAAATGATACGTTTTGAATCTTATTTCAAGGACGTTTAATTTAGAGATTGGCAAAACTGCCAATCTCTTTTTTTTTTACTCAAGTTTCTGAGTTTCATGGGAGACCTTGCCTTTTTTATGTGTAAATGTTATAATAAAAATATGGAAATTTATCATAAGGAGTATGCAAATGGCTTATAAAATTTCTAACGAATGCACGAACTGTGCCGCGTGCGAAAGTGAATGCCCCGTAAACGCTATCAGCGAAGCCGGCGGCAAACACGTAATTGATGCTGATACCTGTATCAGCTGTGGTGCTTGCGCAGGCGTTTGCCCTGTTGAAGCAATCTCAGAGGAATAATCCGCCTTAAATTTTAAGGAGAATTAACCTCAATCACGAGTCTGGAGGGCTTTATGAATATTGGAAAAATCATCAAGGGATACGGGGCCGTTCTTTTCGGTCTGTTGACCTTTTCGGCAATAGCCGGAGTGTGTATACTCGCAGGTATCGCGGTAGCCTATCCTTTGTGGAAGCTGGCTGTTACAAATACGGGTCTGTACACGATAATTTCCATAAGCCTGTTTGTATGCGGAATTTTTTACCTTTTAATAAAATCGGTAATTAAGGCATACAAAAAAAGCCCTCGCGGACTCATCATTTCCATCTTAAAAAAAATAACCGTAATAGGAGGACTCCTATTATGCATAGGTTTGGTTTTAACTTTCAATAAGATACCGGCACTAATTGTGCTTGTTTTGATTTTTGTAATTTACGGTTTTTTGGCATTCGGTATTGATCAAACAAAAAATAACGGTAATGAAGGTCTTTAAATTTCTTGTTTTTTCCTTTTTTTTATCGGCATCCTTCATGTATGCCCAAATCCCCTACCCTCACATAGAAAAATTAAATATTGATGACCATATTTTTGTTCAATACAGTGATGATGTAGCCGATGCCCGTAAAGCCTTGGCCGCAGCCAAAACCGGAAATGAACTCCCGCTCAGATTTTACACTTATAAGGCAACCGGTGAAGACACCATAATAAAAATTGCGGCCCGCTGCTCCATTCCTTATGATGCAATAGTTACATTAAACAGAATTGAATCTGTTCAAACCGATATTTCGGGACAGAATCTTATTCTTCCTACAATGCCGGCTGTTTACCTTCCCGGAAAATCCATTTCAAGTATCGAAAAACTTACCGAAGCTTTTTTTAAAAAAAGTAAACTTGAACCTGTAAAAATAAAAATATACGGAATGGAGGGAAAAAGAGATATCTTTTGTTTTCCGGGAGAAATTTTTGACGGAACAATAAGAGCTTTTTTCTTTATGCCATTTTATAGGTTTCCTCTTAAAGAAGCTGTTCTTACTTCAGGCTTCGGCAAAAGACAGGATCCGTTTACGGGTAAAACCGGCTACCATCCGGGAATAGACCTTGCAGCCCCCACAGGGAGCCCTGTCATGGCATGTGCTGCAGGCAGAATAAAAGAAATCTCTTATAGCAATGTTTACGGAAACTACATCATTTTAGCCCACACCGATGGAAGAATAAGTCTTTACGGTCATTTGAGTAAGGTTTATGTGACCTTGAATGAAACCGTAAAATCGGGTAAAATCATAGGAGCCGTAGGATCTACCGGAATGTCAACGGGCCCTCATCTTCATTTTGAAATACATGAGCAAGGTATACCAAAAAATCCTGCCAATTTTGTAAACAAAAATAAATAGGAATTTTTTATGAAAGAAACTAAACTCTTAACATCCGAATATAAAGACGAATTCGACAAGCTTGCACCTCACCCCATCCAATCATGGATTTGGGGCGACTTTAAGGAAAGCATGGGAGCAGCGGCTGAAAGAATAGGTTTTTTTGAAGACGGAAAACTAAAAAGCGGAATTCAGATTATTTTTTCTAAAATACCCAAGACTAATTATACGGTCGGCATAGCTTCAAAAACCGTAATGCCTGATTTTGAATGCCTTGAAGCCTTAAAAAAAGCTGGGAAAAAACATAATGCGGTTTTTATAAAAATAGAACCGGATATCTTTAAACCCGTATCCGAAACTGAGTCTTCAACCGAAACGTCCCTTTTACCCGGAAATTTTTTTGAAGAAAAAATAAATTTTTTGTTAAAAAACGGAGCAAAAATCGGAAAACCTTTTTTTGAAAAATATAATTTTCTTTTAAATATCGAAAAAACCGAAGACGAACTTTTAGCCTCTTTTCATTCCAAAACAAGGTACAATATCCGTCTTGCCGAAAAAAAAGGAGTAAGTGTAATCGACAAAAGCACCGAAGAAGGCATGGAAGACTATATAAGGCTGATGGAAGAAACCACAAAAAGACAGGGATTTTTTAATCACAACGGAAAATATTTTAGGCAAATGTTTAAAATATTTCCGAAAGAAAGTCTAAGAATATTTGAAGCCGTTTATGGAGAAGAAGTTTTAACCGCATGGATACTCTTTAAATTTAACGGGAAACTTTATTACCCCTATGGAGCCTCAGGAAACAGCCATCGGGAATTGATGCCGAATAATCTAATAATGTGGGAAGCAATTAAATACGGAAAAAACTTAAATTGCTCTCTTTTTGACCTTTGGGGCTGCTTAGGTCCAAATCCCGATACAGAGAATTCATGGTACGGCTTTCATAAATTTAAGGCAGGATATAAGCCTCAATTGGTGGAATACATAGGAACATTCGACCTTGTTTATAAACCGTTCATGTACAAACTCTTTAACATTGCAGATAAAATCAGATGGATTATTTTAAAAAATAAGCGAAGATAGCTTTAAGTTTTTTGATTCTCCGCCGATAAATAAATATCGGCGGATGGTTCCCCTCCCACCCACCGTCCGCCGACAGCCTGATGGGCGGGCCGGTTTTTTAAACCGGCTCTTTTTTTATATCTTGAAACAAAATTCCAAACCCCCTTGTAAAAAACTTAAATTTATGTTCTTATATAAAGTATGAATAAGCTTAACAAGATAATATACCTATATCTTATTTTGATTTTTTTGGTTTTAGCCGGAGGAGCTTTCGCTCTCGGAAAAATGCTGGCACTTACAAAAAACATAAAACAAAGCGAATTATTTGTTGACTTCAATCCTGCCCTCCCGTCAAGAATATTGGACATAAGGGGCGATCTTATAACCGAATTTTCTTTGGATGAAAAAAGAGAGCTCATCAACTACAGAGACATTTCACCTAACCTGATTGCAGCTCTTTTAGCCCGTGAAGACCGCCTCTTTTACGAGCACAAAGGTTTTAGAATAAAATCAATAATCAGGGCCGTAATAGGACAGCTTACCGGAAGGTCTTTAGGAGGCGGAAGTACAATCACTCAGCAGATTGCAGGACTTCTATATTGTGACAGAACAGATAAAAGAGTTGGAAGAAAGATAAAAGAACTTTGGTGGGCTATCCAAATGGAAAGGCGGCACTCAAAAGATGAAATTATGATGCTCTACCTAAATGAAGCTTATTTTGGAGGGGGCACAAACGGAGTAAGTGCGGCTTCGCGCTTTTATTTCGGCCGTTCCGCAGCAGAAGTTACGCCGGCAGAAGCGGCTATCTTGATCATACAGCTTTCAAATCCGACAAGATACAATCCTTTCAATTATCCGAACAGGGCAAAAGAAAGACAGGAAAATGTTCTTCAAAATATGGTCAATCTGGGCTTTATCACCAAAGAAGAAGCAAGAGAATCCTTTGAAGATTACTGGGCGAATTTTGACTATACCAGAATTGCCTTATCGGCATGGTTTACACGGGAAGACAAAGCAGCGTGGTTTTCCGAATATGTAAGACGAGAAGTTGCAGACAATATGTTATACGGTACAATGAACCTATATAAAGACGGGTACACGGTACACACAACCTGCGATTTACGGCATCAGGAAATTGCCGATAAGGAATTCCAAAAATATATTACTACGGCAAACGATAGAGTTTCCGCTTCAACCTCGGCTTCATTCAGTCAAGCGGAGCACTACAGCAATCTGACTTCCCTTTTAAGCCTTTGTTTCGGAATAGAATCGTTAAGCCTCGGAGAAAAGCAGCTCAAGGTAAAGACCAATTCTTATTACCGAAAAAAATTAAACGACACAATAGATGTGCTCGCTTTAATGTGCGGTATAGACAACCTGAAAACTCTTACAAAACAATCTACAGCTAAGACACAGGAAGTTTTAAAAGAAAGAGTTGTAGAAGGAACCTTTATTTCGATAGAAAATGAAACGGGTTATATAACAGCAATCATAGGGGGAAGCAAATACAGCGAGACCAACCAGCTTATCAGAGCAACCCAGTCAAAACTTCAGGTAGGAAGTACAATAAAACCTTTGATATACTCGGCTGCTATTGACGAAAAAATAATTACCGCAGCCACAAGACTTGATGACACTCCTCAAGTTTTTGAATCGGCAGACGGAGTACAATATATTCCTAACAACTACAGCGGTAAATGGAACGGAACCGTTCTTGTATATAAGGCCTTACCCCTCTCTTTAAATATTCCGGCAATTAAAACTTTGGAACTTGTAGGTTTTGACAGAGCTATAGACCGTATCGCAAGCCTCATGGGCATTACCGACCCTGCGGAAATAGATAAAACCTTTGAAAAAGTATATCCCTTAGCCCTCGGAATAAGTGCCGTAACTCCTGTTCAGCTTTTAAGAGCCTTTGCAGTATTCGGAAATCAAGGAAGGGCTGTAGACCCGATAGCCGTAAGAGCAATAGAAGACAGGGATGGAGTTACGATAATGGATCCGGAATTGGATTTAAGAATCGAACAAAGAAAACGCGGAGCTGCAATGCAGGTTATAAGCCCCAGCAATGCCTTTATTATGACGGAAATTCTTAAAAAGACTCTTACCTTGGGAACCCTTTACGGAGCTTCTTCCGGCGGTAAAAAATTCGATTATAAAAACGAAAAAACGGGAAAGATATTTAGAATGCCGATGGCCGCAAAATCGGGAACAACCCAAAACTGGGCAGACTCATGGACGGCTATATATTCTCCGTACTACTCGGCAGTTGTTTGGTACGGTTTTGACCGCGGAAGTTATTCGCTTGGAACCGATAATGCAGGAGCCGCACTATCAGGATATGTTGCAGCTAACTTTATGAGGGAAGTCCATAAAAATAAACCTTTTAAAGATTTCGTACGGCCTGAAAAAGGCGTTATAATGGTTGATGTATGTAAAAAATCCGGAATGCTGCCATCGGAGAACTGCACCGATGAAACCATCACACTACCCTTCCTTTATGGAACTCAGCCTTCTGAAGTTTGTACCGAACATACGACAGGTATAAAGCTTAGGGATATGGGTATAGACAGAATCAAGGGATCGGGAATGGCCCAAGGTGAAGAAGAAATTAAGGTAGACATAGAACCTATAGAAATAGATCCTTCAATTTTTATAGATCCTCCGGCAGACGGAGCTCCGGCAAACGGAGAAAAAATAAATGAAAACGAAGATACATCGAATGCTGCCAATGACGATAACCAAAATACCGATGAAACGGAAAATCCTTGGATATAATATTTAATAGGAAATAAAATTTAGTTTTTATCTCCTATTGACTTTTTTTTGATTATCTGATAAAATCCTTTTCAGTTGCGGCGGTGGTGGAATGGTAGACACGTCAGCTTGAGGTGCTGATGCCTTAACGGGTGTGCTGGTTCAAGTCCAGTTCGCCGCAAAAGAACTCAAAGTTTTGAGTTCTTTTTTTTTGCATAATCGTTTTTAAACACAAAAAAGCCCTTATAAGAAATAATCTTATAAGGGCTTTATGCTAAGCTTTATACACTTTGTGTTAAAGGCTTATTTAAAAAGCTCGTATATTTCTTTGCGGTAAAGCTGATTTATTTTATGGCGCATCATCTCGCCCTTTGCTGACAACTCCTTTCCTGCCTGAAATTCTTCAGGAATAAGAACAATCTTATTTATTCTTTCAAAAAGTTTAAATCCTGTTTTTGAATTAACAAGCTCGGCGACTTCAGCCTCATACATTTTTTGAACATTCGGATCACATACAAGTTCCGAGACAGGAACATTACGCAGACCGTTATTCGCAGCCCATGATTGGAGATTTTCTTTGTTGACTACAATCAATGCTCCCAAACCTCTCTGATCTTGACCTAAAACAACGGCAATCGAAATTAAAGGAGACTCTTGCAGTTTTACTTCAATGGGCACAGGCTCAATATTCTCTCCGCCGCGCAAAACTATAGTATTTTTTCGCCTTCCTTTAAGAATTAATTCCCCGTCAATTGTCTTCATTGCAAGGTCGCCTGTATCAAACCATCCGTCCTTATCTATGACTTCTGCAGTTCTTTCCGGATCCTTATAATAGCCCTTTGTTACGGCATCACCTCTGACAAGAAGCAATCCTTTTCTGTTATGAGGCAATTCCTTGCCATTTTTATCTATAATTTTGGATTCAAAACATGCAAGGGGTTTACCCAGCGTACCGAAAACCGGCTTAGGCATGGGACGGACACAAATTACGGGAGCCGTTTCGGTAATACCGTAACCTTCCATAACGCTTATGCGTATTGCCCAAAAAAATTCGTCAACATTGGGAGGCAATGCACCTCCGCCTGAAACACCTGCTCTAAAACATTTACCGAACTTTTTGCGGATTGTGCGGTAAATAAGTAGGTCTCCTATATAATAAAGAGGGGCTATGCACAAAAGAGGGAGAAGGGCCAATACCGGATATATAAACTTACTTCTTTTTTGAAAATGAGGACACTGACCTGTTACTCTGCGCTTTAACCTCATTGTCTTTATTCCTACATCAATAAAGAATAGGAAAAGATAATAAAGCGGGCGGCCCCTTTTTTTCATTGCCTTAAATATACCGTCATAAACGGCCTCCCATATTCGAGGAACAGAGGGAAAAAGAGACGGATTTATCTTTATCATATCGGCTAAAAGAACACTTCCTATAGGCTTTGAATAAGCAATAGTACCGCCTGAAATCATTATAACATACTCACAGGCTCTTTCAAATGAGTGCCAGACAGGAAGAACACATATAGCTTTTTGACCGGGTTTAAGGATAATCCTATCGGGAAGCTCAACAAGCTGCGTCATAAAATTCCTATGAGTCATTGTAACACCCTTAGGATTTCCGGTTGTTCCAGAAGTGAAAATTATAGATGCCAAATCATCGGTATCAACGTTTTCGGCATATTCTTCAGGTTTGAATTTGCCTTCGATTCTTGCACTCTTTCCTAATTCGATGATGTCTGCATAGGTATAAAATCTGATCTTTCTTTCTTGAATTTTATATTCTTCAATAAGCTTTTTAAAATCTGCACTCTCAATACCGATAATCGATTCCAATAGAGGAATTTCGGCTATATTGTTCAAAACTTTTTTGACCTGAGCCTCGTTTTCCAAAACGGCAAATTTACATTCCGAAAAGGAAAGAATGTGAGTTATCTCTTGTTCGGTTGCATCACAGCCTCGCGGAACATCTGCAGCTCCTATGCTCATAATTCCAAAACTTGCATGAAGCCATTCTTTACGGTTATCGGCTATAAGACCTATATGGTCCTTAGGTTTAGCTCCAATCGAAAGCAATCCGGCAGCAAAATCGAGAGTTGCCTCATAAAGTTCTTTATAAGAAAGGCTTCGGAATTCCTTATCCTCTCCCTTAAACATTTGCGCCCTTATATCGGGATATTTTTCAGAAATCCGTTTTAACAACAACGGTAATGATTTATCAAGAGTTTTCATAACTAAATGCTATCATAAATATAAGAATATATCAATATATAAATGAAAAATATAAGCATTAATACAAAAAAATCTTGCTCTTACCTATTGACTTTTATAGAGAAAATTGATATTCTCATAAGGTTTAAGAAAAAGACTTTATGCCGTTTTCTTACCCGTCAGATTTACGAAAATATCGAGGAGACACAAACAATGAAACACAAAAGGAATATATTTTCGGCTATTCTAATATTGCTTATTTTAACATCATGTAAACAAGGCTTTTTTAAAAAAGTCAGAATAAAAGCCTCCCCGCAAATAAAGATTAATCTGGGAACAAGTCGGATAAATGTTGACGATTTTATCACGAAAAAATCGGTCGAAACCGCACTAAAAGGAAACGTAGAAGAACTTGATTCCATTAAAGTATATGAATATGGAGATGAAGCCAATACTTTACATTATTTGGTACATTACCCTATTACCGGAACAGAAGTCGACATGCGTAACTATGTTGATAAAATCAAAAATTTTGCACCGGGCACTATCGAAAAAAATATTGACAACATTGAAATAAACATTCCTGAAATTAACATTGGAAGAAGTAAAAAATTGACCGGAGTGGAAATTCCAGATAACATCAGCGGAAACGATATTCCGCTGTCGGCACAGCCGATAGAAATTCCTATTCAAAATTTCCAGGAACTATCATTTACGGCAGGAAGTTTTAAAGAAGCCAAAATTGCAGAAGGAAAACTAAATATTTCAGTATCAGGAGCTAATTTACCAAATACAATAAACATTGATTATACCGGGATAGAAGTGAGAAGTAATGGTATTAATTTTAAAAATTTTACAAACAAGACTAATTCGAATGTGGAAGGAGAACTGGGCTTAAAAGGTTTAATACTAAAACCAAGTGATCCTATAACTATTGCAGGAAAGATAAAAATAACAGGAACAATACCTGCCGGTTACCAAGGAAGCGGAGACTTAACTTTAAACATTGCAAGTGCTATAAATACATTTGAAGAGATTACGATTGAAAAAGATCTGAATCTTGATTACACGGTTACACAACCAATCAGCACAGATTTAAAAAATCTTGTAGACTGGATAGAATTTAACAGCATTTCGGCAGATATCGAACTTACAAATAACTTACCAAAAGGAAATGATATAAATATTACTATTGAATCACCACCGATAGGTAATGGCTCTCACACCTTTGTAACTACCGATCAAAATAATACAGAAACATATAATATGATTAAAAAAGATAATTATAAATTGGAACTCGGCGGGTTAACTCAATTAGACTTTACAGCGAATCTGGGTTTTCCGGAATCTCATACTTCGGCAAATCCTAAAATCTTAAAATTACAAAATATAAAAAATAAACATACATATTCTTTAGGCGGAAAGATTACCGTAAACTTTGACTGGAACAAGGCTTGTATAAAACCTGCACAGCCTAATAACACCATCAAAAGTAAAATCCCGAAAAATCCTATGATCTTAAATATATTTAAGGACAATGAGTATTTAGATAATATCGATCCAAAACCTGCAGCCGCTTATATTTATCTTAATTCAAACATTATTAAAATGGAAGATAAACCTACGCTTAACACAAACATAGAACTTTTATATAAGCCGAAAAATGAAACAAATTTTTCACATATAGATATAATTCAAAACCAGAGCCGAGAGGTATCCTTTGTAGAAGCAAGACCCGATTTTTCGGAAGTATCTGCATACAAAACAAACTTTTCAAAGGCAAGCTTGTTTAATACCGATATCGATATAAAAAATATTTTTGCAAAAAAGGCAGCCGAAATGCAGTTTGATGTTAATTCAAGTTTAGAAAAACTCATTGTTTCAAAAAAAGCATTAGAAAAAAACAACGGAAGAGCGCAATTTAATATCGACATTGTTTTTGATATTAAAGCTGATGCAACTTTAAACCGTGCCATAACAAAAAAAATTATATCGATTAAAGATATATTTTCACGCAAAGAAGCAAATAAAAATATTGATGATATTATCAATAAAACAAAAGAACTGGAACTTGTAATAAAATATAACAATCAATTAGGTATTAACCTTAAAGCAGAGATTTTAAATCCCGATTGGAAAGAAAACGGCATACATCAATTCCAAAAAAACATCTTATTAAAAGATGGAGAAAATGAAATCAAAATAAAAATACCTCAAAACGAATTACAAGAAATTCAAAAAAGAATACCGTTTCCCATTGAAGTAAATATTAAATTTGATAATGCATCAAATCAAAGACTCAAAAAAAACGGAGCTTTAAACTTTTCGGCTTACACAGTTACGAATATGGATATAATCCATGAATTTTAAGAGGTAAGTTAAATGAAAAAATATATTTTTATATTCACTGTAATTTCACTTATATTTCTAAACATATATTCCGAAGATACGGAAACTTCATCAGATTATTTAACCGAACAAACAGAGACAATGCTCAACGAAATTAGAATAAGAAACGGAATAGATTATTTTACCGATTCTTTTGAAAACGAAGAGAATGAAACCGAAGAAGATATTAAAGAAGAAGAACCTGAATCTACCGAAACATTAATCGAAAATGAAGATAAAACGATAGAAACCGAAAAACCGCCCAAAGAACCTTTTTTAAAAACCGGCAGACAGTCATTCGCTTTAGGCATCGAATTTAAAGCCGGAGCTTCAAATTCATATTTTAGATTTAAAGATTTATTTAAAAAAACGCTTGAAATAGATTTATCGCAAATGTCAAATACGCTGCCCAAAGCGGGTTTCGGAATATCGACTGCTGCCGATGCAAACATATATTTAAACATTTATATAAAATCGAAAATTGAATTCGGTATATTTGTAAAAGCGGAAGCCTATACTTTTTCAAATATACCAAAAAATATAATCGATCTTGCGGCAAAAGGGAATCTTTCATCGAACAATTTTAAAGGAAAAATCTTAGGCAATTCACAAACATTTGCATCAACAGGTATTTTTTACGGCATGAGTTTTAACTCATTTAAATTCAGACTCAGCACTTCTTATTTTGTACCCGGCTTTTATATGGAATCCGATATCGGTGACTATGAATTTTTAACGGATTCGATAACCGGCCGATTAGTTTTAAAAGGCAAATTAAAACTTAATATGTATTCTCATATTCCCATATTTGGAAACCCCAAGTCAAAATTAGATATAAAAGATATTTTATCGAAGGGAGGCGTAGATTTTAGTTTTTACGGTACCTATAAATTTAATGAACTCGCAAATATAAATTTTAATCTTATAAATATTCCGCTTTTTCCGGCACATTTAAATAAAGGATTTTCAAAAACATTCGAAGGAGATTTTAAAATAGAATCTATAATTCAATATCTGAATAATTTTATAACACCCGACAAGGCCTCAAAAATAAAACCTCCCGGCGGATCTTTTACAGAAACTCCGATAGTATACGATTTACCGGAAAAAAAGATATTCCGGCCTTTAAAACTTTCAGTAAGTTCGGATATAAGACCTTTTTCTAACGATTATTTGATTATTACGCCGAGCATAGGCTGTCATTGTTTTAGGCCCTTTTATGTAGATGCAGGTCTTAAAATCGAAAGCCGATTTTTAAAGGTATTGGGAACTTACCTTTCAATGAATTATGAAGATAGGGTATGGAAAAACGGGGCAGGTTTTTTTTTGGAAACAAGAATTTTCAGAGTTGAAACAGCTGTTTCTTTGACATCGCCTTCATTTACGGAAAGCTTTAAAGCTGCCGGTGCTGAAGCAGCAGTAAAACTGGTATTCGGATATTAAAAGATAAAGGCAGTCTAAAAGACTGCTTTTTTTGCAAAAAAAAAGAACTTCGTTTTTAAAAACGAAGTTCTTTATCGGGCAACCCGGATTTGAACCGGGGACCCCAAGTCCCCCAGACTTGTACGCTAACCAACTGCGCTATTGCCCGTAACGGTGAATATAATATAGCAAAATACAAAAAATGTCAATAGGTTTTGATTATAAAAACAGAATGCCGAACAGGGCTCCGGCTGCAACCAAAACTACCGGATGAAGCTTTTTAAAAAAAACACTTACAAAAAATAGAAGCCAAAAAAAAGCAAACTGTTTTATATGCACAATGTCGAGTATTTTTCCGCTTGTTCTAAAGACAGATAAATTTAAAACCGAAATATTTATTACCTGCCAACAGGCAACGGCAATCATACCGACAGCTCCGGCTCTTAAGCCGTAAAAACTTTTTTTTACCAAAGGCTTTTCTTGGAAAGCTGAGGCAAAGCGGGCTATCAAAACTATAACTATCAGTGAAGGAAGAACAATTCCGGTAGTCAAAACTATACTTCCCAAAACTCCGTAAAGTTCATAGCCTATATAGGTTGCCATATTGATCCCCATCGGACCGGGAGTTGATTCTGAAATGGCAACCATTGCAAAAAAATCTTCGGAACTTATAAGCCCTCTGGTAATCAACTCTTGCTGCATCAAAGTAATAGCCACAAGGCCGCCGCCTATGGTACAAAGCCCTATGTACATAAACAAAAAAAACAAACCAATCAGGCTCATTAGGATTTTTCTCCTCCGCTCGATTTTAAAAGCTGCCGCGATTTGAAGGTTTGAAAAAGCCAACCAAAAAAAGCCGAGCCTATTACTATCCATATTCCCTGCACATTAAAAATAAACATAAGCGCAAATGAAAAGGCTGCTATTAAAAATGTGCAAAGATCAAAAACCGTCTTTTTTCCGAATGCAAAAACTGCTTTTACCAATAAAACGGAAACTGCAACATTTATTCCCTTTAAAGCTTTTTGAACCCAGACTAATTCGTTAAAATTTGAAACAAAGGCGGCTATGAGCGTAATTATTATAAGAGAAGGACAAACAACCCCTGAGGTAGAAAAAACTGAACCTATCAGCCCTCCTCTTTTATATCCGACAAAGGTTGCAACATTTACCGCTATAATTCCCGGTGTGCTCTGACCTATTGCAAAGTAATCCAAAATCTCAGCCTCTGTTACCCAGCCCTTGGAATCAACCAAATCTCTTTTTAATATGGGCAGCATGGCTAGCCCTCCGCCGAAGGTTACAAGACCTATCTTAAAAAAACTTGCAAAAAGAGAAAAATAATTTTTAAAACGATTTGTTTTATTCATTTTTAAAGCTTCATCAAAAGAAATTTAAATTAGTCCTCAAGAACATTTTTTGAATCGAACCAAATCTTTTCAAGGCTGTAAAAATTACGGGCAGTTTCGCTCATAAGGTGAACAACAATACCGCCCAAATCTATAAGCCGCCACTCATCGCCGTCGGGAGACTTACGCTTGGTATGATATTCTTCCAAGTTGTGCTCAGGCAAAAATTCGTACACTCTTTTTTCCAAACCGCCTGAATGAGCGGCACTTGTTACGGTACAAATTACAAAAAAATCGGTCCAAATGTTTTTATCCCGCAAATCCAAGACAACAACATCTTCACCCTTAAAATCGTGCAATAATTTTCCAAGCTCCAAGGCCGGAGCATAAAAGTCAAAATTTTCTATCATTAGTTTTTATCCTTATCATTTTCATCATCATTATCTTTTTTGTCATCTTTTTTCTCGACAACAAAAAAACCGTTAAAATCCGAACCCAAAATCAGGGTAAAGTCAACATTGGTTTCGCTTCCGTAGTCTCCTTCAGCAGGAAGCTGCGTAGTTTGAATATTGTTACATCGTATAACCTTTGCAACAATTTTAGCTACGGAAGGGTTTCCGATTCTGTCTATCAAAACAGTTTCGGCTACAGGATTTTCTGAGTTGCCTATGCTGACAACGTCATAGGCAAAGCTTTGATAAAGCTCGGAGGTGCTCTTTGCAAGCCCTTGTACATTTGTTCCGTTTAAAATTTCTAAGGCGTAAACGCGTTCAAGAGCAGAAGAATCATCGGATGCCAAAACGGCAATTGTCTGGCGGATAATTTCTTTTATCTGCTGCCCCTCACGGAACGGAGTCAAAAGACGCTTGTCTTCGATAATGCGGACAGCACCGGTAAGTCTTTGCGGCACCAAGCGCTCAGAATCCATCTTGCTTATAGATTCAATTAAATTTTTTAAGTCGGAACCTGAAACATTCGATCTAAAATTATTGCTTAAAACCGAAAACCTCTCCTTAGAAAAAATCTCGGGCGAATTATCGCTTATTGCTCTAAAAAGAGCAAGAACGGCCTTTTGCTTTCTTGCAGCTGCTTCTCCTTCCGTATCCAATTCATCCTCATAAACAAGAAAATCCCGTATCTTATCGCCGTCAAGAGAAACGGATCCTGAAGGCAAAAGAACCCGCTTATTATCAAGTTCTATATCCACAGGCGAAGGGATAAAAACTGAAAGCCCGCCAAGCATGTCTGTCAGCATAGAAAAATTATCAAGATTGCATGTCAGATAAAAAGGCACGGAAATGCCTGCAAGTTTTTCGATTTCGGTTTTAAAACTCGATATACCTTTTTCTGTATATACGGCTCCGATAGCATCTGTGCGGTTTAAGGATTGAATAATCAAACCGATATTTGCAGGTACATCGAACATGGCAGCCCTCTTCGTTTCAGGATAATAGGCCAGTATACTTATCGAAATTGGAACTCCCTTGTCCTCAACCACCAAAAGAACTTTTAAAATTTTATCGGAAGAAAGATAATCCTGAACGGTATCTCTTTGCATTTTTAAAAGCACTACAACAAAGGAGGTAATTAAAACGATAAGAATTACTAAGAGGAATATAATATTTTTTCCGGTATCCATAAGTTTTATTTTCATTTTTTAAGCTCCTTTTGTATTTGTTCATACATTTTTTTTGTTTCGGGATGAACTCTAGCGCTCTTTTTTTCGATAAAGCTGAGGTTCCAATTCAAGACAGCAAGCATCAACTCATTAAGAGAAGAAGACTTTACCATCTCCCTAAAGTTTTCGGTATTAGGACGGCCCGGCTCTATCTTATCGGCTATGTAAACAATCTTTCCCAAGGCATCTATTCCTTCGTAGCCGAAGGTATGAAAGGCAGCAGCCTTTAGGACTGACTTGTCATTGATGCCGAATTTTTTTTGCAAAACAACGGCAGCTGCTCTTCCGTGCAAAAGATTTAAGCGGGTCTTTTCAATATCATCAATTCCGAGATTATCGGATTCTACAAGTTTTACAAGCTCTTCATCCGAGCACTTTTTACAGATGTCATGGGCAAGCCCGGTAAAATAAGCAAGAGCCGGCGGTACGCCTTCGGTTTTATACTCTTCTGCAAGATGACGGGCATATTCTGCGACGCGCACCGAATGAGCATATCGGGATTCATTTAAAACACTTTTTGCAAAGCTGTCTATTTCCCGTATTTTTGCTTGTATATCGGCGGCATTGATTAATTTAGAAATGCTGCTTTTAATATCAGAAACAGGTATTTCTTTTTTCTTATAAAGGCCGTGCTTGATAATATAGTCGTAAACGGGTTTTGGAACAAGAGAAGAAAAATCTTCATTTTTTAAAACCGCATCTCTTATTTGAGTCGACGAAATATTTAAAATTTCGTTATTTAATTCTTTGATAGAAGCCTTTTCAGGCTCGATATCCGAGAGATTAAAAGAACCGTTAACCCCTGTTCTTTTACCGATAATTATGTCGGTCTTTTTTATAATTTCCTCCGCATCCTTCCAGCGGAAAAAATTTTCTTTTAAATCGTCCCCGATAATAAGACCTATTTTTCCTTCGATGTCGGGAAATTTTTGATAGAGATAGCCGATTGTATCTATTGTGTAAGAAACACCCTTGCGTTCAATCTCATAGAGCTCACAGTACATGTAGGGCTTATCTGCAATGGCAAGGTCTATCATCTTGAGCCTGTCCTCAACCTGCGTATCATTACAAAAAATTTTAAAGGGAGAAATATAGGCCGGAACAATAGCAATCTTATCATAGGCTAATTCTTTATGAGAGTAAAAAGCTAAATTTAAGTGTCCCAGATGAATGGGATTAAAAGAACCGCCTAAGATTGCCAATCTCATTTTTTAGGTTTCCTTTTGCGGCTTAGGCTGACTGTTGCTCCGAAGTGTTCATCATCGTTTTGTTCTTCATAAGAAATGTCATCAAGTTCCACCGTCATAAAATTTTGATTTTGCGCGTAGGGGTCAAGAGTTTCTTTTTGCGGTTTTGATTTTTGCATTTCATCGGCCAATCGAATAAAGGCCTGTTTTACCTCAGATAAGCCCCATTCATTGTAAAGCGAGATACCCAAAATTTCCTGATCGGGAATTGCATTTTTAAGCTCCGCCAATCTTTCTTTTGTATCGGGTAAATCCAATTTTGTCGCAATTATTATCCTTTTCTTTTGAGCCAATTCTTTTGAATAGTTTTCCAATTCTTTACAAAGAATATCGTATGCCTTCAAATAATTGTCATCTGAAAGGTCGATTAAAAAGGCAAGACCTGCCGAGCGGGATATGTGCTTTAAAAATCTTATACCGAGGCCAATACCTTCAGAAGCCCCTTCGAGGATTCCCGGTATATCGGCAATGATAACATCCCTTTCTTCATCCACACGCAAAACTCCAAGATTCGGAATTTTGGTGGTAAAGGGATAGGGAGCGATTTTGGGCCTTGCATTTGTAAAATAATCGAGAAGAGATGATTTACCGGCATTAGGGAAGCCTACCAAGCCTATATCGGCTATTATGTTAAGCTCTACGATTATTTCCCTCGTTTCCCCTTCTTGTCCGGGAAGAGCCGTTTTAGGGGCTTGATTGGTGGAGGTCTTAAAATGACAGTTTCCCCAGCCGCCGTTTCCGCCCTTGAGAAAAACAAAGCGGCCTTCTTCCGCATCGCCGAAGTCCAAGATAGTTTTTCCCGTCTCAGGGTCTTTTATAACGCAGCCGGGAGGAAGAGGAATTATGCAGTCATCACCTTTTTTACCGAAACGCTGAGAGCCTTCGCCGCCTCCGCCGTTTTTTGCCTTGTAGACACGCTTATGCCGCAAATGAACCAGAGTCCTCATGTTACGGCGTATTTCAAATATGAGGTCGCCGCCGCGTCCTCCGTCACCTCCCGACGGTCCTCCCATGGGAACATATTTTTCCCGTCTGAAGGCAATACAGCCGTTGCCGCCCTTTCCTGAGGAAACCCTTATTTTAGATTCATCTGCAAATTTTACCATAATCGATTCTTTTTTCCTACAAAAAAAGCCGGCAAAAACCGGCTTTCAAATTTATACATTTTAAGCTCGAAGAGCAAAGTTATTTTGCTTCGATTGAGGCGAGTTTTCTACCCTTTCTTTCATGATAGGTAACTACACCGTCAGTTTTTGCAAATAATGTATAGTCTTTTCCGCAGCCTACATTGTTACCCGGATGAATTGAAGTACCTCTCTGGCGAACCAAAATTGAACCGGCTGATACTTCTTGTCCGCCGTAAACTTTAACACCCAAATATTTAGGATTGGAATCTCTTCCGTTTTTTGCACCGCTGCCGCCCTTTTTACGTGCCATAATAATCCTCCAAAAAAATTATCAAAATCTTTAAGCTATCTGTAAATCCAAACAATCAGGATATTCTGCCTCGATGGCCATTAAACCTATTGTTAAAAATTTCAGTAAATACTGCAATTCGGGTCTATCGTCATCCGAAAAAGCTGTTACCTTTGCCGAAAGATAGCCCGGATTGTCTGCCCTAATCTCGGCCTTTAAGCTTGAACTCTCTTTTTGCGCCGAGCTCAAACTTAAAACTGCCGTTTTAAGCAAAATAGTAACGGCGGCACAAACTATGTTGCCGCCTTTTTCCGGCTTTCCTTCAGTATCAGAAATTGCATGGCCTGATGATTCAAAGGCCGAAAAACAGTTTTCAGCATTTGAAAAAAGCCGAATTTTTACCACTTTTCTTACCCGATAATATCGTCAACAGTAATGCAGGTATGAGCCTGTCTATGACCTTGGGTTCTGTGGTAGTTTTTCTTAGCCTTGTGCTTGTAAACAATAATCTTTCTTTCTCGGAAAGAATCGCCTACTGTAGCAGAAACCTTGGCTCCGCTTACATAGGGAGTTCCTACAGTAACCTTATCGCCATCGCTGATCAAAAGAACGGTGTCGATGTCGATTTTGCTTCCGCTTTCTGCAGATAGCTTATCAACTACGAGTTTTGCGCCCTTTTCAGCCTTATACTGTTTGCCTTTATACTCAATAAGTGCGTACATCTTTATACCTCATAAAAAAAATCTTTTGCCGGCATATTAACGGGTTTATACCAAACAAATTTAAACACTAGGGTCGAAGTATAGCAAAAAACCGTATAAAATGTCAATAGGCTTGAGAAATAATTCATATTAAAGAATAATCATACATAACTTCGGACCGGTTATTCCTTATCAGCTTCTTTTCTAGAACTCGGCCGGTAGATTTTTCGCACGTAATCTTATAAATTTCCGACATGCAAAAATATTTATCGTTTTCGTTCACAAAACGGCGATTTTCCTCTAAAAGCCGATAGCTATAAGCAATATCCGTAACACTTCTTAACTCTGCAAAAAGATGCTCATTTTCGCACCAAGTCAGTAATTGAAAAGTTTGCTCCGTGTTATTTTTACATCTAAAATCAATGTAGTTATAATCTACGGAAGTTCCGGAGCTCAATATTTTATGCTCACCTTCCTCCGGTGCTAATGAATCGGAATGAAAATGAACTTCAATGACATCCAGCGGACTATGTAAAATCAGCTGATGAATTGTGTTCGCAAGATTGCAAAGCCCGCCCCCTACTCCGGCAATCAATTTATTGTTTACTATAATTCTTCCTTCTTTAAAACCGTTTCGTTTTGAAGGTTTTCCCAGTATATGCCAAAAAGAAAAAACCTCACCGGGATTTATCAATAATCCGTTAATTTTGTTTGCCGAAATATCGATATTCAAGGCCTTATTTTGCTGTAAAACGGGATCAATGTCTTTTCCGCGTTTAATCAGGCTTGAACTATACCGGAATATCCTTACGGGAAGCCTATCAATAGACTTATCCTTCGCAAAGGATGTTTTTGAAAGCGAATTCGTTAAATGCCGTTTGAGTCTTTCTTTTAGAACCGAAATTTTATAAAAAAACGGATTTATTTCGCAAAAAAGCCTTCGTTTTTTTGCCGTTTTGATCTCTATATTCCCAATTCTATTATTATATTTTCCGGCAAATTTATATAAAAACAAAATAAGCTTTTCAACATATCGCGTAAATCCAATCCATTTTTCGGATTTTAGCCTTATAAACTGCACCAAAATACTCGGAATGTTACTTTTATTTGCACCCAAGATATCCTTAAAAATCTGATCGCCAATAACTATTGTTTCATTATTTTTTGTATCAAGTATCTGCAAAGCCTTATAAAAAGGAGAGGTATCGGGTTTAGAGGCTTCACAAATATAAGGACAACCAATATCCCTCGCAAATTTTTCAACCCTTTCTTTAGAATTATCCGAAAGCAAAATTAGTTTAAAGCCTATTTTTTTTAAAGTAGAAAATAAGGTTTTAACTTCATTGGGCGCATCATCGCCGTGATGGACAAGGGTGTTATCAATATCGAATATAAGGGCTTTATAGCCCAACCGAAAAAGTTTTTCGTAATCTATACAAAAGACATTTTTTGTATATGCGTGAGAAAAAAAATTCTTTAACATTTTATTCTTCTTTACCAAGATAGGAACACAGTCTTTCAATCTGTTGAGAAAAACCTGAACCGAATTTGTTCTCAAAAAAAGCATTACCTATAGTAAATCCCCAAGGAGAATATTTTATCACTTCATTGAGTTTCTCAAAGTCATCGATACTGCCTGCAACACAAATATTCGTTTTTATTTTTTGTAATACATTTTTGATAAGCTCATGAGAAGTATTTTTGTGCCGATATCCAAGAAAATTTACCCCATAAACACCACTGTCAATATATTTATTTGATTCTTCGATAATAGAATCGGAAGTTCCTTCCAAGATTGATGGACGATTATATACCCTTCCTATGTAAGGCATATATTTTATATTATTTTTTTTACAAATTTCATTTATGGAATCATAATATTTTGTTCCGATTAAAATATCGCACTCACAGGCTGCCGCTTTTTTTGCGGATTCCAAACCTTCCTCTTCAGAATAAGTAACCGATTCAAGAACAGCGTTTTTACCGTACTGATGAAAAAAGGAAAACAGGCGTTTTATCTCTGATTCAGGCAAAGGAGCTTCTTTTATTCCCCAATATTTAACGCCCAAATGCTTACACTCACTAAACAGATCATAAGCATTATTGACCGTAAAGTCATTTCTTGTAAGCATTACTATCAGATTGGGAGCCGATTTTTTATTTTTCATCTTAGCCGATTATTACACAAAGCCTTCGGGGTGTTTGTTATACCAAGCCCAGCCGTCTTTGCACATTTCTTCAAGGTTGTATTTTGCCTTCCAGTTGAGTTCCTTGTGGGCCTTGTCGGGATTTGCACAAGAGCGTGGAACATCTCCGGCACGGCGTGCAACCGGTTTTACGGGAAGATCGATACCGGAAGCTTTTTTAAAGGCGTTCACTATATCCAAAACAGAATAGCCGATTCCTGTTCCAAGGTTATATACGTCAAAGCCCTTAAAGCCTGAATCTAATTTCTCTAGGGCTGCGGTATGTCCTGATGCGAGGTCCAAAATGTGGATGTAGTCACGGATACAGGTTCCGTCAGGGGTGTCATAATCGTTTCCAAAGACGTTTAGATGAGGCAGTTTTCCCAAGGCAACTTGAGCAATATAAGGAAAAAGGTTATTCGGAATACCTGAAGGAAGCTCCCCTATGTCGGCACTCTTATGGGCACCTATGGGATTAAAATAACGCAAGGCAATTATGCTTAAATCCTTATCGGAAAAGGCCGTATCCTGTAAAATTTCTTCCGAAATCAGTTTGGTTCTTCCATAAGGATTTGTTGCCGAAATGGGAGAATTTTCGGGGATGGGTACAAGCTTTGCATCGCCGTAAACCGTGGCCGAAGAGCTGAATATAAACTTCTTGACCTTGTGTTCCTGCATGGCGGATAAAAGATTGACGAGGCCTGAAATATTGTTCTCGTAGTATTTTAAGGGTTTTTCGACGGATTCTCCTACAGCCTTATAAGCGGCAAGATGAATTACCGCATCGACAGAGGTATCTTTAAAAAAATTAAAGAGTTTTTCCTTGTCCTTTATGTCAATTTGTACAAGCTCCAGCTTTTTAGAGCATATTTTTTCCAATACCGGAATTATTTTGGGAGAAGAATTAGAAAAATTATCCAAAATAACAGGCTCATAGCCTTTTTCGCATAAATCCGTAACGATGTGGGAACCTATAAAACCGGCTCCTCCTGTAACTAATACTCTTTTAATCAAAATCAACCTCTAAAAATTAAACTTACATACTCAAGCACAAAAAAAGCCTCTAAAACTTTCATTTTTAGAGGCTCATAAAAAATTAAACCTTATTTTCCTGACCAAACTCCGTGAAGATTACAGAATTCGTAAGCTTCAATTACCTTATCATCGGCTGTAAGGGCAAATTCAACTTCGGGAGCACCGGTAACAGGCAATTCCTTAAACTGAAGCCCTTTTTCAGTCTTGAGACATATCCAAGCAATATGGTGTTCTTCAGTCATAGGGTGTGCAACAGAGCCTACTTTAACTTTTACGGTGTTTCCGTTTACTTCGATTACAGGCACATGCTTTTCTTTTGCAGCATCAACACTTCCGATTTTTACTGCTGAAAGTTTTTCTCCACAGCATGAAACTTCAGCATCCGGGCAGCAATCAAGCCCTATAATGGTTCCCTTTTGCTCTTTACATAAAAAAAAGCTTATTTCTTTGTTCATTGTCATACTCCTAAAATTTATAAATTCACAGAATAAAATCTGCAACATATATAATATAACAAAAAAGGGGCTTGACGTAAAGTGAAAAATAATATATTATCTCACTATCTTAATGAATTTTAAGGGCAATTAGCTCAGTTGGTTAGAGTACAAGCATGACACGCTTGGGGTCACTGGTTCGATTCCGGTATTGCCCATTTTGTAAGTTTATAACTGATATAGACTTACATGTTTTCAAACCGTAAGAAAACTTCACTTCTTTTCCTCTTTTTGATGGACTGTCGCATAAATTTTGAAAGATTATCAGTTATTCCGTATCTTTAGGCCGATTATTGACTGTTTAATCATCTGTAATTTCAACAATATCACAACCTCTCCATTGTCCAAAACAATTGAAAGCTTGCTCCTCTTGCATTATTTTGTCTGCATCTTTTAAAATAAACCTTACAATAATATATTTTTCTTTATAAATACATATATTCTCAATTGTATATTGCTGCTCTCCATAATATTTATTATGTTTTTCAAAAGCTATATCTAAAATATTATTTATAAAATTATTTTCATATTTTTTCCCCAAAAAAAACAAAGCAATACATAATAAAAAGACTATCAAAATCACGATTTCTTTTTTGCAAAAAGTTATTTTCATTAAAAAACTTCACCTCCTTTATTTTAATATATCTTATTTATAGATAAATGATATAGCCTATTGAAAAATATATACTTGCAAAATGATAAAAAGTTTATAAAAAGCCTTAAAAAACTTAACTCCGCATATTTAGACCGATTATTACCGGAACTATTTGCAAGGCAAAGGCTATAAAAAAAGCAATCCATATTTTTATTATAATTTGTGATTTTCGAATAGGTTTTTGGAATTTAATCAGATCTTCCGATTCTTCCGTTAAATCCAAATTAGAAAACTCCAGAAAAGCTTTTTGATATAAATATTCATCAGATCCATACCATCTAAACGACCCACGAGGAGGCATACCTGTACCAAATTTGATAAAGCCTTCCAGCAAAGCATCACAAACATCTTTGTGCTTGCCTGTCAAAGTAAGACGGCCAATAATTTCTTGTACATTCGAATAGGTTTTATATTCGCACACCACAAGATAAATCAAAAAAAACACACCGAAAAGCCAAATAATAATCGGCATAAAAACAAAATCCAAATAATAAGAATTTACAAGAGCCGCTATCTCAAAAAATATAACTGTTGTTATTAACCCAATATTTAAAAAGCAGGAATCAAGTGAAATAATATATTTTTTAATACCATTGATCATCAAAAATAGAGAAACACAAAAATCAACAATTAAAAAAATAATTAAAAATATCAATATGTTTGAACTCCTTTGTTGGAATATATTTTATTGGTATGTGAATAATATATATTATACCGTCTTATGTTTCCAATATCTCTTATTTAAAATTTTATCTATATCATCAGATATAATTTCAGTTTCTATACCGTTTTTATCTATCCAATAGGCATAAAGTCCTTTTCGGAATTCCGATGTGTTAATGCAACAAGAAAATTCTTTATTTATCTTTTCAAGTATTTTATTTATAAACTGAAAATTATCATAATACATTTTTAAAAACCAGCCGTCATCATGTGCAAAGGCTAAATATTCATTTAATAACTCATCAAAAAGGATTTTACCAAAGGGTTCTGTAATGTGGTTAAAATAAAGCAATTCCGCAATAGTTTCTTTTGACAGCATAGGAAAAACTTCTCCTGTATATGGAACCCAAGAAAAATTTCCAAAACTATATATATCTTCTTTTAATAGATTATCTATTTTATTAGACCTGATATAATCAAATCGGGTATTTAAATCATATTCTGCAGTTTCAGATTCATGGGATAATAAAAGATAATTTTTATTTTTATCTATGCTTACAATATCTTTAAATTCAATACCTGAAACAATAATATAATTTTTATTTGGATTATTCCAAATATATACATAATTTCTCATTACAACATCCGATTTACAACAAAGCTTTAAAAATTAAAGCTTCCATGAATAAATATTATTTTTTATAAACCTTAAAAGTTTTATACCTATATAAATTATCAAAACAAGTAATAATAGTATACTGCATATAAATACAAAAATATAAACAGGAAGCGTATGCAGTATTACCGAAAAAGTAACAACTATATTATTAAACATACCGTGTTTTTGCACTATACCTGAGGGCGTAATTTCTATAGGAAATTCAATGCTCCAACCCATAAATTCATAAAAAAACACTTCTATACTTTTATCCGAATCATAATTCCCGATATATATCACGGCATTGTCAGGATAATCATTTAATTTAAATTTATAAGCATTTTCACTATTTAAACAATTTTCAATGTCTTCGGCAGATAAACCTTTTTTATTTTTAAATTTATCTTTATGTACTATTCCTCCATAAAGATGACTTCCATTACCGGAAAAATTGACAAGGATATAATTGTCATTTACAAAATAACCATCAAAATTTTCTATCCTGCCAATAAAATAAGATTTAGCCTTGTTATTACTATTCAACTAAACACCGGTTAATAAGATAATTATTATTATGCTAATAGTCATTGCAAATAAAAGGAAATAAAGTTTTTTAAACCGTAATTGTAACATAACTATTTTTATCAAACATCATAAATCTTTTAGTTCCCATTCATTTAAAAATTCCAAAACAAAGTCTTTCATATACAACTCTCTTTTTTCTGCAATTTTCTTTGCTGTAGCTGTATTCATCAAGTCTTTAAGGTAAAATAATTTTTCATAAAAATGATTAATTGTAGTCGATACATGATTTTGATATTCTTCTTTTCCCATGTCCATACACGGCTTTACAACCGGGTTATACATTTGTCTATGACGGCTTCCTCCGTAAGCAAAGGCTCTTGCAATTCCTATTGCACCTAGGGCATCTAATCTATCAGCATCTTGAACACACATCCCTTCAATTAAAGAAGGCGTCTTGGAATCCTTACCTGCATACGAAACTTCTGCAATAATAGAAACAATACTTTTACATAAAGCATCGCTTATATTTTTAGACTTCATAAATAAAACAGCCCTATCCTTATTTGCAGTTGTCTTAGGTGAAAGTTTTCTGTCATCTACATCATGCAATAAGGCTGCTAATTGAACAATAAAAATATCGGCATTTTCTTTTTCAGCAATATAAGTTGCCGTGCGATATACTCTCATCGTATGGAAAAAATCATGACCGCTGAAATCTTCATTAAAGACTTTTTCTACATATTTTTCCGCATCTTTAATAATTTCTGTTTTAAATTTTTCTTCATTAATCATAATAAAACCTTACAAAGTTTAAACTTTCTCCTTAGTAACCCAATATTCTTTACAATCAGGAGTACGTTCCAATAAAAATTTATCAAAAAGTTCACGCCGTAAAAGCGCATGGTCATTGAAAGTATGCCAAGTTTTTAAGATTGCATTTACTTCAGGGCACCTCTAAAAACCTATTTTTTAGTGTACCTATTTATTATTTTAGTAGCTTTTTTATAAATTGTCTAGTGTAAAACTTGGATTCTTTATCTTAGTTCCCTTACTTTTCATTTTATTACCTATATGCTCCCTCATTTTATTTCTTTAGATAGCAATATCGGCATAAGTTGTATGTTAAGTTCATCATTATTATCGAAAATGTTGCACGAGCTAATCCTATCGTTCTTACATAGATACCTTTCATTGAGTTTATCATAAAGCCAAATACATGTTCTACTCTCGCCCGTATTTTTGATTTTTTTCTGTTACCGATTTTTTGTTTTTTAGTAAGAGGTTTTCCTCTTGCTCCTCTTTCACAAATTTGCCCTTCTATTCCTTTCGCTTTTAAAATCCTGTCTATTTCTTCTCCTATATAGGCACTATCTGCGTATAATCTTTCATCTTCCCTTTCAACTAAATTTTTTAACTCTCTACTATCATGAACATTGGCTGCTGTTACCGTCGCTTTCAATATAAGCTTACTTTTTTTATCTACTTTTATATGATCTTTATAACCGTAATAGCTACGTTTGTGCTTCTTTGTCCACCTAGCATCACAGTCTTTTTGTGATAATTTTGCCTTATTTTTTGCTTCTTGCCATTGTTCAGGGATTTTTCCGTTTTTGATTTGTTCATTTTCATCTTTGCTGTTATGCTGTATCGGAGCTTCTACTATTGTCGCATCTATTATCGTTCCCTCTTTTCCTATTAAGTTATTTCTAGCTAATTCTTTTCCAAACTTTTCAAATAACTTTTTTGATACTCTCGCTTCAATGAGTTTTTCTTTAAAAAGCCATATTGTTTTTGCATCGGGTACTTTATCTTTTAATTCCAATCCTAAAAATCTCATAAAGGATAGCCGATCGTTTATTTGATATTCCGTTTGATCATCACTTATGTTGTATAATTTTTGTAAGATTATTATTTTAAACATCAGTACATAATCGTATGCAGGTCTTCCGCCTAAACCTTTTGGCTCTTTGGTTAATGCTTTTTTTAATAGTGGTTTGAATATTTCCCAATTTATTTTTTCGTTTAATTTTTCAAGACTATCTCCTAACTTGCTTAATACTCTTAAACGATCTTCTTCATCAAATAATCCTTTTTGTTTCATACCTCATTTTATCATCTTTTTAATCTTTTTTAAAGGGGGTTTTTAGAGGTGCCCTTCAATTTCAGAATATTTTTTATCGGGCTCGAATTTTTCTTGCAAATATTTTAAGACATTTATTTTGTCATAATTTTTTTTAGGCCACCTTACAATACGGCCATTTTTATCAAGAAATTGCGAAATTTCTTCTTTTGAAATCGGTGAATCTAACAGCCGTTTTCCTAACTCAATATTTTCTTCAAATTTTTCATTTTTAGCTTCTTTGATTCCTTGATCATATATTTTTTTCCAATTACTATCATTAGGGTGAGTACATTTTGTTAATACGCCCTGCACTATTTTATACAGACCCGATGACTTATCTTCATATTCATTATTTTTTTCGATATATTCCCATGCCTCATCGTACTTTTTTAAAATAATTTGAATACCGAGTAAATGAGCTAAAAAGAATTTTATCCTTGCATTATTAGATTTTTTTGCAGCTTCCAAGGCCTTTTTATACATAAGCTCTGACTTTGAATAATCTTTTTTTAAATAATATATTTGACCCAAATACCAGTAATTCCACAAGTTTTCTTCATAATTATTTTCAGATAATTTCAATTTATTAGTAAAATATCTTTCAGCCTTTTCTATCTTATTTCCATATAAACAGCATAGGTACAAGCAATCTTCAATATCACCTCTTTCATCGGCACTTATTTTGTCTTCTTCCAAAATTTTAATAAATGCTTTTTCGGCACTTTCATAGTCTTTTAGATAATATTTACAAGCTGCAATAGATCTCTGCAGATATAATAAGTCCTCATCGTTCAAATTTTCAATAATAATTTTTTCGTAAGCCGCCAGAGCTTCCTCATATTTTCCGGCTGATTCCAATCTTGCAGCAGTTATAATTTGTGAATCCATTAAACATTTACCTCCGGTATTTATATCTAATTTTATTTATATCCGATTTTCCATTTTATTGAATACCCATAAATCTTTTTCAATATAATAATCCATTTCAATATATCCGGTATCTTTTAATCTGAAAACGGCAGAATTATTAAGATTTCCTATAGGCATTTTTAGGATTTGTTTGATTATCGCATTGAGTATTTTTCCATGAGCAATAATTAAATATTTTCCGGGTTTTTTCTTTAATATAGCATTTATACATAATAAGGCTCTGGAATTAAGCTGAATTTCATTTTCACCGCTTTCGCAAGGAAAGTTTCTATAAATACTTTGATTTTTAGGTTCAGGATATTTTATTTCGGCTTCTTCAAATGTCAAACCGGCAAGAATACCATTATCACGTTCCTTAAATAAGTCATTTACTTCAATTTTGATATTCAATGTTTTTGAAATAATTTCGGCAGTTTGCAAGGCTCGTTTTAATGGAGAAGATATAATCAAATCAAAATCATAACTTTTCAATATTTCGGTGATGTTCTTAGCCTGCCTTATTCCTATTTCAGTTAAAGGAGAATCATATTGCCCTTCATGTTTACCCTCATCATCGGCCAATGATCTGCCGTGCCGTAAAAATATAAATTTATAATTCATAGCGTACTTTAAAATCAATAAGCTCCATAAAATTATTAATATAAAAGTCGGCTTGGTGCTGTTTATATTTTTTATCTTTGTCATATAAACAGGTTTTTAATCCTACAGCTTTTGCTCCTATAATATCGACTTTTTCATTATCTCCCACCATAAGCGTTTCAGAAATTTTCGCATTTAGCTGCATAAGTGCTCGTAAAAAAATAGAAGGATTAGGTTTCATATATGTATTTTCATAGCTAAAAGTATAATTATCAATAAATGTGTCAAGCCCTACCCTCTTAAAAATTTCAATATATATTTCTTGAGGATACATGATATTTGAAACAACACCAATTTTACACTCCTTAGCCTTTAATAGTTTAAGGCAATCAATTACTCCTTCATTCGGATGGGCATAATTATAAAAATCAAGATAATCTTTTTTTAATATTTCGATAATTTCTTTATAAGAAATATGAATTCCCAATTCGTAAAATTTTAAAAACAAGGCTTCACAGATACGGTATTCAATTCTCTTAATTTTACGTTCATTTTCAACATAAGTATACCATGGTAAAATAACTTCCTTGTCTATTTTATCGGCAATAGCCTGCCCATAGATATCAGAAATATGGTTTATCATGCGCTTGTGACCGGTTTTAACTATCTCATCTTCATTCCATTTTGGATTATGGAATTCCAATAAGGTAGATCCCATGTCAAAAAGGTAAAATGTATATTGCTTCATATTCTTTGTATATAATATATATTTATTCTTTTACAATAATCATTTGTGTTTATAGTAAAATAAATTATTTCCTATAGATTTATAGTCTAAAATTGTATTTTTGTCTATTTGTAGTTTATTGAGAAAATTATACTCATAAAATTTATTTACATTCCCCATTGCAATGCTTTCATCCACCTTACAGTCGTTTTGCTTTCCTTTTATCGAAGCACTGAATAAACCTTGTTTTATAAAACTTTCCGTAATTATATCTTGATTTTTACCGGGAAAAAATCCGTACCCGTATGTAATATGAAAGATATCATCAACGAATCTTGTAATCTCCTGTATATCAAATTCCGGTATACCTTCTTTAAAATCTAAAATAATACCGATTAAATATTTTTCTCTATCTTTTTTAATAAGGTTCAAAGCCGGATTTTCCAGTATAACAGATATTTTCTTGGGTCCATTACTAGCAAAAACATCAACAATTTCTTTTGCATTATTGAATTTTTCTAAATTATCTTTTTGTACTTTATAATTTATTTCAAATTTGTCAATAATATCAATTTTTTTATTATGTAGAAACTTATTAAACTCATTTATAAATTTTTTAAATATTTCAGTGTACTTTTGTCTATCAGTCCAATTTATCACAACAAAATACTTTAAAACTACACGCCTATCTTTCATTTTATACCTTCATAAATTTATTTATACTTACATGTCTATTTTACAATTTAGAACATATTTCTGAAACTTTTCTTTCAATTTTCTCTTGATTTCCATCAATCTTCTTTTTTGCATATATATAATAGATGACTTGAAGCTCCAAGCAATTCCCTTTTTTCACATGTTGCTAAGTGATACTTCACAAATAGCTCAAAGTCTTTATCCTGCATTTTAAAATCGGTTCTACCTTCTGCCGATTCCAAAATATTGTCTACAGCAACGGTAGTCAGATACTTTGTCTTATGAGATTCAAAAAGCTGTTCAAATTCTGTAATGTCATAGCCTGTAAACAGCTGTTCTTCAAAATGTTTAACTTTATAATCATCATCGAAGTTCATCTTTATACCTGCGGCAAGAGTTTCTTTAAGGTAATTGTTGTTCATAATGGCATATACGGAAAGAAAAGCCGTCAAAATTATTCCACCTTTTTTTGTAACGCGAATTGCTTCATCCAATGCTTTGTGTACATCTTTTTTATCATATAAATGATACATCGGCCCGAATAATAATGTAATGTCAAATTTATTATCTTCAAATCTATCAAGATTTAAGGCATCCCCCTGATAAGAAACGATATTTTTAATACCGCTGCCGTTTTTTCTCAGCACCTCAAGATTGCTTTCTACCAGTTCAACAGCCGTTACCTTATATCCTTCCTTTGCCAAGGTAATGGAATATCTGCCTGTACCGGCTCCAATTTCCAATATCTTCGCTCCGGCTTTTGCATATCGGTGAATATAGTTCATTGTAGTGATATACTCCAATTGTCCATGACGGCTTCTGTCCAACCTAGAGTCTTCATCGATATCATCATAAAAAGAATTTAATATTTCAATTCTCTTGCTCATAATTAAGTTTTCCAAATTTTTTTTCTATTTTCAATTTTTTTATTCTTAACTCTTCACCAAATTCCATATAATCGAGTTCATCAAAATAATTTTTATGAATAGGAAAAATATCTTTTAATTTTCCGGCTGAATATAATAAACAAATTAATACATTCCCTTCAATTATTTCTGAAATAAAATCAATATAATTTAAAGATATATAATAGCCGTTTTTTCCGGAAAAAATTATATCATCATGACAATGCCACTCACCATTTACAAACGCAATTAATGAATCATCTTCATTCTCTGCATTTTGAAAATATATTGTAACTTCTTGATCTAAAGTAATTTTAAAAGATGTATCACCATCTATATTTATAGTTACATTGTAATCTTTAAAATAATCTTCAAGAAAATTAAAATCATATTTCATGAGCTTACATCCTATTAATCAATTTCATATTATCCGATTTCTTTTACGGCTTAAAAATAATATCAAACTGAATGAATTTTTCACGAACCGCAACATAATTCATCTTTGAAACAATAATAAGATTAAATAAGTTAATATTTATTTTGCTAGTTCAGTTTTTTTAATATCAGTATATAAATTATCTTCTGATATCTGATCTTTGATTGTGTAATAAAGACATAAATAATATATTGCTTTGTTTCTATAAAGTTCTATTCTTGCAGTGCAATATTCACCAATATATACTTCTCGTCCTATTTTATTGAAATCAACATTTGCAGCTATTAATTTAAAATCCTGTTCTATAGTTTCTTCCCATTTTTTTTGATTTTTTCTTATTTTTTTTTCAAAATGTGGAATGATTGAAATAAGTCTTTCCATTTCCAAATACATTTGTCTTTCCCAAATAGATGAATATTTTCCAATAATAATCTGCCATTCATAATTAGTACTCCAAGATTGCATATCTATTTCATATTGTTTATCAATATCATTATTTTTTGGAAAATAATCGATATTTATCACTTGTGAAAAGCAGGGAATATTTATAATTAAAATTAGTAATATTAAAAGTACTTTTTTCATCCTTACTCCTTTATATAGTTACAGGCTATGCCTCTAACTTCATAATTTAGATTTTTTACTTTATTATTTTAGAGGTACATCAGAGTGCATATCCACGCTAAAGCGGCACAAATCGGGATATATACAATGTAATGAATAACATGTGTGCACCTCTAAAAACCTATTTTTTAGTGTACCTATTTATTATTTTAGTAGCTTTTTTATAAATTGTCTAGTGTAAAACTTGGATTCTTTATCTTAAGTTCCTTACTTTTCATTTTATTACCTATATGCTCCCTCATTTTATTTCTTTAGATAGCAATATCGACATAAGTTGTATGTTAAGTTCATCATTATTATCGAAAATGTTGCACGAGCTAATCCTATCGTTCTTACATAGATACCTTTCATTGAGTTTGTCATAAAGCCAAATACATGTTCTACTCTCGCCCGTATTTTTGATTTTTTTCTGTTACTGATTTTTTGTTTTTTAGTAAGAGGTTTTCCTCTTGCTCCTCTTTCACAAATTTGCTCTTCTATTCCTTTCGCTTTTAAAATCCTGTCTATTTCTTCTCCTATATAAGCACTATCTGCGTATAATCTTTCATCTTCCTTTTCAACTAAATTTTTTAATTCTTTACTATCATGAACATTGGCTGCTGTTACCGTCGCTTTCAATATAAGCTTACTTTTTTTATCTATTTTTATATGATCTTTATAACCGTAATAATTACGTTTATGCTTCTTTGTCCACCTCGCATCACAGTCTTTTTGCGATAATTTTGCCTTATTTTGTTTTTCTTGCCATTGTTCAGGGATTTTTCCGTTTTTAATTTGTTCATTTTCATCTTTGCTGTTATGCTGTATCGGAGCTTCTACTATTGTCGCATCTATTATCGTTCCCTCTTTTCCTATTAAGTTATTTCTAGCTAATTCTTTTCCAAACTTTTCAAATAACTTTTTTGATACTCTCGCTTCAATGAGTTTTTCTTTAAAAAGCCATATTGTTTTTGCATCGGGTACTTTATCTTTTAATTCCAATCCTAAAAATCTCATAAAGGATAGCCGATCGTTTATTTGATATTCCGTTTGATCATCACTTATGTTGTATAATTTTTGTAAGATTATTATTTTAAACATCAGTACATAATCGTATGCAGGTCTTCCGCCTAAACCTTTTGGCTCTTTGGTTAATGCTTTTTTTAATAGTGGTTTGAATATTTCCCAATTTATTTTTTCGTTTAATTTTTCAAGACTATCTCCTAACTTGCTTAATACTCTTAAACGATCTTCTTCATCAAATAATCCTTTTTGTTTCATACCTCATTTTATCATCTTTTTAATCTTTTTTAAAGGGGGTTTTTAGAGGTGCCCTTATAAAGAATTCGATAAAATTAAAATTATTATGTATTCCGTTCCATGCACCAAGTATAAATGCACCTAAAAAGATAAGAAAAGCAATTGCAATTATAATCCGGCCTATTATATGGGCACCATGAAATTTTTCTTTTTTATTAGGAATGGCATCATAAACTTCTTTAGGTGCTGAAGAAAAAAACTTCTTATTCTGAACAAAAGCTACTCCTCCATACAACAAAAGAAAATAAAACACCATCAACATAAGAGTTGATATTATCATTATTGTCATTTTATATACCATATACGCCCTAAAAAGAATATCCAATTTGTATTTTCAGAGGTATATCAAAGGGAAGATTGAATAAACGCCATTCACTTCGTCGGTCATATACACTCACATTCTTTTTGACCGGAATAGTCCACGATCTGCCGATTCCGGCTCCTAATTGAATTGTAAACCCCTGTTTTATTATCCACTGGTAACCGGAAATAACACCAAAACCCAAGATAAGGAAGGTGTCATTTATATTACTTGAAGAGACATGTGTGAACCCTATTCTGGGAGCTGCACCAACATAGGAGCCCTGCAGATATGAGCCGGACAGCTTATATGCAAACTCCGGTTCAGCTATATATTGAAACTGCTGTGCAAAGCTTTTGTTAAACTTTCTTCCACTACTATCTTGATAATAACTCATTAAATACTTTTCATATGTGATGATATTATTCAGTGAGAGGAAAAATTGTTTACTTAGCGAATATTGAACTTCAAGATTCATTGTAAAATAATTAGTCTGCTTTTCTTTATCCAGAAAAGGATAAATTGCATCGATGATGATGTAAATCGGATTTGTTTGAATAGAAAACCGTCTTTCGGTTTCTACTGCATACAGAGAAATAGACGATACGAAAAAAATAAACATAAAGAAAGTAATCGTTACCCGCTTCATACCACCTCCTTATTTACTACTTAAAAGATAGATTGTGTTTTTATTAAATAAACCCATATGGAATCCGGCGGAGAAATACCACTCCATATTTTCATAACACTCATACCGTGTTGCTTTGATAAAACTATCTATAGTATATGTTTCCTCATACCCATACGGGTTTAACACAAAAATCTGATTGTTAGGAAAATCAACTGCATTAACAAGAGCAAAATGAAGTGTCCATTCATCATCTGTATTTTTCGCAGCAAATTCAATTGGGACGGGAAATCCATTTTTGAGTGACGAATATATTTGCCTTAGCAATTCGGTATTGGAAATATTTACACACCTAATTATGTTCCATTCCGGAAACTGCTTGGCCGTTTCATTCAAAAAGCCTGCTCCAAGAGATGTGGAAATCCTACCATTATTTTGGGATAACAATGATTGCTCGTTAATATTTTTATTTTTCCATTTTGCAAGCATTTCTATTACAGCATATCCACAACTTACCTGTTGCGTAATTACCTGAATACCTTCAACTTTTACTTTTGCTGAATAATTTGCATCCGTGATGAGCTGTGAATAATTATCACTATAGGGCACCTCTAAAAACCCCCTTTAAAAAAGATTAAAAAGATGATAAAATGAGATATGAAACAAAAAGGATTATTTGATGAAGAAGATCGTTTAAGAGTATTAAGCAAGTTAGGAGATAGTCTTGAAAAATTAAATGAAAAAATAAATTGGGAAATATTCAGACCGCTATTGAAAAAAGCATTAACCAAAGAGCCAAAAGGTTTAGGCGGAAGACCTGCATACGATTATGTAATGATGTTTAAAATAATAATCTTACAAAAATTATACAACATAAGTGATGATCAAACGGAATATCAAATAAACGATCGGCTATCCTTTATGAGATTTTTAGGATTGGAATTAAAAGATAAAGTACCCGATGCAAAAACAATATGGCTTTTTAAAGAAAAACTCATTGAAGCGAGAGTATCAAAAAAGTTATTTGAAAAGTTTGGAAAAGAATTAGCTAGAAATAACTTAATAGGAAAAGAGGGAACGATAATAGATGCGACAATAGTAGAAGCTCCGATACAGCATAACAGCAAAGATGAAAATGAACAAATCAAAAACGGAAAAATCCCTGAACAATGGCAAGAAGCAAAAAATAAGGCAAAATTATCACAAAAAGACTGTGATGCTAGGTGGACAAAGAAGCACAAACGTAGCTATTACGGTTATAAAGATCATATAAAAGTAGATAAAAAAAGTAAGCTTATATTGAAAGCGACGGTAACAGCAGCCAATGTTCATGATAGTAAAGAATTAAAAAATTTAGTTGAAAAGGAAGATGAAAGATTATACGCAGATAGTGCTTATATAGGAGAAGAAATAGACAGGATTTTAAAAGCGAAAGGAATAGAAGGGCAAATTTGTGAAAGAGGAGCAAGAGGAAAACCTCTTACTAAAAAACAAAAAATCAGTAACAGAAAAAAATCAAAAATACGGGCGAGAGTAGAACATGTATTTGGCTTTATGACAAACTCAATGAAAGGTATCTATGTAAGAACGATAGGATTAGCTCGTGCAACATTTTCGATAATAATGATGAACTTAACATACAACTTATGTCGATATTGCTATCTAAAGAAATAAAATGAGGGAGCATATAGGTAATAAAATGAAAAGTAAGGGAACTAAGATAAAGAATCCAAGTTTTACACTAGACAATTTATAAAAAAGCTACTAAAATAATAAATAGGTACACTAAAAAATAGGTTTTTAGAGGTGCCCTATAATATACCCGAAAAGATTGCGGGAAACCTACAGGCTGAGAACACCCTACAAGTAGTGTTACTATAGAAATAAACAACATACTGAATACAAACAATATCCTTAAAGGTATTTTTATATTTTTCATTTCGACCTTCCTTTCGCAATGTTCTTTTTCATTGCAATTATTTTATTTTTTATTCTGTTTCGATCGGTTCCATTACCCGCCTGCCTTTAGGCAGGTCAATCTAACATTCGCTTAACCTGCATTTGCGGCTCGTCCGCAATGTCAGGTTGAAGCGGGTGTTAGACACATTAGTTTTTTTATCCTTCTACCAGTTTTCCAATTAAATATTTATGTAATATACTTCCTGCAAAAACTTCATAGTGAATACCTTCTTCAAAAGCTTTTGCTTTCAGATTATTCATATCTTGTTTACCAAGCATTATATCTATCTTTTCACTTTTCATAAGCATACTTTCAGCAGCTTTTTTTAAATCACTACTAAGTTCATGCATATTCTTTACCGATTTCCATTCATCATTTTCTATGGATTCATATAACTCTTTTTCACTATTCATTCTCTACTCCTTTCCTTTCGAGATATTCTCTCGTATATTTTCTACTTGGAAAAATAGTTTTCAAAAAACAAATATCATTTTCAAGTACACAAGGAACTACATATACATATCTATCAATTTCAACAATAAGCAAAAGTTGATTTGGATATTTTTCTTTATTCGGATGTTCCAAAATATCCAGTAAACTATCTTGTTCAATCGCTATAATAATACGCTCAAAAGATATATTTCTATCTTTTTTGAGCATCATATTCTTCTCATTATTCCAATCAAATATCATACTATAAATAATATATCATTTTTTCAGCTTTTTAACAACAAATCAAATATTATAAATAAGCTTTATTTTTTATATTACATAATAATGTTAAAACACAAAACTAAACTTGTATTTTCCTTACTAAGTTAATTATTATAATCACCATGACCGTCCGAAGGACTTTTAACTCGTTGATTTCCTGAACGAGTTTTAAAATACTTAGATAAAAGTTTTCTTTTCCTTATCCAAGTAGATATTATAATACAACTTTAATCAAAGAACATAAGCTTTTAATTTGGGTTTTAAGCTTTAATTTATAAAAATACACAGCAAATTTTTCAAAGTTACAGTTTATCGTGCCGTAAGGCATCTGTCTAACATTCGCTTAACCTGCATTTGCGGCTCCTCCGCAATGTCAGGTTGAAGCCGGTGTTAGACACTTTTATTTATACAACTTAATACAAATTGACAAGCATTACTTTTTACATCATGTTATAGACTGCTTTTATGAAATACTTTATTTTTATAGCATTTAATATTATCTAACCAATAGTATTAAATCCTGTATCAGTGAGAACAAGACATTCTAAACCAGCAGCTCTTTTCTCAATAGAAATATACCCCTGTGATTTAAGCTTTTCTACAGCTTTTATAAAATTTAAATGTTTTTCTGAGCCTTGTGAAATAGAAAATTTATTAAAAATATCTCTAACTAATAGAACATCATCAGGTCTAGAAGCCGACTTAATAAAAAACTCCATAATTTCATTTACAAAATCTTCGATCGACATAAAATCCTTTTCACTTTTTTTATCGACTCAAAACCTTTGGTTGTTAATACAAGGCATTCTAAACCAGCAGCTCTTTTCTCAATAGAAATATACCCCTGTGATTTAAGCGTTTCTACAGCCTTTATAAAATTTAAATGTTTTTCTGAGCCTTGTGAAATAGAAAATTTATTAAAAATATCTCTAACTAATAGAACATCATCAGGTCTAGAAGCCGACTTAATAAAAAGCTCCATAATTTCATTTACAAAATCTGCAATCGTCATATAAATCTCCTTTATTAATAATACTATTTTTCCCAAAAATAATCTATAACATATCGAGTATAAAAGCTGTCAGTAAGATAAAGCTTAAAATAAACTTTGCACCAATCGGTTAAAGCCACTATTCCTTTTGACACTATCTTATTTGCTGTTTTTATTCATCGATATTTTTAGTTGCTTCCAATGCTTTTTTTGTAACTCGAACAGCCCCTGCTGAATGAATACGAACAACTCGATGTAAATCATTATCAGCAAACCATTGCAATTTGTCCAAATAGGGTTCTACATATTTTGGTTTTCGTTTTCCTATAACTCTAAACATTTCAGGAGCTTCTATACGAACTCTGTCATTTTTATCATTTATCAACTCTAAAAAAATATCCATACAATTGCTATATAACTCAGGAGAATTTGTTGCAATATTTTCACAAGCCCATATAAAACACATTCTGACATCCGATGATTCATCATTTTTCATATCCATTATATTATCCCAATAAGGCATTACTAATAAATGGTTAGCTCTTCCAATCCTTCCTAAAGCATTAACAGCTCTTTCTCTTAATTTAGGCTCTTTATCATTTAGAAAACTGGCTATTATTTGTATATGGTCTTGTATTTGTGAAGAATTCTGTAGCCCCATTTCACCAAGCAACCACAATGATTTTGCTTTTATTTTTTTAGAATTGGTACTTTTGAGTATCAATACTACATTGTCAATAGATGTATTCCATTTTTCTTTTTGCTTAGTCAAATTATTCAGTTCTGACATTATTTCTTTTTCATTCATTGTTTTAAATCTTCTTTTTGTATTCTAAATAACAAGATAGCGAATGTATAAACGCAATAGCATTTACATGTTCATCAAAATTACATCCTGTATTTTTCAAAGTTGCAGTTAATCGTGCCGTGAGGCATCTGTCTAACATTCGCTTAACCTGCATTTGTGCCTTTGCCGACGCGTATAGCGTAAGGCAAAGTTTGCGCGAAAGTTGCATAAAAAAGGGAATTGCGTTAGCAATGACCGTCAAGCAACTTTCGTGACAAAACAATTGTCAGGTTGAAGCGGGTGTTAGACGATTTTATTTTAATCAATTTGAAGAAGCTCTGACAATTTAGGATCTTTTTCAATATATTCTTGAGCGGCTCTAGCTCCTTTTCTTTCTAATGAACAATACTCTAGTGGTAATAACCAAGCCTTTTCTTTTATTGCCAAAAATTCTTGTTTTGGTTCTATTGGATAATCTTTATTTCCCATCTGAATTATTTGTGTATTGTTAATAATTGGTGAAGATTTAAGTGTTGCTTTTGAATTGTTTCTGTATTCTTCTGTTACTGAATTAAATTTGTTATAAATTTCATTAAACTCTTTGAAATAAATTGAATTCTCAGTAGTTACAAATTGATACATATTTAAATTATTTATTTCTTCATCCGTTAATTTATGATATTTTTTTTCTCCAATAATTGAATATGATTCGTTATCATAAAAACAAATTACAAACTCTGGAGAAATAGGTAATAAAACCGTTACACCTTTTAATGCAAGTCCTTTTTTCGAATTAGTCCATCTCTTTTCTTCTAGGAATTTATTTGTTATTATTACAGGGTTTTGTCCTATTACAAATTTATTTGTAGTTTTTGATTCTAATATTAAAAACCTTAAATCTACAAACAAAAGAAAGCTCTGTAAATACATTAGTAGTTGCCAAAACGGATAATTATTGAGCTCAATTTTTGCAGCTTCAATTTCTTTTTTCCAATTATCAAATTTATGAGATTTTATTAATAGTTCTTTTGACATTTCGGTTATACTATCAGTAAACTCCTGTATCTTACCTGGAGTTCTAGTATTTTGTACTACAATAAAATGCTTCAAAACTCGAATATCTTCTTTAGTTAATTCTTCTCTTTTTTGAATTTTTTTAATTACAACACTTGCTTCATCTTCTGACGATCCATACAATTTTTCAATTTTTTGATCCTTTCCATAATAGAATGCTTTTTGAGCTTGTCCATTAATTGGAGCATTCGATATAATTTGATTATCTCGTAATAAAAATACTTTTATCGAAGATTTATTATCAGACCAATTTCTTAAAATAAATTGCGGAATATAATGCTGTTTTTTAGTTTTATTATTCAAAATATTTCTCCCAGCGGTGCTGTGCACCGTCCGTCTAACATTCGCTTAACCTGCATGTGTGGCTTTGCCGAAGCGAAGAGTTAAGGCAAAGTTGGCGCGAAAGTTGCATAAAAAGGGAGCTGCGTTAGCAGCGACCCCCCAGCAACTTTCGTGACAAAACAAATGTCAGGTTGAAGCGGGTGTTAGACGCATTGAATTATTTATCTTTCTATCAGCTTTCCAGTTAAATATTTATGTAAAATACTTCCTGCAAAAACTTCACATTCCATACCTTCTTCAAAAGCTTTGGCCTTTAGATTATTCATATCTTGCTTTACAAGCATTATATCTATCTTATCTCTTTTCATAATCATACTTTCAGCAGCCTTTTTTAAATCATTACTAAAATCATAAAAATTTTTTACCGATTTCCATTCATCATTTTCTATAGATTCATACAACTCTTTTTCACTATTCATTTCCTTCTCCTTTCCAATCAAGATATCTAGACGTATATTTTCTACTTGGAAAAATAGTTTTCAAAAAACAAACATCATTTTCAAGTACACAAGGAACTACATATACATATCTATCAATTTTTACAAGAAGCAAAAGTTGATTTGGATATTTTTCTTTGTTTGGATGCTCTAAAATATCCAATAAACCATCTTGCTCAATTGCTACAATAATCCGCTCAAACGATATATTTCTATCTCTTTTAAGCATCATATTTTTTTCGTTATTCCAATCGAATATCATACTATAAATAATATATCACTTTTTCAATTTTTTAACAATAAATCTTAATACTACAAATAATTATTATAATTACCATGACCGTCCGAAGGACTTCATCGATTCTCTTAACAAGTTCAAAAAACTTAGAAAAAAATTTATTTTTTCGTATTCAATTAGTCATTATAATAAAATATAACTTTATTCAAAATAACTAAGCTTTTAATTTGGATTTTAAGCTTTAATTTACAAAAATATATCCTATTTTTCAAAGTTACAGTTTATCGTGCCGTAAGGCATCGGTCTAACATTCGCTTAACCTGCATTTGCGGCTCGTCCACAATGTCAGGTTGAAGCGGGTGTTAGACGCTATTTGCTATTCTCTCCAAATAAAATACGAACAAAATCTCTTCTTGAATACAAAATCCTTACAATTCTTATAACTTCGTCTTCAATTCTATAAAATATTGAATAATTATTTGCAAGCACAAACTTATAATCTGTAGGAAATGAAACATATTTTTCCACAGGAATCCCTACATTTGGAAAAGCCGTTAAATTTTCATAAGTTTCTATAATTTTTGAAATGGTATTATGTGCTGCTATGGGATTTTGAAGTTCATTCTCTATATAATCTTTGATTTCAAGTAAATCTGCTGCCGCTTGCGGAGCAATCTTTATCTCAAACATTCAAAGTCCTGCCATTTTTCTGACTTCAGTTGGATCCAGCCATCCGTTTTGCAAAGCAGATTCCTCACCTTTCTTCAATTCAGAAAAAAGAGTTTTCGTAGCCGTCAATTTTTCGTAATCTCTTATAGAAATCACAGCATAACACCCCCTGCCATTTTTAGTAAGAAAAACCGGCGATTCATCAGCAACATCCTGCAAAACTTCATTATAATTACGCAAATCCGAAACAGGTTTTATAGCAATCATATACACCTCTAATATTCGTAATATTTTACTAAATAATTATCTTAAAATACTTATAAACTGTCAAGTGGTATAAAGTTGACTTAAGCCTCTTCTTCATTATATCTTCTCTAAAGTTTTATTTTATCATCAAGTTCTACCTACCTGATAATAAAATATTCTCTTTTTCTTCTATTGTTTTTATAATCGCATCATAATTTTCTTTCTTTCCCAATATTTCTTTTTTTAAGAAAATATACCTTCCATTTGAGAATTCTAAAATATAAAATTTTTCTGATTCAGAGTTTGTAATATAATCTTGTAAGTTATACCTAGAAATCGTACCAAGACTTACTGTTTCAATATAACTATCAGTTACTTCTATAATTGTTTCAATATTCTCAGAAATGTTATATCTCTTTAGTACTTCGGCATCATATTTTTTTAATTTTTTTGCAACACGAGCTTTGTACTCTCGCTCTAAAAAAATTAAGCCAATCATAGAACGAATAGTATAGAAAATACCAAATAAATAAATGAAATATCGAAAATTATCATTTTTTCCGGTATTCCTCATACAATACCCCATTACTAATGCTCCTATTCCAATTATAAGAACAACAAACCAGCCTATTTTTGTTTTACGAAGTGTCTTTTTTGTTATTCCAATTAAATTATACATTTCTAGTGCAATATCTATTCTATCTTGTTTAGAAGTCGTTTCTTTAAGTACCATATTTTTTTCTCCTTAGCACGCCAGCGGCGTGTCCGTATAACATTCGCTTAACCTGCATTTGCGGCTCCTCCGCAATGTCAGGTTGAAGCGGGTGTTATACGCAATCGTTTACTGATGTATATTACATCTAAAATAGTTATCCTCAATTTTTATTAAATTAACAATTTTTTCATATTCAAAAGCTTTTTTAAATTCATTATACATTTCTTTATCCTCAAACATATCTTCAGATGAATCATATAAAATATCTAAATTATTATTTTTATCATAAATTATAACACTATATGTATCTAAAAAACCAGGATCCCATATAATTCCTACATAATTATCAAATATTCGTATACTTTCATTTTTTACATTATTCGTAATATAACTATCAAGCTCATTTTTATATTTTTTAAATTCAATTTTTAAAGCAATTCTTTCCGATAACTGATTTTTTATAATCAAAAAACTAAAGAAAATAGAAAACGCAATTGGTATTAAAAAAAATAATCCCCTTATTTTTTTTAGTTTTATAATGTTTGTTATAACAAATAAGATGTTTAAAATTATAACTAGCATACATAAATAAAAGTATATAAGTACTCCAATAACACTTAAACATCTTAATAATTGAAAAGAAAATATTGATAAAAGCATTAAACATATATTTGATATTATCACAATTATTCTGAAATATAATTTACTTTTTTCATCTTTAATAAAAAGAAACGGAATATAAATTATCAATAAAAAAAATATTATTATAAGACTCATTTTTATTTCCTAAGTAAGTTAATTATTATAATTACCAGACCGTCCGAAGGACTTTTATTTCGTTGATTTCCTAAACGAGTTTAAAATACTCAGATGAAAGCTTATTTTTACTTATCCAAGTAGATATTATAATAAAACAAAACTTTACTCACAGAACCTAAGCTTTTAATTTTAGTTTTAAGCCTTAAATTTACAAAAAACACCCTACTTTTTCAAAGTTGCAGTTAATTGTGCCTTCAGGCATCCGTATAACATTCGCTTAACCTACATTTGTGGCTCGTCCGCAATGTCAGGTTGAAGCGGGTGTTAGGTTTCTATTATTCTTTTGTCCAATCTTCGACTTTTAGTCCTGGTATTCTAGAAAATTCTCTTATATTATTTGTAACCACAATAAGATTTCTAGCTAAGCCTTGAGCAGCAATCTGTGTATCAAAAGGTCCAATTGCTATCCCTTTATTTTCAAGATAAGCCCTAATCATTCCGTATGTTTCTGTATCTTCTGTCGTAAAACCTATTATGTTAGTAAAATCGGAACAAAAATCCAAAAGAGCTTGGCGATTTTTTTCTCTAAATTGACTTTTCGCAGCACCATACTCCAACTCAGCAATTGTAATAGAAGAAAGAAATAATTCTTCTTTTTTACAGTTAAATATTTTTTCCTTTAAATATAGATTTTTATTCTTTATGAGGAAAATACAGATATTTGTATCTAGCAAATACATTAAAAAACTTCCCTTTCTTGCATTGTCGGTTGACTTCTTCCTTCTGTCATGAAATCATCAGAAAACTCAGAAAGACTTCTTTCAAGATTTTCCCAATTGCTTTCTTTTGGTGTTAGGATTATTGATGAACCGATTTTCTTGATAAATAATTCAGAAAAAGCAATATGAAATTCTTTAGGTATCCTTACAGCCTGACTATTTCCGCTTGTGAATACTTTTGCACAAACCATATCAGCACCTCCGTATATATTATAATATATACAAAAGTAAGATTATTGTCAACTTCTATTTGTCATAAAATCAATTTTTAGCTTTTTTTATTAACAATAAGTGGCACTACGTGCCATTAACCTAACATTCGCTTAACCTGCATTTGCGGCTACTCCGCAATGTCAGGTTGAAGCGGGTGTTAGACACTTTTAGTTTATTTAATCGCTTATATTAACAATTATGCTTTTAATTTTACACTATTTTGCTTTTTATTACTATATTTAATAAATAAAAAAACTTAAAATTTTACTATGAAGCTTTATTATTTACAAAACTAAACTTTTATAAATAATATTATCTTAAAATTATAAGCTTATTCTTAACAATTAGACTTTTTTTAGCCTATACAGCTTTTCATCATTAAATTAAAAAATCAACAATTTTACTATAAAGCTAAAATTTTACTTTACTTAGCAAATAATTATAATAATTACCATGACCGTCCGAAGGACTTTTATTTTGTTGATTTACTAAACGAGTTATAAAATCCTAAGATAAAACTTTATTTTTCCTTAACAAGTTAATTATTATAATCACCATGACCGTCCGAAGGACTTATAATTCATTGATTTCCTTAATAAGTTTTAAAATCCTAAGATACAAGATTTATTTTCCTTACCAAGTTAATTATTATAATTACCAGACCATCCGAAGGACTTTTATTTGTTGTTTTCCTTAACGAGTTTAAAACCCTAAGACAAAGTTTATTTTTCTTAACAAGTTAATTATTATAATTACCAGACCGTCCGAAGGACTTTTATTTTGTTGATTTACTTAGCAAGTTTTAAAATTCTTAGATAAAAATTTATTTTTCTTATCCAAGTAGATAATAATAAAACACAACTTTATTCAAAGAACCTAAGCTTTTAATTTGGGTTTTCGCTTTAATTTACAAAAAAATGCATCCCATTTTTCAAAGTTACAGTTAATCGTGCCGTAAGACATCGGTCTAACATCCGCCGCTTAACCTGCATTTGCGGCTCTTCCGCAATGTCAGGTTGAAGCGGGTGTTAGTTGATAACCATTTTTATTTTTCTTTTGCAGAATTAAATTTTACTATTTTATTCCAGTCGATTTCACCGGAAGATAAACAATAGTTTTGGATAAATTCTCCGGTAAATTTATTTATCATCTGTGTATATGACTGCATAAACTCATCACTCTTTTCTTTTGCTTTAAATCCTAACGGTTCAATGATATCAATATATAAATTTTCATCTCCTGAAATAAATTCCCAAAATTGCTGACCGCAGTATTTAAAATAATCACCTTTATCATAATTCTTTTCTTTACCGTAGCAGCAGCCGTTCACTGCAACAATATGTAACTGAGAGTTGCTTGTCCGTAATGTCTTTTTAGCTGTTTTAAAATCGGCAATCATTTTCTTAATTTGAGAACTGTTACCCCAATTAGGACTCGATTTTATACTGACAATATAACGTGTATTCTTATCATCAAATTCAAGGTCAATACCTTGTATACCGGATTTATAACCTCCATACACTTTAGAGTTAATGAAAAGAGCAAGTCCTTCAAGCCAGTCGCCAAAGATTGTTTCTTCATTTGAGGAAATATGAGCATTTAAAAATCCGGATACAATCTGTTCGGCAGTTAAAATATTTTTTGCTTTAAAAAGATACGGATTCTTTCTTTTTAAGATTGTCGATAGTTTTAAATTATCTAAACTGCTTATTCTCTTTTTATGAAAGGTACCAATATGGTTTTCAACATATATTTTTACGTCATCTATGCTCAAACTACCCATAGTTAACCTCACGTTCAAACAACATTATCTCTTGTTCATTGATTTTCTTTTGTACCTTTTCACAGTATTCATCTACAATATCAATTCCTATCGCATGACGGTTCATACGGTTTGCAACAAAGACTGTCGTACCCGATCCCATAAAAGGATCCAAGACAGTGTCATATTCTTGAGTAAATAATTTTATAAACCATTCAGGCAAACTTTCAGGGAATGCAGCACTATGGTTTTTGTTACCGCATTCAGTGGCTAAATGAAGGACATTGGTTGGATATGCCCTATCTCTTTCAAGCCAATTTGAAATATTTTTTCCAAAACCGCTTCCGACTTTTGAGTTGTCCCGTATTTTATCGACTTCCGATAAATTTTTAAGCCTATTTTTTGCCCAATCTCCCATAGGAACCATTACAGCTTCTTGATACATATTAAATTTTTTTATTTTATTGAATTGTAACAAACGCTCCCACGCATCCCTAAACCTGTTCGGCCATTTTCCGGGATAACAGTTTTTTTTGTGCCAAATAAATTCTTCTGTCCATAACCAGCCTTGCTTTTTCATTTCCAAGATTAATTCAAGAACATACGTGCTGCGTTCCCCGTTTTGAACCTTTTCTTTTATATTGAGAATAAAAGTACCGTCATTTTTCAAAACTCTAAAAAGCTCCGCAGCAATCGGAAGAAACCATGATACATATTTCTCCGGTTTTATACCGCCATACGTATTTTTCCGCTGATCGGCATAAGGAGGTGAGGTAACAATAAGGTCGACGGAAGAGTTGGGTAATGCTTTTAGTTTTTCCAGACAATCTCCCGATAATATATTCGTTGTTATCATAGTGTCTTATGAATAAATCCTTTTTGTAATTTTACACAAAAAACGATAATTAGTACAGTAATCCAAAAAATGCATTGCGCTAGCAATGTCCAACTAACATTCGCTTGACCTGCATTTGTGCCTTTGCCGAAGCGTATAGCGTAAGGCAAAGTTGGCACGAAAGTTGTATTAAAAAGGGAGCTGCACCAGCAGCGACCGCCTCCAGCAACTTTCGTGACAAAACAAGTGTCAGGTTGAAGCGGGTGTTAGATGAAATTTTCTATGTATTTTTATTCTTTTTCCATGTTATATAATCTTTTTTTGCTTTCATATCTTTTAGTTTATTCCATGCTTGCAAAGCCTCTTCTCGTGTTGCATTTTTTTCATTTGCCAGATAATCGCTTATAAAGTTATTAAATTTACAGGACGGGATTTGCGGAAGTTTTCCTTCAGTTTTATTTAAACGAATATATTCACAAATGACATCATTATATGTTATTTTTTTGCAATTAGAAAGTTTATTTTCAATCCAGCGATTAAGCCAATATTTCGCCCCTGATTTTGGTTTTAATCCTCGAACTCGTCTATCCATTTCACTATTTATGAATTCCCATGTTTCTTTTTTGTTGCTAAAATTTTCAACATAACTATGATTATTCAATATGTCCTTATTCCGGCTTTTACTCTGATAACTATTCTTTTTGTTTACAGTTCCTGTTTCCAAAAATCGAATAATAATGTCTTCAAGCTGATCCTTTCGTATTTTTGTGTGAAAAGGAATTTCAAGTAATTTTGCTAATCCTTTGAGTTCACTCATGTACCAATATTTATTCTCGAATTCTTTTATTGTCATATAGCTTTTTTTCTTATGAGCTGTAATTATTGTATAACTGTATGCATTAACGGTCATCACAATATCCTCAATACTTATATACCAATTTTTCCTTTTCTGATTATTGAATTTCTCTTATCAAGAATTTTATTTTTACACCACTCAACAACATCTTAGGTATTTAAATCAAGATTGCGTTTTATTTGCTCAATACCCATTTCAGTTGTATGAATTTTTTCTGAATTTTTACACAGAATTTCCGAATTATGTTCCATAATGATTTTATATCCGCATATTATTTTCTTCTGCATGCGACAGCATGTCCATCTAACTAACGCTTAACCTGCATTGCACAGCAATGTCAGCGTTGAAGCGGGTGTTATACGATTGTTCTATTCTACAATTCAATTTACCGCATAATGCTTTGCATACTGAGAAAGTACTTCATTCATCATAGTCTGATATTTTGTATTATTTTTCTTTGCTTCTGCTTTGAAAAAACTAATACAATCAGAATCTATTGAGATTGTTATTTTTTCTTTTGTTGTTTTTTTTATAAGCTCTGCTGGTGAAGGAAGAAAATCCGCCACTAATACGGCAGAATCCAATGCTTCCATTACTGCTTTTTCGGGGTTACTGTAAATGCTCTTCATAGAGTTTCTTTCCTTGGCGCCAATAGCCTGCGCCGAAAATCCTAATATTTTGACCGCGTATTGTAAAACGCACTGTCAAAATTCCTTCGTCTGTTTTTCCAATGCAAAAATAACGTTTTTCAGAACTGGAATGCTTTATATCTTCTAAAATCATACGGTTTGCATCAAAAAAAGTATCCTGCGCTTTTTCAAAAGAAACCTGATGCTTCCGTATGTTTTCAGAGTTTTTATTTTCATCCCATTCAAATGTCATATACATCTATATTATACATACTATTTTATGTATTTGTCAACACAAAATATTTCACACAAAATATTTCATAAAAGCGGTGAGTATGTGATGTAAGAAAGCTTTTTAAGCTGAATCTTAAAGTTCAATTTATTTTTTCAGCGATCTTGACTTACTGAAAAGATACTTCTTTGTTTTTTAATCGGCATATGCAACCACAGCGGATTCAAAGTTTCCATTATCATCAAAATAAATATATAATTCCCACATAGCAAGAAAACCATCAGATTTTAACCAATAAGAGACTTCTGTATCTTTAATTCGTCCTTCAAGTTCTGGTGTTCCAAGCAAATCAAATATTTCAGCTCTTTTCGGTTTATCTTCATTTAAATTTTTAATAAGCGAATCGGTCATATAAAATCGATTTTTTTCTCTCACCCATTGTTTTTTGTTAAATGGAATTTGTTTTTGTGAACATGAAACAAATACTATACAAAATAATATAAATATAATTGTAATTTTTCTCATTTATTATCCCATCACAGCGCCCAGCGGGCGTCCGTATAACATTCGCTTAACCTGCATTTGCGGCTACTCCGCAATGTCAGGTTGAAGCGAGTGTTAGACACTTTTATTTTATTTAATCGCTTATATTAACAATTATGCTTTTAATTTTACACTATTTTGCTTTTTATTACTATATTTAATAAATAAAAAAACTTAAAATTTTACTATGAAGCTTTATTATTTACAAAACTAAACTTTTATAAATAATATTATCTTAAAATTATAAGCTTATTCTTAACAATTAGACTTTATTTTTTAACCTATACAGCTTTTCATCATTAAATTAAAAAAATCAACAATTTTACTATAAAGCTAAAATTTTATTTTCATTAACAAATAATTATAATAATTACCAGACCGTCCGAAGGACTTTTATTTTGTCGATTTCCTTAACGAGTTTAAAATACTTAGATAAATTTTAATTTTCCTTAGAAAATAATTATTATAAACACAGACCGTCCGAAGGACTTTTAAATCGTTGATTTCCTTAAAAAGTTTAAAAACACTCAGATAAAACTTTATTTTCCTTAGAAAATAATTATTATAATTACAATGACCATCCAAAGGACTTTTATTTTGTTGATTTCCTTAACGAGTTTAAAAATCCTCAGATGAAAGTTTATTTTTCCTTATCAAAATAGATATTATAATAAAACAAAACTTTATTCAAAGAACCTAAGCTTTTAACTTGGGTTTTACGCTTTAATTTACAAAAAAATACACACTACTTTTTCAAAGTTGCAGTTAATTGTGCCGTTAGGCATCTGTCTAACATTCGCTTAACCTGCATTTGCGGCTCCTCCGCAATGTCAGGTTGAAGCGGGTGTTAGATGTATTTTTAAGCAGTTCATACAATAAGTTACGGAACTTTTTATTGCATTACTGTACTCAATTATTTTCCCTTTTATCGGGATTTAATTAGCAACTTAAACTTAGTTCGTAAATTCAACAATAAGTTGCTGGTTTCCGCCTTGTACTTCTTTTTTGATATGAAAGATTCCATTGCTGTATTGATCTTTTGTGTCCGCGTAAAATGATTTATAACTTGTTCGAACATTTGCATCAATGGAAGTTGTCTCCATTGAGAACTTCACTTTACAATTATGGGTATGGTCAGAATTTTTAGCGATCACCGTTACATCTTTTACAGTAATCGTTTTTTCTGTACCATCAGCAGGTATTTCGGTTTTTAATACAGCTGGAAATGCTATTTCATCGCCATTGGGGCTGGAAGAAAAACCTGATATTTCCACATAACAGGTTTTACCGGTTTCATTTTTAAATTTAAGTGAAATATTTTCCTTTACATAGTTAAAAGGTTTATTCCCGCACCCTATAATCATAAATAATGTGCTGAAAAGCACAACCAACATTCCAATTATTGAAACTAATCTTTTTTGTTTCATCTTTCGACCTTCCTTCTTGCAATGCCTTTTTTCATTGCAATTATTTTTATTTTTTGTCGAAAGAATGCTTTGATTGGTTCCGTTACCTGCCTGTCTTTAGGCAGGTCAATCTAACATCCGCTTAACCTGCAAACGGGCTCAGTCCCGTTTGTCAGCGTTGAAGCGGGTGTTAGAGATTTTTTCATACTCTTCATCAATTTCTTTGGCAATAGCTACAAAACTCTTATGCACTTCACGTAAATAAAACAGATAAATTCTAGCATCTGTTCCATTCATAAATTTATCGTTCTTTTTGAGATAGCCTTCAACCTTTTCAAGCGCATGATTATATTGATTCCAATCGCACTCTATGTATTCACTAAATTCCTTCCGCTCAATTAATTTCTGTTTAAATTCATCATAATGTTGTTTTACGCAATTCAACATGCTTAATGCAAAATCATCTTTTACATAATCTGAAGAATATAAACCTTCACCAATTTTTCAAAATAGTACCTCATGTTGTCTGGGAATACATTTTCCATTTTATTTTCCTTATATTGACACTTATGTTTGGTATCCAGTTCAATTAAATATTCTGATAATGAACTAATTATGGTATTTATTTCAATCGCTTGCTTTTTATCAATTCTACCAATTTAACTGTGATAAATTGGTCTCGTTTCTTTACCTGATCGGTTTTATATAATTCAAACTGAATTTTGATAATGTTATTCTTGAAATATATCCATAATACACACCCTCTCTTCTTTCCAGCTTGGTTGGGTGACCTATTGAAATGTTTCGTAAATTACGGATTTCTCTAAATACATCACATACTTTGGTCTCGACATTAAAACATTCTGTTAAATTAATTACTGCATCTTGCTGTGTAAACAGTGCTTGGAGAATACCATATGTATACAAGTATTTTCGCCCAATATCTTTTGGATATTTCTTACTAAGATAACTTTTAATAGCTAATATAGTATCATTAATTACATAAAGCGAACTACAAATTTGATTCCACAAATTATAGTCTTTGATAAGCTCATCTTGGTATCTACTGGTATTAATATATTCATAAACAAATTCTAATTTTTCTGTAGAGCTATCAAGATATTTAACAATTATTTTGTTATCAGTCATATATTTCTCTTCTGCCGCGCCGAAGGCGTCGCTCTAACATTCGCTTAACCTGCAAACGGGCTCAGTCCCGTTTGTCAGGTTGAAGCGAGTGTTAGGTTAAAATCTACCTTCGAAAACAGCATCTCTAAGACATTTGTTTATTCTTGTCTGATAACCTTTACCGGTTGCCTTCATCATTGCAAGAATATCAGCATCAATTTTAAATGAAATTGATACCTTTTTTGGTGTTATGTCGAAATACTCTTTATGATACGGAACAAATTCCTGTAATTCTTCCTTTGAGAATTTCGGAGAATCTTCATCATAGGTAATAGGGAATTTCTCAATTTCTGCAATTCGTTCAGCCGTTAATTTTTTTGATGTAATCATAATAGACCTCCTTCAAATCATTATCTGCTCTTTGAGCTGAAATAATTCTAATTCGTTCACGTTCCGTAAAAGTAGTTACAAGAACCAACATTCCATTTATACAACCTATACCATTCCATCTTTCTTCATCAACAGAATGATTTTTATCATATCGGACAAGAAAATATGGATCATCAAAGACATCCGTTATCTCTTCAAACCCGAAACCATGTTTTTTACAGTTGATTTCATTCTTTTCTTCATCCCATTCAAAACGACGATTTTCACTTATAACAGTTTTACCCATAAAATATCCCTATCAAAAGTATATATTTATAAGGATATATTGTCAAGCATATGCTTAAATTATGAAAAACGAAACTTTTATTTATTTAACAAATTTCAAATAAACTCCATAGCTAACTTTTTATTTTAGCATATATTAAGCTGTTTTCATTCTTAGCAAATCTAAGAATTATATTTTCAGTTTTAGACTTTATTAATATATAAATTTCTATACAAATTAATATATTTGCAGATTAAGTACAAGTCTTTCCGCAAGCGGTTAGCTTGTCAACCTAACATTCGCTTAACCTGCAAACGGGCTCAGTCCCGTTTGTCAGGTTGAAGCGAGTGTTAGGTTCCATATTTAATAATTCTATTTAGATATAAATATAATATTAAAATATTTATATCATATCTAAATCCATAACATAAATAAACATCAATAAGGCATCTGAACCTTACTAATATTTTCTTAACTATTTAGTTAATATATTTTAAAATTCCTTATTCTAAAATAATTTCACACCAAACACACCTGCCATAATAAAATAGACAATAATTGGCGATACATATGGTAGAAATGTTGCAATAATCCATCCTAATAAATTACCGCCAGCTTTAAACGATTGCCCCATAGTTGTTGCAATTTTATTTACAACATTTTTTATCAACCGTAAAAGTGTAAAAGTAATAGTACCAATAGGAATACCTGTAACAAATGTCAGAATAAATGGAGCATTTATATCAACTCCATTTTTAATCTTGCCATAAATAATTATTGCTATTGCATAAACAATAGACAAAATTAAACCTGTAATAAGCAATTTGATAAATTTGGGTTTAGGTTTATTATCAAGTATTGCTTGTTCAGGTTTTTCATATTCTGCACAATTTCCTTCATAAGGTTTACCTTGTGCTAGTTGAGCGGCTTTACATCCCGTATTTGCAGAACATTGATATTGATATTTACTATCACCTTTTATTTTTTTTAGATGATAACAACTACCACATCTAGAATCAGGAAAAGGTTCATTAAACCTGTAATCTCCAATACTAACATACATCATAAATTTTCTCCTATAAATATTTATTTTTGGTCGAAATAAATGTTATAGGTCGGTTCCGCACCTGCCTGCCGTAGGCAGGTCAACCTAACATTCGCTTAACCTGCATTTGCGGCTACTCCGCAATGTCAGGTTGAAGCGGGTGTTAGGTGTTTTCCATTACATAATTAAAATAAAAATTTATAAAATCATCTTTATTATAAGTTTCAGTTTTATTCATAAACATTATATTAATGAATTCTAACTTTGCATTTGCTAGAATATATGTTTTTGTTTCAATGTGTTTATTATAATTTCTAATAAGCATATTCTTTTTTATTCTTTCAGCAAATGAATTTACACATCTACTTTTATCTCTTGTTAATTTTGATAAAATTTTGTATTTTAGTAATCCACTTCTACTAAAAAAAGGTACGATTAGACTATCTAAAGATTCTAATAATGTAAGATTAGCAAATTCATTATTCAGATTTAAGATTTTTGAATAGAGATTTTTCCTAATTCTAATTTCATCAGCATATAACCACGTAAAATCCATTATATAATCATATAAAAGTAGCGGATCATTTTCTATTACAAAAAGAAAATACTCTTCCAGTACTTTTTTACATTTTATTCTATGAATATCTAAAGTATCACAGATTATACTCAATGCTTCTCTTCGTCTGGTATATGAAGAATCAAATAGCATTTTTTCACAAAATTTATAAATACAATCATTTTCATATTTTTTTAATATTAGTTCTCGATATTTATGTGAATGAGTTACTGAATCACAAATAAATGAACAAGGACTTTTCCATTCATGAATAGCATCATTTTCATAACATTTTTCAAAGAAAAGATTTATATCTTTAATTTGTAACAAGTCCTTGCATACTTCTTCCAAATATTCATATGTAAGATAATATGTATATTCTTTTACTTTTTGTATTAATTCATTCTCTTCCAATATTTTATCCTATTTTTACCCAAGGCTCCATATTATACACCTAACTTCTCGCTTAACCTGCAAACGGGCTCAGTCCCGTTTGTCAGCGTTGAAGCGAGTGTTAGGTCTCTATTTTATGGAATATTTCCGCTATATAGTCTATAAATATAATATACTATGTTAATTATGAATATGCACCCACTGACTTTTTGATATGCCTTATTATTCTTCCTTTCCCCTAAAACCATCAGTATTGTTGCAATACACAATGGAACTCCCATTATATTATAATCACAATAATTTTTTATATCACTCTTTAATAAACTAATCATTGCCCGTGTAACACCACATGTAGGGCAAGGGCATTTAAATAACGCTCTTACTATACAGGTCATATTATATAGTTCTTATTTGTAAGGCCAACTATTTATAGTTGGCCATTTTTTTATAATATTTGCATTAATGCATTGTAATTATAGTCCTTTGTTTTTCCGCTAATCTGTATCACATCTATTAGCCAAAGAACTCCACACAATCCTGCTGTCAATAATTTCAGAATTCCCATCCCGGTATTACCCAGCATAAATCTATCAACGCCAAATTTGCCAAGAAAAATACTTATAAGTAACATTGTTGTGGGATCTTTCATCTCAACTGAACTTATTGTAGCATATCTTGAATCATCGATAGTTGCCATTTTTTCCCGAATAATTGCTGCTTTTTCGCTAGGCAATTTTTTCCCATTTGATACAAAAAACATATCAATTTTATTTGCGTCCATTCTGGACCTCCTATAAATTTATTTTTAAGTCGAAATAAATGTTATAGGTCGGTTCCGCACCTGCCTGCCGTAGGCAGGTCAACCTAACATTCGCTTAACCTGCATTTGCGGCTCATCCGCAATGGCAGGTTGAAGCGGGTGTTAGGCATCTCTAATAAATATATATCTTATATTGCTGTTTTCCAGAAACATTGTTTTAATTGAACATTGAAAAGTTGATCCAATATATTTTTCGATATTATCTTCTTGAAATTTTACATACTGGTTATTTTTTAAATATTCTATTATATGTATTGGAAATAGCCTTTGAGCTGATAGCTCAGCACATCTATACTTTTCATACTCAGAATTAAAAAAAAGTGTAAAATTGGGAAATATGTTTAGAAGATTTGTATGCTTTGAAATATATTCATCTTTATGATACTGATTTGAATGCATATTTTCATAAAAGAAACAATCTGTTCCATCCAAACACAATTCATCATTATATGAACTATCTTTAATTTTTTATAAAACAAACTAAAATGATTATGTGAATATCTTCATATTCTCGATGCTTAAGTATTCTGTCTATTAAAGAATTGGTATCAGCAAGTAATTTGAAATATTCACATAGATGCTGACTGTCATATAAAGAAATAAATAATACATTCGTAGTATGATCAGCCTTATTTATTTTGCTTTTCATTAGTTTCAAATATTCTTCAAGTCGATAATCCTCCCTTGTTAATATACTGTATTGTTTATAATTCATCTTATCAGAAGTCTTATTATATAAATTTGGAATAATCTCGGTTTTAATTAGATTATGATCAAAATTATCTATACGATAATCAACAGAATAATACAATATATCCGTATTTAATCGCCTAATAAATCCAGGTGTCTTTATTTCAATATTGTAAATCCAATTGTCATAATTAACTTGAAAATCCACATCCTTATTTCCATTTATTTTTTTATCTTTAGTATATTCAATGTTTTTACTTTTTAGTGTATTCTCTACGATTATTTCACTGAATACCTGCATTTTCGCATCTTCATTTTGAGCTTTTTTAATTCGTGATAAATATTCTTCATTCATATTATCTTCCGCCCGAAGGGTCTGCTTAACATTCGCTTAACCTGCATTTGCGGCTACTCCGCAATGTCAGGTTGAAGCGGGTGTTAGACACTTTTAGTTTATTTAATCGCTTATATTAACAATTGTGCTTTTAATTTTACACTATTTTGCTTTTTATTACTATATTTAATAAATAAACTTAAAATTTTATTATAAAGCTTTATTATTTACAAAACTAAACTTTTATAAATAATATTATCTTAAAATTATAAGCTTATTCTTAACAATTAGACTTTTTTTAACCTATACAGCTTTTCATCATTAAATTTAAAAAATCAACAATTTTACTATAAGGCTAAAATTTTATTTTACTTAGCAAATAATTATAATAATTACCATGACCGTCCGAAGGACTTTTATTTTGTTGATTTACTAAACGAGTTATAAAATCCCAAGATAAAACTTTATTTTTCCTTAACAAGTTAATTATTATAATTACCAGACCGTCCGAAGGACTTTTATTTGTTGTTTTCCTTAGCGAGTTTAAAACCCTCAGACGAAAGTTTTCTTTTCCTTAATCAAGTAAATATTATAATAAAACATAACTTTACTCAAAGAATCTAAGCTTTTAATTTGGATTTTACACTTTTATGTATTAAAAAATACACCCTATTTTTTTCAAAGTTGCAGTTAATTGTGCCGTTAGGCATCTGTCTAACATTCGCTTAACCTGCATTTGCGAGCTTGACTCGCAATGTCAGGTTGAAGCGGGTGTTAGATTTTCTTTTTATTAACTATAAATAAATAGTATATGTAATAATCACGGCACTTATTACTACATATACTAAAATTACTTCCCTTTTTTATTTGGATTAAGCTGCCCGCCACGATTACCTTGATTTTGGTCATACTGGCGATTTGTTCCGGATGTTCCCTTGTTGGGATTTTGCATATTTGATTGATTATCAGTCGGTTTTATTGGTTTATTTTTGCTCATAGTATTCCTCCGTATCTATTTAAAAACAAAGCGAATTTTAATCTTTCCATCAACAATATCGGATGCCTCTACCCTATATGACATTACCAAATTAGTTTCATACTCCTGCTTAACATCGTTGATATACCAGTTTTCAACAACTTTACCTGTAGGTAAAATCGCTTCAAACATCAATTTATCCTTTTCTTGTATTTGACTTCCACTTGTTACATCTATATAAGGGTATGAATTCTTTTTTTTGCATTTTATACTTGCAGTATCAAATTCTATATTTCCTTTTACAGGATTTTTAGTTGTAAACCTAACTTTAAGATTTCCACCTATAATATCGGAAGCCTCTACCCTATATGACATTACCGAATTAGTTTTATGTTCTTGTTTAACATCATTGATATACCAATTCTCGACAATTTTATCTGAAGACAAAATCGCTTCAAACAGCAATTCATCCTTTTCTTGTATTTGGCTTTCATTTGTTACATCCGTATAAGGGGATGAATTCGTTTTTTTGCATTTTATGCTTGCAGTATCAAACTCTATATTTCCTTTTACAGGATTTTTAGTTGTAAACCTAACTTTAAGATTTCCACCTATAATATCGGAAGCCTCTACCCTATATGACATTACCGAATTAGTTTTATGTTCTTGTTTAACATCATTGATATACCAATTCTCGACAATTTTATCTGAAGGCAAAATCGCTTCAAACAGCAATTCATCCTTTTCTTGTATTTGGCTTCCACTTGTTACATCCCTATAAGGATATGAATTTATTTTTTTGCATTTTACACTTGTAGAATCAAACTCTACTATACTTTTTGTTGATATTCCGCCATTAGCCTGCGGACAACCAGTAATTAAAACTACTGCACTAATTGTTAAAACTAATGCTCCAACCATTGAAACTAATCTTTTTTGTTTCATCTTTCGACCTTCCTTCTTGCAATTTCCTTTTAATTGCAATTATCTTTATTTTTCATCGAAAGAATGCTTTGATTGGTTCCGCTCATGCCTGCCTCAAGGCAGGTCAATCTAACATTCGCTTAACCTGCTTTGCGGCTCGTCCGCAATGTCAGGTTGAAGCGGGTGTTAGATGATTTTATTTTACCTATCCCACTTATCTTAACAATTATCCTCTTAATCTTACACTATTTCGCTTTTATTACTACATATTCAATAAAAAAAGCTTAAAATTTTACTGTAAGGCTAAAATTTTATTACTACTTAACAAATAACTATAATAATTACCGTGACCGTCCGAAGGACTTTTATTTCGTTGATTTTCTTAACTAGTTTTAAAATCCTTAGATAAAAGTTTTATTTTACTTAACAAGTTAATTATTATAATTACCATGACCGTCCGAAGGACTTTTATTTTATTGATTTCCTTAACGAGTTTAAAATACTTAGATGTATTTTAATTTTCTGTAGAAAGCAATTATTATAAACACAGACCGTCCGAAGGACTTTTAACTCGTCGATTTCCTTAAAAGGTTAAAACACTCAGATAAAAGTTATTTTTCCTTAGAAAGTAATTATCATAATTACCAGACCGTCCGAAGGACTTTTAACTCGTTGATTTCCTTAGCAAGTTTTAAAATTCTTAGATAAAAATTTATTTTTCTTATCCAAGTAAATATTATAATAAAACATAACTTTACTCAAAGAACCTAAGCTTTTAATTTGGGTTTTACACTTTAATTTACAAAAAAATACACCCTACTTTTGTTAATTGTGCCGTTAGGCATCCATCTAACATTCGCTTAACCTGCATTTGCGGCTTGTCCGCAATGTCAGGTTGAAGCGAGTGTTAGATGATTTTATTTTACCTATCCTGCTTATATTAACAATTATGCTTTTAATTTTATACTATTTTGCTTTTTATTACAATATTTAATAAATAAAAACTTAAAATTTTACTATAAAGCTTTATTATTTGCATATATAACTTTCATATTACTTAACGCATATATTAAAAACTATTATTTTAACTATAATTCTATATTATTTACAAAACTAATCTTTTATAAATAATATTATCTTAAAATTATAACTTATTCTTAACAATAAAACTTTATTTTTTAACCTATACAGCTTTTCATCGTTAAATTTAAAAAAATCAATAATTTTACTATAAGGCTAGAATTTTACTTTACTTAGCAAATAATTGTTATAATTACTATGACCGTCCGAAGGACTTTTACTCGTTGATTTACTTAACGAGTTTAAAATCCTTAGATAAAAGTTTTATTTTCCTTAATCAAGTAAATATTATAATAAAACATAACTTTACTCAAAGAACCAAAGCTTTTAATTTGGGTTTTACACTTTAATTTACAAAAAAATACACCCTACTTTTTCAAAGTTGCAGTTATTTGTGCCGTTAGGCATCTGTCTAACATTCGCTTAACCTGCATTTGTGGCTACTCCGCAATGTCAGGTTGAAGCGGGTGTTAGATACTTTTACATAGCACCTACATATTTTTCTACTATCGTATTCTGTAATAATTGTGAAAAATTCACATTATTTTTTTCTGCAAGCGTATTCACCCATTTAGGAAGCGTTATATTTTTTCTCACGCATTTAGTTGAATATTTTTCACTGTACGAATCCATATCTAAAATAAGCATATTTATAAAACTCTTATCATCAGGTAGTTTTATTTTTCTAGGCTCACTTGCTTTCGGTACAGCATTTCCTTCTTCGATTTCCGTTAAAATCCAACCCGATGCCGCATCTATTCCCATCTCTATCGCTTCTATAAGAGAAAATCCTCCGGAAACACAGCCTTTCAAGTCGGGAAATTCTACGCTATAACTATTATCTTCCTCACAATATGTTATAATTGCCGGATATGCTAATTTCATCTTATATTCCTCCATCATCCTTATTTCAGACCTGCCTGCTTTAAAATTGCTTTCACTGTTCCTATTGGTATATCTCCCCTATGATTCGGTACCGTAACTTTTCCTGATTTTACAGCATGTTTATATTGATTATGAGAACCTTTTGATGCCACAAAATACCAACCATCTGCTTTTAGTATCTTTTCTATTTCTTTTACCGTCATTTTATATCTAATCTTATTATACGCATTATATGTATAATTTCAAGTAGTTGATACTTTTTGTTTTTCCAATTCTTTAATCAAATCCGAAACATATTTTTTCTGCATACTTTTTAAATTCATACATATATATGAAAGTATTTCCATAATAGGATTTTTTATATTCAAGATTTCTGTGAACACTATTTTTGTTTCTTTTTCTGAAAGTTCATAAAAATGACCAATCCAATGTCCTCTAAAATATTTATTTTCCATATCAAATTCATACAAACTATATGGTTTTATTGCTGTTATTGTAAAAACTGTTTGTATGCCATTTTTTGATACTTCTATAAATTTATGATGAGGCTCAATAATTTTTATTTCTGAAATATCACTCCGCCACGAATAATGTTCATTATCGGTTATTATTTTCCAAATATTTTTTATGTTACTATGAATGACAGTTTCAAATATTGATTTTCTCATATTCTTGCACCAATGTTGACGGCATTGCCGTCAATCAATCTAACATTCGCTTAACCTGCATTTGTGCCTTTGCCGACGCGTATAGCGTAAGGCAAAGTTGGCGCGAAAGTTGCATAAAAAGGGAGCTGCATTAGCAGCGAGCGCCCCCCCCCAGCAACTTTCGTGACAAAACAAATGTCAGGTTGAAGCGGGTGTTAGGCGTTTTTATCTACACAGCCAGCGTTAACTCCGTAATAATTCGAGCCATATTTGCAAAATCGTCATCATCATGTAGAAGCGGAATATTATTTTCAATCGCAGTTTCTGCAATCAGCAAATCTACCGTACTACGAATTGTAACACCTTTTCTACGACAACGGAAATTCAACCAAGCAGCATTTTAAAAGGATTGAATACCGAGTTTTAGCGAATATAACGGTACATCAATTAAATAAGATTTCAAAATAGCAAATTCTTTTTCGTCTTTTGAGCCCTGCAAAATCTCTTGATAAATAAATTCATTGATACAAAAATGTTTTTGTTCCTCAAGCAATTTTTCAAAATATGCTGTACCAACAGTTTCCCTGCCACGAAAAAAGTTTATCAGCACAGAAGTATCTACTAAAACCATTAAGAACTCCGCATTGCTTTATAGTCATATCCATCAGCAAACTGAATTTTACCCTTTAGGTCGGCAAGAGTACGATTTCGCTTTTCAGAGGAACATTCAATTGTTTCCATATATGAAATAACCATCCGTGCCTGTTCGTTATCAAGCATTGCAAAATAATCCATCGCTTTTTTTTTAAGAGCTGTTTCTACCATCAACAACCTCCTTACCGCCTATGATTATACTATTATTCTGATAATTTTTCTACTATATTACCATGACATAAAAAATAACAGGAATGCATCACTACTCTGCAATCTTTAGCACATTTCTCGTGTATATTTACTTTTATACAATTTTTTTACAATGCAATTTTATCTTTTTTATAGCCCAGTCATAATGACTTGAAGTCGTACTTACAAAATATGAACCTAAATCAGTTGTTCCTGTCCATGAAAAATATTTTTTCGTAAAAAGCTCTTCATTTGAATATTTCTCAGCCAGTGCAAGAATCTTTTTATGACTTTCCGCTAGCATTGCTTTTGCACTTTCAAGACTTGTATTCTGATGCCGTTTCCAAAACATGACATTCATTGCTCCATAGGTTTTCCAAGAATACTCATCCGGCAAAAACGGAATATTACTTTTTCCGTCAGCATTATTTTCTATGAATTTCAACATAAGTTGATGCCATTCATACAAATGAATCAAGACATCTCTAACATTTTTATCGCGCTCCCAATGAGCTTCTTTTTTGCTTTTATCGCCGGAAAAATCAAAAAGCGTGTTCATTTGATTTTCAGTCATTTTAGAAATAATATCCATCAATTTTGAATAATTTTCCGCTGCAAATTTAAGCAAATCATCTTTATTTCTTGCCCGTGCCATATTTCCTCCTATCCCAAAGCAGCTCTAGTAGAGCTGTCCGCCTAACTAACGCTTGACCTGCATTTGTACCTTTGCCGACGCGAAGCGCAAGGCAAAGTTGGCGTAAAACTTGCGGTGCCGAAAAGGCACATTAAGCAAGTTTTATGACAAACAAATGTCAGGTTGAAGCGGGTGTTAGGTATTTATAATAATTTTCCATAATCACGTTTTGCATAAAATATATGCATTATAGTAACTACTTTTTTATTATCATCAATTAAATATAATGCTATATAATTATTCTTAAATATAAAACGATGATACCCTTTCTTATGTAATTTCAAAATAGAACATCGAGGAAACATATATGGATTTTCAGCTAAAAAAGATTTTTGTCTAAAAAAATCATCTAATAAACTTGATACAGCGTCTGGATTTACAAGTATTTCTTTTATATATTTTACAATTTCATTCAAATCTCTTTGCCTTATCAGTGATTTGAATATCATAAATCATAGCGACTTTTATCTCCTCTATAGCCTCATCAATATCGGAAACCCTGTCGTTTTGCAAATCTATTTCTGCTTCTTCCAAATTACTATAAAGATCATTAAAAAAAGCATTTCCTTCATATGTTTCCATACTCATAATAACCATATCACCATAGCCATTTTTTGTTATAAAAATCGGCTCATTTGTTTCATGACAAAGATTTGAAATCGCACTCGTATTTTTTAAGTCGCGAATTGGTACTATTTGCGGCATATGCATCTCCTTAATGGTTTTATTATACCATAATAATACCTTTATGTCTATAATAAATACTTTTTTTATAATAAAACAGTAAAACTCCCTATGAATTTTCATATAATCATAGGGAGAAAACCCAAAACTTATGATTCTCTAATTTTTGCTTTTATTTTTTCTCGTAAGCCTTTAGTAATATAATATGAATCTATCCTTGCACACATATCATCTTTTGAAAGATGTTCTTTTTCCATTATTTTTTTACAAGTTGCAGAAATAATAGTTTCATACCCATATTTGGCTATTACTGAAGAACCGGCTCCTATAACTATTAATGTTATAACTCCACCTATCATTCCACCGGGACCAAGTAATGCCAATGTCGATGTTACTGCTGCTGCACCTGCAAGACCGGTACTACTCATTACGATTATAAAAACCAATGCTGGAATTCCTATACCTGCAAGGCGTTCTACAAATTCGTCCATAAAAATCTCCTATAAATTTATTTTTCAGTCGAAATAAATGTTATAGGCTGGTTCCGCACCTGCCTGCCTTCAGGCAGGTCAACCTAACATTCGCTTAACCTGCATTTGCGGCTACTCCGCAATGTCAGGTTGAAGCGGGTGTTAGACACTTTTAGGGCACCTCTAAAAACCTATTTTTTAGTGTACCTATTTATTATTTTAGTAGCTTTTTTATAAATTGTCTAGTGTAAAACTTGGATTCTTTATCTTAAGTTCCCTTACTTTTCATTTTATTACCTATATGCTCCCTCATTTTATTTCTTTAGATAGCAATATCGGCATAAGTTGTATGTTAAGTTCATCATTATTATCGAAAATGTTGCACGAGCTAATCCTATCGTTCTTACATAGATACCTTTCATTGAGTTTGTCATAAAGCCAAATACATGTTCTACTCGCCCGTATTTTTGATTTTTTCTGTTACTGATTTTTGTTTTTAGTAAGAGGTTTCCCTTGCTCCTCTTTCACAATTTGTCCTTCTATTCCTTTCTGCTTTTAAACTCTCTCTATTTCTTCTCCTATATAAGCACTATCTGCGTATAATCTTTCATCTTCCCTTTCAACCAAATTTTTTAACTCTCTACTATCATGAACATTGGCTGCTGTTACCGTCACTTTCAATATAAGCTTACTTTTTTTATCTACTTTTATATGATCTTTATAACCGTAATAGCTACGTTTGTGCTTCTTTGTCCACCTCGCATCACAGTCTTTTTGCGATAATTTTGCCTTATTTTTTGCTTCTTGCCATTGTTCAGGGACTTTTCCATTTTTGATTTGTTCATTTTCATCTTTGCTGTTATGCTGTATCGGAGCTTCTACTATTGTCGCATCTATTATCGTTCCCTCTTTTCCTATTAAGTTATTCCTAGCTAATTCTTTTCCAAACTTTTCAAATAACTTTTTGATACTCGCTTCAATGAGTTTTTCTTTAAAAGCCATATTGTTTTTGAATCGGGTACTTTATCTTTTAATTCCAATCCTAAAATCTCATAAAGGATAGTCGATCGTTTATTTGATATTCCGTTTGATCATCACTTATGTTGTATAATTTTGTAAGATTATTATTTTAAACATCATTACATAATCGTATGCAGGTCTTCCGCCTAAACCTTTTGGCTCTTTGGTTAATGCTTTTTTTAATAGTGGTTTGAATATTTCCCAATTTATTTTTTCGTTTAATTTTTCAAGACTATCACCTAAGTTACTTAATACTCTTAAACGATCTTCTTCATCAAATAATCCTTTTTGTTTCATACCTCATTTTATCATCTTTTTAATCTTTTTTAAAGGGGGTTTTTAGAGGTGCCCTTTAGTTTATTTAATCGCTTATATTAACAATTGTGCTTTTAATTTTACACTATTTTGCTTTTTATTACTATATTTAATAAATAAACTTAAAATTTTATTATAAAGCTTTATTATTTACAAAACTAAACTTTTATAAATAATATTATCTTAAAATTATAAGCTTATTCTTAACAATTAGACTTTTTTTAACCTATACAGCTTTTCATCATTAAATTTAAAAAATCAACAATTTTACTATAAGGCTAAAATTTTATTTTACTTAGCAAATAATTATAATAATTACCATGACCGTCCGAAGGACTTTTATTTTGTTGATTTACTAAACGAGTTATAAAATCCCAAGATAAAACTTTATTTTTCCTTAACAAGTTAATTATTATAATTACCAGACCGTCCGAAGGACTTTTATTTGTTGTTTTCCTTAGCGAGTTTAAAACCCTCAGACGAAAGTTTTCTTTTCCTTAATCAAGTAAATATTATAATAAAACATAACTTTACTCAAAGAATCTAAGCTTTTAATTTGGATTTTACACTTTTATGTATTAAAAAATACACCCTATTTTTTTCAAAGTTGCAGTTAATTGTGCCGTTAGGCATCTGTCTAACATTTGCTTAACCTGCATTTGCGGCTTGTCCGCAATGTCAGGTTGAAGCGGGTGTTAGATGATTAGTTTTCAAATATCCAATTTCCATTTTCCGATTGAAAATCCAATTCGGCAACACATGTATCATTATACTTTTTTCCCTTATAAAGTTCCTTTACATAAAAACCATAATCAATCCAATTTACAATTTGCGGTTCAAGATTTTCATCTTTTAAGATAACTGCCGCAGATTTTTCATTCAATGAATCAATAACTTTTATTCGATTATTGTTTTTATAAAGCCTTTCATTTTGTGCATAGCCATTTATGATTTTCATTTTTATGCATTTTGAACTAAGATTTTTTGAATATAATGAAATTTTTATTGTGTCATCTTCCGTATCTTCTACATAACTCGTTGCGGGATTGCCGTCAAAAGCATTTTGAATTGTATATTTAAACGGACGTACTTTATCAATAAGCGGATATGAATAATTGATATTAATTACAGGAATTTCCGCATCTTCCCTTATTAAATGTAAACATTCATCTCCCGACCGGTTTTCATAAAAAGCTCCGTTTTGTAAATCTTTCCAATATTTAAAATTTGCTGAAGTAGAACGTTCGGTTGTCTCCCGGATTTTATAGTTATCCGAATCATCAGTTTCACCTTCATCTGAAATATCAGAATAAAATATTTCACGCTTGGCAGTGTTGAATTCCAGTATTCCTATGATTTTATTATTTCGCTCTATAACGGATACATTGCCATAATTGTCTTCATCCCAGCTCCTTACCGTGCCGTCTCCTGATATCAGTATATAAATATATTCAGATGATATTTCATGAAAATTCCCATTAACTTTTATATAAACCCATTGTCTGAGTCTCGTTTTATTTTCATATATTTTTGATAGATTTTCATCATTCAAAGTTTCATAACTTGTTAAAAGACGGTAGATAGTTCCGTTTTCATAATTTTCTTCAAAAAGACGTACATATTTATCTCCATCATCCCCATCTTTTATGCTTTTTTGACTTTTAAAATATTTTAATATTTTGTCATCCGTACATTCTTTGATATTTTTATAATTATTTCCGAAAATAATTTCTCTATAGTCATAAGCAAAAGCCGGGATTGAAGTAAATATTAAGAATAAAAATACAATTATTTTTTTCATTTTTTCTCTCCTAAAAATCAGCACGCCGGAGGCGTCCGTCTGACATTGTTTTAAACCGTAACGCAAACAAAACCTTGAATTCTCGGTTTTGAAAATATTGTTAGATTGTTAGGCTGTTATTTTACCGGCCTTATAGTTGTATTTCTTCGTTTGCAAACACTTCAGCTCCATATTTTACCGTCCGTCAAATTCGCGGATTGCGCAGACAAATTCTCCAAAGTCTTTTTCTCTTCCATGCTCACTTCCCGTAAAGAAGTAGAGTTCGTGAGTATAATCTGTTTTGTCGATAAATTGTGTCGATGACAAATAATGCCATTCTCCAAATTCATCTCCTCCGCAAAGCCGTATCGCAGCGTCCACAGTTTCTTTGTTTTTCCATATCTGGAACAGTTCCGCAATCGATGGAAGATACCAGCCTTTCTCGTAGCGCGTTCCGTAGACATGACTTTTGCTTTGTTTTGCATAGTTTTTTGCAAAGTAGAATGCAGGGTAAAGGCTTTCATTTTCCGTATCATCAAAAGGTCTTCCTGCCGGATACCAATAAGCGACTTCGTCGTCCGTAAGATTCTGAGCCCGCGTAGAAAGGCATGCACCGATTTGTTCAAGGTTATCGCTTCCGTCGGTATCTCCTTCAAAAGTGTATTTACCGATATAGCCGTTTATGGAGCATTCTATCGGTTTAATATATTCGCAGTATGCCCATGCATCACTATCACACCATCTGACATAATCATTAGAGTGGACTAATCCCACACCAAGTATCCGCTTTCGCCCGTCGTTGGAACATTCCGTTCCCACATAAAAGATGACTGCGATTGCAGCCGCTTTTTGCTCATCGGTGAAGGAAAGCCCCTCTCGCCACGCCATCGCTGTGCCGTCTGCAAACACTATGTCGCCCACGGTGTCGGCGTGCGGTTTTTCACCGAAACATTTTTGTTCTTCCGCAGAAACCGCTGCGAGTGCGAGCAAAGTCATGATTAGTAAGAAAGTGCGTTTCATTATATACCTCCAATCCAGCAGCTCTAGTAAAACCATCAACCTAACATTCGCTTAACCTGCTTTGCGGCTCGTCCGCAATGTCAGGTTGAAGCGGGTGTTAGATGATTTTATTTTACCTATCCCACTTATCTTAACAATTATCCTCTTAATCTTACACTATTTCGCTTTTATTACTACATATTCAATAAAAAAAGCTTAAAATTTTACTGTAAGGCTAAAATTTTATTACTACTTAACAAATAACTATAATAATTACCGTGACCGTCCGAAGGACTTTTATTTCGTTGATTTTCTTAACTAGTTTTAAAATCCTTAGATAAAAGTTTTATTTTACTTAACAAGTTAATTATTATAATTACCATGACCGTCCGAAGGACTTTTATTTTATTGATTTCCTTAACGAGTTTAAAATACTTAGATGTATTTTAATTTTCTGTAGAAAGCAATTATTATAAACACAGACCGTCCGAAGGACTTTTAACTCGTCGATTTCCTTAAAAGGTTAAAACACTCAGATAAAAGTTATTTTTCCTTAGAAAGTAATTATCATAATTACCAGACCGTCCGAAGGACTTTTAACTCGTTGATTTCCTTAGCAAGTTTTAAAATTCTTAGATAAAAATTTATTTTTCTTATCCAAGTAAATATTATAATAAAACATAACTTTACTCAAAGAACCTAAGCTTTTAATTTGGGTTTTACACTTTAATTTACAAAAAAATACACCCTACTTTTGTTAATTGTGCCGTTAGGCATCCATCTAACTAACGCTTGACCTGCATTTGCGGCTCTTCCGCAATGTCAGGTTGAAGCGGGTGTTAGTTGATAACCATTTTTATTTTTCTTTTGCAGAATTAAATTTTACTATTTTATTCCAGTCGATTTCACCGGAAGATAAACAATAGTTTTGGATAAATTCTCCGGTAAATTTATTTATCATCTGTGTATATGACTGCATAAACTCATCACTCTTTTCTTTTGCTTTAAATCCTAACGGTTCAATGATATCAATATATAAATTTTCATCTCCTGAAATAAATTCCCAAAATTGCTGACCGCAGTATTTAAAATAATCACCTTTATCATAATTCTTTTCTTTACCGTAGCAGCAGCCGTTCACTGCAACAATATGTAACTGAGAGTTGCTTGTCCGTAATGTCTTTTTAGCTGTTTTAAAATCGGCAATCATTTTCTTAATTTGAGAACTGTTACCCCAATTAGGACCCGATTTTATACTGACAATATAACGTGTATTCTTATCATCAAATTCAAGGTCAATACCTTGTATACCGGATTTATAACCTCCATACACTTTAGAGTTAATGAAAAGAGCAAGTCCTTCAAGCCAGTCGCCAAAGATTGTTTCTTCATTTGAGGAAATATGAGCATTTAAAAATCCGGATACAATCTGTTCGGCAGTTAAAATATTTTTTGCTTTAAAAAGATACGGATTCTTTCTTTTTAAGATTGTCGATAGTTTTAAATTATCTAAACTGCTTATTCTCTTTTTATGAAAGGTACCAATATGGTTTTCAACATATATTTTTACGTCATCTATGCTCAAACTACCCATAGTTAACCTCACGTTCAAACAACATTATCTCTTGTTCATTGATTTTCTTTTGTACCTTTTCACAGTATTCATCTACAATATCAATTCCTATCGCATGACGGTTCATACGGTTTGCAACAAAGACTGTCGTACCCGATCCCATAAAGGATCCAAGACAGTGTCATATTCTTGAGTAAATAATTTTATAAACCATTCAGGCAAACTTTCAGGGAATGCAGCACTATGGTTTTGTTACCGCATTCAGTGGCTAAATGAAGGACATTGGTTGGATATGCCCTATCTCTTTCAAGCCAATTTGAAATATTTTTCCAAAACCGCTTCCGACTTTTGAGTTGTCCCGTATTTTATCGACTTCCGATAATTTTAAGCCTATTTTTTGCCCAATCTCCCATAGGAACCATTACAGCTTCTTGATACATATTAAATTTTTTTATTTTATTGAATTGTAACAAACGCTCCCACGCATCCCTAAACCTGTTCGGCCATTTTCCGGGATAACAGTTTTTTTTGTGCCAAATAAATTCTTCTGTCCATAACCAGCCTTGCTTTTTCATTTCCAAGATTAATTCAAGAACATACGTGCTGCGTTCCCCGTTTTGAACCTTTTCTTTTATATTGAGAATAAAAGTACCGTCATTTTTCAAAACTCTAAAAAGCTCCGCAGCAATCGGAAGAAACCATGATACATATTTCTCCGGTTTTATACCGCCATACGTATTTTTCCGCTGATCGGCATAAGGAGGTGAGGTAACAATAAGGTCGACGGAAGAGTTGGGTAATGCTTTTAGTTTTTCCAGACAATCTCCCGATAATATATTCGTTGTTATCATAGTGTCTTATGAATAAATCCTTTTTGTAATTTTACACAAAAAACGATAATTAGTACAGTAATCCAAAAAATGCATTGCGCTAGCAATGTCCAACTAACATTCGCTTAACCTGCATTTGCGGCTACTCCGCAATGTCAGGTTGAAGCGAGTGTTATGTGATATCTATTTTATAATTGTTATCCAAGAATTGTCAAAATGAATTTTTTCTAAAATATCCTTTCTTTCAAGTTTCGGAGGTTGTTTTATCGTGAATTTTACAGCACTATCAGGAATTTCTGTATGTATTGTAAATTGTGAACCATGGGGTTGCCATGTAAAACAAAGTCTTTCTCTTTTATCTAACTCAATTAAATTTCCGTTTTTATTTACATCCCAATGATAATCTGTTGTTCTATACCTAAGAGTTTCTTCTTCAAACAAACTATATGAAAGTAAATCATTACTCCGCACCAATATAGAAGTTCGTAATTGACTATAATGATCATTTGCAATATTTACTCGTTCATTCCAAATTCCTAAAACAGCTTCTCCCGTTTTCTGAACATCTTTATGCGGGTCGGTAATTCCATATGAATAATCCGGAGAGCAACGACCGCTTATAAGACGAATGTTTTTTGCAGAAAAAGGAGAAGGATTTTTGACTGTTTTCATTGACCAGCAATTTTTATTTAGCACAACATCAGCAATACCAACAGGAGAGTCTAAATGCATACCTTTTATCGCTTGCGCAAAAGCATTACTCCAATCGGCTCCAGTGATGTCAGTTCGTCCTATATATAAGAGATAAACAAAATAACTTCCAATTTCAGTTATTAAATTATTTGGGAAAATATTAAGCGGATATAATTCTTTTGTTGTCAGTCTTTTGGAATCTCGAAGTTTCGGATGTTGCTCCATTTTCTTCTCCTCGTAAAATTAAATCTATTTTCTTTGCTGCCATTCTAATCATTGGTACAGCTACAGAATTTCCTGTCTGCCGTCTAATTTCTTGTGTAGAAACAACAATTTTATAAGTATCTGGGAATCCCTGTAATCTAAGCAATTCCCTTGGAGTAAATCTGCGTACTCCATTTACTAAAAGATAATTATATGATGCTCCAGTTCTTAATGCACATGAATAATCTAAAATTGATATGTTACCGGACTTATTTTCATGCCATACAGAAGGGAAAAATTTAATTTTGTCTTCAGTCATTGCTAGACGTTTTTTCCGAATTTCAGGAGAGGCATAGAAACTATTATCAATTTGATTTTCATTTTCCAAGATATTTTCAAGACTGTAATCTTTTTTTTTCAAAATCAAAATTAAATTTATTTGATTGATTTTTATCCAAAAAACCAATAATTATTATTCTTTCTCTTTTTTGCGGCAAACCAAAATCAAGAGCATTTAATACTTGATATTTCAAATGGTAACCTAATTGAGTAAGCCTTTGTAAAATAACTTTAAAAAGTATTTCCTTTGTTATGAGTTGTAAGTTGTTTTGCATTTTCCAATAAAACTACTTTAGGTTTATGATAAGAGAGAATCCTTTCAATCTCAAAAAACATCGTTCCTCGAGTATCATTAAACCCCTGCATTTTTCCCATAATTGAAAAAGCCTGACAAGGGAAACCCGCTAAGAGGATATCATGGGTAGGAATATTTTGTGCCGGTATTTTTGTGATATCACCTGCAGGGAATATCACCAAAATTTGCAGTATACGTTTTACAGGCATTTTTGTCCCATTCGGAAGAAAAGACACAACTATATCCAAGTTCATCAAATGGAATTCGAATACCTCCAATTCCGGCGAATAAATCTATAAATCTTATGGACTTAGTATTTTGCATTTTTACACCCGAAAATTAATTTTTACTAGGTATTATACATTATTTTTGATTTTAAGACTATTACCCATGAAAGAAGCTGCCCGAAGGGCAGTCCACATAACATTCGCTTAACCTGCATTTGTGTCTTTGCCGACGCGTAAGCGTCAGCAAAGTTGGCGCGAAAGTTGCATAAAAAAGGGAATTGCGTTAGCAATGACCGCCTCTAAGCAACTTTCGTGACAAAACAATTGTCAGGTTGAAGCGAGTGTTATGTGTTTTTAGTATTTAAATACTAGTTCATTTACATTACATTTAAACTATAATAGACCTCTAGTCTTGACAAATTTTTTCTTATCAGTTTCTGATAATTCAGAAACTTTCATATTGTTTGCTTTTGCATAAGAAAATAACGCTTTCAAATCGATGCTATTTTTCATTTCAGACAACAATATTGGTTGCGGTGTATCTTTTAAACTTTCTTTATAATTTTTCATCAGTCCAATCATAAGTATAAACCTCCATTATATTTTTTGCATTTTCTTCATCTATTGCAAATTGAAACGGATGAAGAATTCCGATAAATTCAGCATTAAATTTTTCGACATAATGATCAAGTAAAATTTTATTCGCTGCAAATCCGTACATCATTCCGTCAAAACCAAAGTCGATTGATTTTTTCGCAGCAATAGCAAACAAATGTCCGCCAACACCTTTATATCTAATTTCTTTTGTAATTTGATGATTATTTTCAGGACTCGCACACATCCATGAAATATAACATGCTTTTGCATCCTCATCTTTTACAATAGAAACCAGTCCTTGTATATCAACAGAGCCTTCCACGACGAGAGCATAAACTTCATTATCATCGATAAGTTTATCCCAGTCTGTATACCATCCATTTTTCTTATTATACTTTTTCAAAAAAGATTTTCGAATAATTTGTATAACCTCTGTTTGAACGAGCTCGCCTGTTTTAGCATCACTGAGACAAGGCGTAATCTCATCAATAAAAACATTTATCATCTCTTTACCTCAGCTAATATTCTATCACAAAATTTATTTTTTATATAGTCCCAAGAGAAAGTAAAAAGCTCCAATAGATTTTATTATTTAAATTATAGAAGGTTATAAACTTTCACGCTTAACGAATGCTGCCCGGAGGGCAGTCCACATAACTACCGCTTAACCTGCATTTGCGGCTACTCCGCAATGTCAGGTTGAAGCGGGTGTTATGTGTTAATTTTCAATTCCTGAAAACTTTTTTTATAAAATGAATTAAAATCTTTTACTTCATAAGAACCATATATTTTTATATAGTAATTAAAACTATTTATATATTCATCTCTTTTAAAATCTTTTATCTTATTTACACCCAACAAATTTATTATGAATATTTCAAAACTCATAATAAAATCTTCAATGTCGCTAATTTTTATATTTTTTAAAAATTCTTCATTTTTATATAATTCTAATACTCTTTCACTAAGATCTTTATCATAAAGCAAAATAATTGTAATAAAATTAATTACATCAATATTTTCAAAAAGTAATTTTTCATATTCATTTGCTTTATTACTTCCCAAGTAGAATAATTCCCTAAGGCATCTAGCAGTTAATATAGGATTTTTTTTATAATATTCATTAATAAATGCTGTTTCTAAGTATTTACAGTTACTTTTCTTTCTCATTTTTGCAAATACAAAAATTGCCCCTTCTTTCTTTATTAAAAAATCAGAATACAAATATGCTGAAAACTTCTGAGAAAAATCAATTTCATCCAATTTTGAATCTATATATTTAAAATCCTTATCATTAATATTTAAACTAACATATAAATCAGAAAAAAACACAACAAAATTTTGAAATATAAATTGATTTTCATATTTTTGTTCTATATCAATTAAATTATATAAATCAAACGGGATGTTTTTTATATCTTCTTCAGAGAAATATTCATAAAATTTCTCTACATTATACAATTCGCTGGAAAAAATTTCACTTATACCCATATATTTTCCTATAATTCAACATCGTGCACCACTGGTGCATCCACATAACATTCGCTTAACCTGCTTTGCGGCTCGTCCGCAATGTCAGGTTGAAGCGGGTGTTAGATGATTTTATTTTACCTATCCCACTTATCTTAACAATTATCCTCTTAATCTTACACTATTTCGCTTTTATTACTACATATTCAATAAAAAAAGCTTAAAATTTTACTGTAAGGCTAAAATTTTATTACTACTTAACAAATAACTATAATAATTACCGTGACCGTCCGAAGGACTTTTATTTCGTTGATTTTCTTAACTAGTTTTAAAATCCTTGAATAAAAGTTTTATTTTACTTAACAAGTTAATTATTATAATTACCATGACCGTCCGAAGGACTTTTATTTTATTGATTTCCTTAACGAGTTTAAAATACTTAGATGTATTTTAATTTTCTGTAGAAAGCAATTATTATAAACACAGACCGTCCGAAGGACTTTTAACTCGTCGATTTCCTTAAAAAGGTTAAAACACTCAGATAAAAGTTATTTTTCCTTAGAAAGTAATTATCATAATTACCAGACCGTCCGAAGGACTTTTAACTCGTTGATTTCCTTAGCAAGTTTTAAAATTCTTAGATAAAAATTTATTTTTCTTATCCAAGTAAATATTATAATAAAACATAACTTTACTCAAAGAACCTAAGCTTTTAATTTGGGTTTTACACTTTAATTTACAAAAAAATACACCCTACTTTTGTTAATTGTGCCGTTAGGCATCCATCTAACATTCGCTTAACCTGCATTTGCGGCTCCTCCGCAATGTCAGGTTGAAGCGGGTGTTATACGCAATCGTTTACTGATGTATATTACATCTAAAATAGTTATCCTCAATTTTTATTAAATTAACAATTTTTTCATATTCAAAAGCTTTTTTAAATTCATTATACATTTCTTTATCCTCAAACATATCTTCAGATGAATCATATAAAATATCTAAATTATTATTTTATCATAAATTATAACACTATATGTATCTAAAACCAGGATCCCATATAATTCCTACATAATTATCAAATATTCGTATACTTTCATTTTTACATTATTCGTAATATAACTATCAAGCTCATTTTTATATTTTTAAATTCAATTTTAAAGCAATTCTTTCCGATAACTGATTTTTATAATCAAAAACTAAAGAAAATAGAAAACGCAATTGGTATTAAAAAATAATCCCTTATTTTTTAGTTTTATAATGTTTGTTATAACAAATAAGATGTTTAAAATTATAACTAGCATACATAAATAAAAGTATATAAGTACTCCAATAACACTTAAACATCTTAATAATTGAAAAGAAAATATTGATAAAAGCATTAAACATATATTTGATATTATCACAATTATTCTGAAATATAATTTACTTTTTTCATCTTTAATAAAAAGAAACGGAATATAAATTATCAATAAAAAAAATATTATTATAAGACTCATTTTTATTTCCTAAGTAAGTTAATTATTATAATTACCAGACCGTCCGAAGGACTTTTATTTCGTTGATTTCCTAAACGAGTTTAAAATACTCAGATGAAAGCTTATTTTTACTTATCCAAGTAGATATTATAATAAAACAAAACTTTACTCACAGAACCTAAGCTTTTAATTTTAGTTTTAAGCCTTAAATTTACAAAAAACACCCTACTTTTTCAAAGTTGCAGTTAATTGTGCCTTCAGGCATCCGTATAACATTCGCTTAACCTGCATTGCACAGCAATGTCAGCGTTGAAGCGGGTGTTATACGATTGTTCTATTCTACAATTCAATTTACCGCATAATGCTTTGCATACTGAGAAAGTACTTCATTCATCATAGTCTGATATTTTGTATTATTTTTCTTTGCTTCTGCTTTGAAAAAACTAATACAATCAGAATCTATTGAGATTGTTATTTTTCTTTGTTGTTTTTATAAGCTCTGCTGGTGAAGGAAGAAAATCCGCCACTAATAATGGCAGAATCCAATGCTTCCATTACTGCTTTTTCGGGGTTACTGTAAATGCTCTTCATAGAGTTTCTTTCCTTGGCGCCAATAGCCTGCGCCGAAAATCCTAATATTTTGACCGCGTATTGTAAAACGCACTGTCAAAATTCCTTCGTCTGTTTTTCCAATGCAAAAATAACGTTTTTCAGAACTGGAATGCTTTATATCTTCTAAAATCATACGGTTTGCATCAAAAAAAGTATCCTGCGCTTTTTCAAAAGAAACCTGATGCTTCCGTATGTTTTCAGAGTTTTTATTTTCATCCCATTCAAATGTCATATACATCTATATTATACATACTATTTTATGTATTTGTCAACACAAAATATTTCACACAAAATATTTCATAAAAGCGGTGAGTATGTGATGTAAGAAAGCTTTTTAAGCTGAATCTTAAAGTTCAATTTATTTTTTCAGCGATCTTGACTTACTGAAAAGATACTTCTTTGTTTTTTAATCGGCATATGCAACCACAGCGGATTCAAAGTTTCCATTATCATCAAAATAAATATATAATTCCCACATAGCAAGAAAACCATCAGATTTTAACCAATAAGAGACTTCTGTATCTTTAATTCGTCCTTCAAGTTCTGGTGTTCCAAGCAAATCAAATATTTCAGCTCTTTTCGGTTTATCTTCATTTAAATTTTTAATAAGCGAATCGGTCATATAAAATCGATTTTTTTCTCTCACCCATTGTTTTTTGTTAAATGGAATTTGTTTTTGTGAACATGAAACAAATACTATACAAAATAATATAAATATAATTGTAATTTTTCTCATTTATTATCCCATCACAGCGCCCAGCGGGCGTCCGTATAACATCCGCTTAACCTGCAAACGGGCTCAGTCCCGTTTGTCAGGTTGAAGCAGGTGTTAGATTTATTATTAACCAATAAATAAATGGTATATGTAATAATCACGGAACTTATTACTACATATACTAAAATTACTTCCCTTTTCTATTTGGATTAGCTGTTCGCCAGGATTACCTTAATTTTGGTCATACTGACGATTTGTACCAGCTATACCTTATTGGGTTTTCGCATATTTGATTGATTATCAGTTTGTATAATCAACCTTAAAGGTGCTTCCTTCTAGTTTTATATGGAAAGTTCCTTCTGTATATTGAGTTTTGGATTTACTATCAAAATTGTGCCATTTGCCGCTATACATAGGACTGTCAGACACCACTAAGATCATAAAATGTTGATTATATGGCTCAATTCGTTTAGAAGTTTTTTCGCTTACAACGACATCTTTAACAGTTATATTTTTTTCACTGCCTACAGGTATTTCAGTTTTTAACACATCAGGAAAACTAACGTGAACATTGATTTTATCGTATGACCAACCGTGTATTTCCACATAACACTTTTGACCGCTTTCATTTTTAAATTTTAAAACGAAATCTTCTTTTGTATATTCCGCCGGCTTATTAGGACAACCTGTAATTAACACTACTGCACTAATTATTAAAACTAATGCTCCAATCATTGAAACTATTTTTTTCTGTTTCATCTTTAATCCTTCCTTCTTGCAGTGTCCTTTTTTTCACTGCAATTATTTTATTTTTTGTCGAAGGAATGTTTTGATTGGTTCCATTACCTGCCTGCCTTTAGGCAGGTCAATCTAACATTGTTTTAAACCGCAAACCGGCTTGACCGGTTTGTCGGCTTTGAAAACGATGTTATGTGCCTTATTTCTTTAATTTATTTTCAATTCGTCTCTTATTCTTCTTTCTGTATCTGCACAATATGCTTTTATTTCAATACTATTAAGATAGTTATCAAAGACCCGATCGCCATTTTTTTCGAAGTATTCTTTTACCGGACAAAACAATTTAATAACATTAGTCTGGTTAAAGAAACAAATTTGAAATGAGACCTCCATAAATGAGCTGCTTCCTGCAATCGAAATTCCCCCGCATTCTTTTTGAAATACAGGACATTCTCTTACTTTAAGGTTTGATTTTCTTAATTCCTCGATATGATCTTCATCGGGGGCTCCAGCAATAAAAAAAGTAGCTGCTTTTTGGGTATTATCTTTGAAATCCATATCGATTAAAACTTGAACGGCATCCAGAATAAAATCATATCCATATTTCCATGTTGCCATATAATCAACTTCAACCCATGTTGAACCTTTTTTGATTTCTTTAAATATCATTTAATCTCCATCTAAAATTACTTTTTTTACAAGCGACGAAAGTCTCGTACTTTTTCTTTAGCAACCACACCAGTAGCATGTGAGCATAACATTCGCTTAACCTGCATTTGCGGCTCCTCCGCAATGTCAGGTTGAAGCGGGTGTTAGACACTTTTAGTTTATTTAATCGCTTATATTAACAATTATGCTTTTAATTTTACACTATTTTGCTTTTTATTACTATATTTAATAAATAAAAAACTTAAAATTTTACTATAAAGCTTTATTATTTGCATATATAACTTTCATATTACTTAACGCATATACTAAAAACTATTTATTTAACTATAATTCTATATTATTTACAAAACTAATCTTTTATAAAATATCATAGGCTTATTCTTAACAATTAGACTTTTTTTAGCCTATACAGCTTTTCATCATTAAATTAAAAAATCAACAATTTTACTATAAAGCTAAAATTTTACTTTACTTAGCAAATAATTATAATAATTACCATGACCGTCCGAAGGACTTTTAACTCGTCGATTTCCTTAAAAAGTTTAAAAACACTCAGATAAAAGTTATTTTTCCTTAGAAAGTAATTATTATAATTACCAGACCGTCCGAAGGACTTTTAACTCGTTGAATTCCTAAACTAGTTTTAAAATTCTCAGATAAAAGTTCTATTTTCCTTATCCAAGTAGCCACTATAATAAAACACAACTTTACTCGAAAGAACCTAAGCTTTTAATTTGGGTTTTACACACTTTAATTTACAAAAAACACGCACCATTTTTTCAAAGTTGCAGTTAATTGTGCCGTAAGGCATCTGTCTAACATTCGCTTAACCTGCATTTGCGGCTACTCCGCAATGTCAGGTTGAAGCGGGTGTTAGATTTATTATTAACCAATAAATAAATGGTATATGTAATAATCACGGAACTTATTACTACATATACTAAAATTACTTCCCTTTTCTATTTGGATTAGCTGTTCGCCAGGATTACCTTAATTTTGGTCATACTGACGATTTGTACCGGCTGTACCCTTATTCGGATTTTGCATATTTGATTGAGTATCAGCCGGTTTTATTGGCTTACCTTTACTCATAGCTATACTTTCCTCTTATGTTTTTAATTTATAAAATCAAGTTTAAAGGTATTTCCGTCTAATTTTATGTGGAAAGTTCCTCCTGTATATTGAGTTTTTGATTTACTATTAAAATCCTCCAGCTTACCCCTATACATAGAACTATCAGATATCACTTCAATGGTAAATCTTGGATTATAGAAGTAGCCTAGATTAGGACTTTTTCCACTTACAACAACATCCTTAACAGTTATGGATTTTTCGGTGCCATCACTAGGTATTTCAGTTTTTAATACAGGCGGAAAATCAAAAGAACTCTCCCAGTTTTCACCATTAGCAATAACTGTTTCTGTAGAGTATGAGCGACCACTTATTTCTACATAACACTTTTTGCCGCTTTCATTCTTAAATTTTAATACAAAATTTTCTTTTGTATATTGAGGTTTTCCTAAAGGTTTATTGGGACACCCTGTAATCATAAATAAAGCACTAATAAGTACTACCAACATTCCAATCATTGAAACCAATCTTTTTTGTTTCATTTCGACCTTCCTTCTTGCAATGTCTTTTTTCATTGCAATTATTTTTATTTTTCGTCGAAAGAATGCTTCGATTGGTTCCGTTACCCGCCTGCCTTTAGGCAGGTCAATCTAACATTTGCTTAACCTGCATTTGTGTCTTTGCCGAAGCGTATAGCGTCAGCAAAGTTGGCACGAAAGTTGCATAAAAAAGAGAATTGCGTTAGCAATGACCGCCTTAAGCAACTTTCGTGCCAAAACAAATGTCAGGTTGAAGCGAGTGTTAGACGCTTCTTAATTTTTTCTGCTATATCTATCTCAAAATGATAAATTTCCCTTTGTTTTCAATTTCAATTTTTTATGAACACTAACAGCAAAAGGAATTGTGATTATCGTTGTCAATAAATCTGAGATTGCTTGAGCATATATCACACCATTCAATCCCATAAATTTAGGCAACAATAAAATGATAGGTATAAATACAATTCCTTGTCTTAATGAATTTAAAAATACTCCGTCTAATGCTTTTCCTATAGATAAATACAATGTAGAGTAGCTAAATTGGAATCCAAATGTTACAAACATTATTACACCCGCTCTTAATGCCGGAATTGCTATACTTATCACGCCTTCATCAGTTCCAAATATAGATAATATATTTGATGCAAATACATAGATTACCAGAGTCCACGCTACACAAAATATATTTGTCCATTTAATGCTCGCTTTTATAGCTTCTTGCACTCGTCCATAATTTTTTGCTCCATAATTAAAACCTGCTAAGGGTTGCAAACCTTTCATATATCCAAATACAATATTTGCTCCCAATGTTACAATTCTAAGAACAATACCCATTGCAGCAATTGCTTCTTCGCCATAGAAAGAAACGGCATAGGATATTTTGCTCATGGATATGGTTTGCAAGAGCTGAAGTATTAACATGGAAATTCCTATCTTCAAGATCTCTTTGTAAATCGCAATAGTAGGCTTGAAATTATATACTTTTATTTCAATTAAATTTTTATCTCCTATAAAGTAAATAACATATATCATACTTGTTATCACTCTAGCTATTAGTGTTGCAATAGCAGCACCTCTTACTCCTAAATTCAATCCGAATATGAATATTGGATCTAAAATCATATTTGATACAGAGCCTATAATCATAGCTCTTAAAGAAATTTTAGCAGCTCCTTGTGCAACAGCCAAATTCCCAAGTGTTACATTGATTGCTCCTAAAACACCACCCACTATAAATATGTCTGTATAGGATTTTGAAAGTTCCATAATAGAGGGAATTGCGCCCATGAATCTCAAAACACTCTCTAAATAACCAAACAATGCAATAGATGTTATTATTCCTAAAATCATACTGGAAAATAGAGAAACTGTAGCTACAACATTTGCTTCTTTTCTATTATTGCCTCCAAGTAATCTTGATATATAAGAACCTGCTCCTGCACCAAATGTTAAGCCTATACCTAGAAAAATAAGTTGAATTGGAAATGCAACAGAAACAGCGGCAACAGCCTCTTTTCCCAATCCAGACACAAAGTATGTGTCTACAACATTATATAAAGCTGCTACTAACAAGCTGATAACCATAGGAATACCCAGCTTAAAAAGTGCTTTGTTAATATTTTCTTCTTTCAAAATTTTTATTCTGCTTTCATTCATTTATTAATTCTCCATTTTTCAATATTCTATGCCTGTATTTAAACAACAAAAAAGGCAAATTGAATGGGTAAATTTATTTTCTGCGCCCCAATTTGGGGCGTCCGTCTAACATTCGCTTAACCTGCTTTGCGGCTCGTCCGCAATGTCAGGTTGAAGCGGGTGTTAGATGATTTTATTTTACCTATCCCACTTATCTTAACAATTATCCTCTTAATCTTACACTATTTCGCTTTTATTACTACATATTCAATAAAAAAAGCTTAAAATTTTACTGTAAGGCTAAAATTTTATTACTACTTAACAAATAACTATAATAATTACCGTGACCGTCCGAAGGACTTTTATTTCGTTGATTTTCTTAACTAGTTTTAAAATCCTTAGATAAAAGTTTTATTTTACTTAACAAGTTAATTATTATAATTACCATGACCGTCCGAAGGACTTTTATTTTATTGATTTCCTTAACGAGTTTAAAATACTTAGATGTATTTTAATTTTCTGTAGAAAGCAATTATTATAAACACAGACCGTCCGAAGGACTTTTAACTCGTCGATTTCCTTAAAAAGGTTAAAAACACTCAGATAAAAGTTATTTTTCCTTAGAAAGTAATTATCATAATTACCAGACCGTCCGAAGGACTTTTAACTCGTTGATTTCCTTAGCAAGTTTTAAAATTCTTAGATAAAAATTTATTTTTCTTATCCAAGTAAATATTATAATAAAACATAACTTTACTCAAAGAACCTAAGCTTTTAATTTGGGTTTTACACTTTAATTTACAAAAAAATACACCCTACTTTTGTTAATTGTGCCGTTAGGCATCCATCTAACATTCGCTTAACCTGCATTTGTGCCTTTGTCGACGCGCATAGCGGCGGCAAAGTTGGCGCGAAAGTTGCATCAAAAGGGAGCCGTAGGCGACCGTCCAAGCAACTTTCGTGACAAAATAAATGTCAGGTTGAAGCGGGTGTTAGACAGTTTTCTTTTTAGTATTCGAAATAAATGTTATTAGTTTTTCAAAATCTCCTTCTGCTGTCTCTAAAGCTTTTTGTATTATTTCCATACGACATATTATTCTGATCCGTTTTTGTGTACCACCTCCTCTGTACGGCACTTCATCTAATACAATATCTTTAATTTTCGGATAAATATTTTCCCAAAATATTTTATACTTTGCAGTACCGAGTTTTAGTTTAAGAATATCAGAATTGATCTCAATCCGGTTAAAAAACATTCTTATAATTTTTTCAAATAATTGAATCAATTCATCTGATTGTGCTACTTCTATTTCTTCAAAAAGAGAATTTTCTTTCCTAATAAAAGAAAAACCGTATTTAGATTGTAATATTGATCTAATCATACTTGGAGAATACTCGACAACATCTTCAAGTATGTTGTGAAGTGAATTAATAGCTGTACTTCCAATTATTTGCACATTGTTTTTATCACTAGAATCGATTTCTAGTTTAATGATATTACAGTTGTTAAACATAACTTTTTCTTTTATTTTTGATATTTTTAGAGCAGTAAAAATACATTCATTAAAACAAACATCAGAAATGTTTATACTGTTTAATGGCTCTGCTTCAAAACTAATACCCGATATTTCTACATGCTTATTTAATAAATTATTTAATAATAGCATTAAATAAGAAGCATTCTCTCTAGCATAAGATGATCGCTGTTCCTGCTGGGCTTTTTCACTGATGTCCGAAAGTATGTTTTCTGGTATTCTATTATGCAATTTATATACACAAGCATCTAGAGCTCCCTTTGGTAATCTATTTCGTCTCATGATATTAAAAAGATCGCTGTAGTCTTTATTTATAATGAGGCCACTTAGCATTTCTCCCAAGAAAAAGTGATAAAAATCTTCGTGATCAAATTCAAAGTAGTTTTTATTTGAATCAGTCATTCTGAGTATTGCATGATCTCTAATTCTGTTTTTTATTTGCCAGGCCTCGTCTGCACCTAATTTCTCTGTTTCGATAAAAAGATCAGCCAGCATATCGATTACATCCTTATTTAAAATTTCAGAACGAGCAGTCCACATCTCACGTGCAATCATAGATAACAATTTTATATGTTGATCAAGAGTTAACACAGGAATGGAAATAGTTGTTTTCTTTGTTAGCCACTTGTTCGCTTCTCGTGCAGTTATTGCATAAACAAATTTATAATAAAATTCATTATAGTCACTTGAAGCTGTTGATAATAAGTCATTGATATTTTTTGTTTCTTCAAATGAACTATATAGTTTACTGGCTAGTACAGCTCTCGTTAATATAGGATGGTTTTCACCAAATATTCCCTTTATCGATGAATATAGTGATAATGAATCCTCTGTTATAAATCCACATCCTTTGCCATAATCCACAAACTGCTTTTCATTCCATCTTCTTATTTTTATTTTCGAGAAAGCAACTGGATATGAAGATATAGCATCATATAATTTAGCTTGGGTTGTAAGATTTTGATATTCATAATAAGCAGATCTGGCAGCAACTAATACAGTTCCTTTTCCTTTTATTTCTTTAATAAACTCGATCATTGCACTAATAGCAGCTCCTGAGGGAGATTCTACAAACATTTCTTCGAATCCATCAAAAGCCGGAATAATCATATTCATTTTAACAAGAGAAATGAAAGAATCATAGAAGAAACCGGTAAACTTAAATCGATTAGCTAATGTTCCTATTATTAGATCATCAAATCTTATAAATGGTTTCCCAGACAGTGCTATCGGTACAATTAATTTACCTTTCCCTGGTTTATAGTCTTTAGCATAATCAAGAGCCATTTTTTCAAGGACAGTTGTCTTTCCCTCACCTGCATTAGACGTAATATAAAGGATATGGCTTTCCCATGGATTTTTTGTATCAACAATCTTTTTTAAGATATCACATGCACTGGAGAATCCTTCTTCTGGTTGATCACTGATAGCCCAATGAAGATCATAATCAACTTCAGGAGATACAAAAGCAATATTATTTCTTAAAGTTGATAACATTGATCGAGATAATGTTGATAATCTTCCTAATCGTTCAGATATCCATACTTCTGGAGTAAATTCAGTATTATTTTCATCAATCACTTTTTCAACAGAACTATCTTCTGAAAGTTTAATTTTAATATTAATTATTTCACCACTTGCAAGTTCTAATAAAATATCATCTTTTTTGATACTAGGCTCTGAAACTGAAAAGTTAGATACTACTTCAATAAATTTATCATGATCCATCATAAGCTCCTTTCATCAATAAATGACTCTATATTTTTGGTATAATCTTTTTTATAGCGATATGGCACCGGGTGAGTATGAATGACTTTAATATTGTACCCCATATTACATAAATATCGAATGGGGGGAACAAAGTCATCATCTGATGATACTAAAAAAATGTGATCTTTATATAGCGTAGAAAAATAATGCAAATCTGTAGCAATCATTGTATCAACCAGTTTTTGTTCATTAATCAGAAACGCTTCATTTAATAACTTGTTGCAACCCAATTTTGAGCATTTTTTATTCGCAAAAATTTGATTTATACGAAACAGATCACAAGTGTTATTTGAAACACAAATTTGTGATGTATCAACTTGAATATTTATTCTTTTTTTTCTACACCTATATGTGAATGGAAGATTAACTTTCTCAAAAGCCAATGACCTTGCAATTTCTGCATTTAGCACAGTATGATTAATAACGTGTGGAAAACTATGAATCCAAGGTGAAATTGATGCTGCGGAACGAGATACTTTCTTCTGATAATCCCAGCCACCGTAAAACCGAAGATTTATCTCATCATATTTTTGTATCTTCGATACTGCTGAAAACAACCTGTTTTCTAACAGGTGTAAGTCTGTTCGTAATGAATAATCAATATTATCAAAATCAACTAATACAATGGCTATATTCTGCATAATTTCTCCATATTTAATCCGTCTAACATTCGCTTAACCTGCATTTGTGGCTTTGCCGACGCGTATAGCGTAAGGCAAAGTTGGCGCGAAAGTTGCATAAAAAAGGGAGCCGTAGACGACCGTCAAGCAACTTTCGTGACAAAACAAATGGCAGGTTGAAGCGGGTGTTAGACACTTTTATTTTATTTAATCGCTTATATTAACAATTATGCTTTTAATTTTACACTATTTTGCTTTTCATTACTATATTTAATAAATAAAAAAACTTAAAATTTTACTATAAATCTTTATTATTTACAAAATTAAACTTTCATAAATAATATTATCTTAAAATTATAAGCTTATTCTTAACAATTAGACTTTATTTTTTAACCTATATAGCTTTTAATTACTAAATCTTTAAAAATCAAACATTAAAACTTTAATTTTACTTACTAAATTAATTATAATAATCACCATGACCGTCCAAAGGACTTTTATTTCGTTGATTTCCTAAACGAGTTTTATAATTCTAAGATAAAACTTTATTTTTCCTTAACAAGTTAATTATTATAATCACCATGACCGTCCGAAGGACTTATAATTCATTGATTTCCTTAATAAGTTTTAAAATCCTAAGATACAAGATTTATTTTCCTTACCAAGTTAATTATTATAATTACCAGACCGTCCGAAGGACTTTTAACTCGTTGAATTCCTAAACTAGTTTTAAAATTCTCAGATAAAAGTTCTATTTTCCTTATCCAAGTAGCCATTATAATAAAACACAACTTTACTCAAAGAACCTAAGCTTTTAATTTGGGTTTTACACTTTAATTTACAAAAAATGCACTCCATTTTCAAAGTTACAGTTTATCGTGCCGTAAGGCATCGGTCTAACATTCGCTTAACCTGCATTTGCGGCTACTCCGCAATGTCAGGTTGAAGCGGATGTTAGGATATCTTATGTTCTTAATAAAACTTCCTCTTTTACTTTTGAATTAGTTAATTTAGGATATATTTTTATTTCTAGTCCCATTCCAATACTATCAATATAATCAATAAGTGTTGATAGCTTTATATCCTTTCTTTTTTCTAATCTTGAAACAGATGATTGACTAAAATTTGCAATCTCGCTTTGAGTAAGTTCCTGTAATTCTCTAATCCTAGCTAATTTGATTGAAAAATTTTCTCTTTCTGCTTTCAATTTTGCTTTATTTACTTCTTCCTCACTCATATATCTTTCCATCATTTCAAACGCATCTTTCATATTAACCTCCTAAATATATCCATATTTTTCAGCAATTTCTTCCGATCGTTTTATTAAATCTTTATAAAACTTCTTTTCATTTACACCTTTTTTATCCCCACCTATAAGCAAAATTGCTTTTCTTTCCTTATCAAAGAAAAAAGAAACTCTTAAAACTGTTTCAGAAGTTCGGCCTCTTAATTCTTTTAAATTTTTTATCTTCTTTGAACCATGGATAATATCCGCATATGGACGGCTTAATTCAGGACCATTTAATCTCAAAAGTTCTGTCAAATAGTACAACTCTGACATACTATCCTTATCCAAAGATTTATACCATTCTTCGTATTCTTCCGTTACATTAACTTTCCACATAATTATATTATATGCATTATAGTGCATATTTGTCAATAGATAAATAAAAATATTTAATATATTAAATGAATATATGCTAATTTTTTCTTTTATCTATCAAATAATCGCCTTTTATTACCGCACATCCCCGCATATACCTAAATTTTTATAAATCAAAACTTAAATTATTACTATTGTTCTAATGCACTGATAATTTATAAGTGAATGTTAAATTTGTTTATTAGTAATATTATATTCCATTCTTTCCATTGATTTGGCATGAATTCTATCATGCCAAATCAATCGCCGCAGCACTTTTCTAATAGACCAATCTTCTTCATCATTCTTAAATACTCTATTTCCATCTTCTTTGTATTTTTTTATTAATTCATCAATACAATTTTTTCTTCCTTTTATGATATCAAGATCAATATCGGCTTCTAAATCTACTTGTCCTAAGTAATATTTTTGTACATTACATATATGTTTATATTGTTCAAATATTGTAGAATATACATTTCCATAAAATGTTTTCCTCACTTTACTATCATCGATTACATTTTTGTTCTTACATTTGCTATATACACTATCAACCTTTTTTGCTGATAACAATGCTAACTCACATTCATGATAAAAATCATTTTCATTCTCATACTCTTTCTTCTCTACTTCAAGAATAACATTACTATCAGCATCTTCAATCATCAAATCACTATGTACAATTATTTCATAAATTTTACCAAGTTCACTAACTTCTATATCCAACCATTGTTTATATTCTTTAATTTCTCTTTCGTATTTATTTCGTGCTTCTTCTATTGTTTTTCCTCGAACATAGGCACCAGGGAGATTTTCTATCCAACCAAGAAATCCTTTTCCATTAGTTTCATATACTACTTTCATATAAATATTTCTTTGCATTTAATATGTTTTTCTTTTTTGCGCGCGTTAGCGCGTCATCATAACATTCGCTTGACCTGCATTTGCGGCTTTGCCGACGCGTATAGCGAGGCAAAGTTGGCGTAAAACTTGCGGTGCCGTATAGGCACATTACGCAAGTTTTATGACAAAACAAATGGCAGGTTGAAGCGGGTGTTAGGTTATTATTCTTTATTTAAAAGCAAATCTATTGAATCTGCTTTTCCTTTCTCTTTATAAAAAATCACTTTGTTATATTTCCAAATTCCATTTTCTTTTTCAGCATCGATATATACTCTTGAAATACCATTTTTCCCTTTTATTTTGTACGAAAGAGATGCTTTTCCTGTTCCATTTTGATTTGTACTTATAGAACCGCTAATTATAATTGGAAGTTTATATTCTTCTCCAAGATATTCCATAACATCCTGATTATTTTCAATAAGCTCCAGTGAATACTTATATGGCTCAGAGTTTTTAAATAATGAAAAAGCAGAGATACATACAATTATAGCACCAATAAAACCAATTACAAATATTACAGCATATTTTATGATTTTTTTCTTTTTACTTTCATCTGGAATTTCGATATTTATTTTCACATCAATTTCTTTATCTTTACCAAAAGTTTTTCTATATAAAAAAATGCTTCCATAAATAAAACCTAATGGACATGTAGAATATGCAAAAGGAAATACATCGTTTTTATCTTTGATTAAACAAAGAATTGTATCATTTATTATTCCAAAGATAATACCAAGTGCACTCATTATTATAATGAAGTAACAAAAAAACTTAAAAATTGCTTCTGGGCAGAATGGATTAATTTTTTGAAAACCTAAAACTACAAAAGTTATTCCCCATGCAATAAAGAAAAATCCGATACTTATTACAAAACCTAATAATACTTCTGGTAGTTTTATATCTTTGCAAATACAAATAATACAATTCAAGATGCAAACAACAAAAATAGTTCCTAAAATGAGCTTTACATTCTTTTCAAAAAAATCAATTATTTTTCCCATTTTTTCCTCTGCGCGAAGCGTCAATCTAACATTCGCTTAACCTGCATTTGCGGTTCCTCCGCAATGTCAGGTTGAAGCGAGTGTTAGATTTCTTTACTAAATTATTTTTAAATACATAGCTAAAAAGTAGTTTACACGTTTTATGGAACTTTTATATGTAAACTACTTTTTTATTCCTATGAATATTCTACTTTACTTCAACATAGTCAATTGCTATACCTGAAAGAATTATGTAATCATAATTACCTTTCTTTCCTCGTCCATCAATGACTACATTAACAACATCATCAGCCTTAGGATACATTTCTTTTGCAACTTCAAGCAATTTTGTGTATCCACCTCCGGATCCTGACAATTTACCTTTATACTCTACTCTACCTAATATAACATACTTACTTCCATCAGCTGGAAATTGTGCTGTTGTTTCTATAGGTCTTACTGTTGAGCAGCCAACAACTAATACAACGCTTATCAGTGCTAATATAAGCGTTCCAATCATTGAAACTATTTTTTTCTGTTTCATCTTTAATCCTTCCTTCTTGCAGTATCCTTTTTTACTGCAATCATTTTATTTTTTGTCGAAGGAATGTTTTGATTGGTTCCATTACCTGCCTGCCTTTAGGCAGGTCAATCTAACATTCGCTTAACCTGCTTTGCGGTTCCTCCGCAATGTCAGGTTGAAGCGGGTGTTAGACACTTTTATTTTATTTAATCGCTTATATTAACAATTGTGCTTTTAATTTTACACTATTTTGCTTTTTATTACTATATTTAATAAATAAAAAACTTAAAATTTTACTATAAAGCTTTATTATTTGCATATATAACTTTCATATTACTTAACGCATATACTAAAAACTATTTATTTAACTATAATTCTATATTATTTACAAAACTAATCTTTTATAAAATATCATAGGCTTATTCTTAACAATTAGACTTTTTTTAGCCTATACAGCTTTTCATCATTAAATTAAAAAATCAACAATTTTACTATAAAGCTAAAATTTTACTTTACTTAGCAAATAATTATAATAATTACCATGACCGTCCGAAGGACTTTTAACTCGTCGATTTCCTTAAAAAGTTTAAAAACACTCAGATAAAAGTTATTTTTCCTTAGAAAGTAATTATTATAATTACCAGACCGTCCGAAGGACTTTTAACTCGTTGAATTCCTAAACTAGTTTTAAAATTCTCAGATAAAAGTTCTATTTTCCTTATCCAAGTAGCCACTATAATAAAACACAACTTTACTCGAAAGAACCTAAGCTTTTAATTTGGGTTTTACACACTTTAATTTACAAAAAACACGCACCATTTTTTCAAAGTTGCAGTTAATTGTGCCGTAAGGCATCTGTCTAACTACCGCTTAACCTGCGTTGCGGCTTGTCCGCAATGTCAGGTTGAAGCGGGTGTTAGGTATATAATTATTTAATAATATACTATAATTTTAGAAAAAAAAATAATTCTACCCCATTTTTACTTAAAATAATTATTATAATACTTCATACATTCATTTATATTTAATATATAAAATTTTTATAACTCTTTACTTATCCATTGCAATTCTTATATTTTATAATAATATATCAAAACATATAAAAGTATTATTCATTAATTACTTTCATTTTTTATACTATTATTTAACTTTATTTTTCTAAATTTAAATAATATTAAGTTTTTATATAATGTAATACTATTTCTATAATAATTTAATTCTATATATACTTCAATATTAATTTACTTATTTATTTTAATAAATCTTGTATGCTTCTATAAAAAGCTTACTACATAATACTTTAATTGCATCTTAATAATTTAAATTCGAAAGTCATTGCTAATATCGATAAAAAAATTACTCTACCCAGAAACTGTATGATTACATCATATCATAATGTAATCATACAGAGGTAAATAAACTTACCTAATCATCATCATCATCATCATCATCATCATCATCATCATCATCATCATCATCATCATCATCTATTTCTTGATCACCCCATTCGTAACCACATTCCTCGCAAACATAACACCAACCATCAAAGTATGCTCCTTCAGCTCCACATTTTATACAAGTTGTAGTATCAGACATAAAACACCTCCTAAAACTTTTCTAAGACTTTTGAAAGTAAATTAGATAAACCATCTGTCTTAGGTCGCTTTGGGGTATGTTTATATATCGTACCAAACATAGATTCCCAACGTTTGTTAATTTCATCAATTGGTTTTGTTCCATTTAACTTAGCCTTTCGATATCCTACTTCAATAATCCGATTACCAATATCATCGAGACACTCATGATACTTTCTAGCCATACTTGGCCTCCTATAAATTTATTTTTAGATCGAAATAAATGTTATAGGTCGGTTCCGCACCTGCCTGCCTTTAGGCTGGTCAACCTAACATTCGCTTAACCTGCATTTGCGGCTACTCCGCAATGTCAGGTTGAAGCGGGTGTTAGACACTTTTAGTTTATTTAATCGCTTATATTAACAATTATGCTTTTAATTTTACACTATTTTGCTTTTTATTACTATATTTAATAAATAAAAAAACTTAAAATTTTACTATGAAGCTTTATTATTTACAAAACTAAACTTTTATAAATAATATTATCTTAAAATTATAAGCTTATTCTTAACAATTAGACTTTTTTTAGCCTATACAGCTTTTCATCATTAAATTAAAAAATCAACAATTTTACTATAAAGCTAAAATTTTACTTTACTTAGCAAATAATTATAATAATTACCATGACCGTCCGAAGGACTTTTATTTTGTTGATTTACTAAACGAGTTATAAAATCCTAAGATAAAACTTTATTTTTCCTTAACAAGTTAATTATTATAATCACCATGACCGTCCGAAGGACTTATAATTCATTGATTTCCTTAATAAGTTTTAAAATCCTAAGATACAAGATTTATTTTCCTTACCAAGTTAATTATTATAATTACCAGACCATCCGAAGGACTTTTATTTGTTGTTTTCCTTAACGAGTTTAAAACCCTAAGACAAAAGTTTATTTTTCTTAACAAGTTAATTATTATAATTACCAGACCGTCCGAAGGACTTTTATTTTGTTGATTTACTTAGCAAGTTTTAAAATTCTTAGATAAAAATTTATTTTTCTTATCCAAGTAGATAATAATAAAACACAACTTTATTCAAAGAACCTAAGCTTTTAATTTGGGTTTTCGCTTTAATTTACAAAAAAATGCATCCCATTTTTCAAAGTTACAGTTAATCGTGCCGTAAGACATCGGTCTAACATTCGCTTAACCTGCATTTGCGGCTACTCCGCAATGTCAGGTTGAAGCGAGTGTTAGACACTTTTAGTTTATTTAATCGCTTATATTAACAATTATGCTTTTAATTTTACACTATTTTGCTTTTTATTACTATATTTAATAAATAAAAAAACTTAAAATTTTACTATGAAGCTTTATTATTTACAAAACTAAACTTTTATAAATAATATTATCTTAAAATTATAAGCTTATTCTTAACAATTAGACTTTATTTTTTAACCTATACAGCTTTTCATCATTAAATTAAAAAATCAACAATTTTACTATAAAGCTAAAATTTTATTTTCATTAACAAATAATTATAATAATTACCAGACCGTCCGAAGGACTTTTATTTTGTCGATTTCCTTAACGAGTTTAAAATACTTAGGGGCACCTCTAAAAACCTATTTTTTAGTGTACCTATTTATTATTTTAGTAGCTTTTTTATAAATTGTCTAGTGTAAAACTTGGATTCTTTATCTTAGTTCCCTTACTTTTCATTTTATTACCTATATGCTCCCTCATTTTATTTCTTTAGATAGCAATATCGGCATAAGTTGTATGTTAAGTTCATCATTATTATCGAAAATGTTGCACGAGCTAATCCTATCGTTCTTACATAGATACCTTTCATTGAGTTTATCATAAAGCCAAATACATGTTCTACTCTCGCCCGTATTTTTGATTTTTTCTGTTACCGATTTTTTGGTTTTTAGTAAGAGGTTTTCCTCTTGCTCCTCTTTCACAAATTTGCCCTTCTATTCCTTTCGCTTTTAAAATCCTGTCTATTTCTTCTCCTATATAGGCACTATCTGCGTATAATCTTTCATCTTCCCTTTCAACTAAATTTTTTAACTCTCTACTATCATGAACATTGGCTGCTGTTACCGTCGCTTTCAATATAAGCTTACTTTTTTTATCTACTTTTATATGATCTTTATAACCGTAATAGCTACGTTTGTGCTTCTTTGTCCACCTAGCATCACAGTCTTTTTGTGATAATTTTGCCTTATTTTTGCTTCTTGCCATTGTTCAGGGATTTTTCCGTTTTGATTTGTTCATTTTCATCTTTGCTGTTATGCTGTATCGGAGCTTCTACTATTGTCGCATCTATTATCGTTCCCTCTTTCCTATTAAGTTATTTCTAGCTAATTCTTTTCCAAACTTTTCAAATAACTTTTTGATACTCTCCTTCAATGAGTTTTTCTTTAAAAGCCATATTGTTTTTGCATCGGGTACTTTATCTTTTAATTCCAATCCTAAAAATCTCATAAAGGATAGCCGATCGTTTATTTGATATTCCGTTTGATCATCACTTATGTTGTATAATTTTGTAAGATTATTATTTTAAACATCAGTACATAATCGTATGCAGGTCTTCCGCCTAAACCTTTTGGCTCTTTGGTTAATGCTTTTTTTAATAGTGGTTTGAATATTTCCCAATTTATTTTTTCGTTTAATTTTTCAAGACTATCTCCTAACTTGCTTAATACTCTTAAACGATCTTCTTCATCAAATAATCCTTTTTGTTTCATACCTCATTTTATCATCTTTTTAATCTTTTTTAAAGGGGGTTTTTAGAGGTGCCCTTAGATAAATTTTAATTTTCCTTAGAAAATAATTATTATAAACACAGACCGTCCGAAGGACTTTTATTTTGTCGATTTCCTTAACGAGTTTAAAATACTTAGATAAATTTTAATTTTCCTTAGAAAATAATTATTATAAACACAGACCGTCCGAAGGACTTTTAAATCGTTGATTTCCTTAAAAAGTTTAAAAACACTCAGATAAAACTTTATTTTCCTTAGAAAATAATTATTATAAACACAGACCGTCCAAAGGACTTTTATTTTGTTGATTTCCTTAACGAGTTTAAAAATCCTCAGATGAAAGTTTATTTTTCCTTATCAAAATAGATATTATAATAAAACAAAACTTTATTCAAAGAACCTAAGCTTTTAACTTGGGTTTTACGCTTTAATTTACAAAAAAATACACACTACTTTTTCAAAGTTGCAGTTAATTGTGCCGTTAGGCATCTGTCTAACATTCGCTTAACCTGCATTTGCGGCTCCTCCGCAATGTCAGGTTGAAGCGGGTGTTAGACACTTTTATTTTATTTAATCGCTTATATTAACAATTATGCTTTTAATTTTACACTATTTTGCTTTTTATTACTATATTTAATAAATAAACTTAAAATTTTACTGTAAAACTTTATTATTTACAAAACTAAACTTTTATAAATAATATTATCTTAAAATTATAAGCTTATTCTTAACAATTAGACTTTATTTTTTAACCTATACAGCTTTTCATCATTAAATTAAAAAATCAACAATTTTACTATAAAGCTAAAATTGTATTTTCATTAACAAATAATTATAATAATTACCAGACCGTCCGAAGGACTTTTATTTTGTCGATTTCCTTAACGAGTTTAAAATACTTAGATAAATTTTAATTTTCCTTAGAAAATAATTATTATAAACACAGACCGTCCGAAGGACTTTTAACTCGTTGATTTCCTTACCAAGTTAAAAAAACTAAGATGAAAGTTTTATTTTCCTTATCCAAGTAGCCATTATAATAAAACACAACTTTACTCAAAGAACCTAAGCTTTTAATTTGGGTTTTACGCTTTAATTTACAAAAAATGCACTCCATTTTCAAAGTTACCGTTTATCGTGCCGTAAGGCATCGGTCTAACATTCGCTTGACCTGCATTTGTGTCTTTGCCTGAAGCGTATAGCGTAAGGCAAAGTTGGCGTAAAACTTGCGGTGCCGTATAGGCACATTAAGCAAGTTTTATGACAAAACAAATGTCAGCGTTGAAGCGGGTGTTAGACGATTTCTTTTATGTCTTTTGCATTCTCATATTTTTCTTTAAATCTATTATGTATCTCATTATCGTCTGATTGTATTATAAAAAAAGAACTATCAAATGCTACAATTTCAAATATTGCTTCATGTATATATTTTGTATTTACATCTTTGCATATATTACTATTTCCATCTATGTAAAAATTATTATCTACTGAAAGTTCTTCGATTGAATATTTTTTTGGTATCGCTGAAAATACAGCCCAAATAAATTGTATTTTTGTCTCCTTTGAAAGTCTTTCTAATTCAGTTCCCGGGATCCAATATTCAATACTTTCTTTTTGCAGTTTCCATTCATCAAGTAAATATTGGTTACAATTTGTTTCAACTTCAGTTAATGCAAAATTATATTTTGATGGATCGTCACAAACGAATGGAAGCCAATCATTTAAATAAGTATAGAAATCTATTTCTGGTGTTTTATAAATTATTGTTTTCATACTATTATCTCTACCGAAGATGAGTGTCTAACGCTCGCCTTTAGATAAGTCCTTGCTTAAAATAAAATCTATTGGTAATTCTATCATAAAACTAATAATAAAGCAAATTAAAGCAACTAATATAAGTCCAATAATAAATTCTTTTAAATGTATTGCATTAGTTTCATCAAATAATAAAAAAGGTAATAAACTTACCCATAAAAAAATTAGTCGATAAACACTTAATCAAGTGTTTATTCTAAATTCCCGTAATTGTTTTTTATTCTTTACTATTGCTGCAATGATATATGATAATCCTTGCAAAATAAACTAGTAATACATTAAAGGCATATGCAAAAAAAATCTTTTTGTGAAAAATATTACATCAGAGAATGTGAAAACATCAGGTGTATGTGTAAACATGCAAAGATACGTAAGATAATAGTTTATTACAGTTATTGAAAATATTACATTTTTCTATTAACACTATTTTTAAGATAAAACAAAAATGCAATTAAAAATAAAATAAATATAATACTCCATTGAAAAAATACCCTATCGCCGTTAAGAGCTAAATAATACATCATAAAATCAACATTTGATGCACTTACCGCTAACGCTATTCCAACGATTATAAAAAGATTATATATAAATAAACCTAAATTGAAAACTTTATAAAATCTATTCATTTTTTCCTTTTTGTTGCTCTATGAGCAATCCGTCTAACATTCGCTTAACCTGCATTTGCGGCTTGTCCGCAATGTCAGGTTGAAGCGGGTGTTATGTGTTATTTCGTATTATATTCAATTATATAAACTCCTTTCCAAATTCCTCTATAATTGAAAACTTCTTCTCCTATATAATCATTATATTCTTCTAACGCACTAGTTATAATATTTGAATTTTTCTAAATTCACTACTTTTATCTATAAAATATGTTTTTACACATAGACATAATAAAAATATAATAATTGTATTTTTTATTTTTTCTAGCCTTTTAATATTATGCAATTCACCTTGTTGAGCTATACAACATTTATTTATTTTTTTAGTAAATAATAAATTACAAAATTAATAAAAAAATCAAAATAAAACAATCAATAGAATAATAGAAATAGAATAAATATTAATTATCTAAGTCATTAGTTTATTTTTTAGTAAAATATTTATACCAAAACATAGCAGGATTAAGAATGTAGTCTTTATTTTTATTTGAAATTAAGTCTTCTATATTGTCAACGGTAATACAATATCTTTCTATTAAACCAAAAATATTTCTTAGCTTTTCTTTTGTTAAAGATTTTTTTTCTATTTGAATAATTATTTTAGAACCAATTCGTTCAATTTTATTTGATATATTTTTTAAATAAAATTCAAAACTTTCTTCATCTAAAATGGAATAAAAATAAATATTTGAAAAAACTAATTTCATTTTTCTTATTTTAATCCTTGCACCCTAAGGGGTGCCCACATAACATTCGCTTAACCTGCATTTGTGGCTCGTCCGCAATGTCAGGTTGAAGCGGGTGTTAGGCGTTATTTTCAAATCGAACTAGATACTATTTAATTATATTTGCTTTTATTTTATCAAACTCAGTTGCTAAAAAATCTATTTTTATTGAATCGTTAAAATATTCACTATCAAAACCTTGTATTATTATTGTTCCAATAAATTTTTCTACATCATATTCTCCTAGACATTCATCAAGAAATAAAAAACCAATTCGACTATAAATGTCATATTCATTCTCAGTATATCCATTGCAAAAAAGAACAATCCCTACTTTACTTTTATCTTCATCGTTTATAAACATAAATCTTACATCATTTGGATGAAGTTCTTTATCTCCTATTTTAATTGAATTCTCTATTTTTCTTCTCGGGCGGAATTCAATAAAAGTCCATTCTGATAATTCCGGTTTTAATGAATACAATTTTTCTACTGCAGGAAATGCATCTAATATTCCATCTGCACTAATTATAAACTCTCTTTTTCCATTTTTTACAGAACTAATTTCAAATGTTAGATCGGGATTTATTTTATGTAATTGAATTTGAAGTTCATCAAAAATTTCTTCTTGACTTGCCTCATAATTATATATTAATTGTGATTTTTTACAAAACCAACTCCAAAATTTTTCTTCTCTTGTTTTAACAAAACATGATATTAATCCCATAAACATAAATCCTATAATGAATATATTTTTTTCATTTTTTTCTCGTTGCCCATTGGGCAATCCGCCTAACATTCGCTTAACCTGCATTTGCGGCTCATCCGCAATGGCAGGTTGAAGCGGGTGTTAGGCATCTCTAATAAATATATATCTTATATTGCTGTTTTCCAGAAACATTGTTTTAATTGAACATTGAAAAGTTGATCCAATATATTTTCGATATTATCTTCTTGAATTTTACATACTGGTTATTTTTAAATATTCTATTATATGTATTGAAATAGCCTTTGAGCTGATAGCTCAGCACATCTATACTTTTCATACTCAGAATTAAAAAAAAGTGTAAAATTGGGAAATATGTTTAGAAGATTTGTATGCTTTGAAATATATTCATCTTTATGATACTGATTTGAATGCATATTTTCATAAAAGAAACAATCTGTTCCATCCAAACACAATTCATCATTATATGAACTATCTTTAATTTTTTTTATAAAACAAACTAAAATGATTATGTGAATATCTTCATATTCTCGATGCTTAAGTATTCTGTCTATTAAAGAATTGGTATCAGCAAGTAATTTGAAATATTCACATAGATGCTGACTGTCATATAAAGAAATAAATAATACATTCGTAGTATGATCAGCCTTATTTATTTTGCTTTTCATTAGTTTCAAATATTCTTCAAGTCGATAATCCTCCCTTGTTAATATACTGTATTGTTTATAATTCATCTTATCAGAGTCTTATTATATAATTTGGAATAATCTCGGTTTTAATTAGATTATGATCAAAATTATCTATACGATAATCAACAGAATAATACAATATATCCGTATTTAATCGCCTAATAAATCCAGGTGTCTTTATTTCAATATTGTAAATCCAATTGTCATAATTAACTTGAAAATCCACATCCTTATTTCCATTTATTTTTTTATCTTTAGTATATTCAATGTTTTTACTTTTTAGTGTATTCTCTACGATTATTTCACTGAATACCTGCATTTTCGCATCTTCATTTTGAGCTTTTTTAATTCGTGATAAATATTCTTCATTCATATTATCTTCCGCCCGAAGGGTCTGCTTAACATTCGCTTAACCTGCATTTGCGGCTCATCCGCAATGGCAGGTTGAAGCGGGTGTTAGGCATCTCTAATAAATATATATCTTATATTGCTGTTTTCCAGAAACATTGTTTTAATTGAACATTGAAAAGTTGATCCAATATATTTTTCGATATTATCTTCTTGAAATTTTACATACTGGTTATTTTTTAAATATTCTATTATATGTATTGGAAATAGCCTTTGAGCTGATAGCTCAGCACATCTATACTTTTCATACTCAGAATTAAAAAAAAGTGTAAAATTGGGAAATATGTTTAGAAGATTTGTATGCTTTGAAATATATTCATCTTTATGATACTGATTTGAATGCATATTTTCATAAAAGAAACAATCTGTTCCATCCAAACACAATTCATCATTATATGAACTATCTTTAATTTTTTTTATAAAACAAACTAAAATGATTATGTGAATATCTTCATATTCTCGATGCTTAAGTATTCTGTCTATTAAAGAATTGGTATCAGCAAGTAATTTGAAATATTCACATAGATGCTGACTGTCATATAAAGAAATAAATAATACATTCGTAGTATGATCAGCCTTATTTATTTTGCTTTTCATTAGTTTCAAATATTCTTCAAGTCGATAATCCTCCCTTGTTAATATACTGTATTGTTTATAATTCATCTTATCAGAAGTCTTATTATATAAATTTGGAATAATCTCGGTTTTAATTAGATTATGATCAAAATTATCTATACGATAATCAACAGAATAATACAATATATCCGTATTTAATCGCCTAATAAATCCAGGTGTCTTTATTTCAATATTGTAAATCCAATTGTCATAATTAACTTGAAAATCCACATCCTTATTTCCATTTATTTTTTTATCTTTAGTATATTCAATGTTTTTACTTTTTAGTGTATTCTCTACGATTATTTCACTGAATACCTGCATTTTCGCATCTTCATTTTGAGCTTTTTTAATTCGTGATAAATATTCTTCATTCATATTATCTTCCGCCCGAAGGGTCTGCTTAACTAACGCTTGACCTGCATTTGTACCTTTGCCGACGCGAAGCGCAAGGCAAAGTTGGCGTAAAACTTGCGGTGCCGAAAAGGCACATTAAGCAAGTTTTATGACAAACAAATGTCAGGTTGAAGCGGGTGTTAGGTATTTATAATAATTTTCCATAATCACGTTTTGCATAAAATATATGCATTATAGTAACTACTTTTTTATTATCATCAATTAAATATAATGCTATATAATTATTCTTAAATATAAAACGATGATACCCTTTCTTATGTAATTTCAAAATAGAACATCGAGGAAACATATATGGATTTTCAGCTAAAAAAGATTTTTGTCTAAAAAAATCATCTAATAAACTTGATACAGCGTCTGGATTTACAAGTATTTCTTTTATATATTTTACAATTTCATTCAAATCTCTCTTTGCCTTATCAGTGATTTGAATATCATAAATCATAGCGACTTTTTATCTCCTCTATAGCCTCATCAATATCGGAAACCCTGTCGTTTTGCAAATCTATTTCTGCTTCTTCCAAATTACTATAAAGATCATTAAAAAAAGCATTTCCTTCATATGTTTCCATACTCATAATAACCATATCACCATAGCCATTTTTTGTTATAAAAATCGGCTCATTTGTTTCATGACAAAGATTTGAAATCGCACTCGTATTTTTTAAGTCGCGAATTGGTACTATTTGCGGCATATGCATCTCCTTAATGGTTTTATTATACCATAATAATACCTTTATGTCTATAATAAATACTTTTTTATAATAAAACAGTAAAACTCCTATGAATTTTCATATAATCATAGGGAGAAAACCAAAACTTATGATTCTCTAATTTTTGCTTTTATTTTTTCTCGTAAGCCTTTAGTAATATAATATGAATCTATCCTTGCACACATATCATCTTTTGAAAGATGTTCTTTTTCCATTATTTTTTTACAAGTTGCAGAAATAATAGTTTCATACCCATATTTGGCTATTACTGAAGAACCGGCTCCTATAACTATTAATGTTATAACTCCACCTATCATTCCACCGGGACCAAGTAATGCCAATGTCGATGTTACTGCTGCTGCACCTGCAAGACCGGTACTACTCATTACGATTATAAAAACCAATGCTGGAATTCCTATACCTGCAAGGCGTTCTACAAATTCGTCCATAAAAATCTCCTATAAATTTATTTTTCAGTCGAAATAAATGTTATAGGCTGGTTCCGCACCTGCCTGCCTTCAGGCAGGTCAACCTAACATTCGCTTAACCTGCATTTGCGGCTCCTCCGCAATGTCAGGTTGAAGCGGGTGTTAGAATATTTTTTAAGCTTTTTCTTCATTCAAAAAAAGTTCTATATCTTGTATATCATCTTTATCTTGCATTATTAGTATTTTTGGGCTGATAACTTCTTTTCGTATTTGGATATGAATTATTTTATTTTTATAAAGACTATATTCAATTGAATAATCTCCTGGTTTTGCATCAATTTTAATCGTGGAAATAATTGACCCAAGCTCAAAACCATTTTTGGTTTTTAACGGAACAATTATTTTTCGAATTATATCATTAATCTTTAAATTATCTTTTTCATTGATAAATATTTTAAACTCACCGTCTTCAATTGTATCAAATGAAACAGATCCTTTCCGGTATGCGAAACCTTGATTAAGGGATTTTGATGACCATTTATTATAAGGATTAGGCATATCGGCAACAAATATTGCAAGTTGCCTATAAAGTATATCCACTGTAACCATTTAACTATCTTAATCGCATGTTATAACGCTTTTTGTTTCAAGACAATCAAATAATATAGCAACTGAAATAATTACATAGTCACCAATAATAAAATCATTATAAATACTATCTAATTGTCCATAGAATATCATTCTACTTTTACATATCATATAACGAAAAATCATTTTCTTATAAAATTGTCCATTTTGCCACTAATTTTATCAGAAATTAAATATTTTCCCAGTCCATATGATTGTAATATTATTTTTTGCTCCGCGCGAAGCGTCATTCTAACGTCTCGCTTAACCTGCATTTGCGGCTACTCCGCAATGTCAGGTTGAAGCGAGTGTTAGACACTTTTATTTTATTTAACCGCTTATATTAACAATTGTGCTTTTAATTTTACACTATTTTGCTTTTTTTTACTATATTTAATAAATAAACTTAAAATTTTACTATAAAGCTTTATTATTTACAAAACTAAACTTTTATAAATAATATTATCTTAAAAATATAAGCTTATTCTTAACAATTAGACTTTATTTTTTAACCTATACAGCTTTTCATCATTAAATTTAAAAAATCAACAATTTTACTATAAGGCTAAAATTTTACTTTACTTAGCAAATAATTGTTATAAATACCCTGACCGTCCGAAGGACTTATAATTCATTGATTTCCTTAATAAGTTTTAAAATCCTAAGATAAAATTTTATTTTACTTACTAAGTTAATTATTATAATTACCAGACCGTCCGAAAGACTTTTATTTTGTCGATTTACTTAATGAGTTTTAAAATTCTCAGATAAAAGTTTTATTTTCCTTAATTAAGTAAATATTATAATAAAACACAACTTTATTCAGAGAACCTAAGCTTTTAATTTGGATTTTACGCTTTAATTTATAAAATAATACATACTATTTTTCACGGTTACAGTTTATCGTGCCGTAAGGCATCGGTCTAACATTCGCTTGACCTGCATTTGCGGCTTGTCCGCAATGTCAGGTTGAAGCGAGTGTTAGGTTTTCATTCTTCTACCCAATCTTCAATTTTCAAATCGGTTACTCTTGAAAATTCAGCCACATTGTGAGTAATAAGAGTCGCTTTTTGATATACTGCGGCGGCGGCAATAAGTAAGTCATTTGCACCTATCGGTGTACCTGCAAGCTCCAAATCTTTTCGGATTTTTGCATACTCATAAGACATTTTGTCTGTAAAATCCACAATTTCAAACGGTTTTAAAAATTTTTCCACTTTCTCTGTAGTCTTTTCCCTTGTCCGGCTTTTAAATGCGCCTAGCAAAAGTTCTCCTTTTACTACTGAAGAAATTTTTATCTCTTTCGGTGAAACCGACAAGAATCTTTCCCGAACAGATGGAAACTTGCCATTCATAAAGTAAATGCAAGTATTTGTGTCTATAAAATACATTAAAAAGTCTCTCGCTTTTCATGCTTTGGCTGATCAGGTCTGGTGAATGACGAATCAGCAACAGAACCGAACAAATCAGCCCAGCCCTCCGGATAATGCGGTTCTATTCTTTCCATAATTTTGCTTACGGCCCATTTTGAAAGCGACATTTTTTCTGCATGAGCTTCGTTTTCAATTTTGAGAAGCTGCTCTTGCGTAACATACAATGATAATTGCGGCATATTCGCACCTCTTATACACAAGTATAAAACATTTTATTACAAAAATCAAGTATATTTACAAGTATATTATAAAAACGGCGGGTTTACTCCGCCGTAAAGCTATCAACTAATCATTATTTATCTGTTGTTCTAAATAACGATTATTTCTTGCCCGAATTTCCGGAAGAAGAGCCTTTTCCACTACTTGGCGGATTATTTCCGCGATTACCGCCGCTTGGATTGCCTGTTGTAGACGGCATCCGTCCGCCTTCTCCTGCGTATGGGTTTCCAGGCTTTATTGTTGTTTTTGCCATAAAATCCTCCTACGATTTTATAAATTTATTTTTTGATCGAAATAAATGTTATAGGTCGGTTCCGCACCTGCCTGCCTTTAGGCAGGTCAATCTAACATTTGTTTAAGCTGTATTGCCGTACCTGAGCGAAACGAAGGTTTGGTGCGCGTTTTTGCGTAAGGAACGAGGCATAGCCGAGTGATAGCAAAAACACGAGCAAAAGGTAATGTCAACTTGAAACAATTGTTAGATTTTTTTTATATAATGATTTTTTATTTCATCACATATCTCTTTCTCAGAAACTGCTATAAAATCATTTATTGATTTCTCATATATATAGATTTTATTTTCTTTTCCTAATACATGCTCAAGCAGTGGTTCTATATACAAAATTTCATCAAGAGTAAATTCATGTGTATTTTCTTTATTTTTTAAATACTCTTCCGTTTCATTTCCATATAAAAATCTCCAGCCACTATCACTTTTTGATTCTAGTTCTTTAATCTTAATAGCGATATTGATCATCTTTTTTTTGAATGATTCATAACTGATAGTTCCTGTCGAGTTTAAATCATAATCAAGCTTTCCAATAATACAGGATATATTATATTTCATAAAACAAATATATTGTCCTTCTATTACATCACTATACAATGGTTCATTAAGCAACCTTCCACAAAAAATGTTTCCATCCCGTTCCTTTATTTGAACTATAAATCTTTCATTTATATTTTTGTTAGAATCAAAATATTCATAAAAAAGTTCGACCTTATCGTCTTTTTTTAAAGCATCAATATCCTTTTGCAAAGGTGCAGAAAATGATCTGTACTTTTTAGCCCGTATTTCGTCAATATTATGCAGGAAAAATGTTTCTGTCTTTTGTGGACATCCTGCTTTTCTATAAATCGAAATCATATCAGCTAACGATATACCATCATTTAAAGACACGTCCTCATCAAATAACATCATTTAAAGCTCCTTACGCCGTAAGGCATCAGTCTAACGGGGCGGCGGATAAGCTGCAAGAAGCGAGAAAGCCGAAAGGCTTTTGAGCTTCGCCGTCAGCTTAATTCGCGTGTTGGACGGCGCTATGCGCCGGACAACAGGCGGATGTTCCGCCGCCCCGTTGAACGGACGCACAGCGTCCGTTCAACATTCGCTTAACCTGCATTTGTGTCTTTGCCGAAGCGTAAGCGTTAAGGCAAAGTTGGCGCGAAAGTTGCATAAAAAAGGGAACTGCGTTAGCAGCGACCGCTTCCAGCAACTTTCGTGACAAAACAAATGTCAGGTTGAAGCGGGTGTTAGGTTTTATTTCCATAATAACGAGATTATTTTGAATTATTATATCTTCAAAATCTCTCAGACCAGCAATAATTATATGCTATACAAATCTATAGTTTTTATGTTAGCATATTATGAACTGATTTTACAAATACAAAAAAAGGGTTACATCATAAGAGAATCCATACAAATTTAGCTTAACTGGATTCTTCATAAATGTTACCACAAGATATTTTTAATCACATCTGAAACAGTTTCAATGTTGATATTTCTCTTTTTGCAATAATTTGTATTCAACCATTCATGTAACAATCTATTTCCTTTACTGGAATTACAAGCACGACAACAAATAGCAATATTATTTTCAGAAATATTTTTCACATCGTTATCAATATGTTCTATTGTTTCATCTGTGTCAAAACTCTTGCTGCAATAAACGCACTTATTATCTCGATTGCGTATTTTTTCTTCCAAATCGGCAGGAATATTGTAGTTATTCATATAACGCTTCTGTATCAAGCTTTTTGCATCACCAAACCGGCAACAAGTAAAATAGCTATCTGTCCAACTACAACTCCGATACATGGATACCCAACATACATTTTAAACAAATATGTTATAGGATTTCTTGTAAAAACGGTAACTCGTTTATGCCATGCACTTACAATCATGAGAATAGCAAACGCTCCTATAATACCAGAAAAAAATGCTAGTACTGCAAGTCCAAAATGTCCTTCAAGCAATGGACGGGCAGTAAATATTGCATATTTCCATTCGAAAAAATAAACAACCAAAAAAGAATAAATTGCACTCACCACAAGTTTCGGAATAAAGCTCAAGAAAGCTTTACCTTTCTTTTCTTCATTTGACATAAAATTTCTCCTATAAATTTATTTTTTGGTCGAAATAAATATTATAGGTCGGTTCCGCACCTGCCTGCCGCAAGGCAGGTCAACCTAACATTCGCTTAACCTGCATTTGCGGCTACTCCGCAATGTCAGGTTGAAGCGAGTGTTATGCTTTATTTCTTCTTTCTAAATAAAGCTTTTTTCCTTTATTATCCAAACACCATAAAAACTTACCATTTGTTGCGTTACAATTATTACATTTATAGAAAAATTTCTTCTTAAATAATGTTTTCTTAATTTTTGGAATCACTAATTTATTACATTTCTCACAAAAACTCATCTTAAAAAAATTATCAGGCACTTTCTCTTTATATAGTTCTATATCCAATAAGATCTTTTCTTTTATATAATCACATAAATTATCTTTATTTATGTCGTATTCGTAATAAGCAATTCCATCTTCAAGTAAATCAACCGCATCACCAAATTCAACCCATTCCCAAAATCGTTCATCATTTGTCTGATAATACATTTTTTCTAATATTGTAAGTGCATATATCGCTTCAATTTCATCATTATGAATTTTTCTACCTAAATAGCATAAAAAATTATAGTTAATATCTTCATTTATTTTAACTACTTTAAGTTCATTAATTACAGCAAAAAAATATTTATTTATACTATCATAATCATCTGAATCTAAGCCTGCTAAAATATATATGTTTTCAGATTCAATTTTTTTATCTAACAAATAGAAAGCAAAATTTATGCATTCATACCATTTATTTTGAAGTTTAGCAGCAGAATAATTTTCTTTAGCAATTTTTTCTATTTCTTTCAATTTCAATTTTAATACATTCCCTTCATACCAAGCTTTTAGGCTTGTGAGCATAACGCCCTTTCGACCCTTCCTCATTATATCACAAAAATCAACAGCTTGCAATCTAAACTGCCGAAGCCAACACACCAAATCTTTTTATATAATAGAAGCATAACAACTGGTTGTACCGCAGCGGGCTCGACCCGCTGTCGGCTACGAACCTTTGTTATGACAAATTATATTTCTTATACAGAATCAGATTTCTTATACAGAATCAGATTTCTTATACAGAATCAGATTTCTTAAATCATTTTTTCTTTATGAAGATTCTGTACAACCATTAGAAGCGTATGCCTCTATTATTATACTTTTCCTAAGCGGCGTAAAGCCGCGTACTATCGCTTCTTCGTCCAAGCCCTAAAGTTTAATTTTATTTTTTAATCGAGCTTGACTCGATTAAAAAATATACCATGCTAATTATTTTCAAAGTAATCGGTTCTTTGTTCAACCCACCTTAATTTTATTTTAGCCATATTTACTGATTTTATATTATAGGTATATTCTTTAACTATAATTTCCCCGCCATTTTTTATGTAATAATCATAGATTATAAAATCAATATCAGACAATCCATCTTCATATGAATTTATTATATCTCGACCAACCGCAATAATTCTGTTGTCTCTTACCCAGCAAAATGAATCTATTCCTTTTAAACTCCCGAAAAAATCTATGAAAAGTAAATTTTCATTTTTATCAAATATTCCGAAAGCTGAGTCAGGTTCTCCATAAATTGAATATTTGCCACTTTTATTCTTTTCAAGACTTGCGTATATATCATAATAAGCAAATTCGTTTCCAAAGTAATTCCATTTTTTTAATACAGGATATAAACGGTTTTTATATGATATTGGTGCATCCTGATTAAGAATGGAACGTTTTTCGGAAAATTTAAAGTTTTCGATTTTAACATTTTTATCAATGGATTGAATTTCAAATATCCACCATTTTAATTCTGGTGGAAATGGAAAATCCTGAGCGAAAAGATTAATATTTAAAAACCCAATTAATAATATTATAAAAAGTTTTTTCATATATTTTTTCTAAAAAGGGCAGGCCAGTGCGCCTGTCGTCATAACGGGGCGGCGGATAAGCTGCAAGAAGTGAGAAAGCCGAAAGGCTTTTGAGCTTCGCCGTCAGCTTAATTCGCGTGTTGGACGGCGCTGTGCGCCGGACAACAGGCGGATGTTCCGCCGCCCCGTTGAACGGACGCACAGCGTCCGTTCAACATTGTTTTAAACCGCAAACGGGCAAGTCCCGTTTGTCGGCTTTGAAAAAGGTGTTATGTGATTTACTCCTCAACAAAAAAATCTGTATCAATTTTACAGATTTTTATTATATCCTTTACTGTTACTCCTGCTTCATACTCTATCATTAAATCTGTTAATTTTTGACCATCAATTAAAATAACAGTTGCATTACTAGTATTATTGGCATAATTTATAGCTTCTTGTGAAAAGAAAGCAGTAGTAATAAAAATTCCTTTTTTTGCTCTTTGACCATCTAAAGCCCCAACAAATTTTTGAATCTCCGGTCGACCAATTTTAGAATCTTTTTTCCATCTTTTTGCTTGAACATATATTTTATCAAGTCCAAGTTTATCTTCTTTTATTATTCCATCAATTCCTTCATCTCCAGATTTTGAAGTAATTTCACCATTATTGAAATCAGAATCTCCATAACCCATTTTTATTAATAAATCTACTACTATTTCTTCAAATTTATATGGGGATGCATCTTCTATATTTTGAAGCAGAATTTTGGATAATTCCTGATTAATTCTTTTGTGACCTTCTTCAACTAACTCATCAGGTGTTTTATCCTCTGATATTTCTAATTCTTTTTCTTCATTTTTAGGAGCTTTTTCTCTTTCAAATAAATTTTTATCTGGGTTTATTTCTTTTAAGAATTTTATTGTTATTTTTTCTGGTGGATTTTGTAATACCGTTTTTCCTAATTCAGAAATTTTATATTTTCCTCGTTCTGGACTTTCAATTAATCCACCTGTTCTTAAATATGAAATAGACCAAGCAATTCTATTATAATAAAGCAACTGTTTACCATTTGGAGTTTTTTCATTTTTTTCATCATCTGTGATTTTAAAATATGAAACTGCCACATCTCTAATAGAATTAGAATTATAAATTTTTTCATCATTCATCTGTTTTAATAGAGGCAACATTGCTGTTTGAAAATCCGGTATCATTTAATTCTCCTTTTTTATGCTAAAGTGCCCCACGCGGGCATCCACATAACATTCGCTTAACCTGCTTTGCGGCTCGTCCGCAATGTCAGGTTGAAGCGGGTGTTAGACACTTTTAGTTTATTTAATCGCTTATATTAACAATTATGCTTTTAATTTTACACTATTTTGCTTTTTATTACTATATTTAATAAATAAACTTAAAATTTTACTGTAAAACTTTATTATTTATAAAACTAAACTTTTATAAATAATATTATCTTAAAATTATAAGCTTATTCTTAACAATTAGACTTTATTTTTTAACCTATACAGCTTTTCATCATTAAATTAAAAAATCAACAATTTTACTATAAAGCTAAAATTTTATTTTCATTAACAAATAATTATAATAATTACCAGACCGTCCGAAGGACTTTTATTTTGTCGATTTCCTTAACGAGTTTAAAATACTTAGATAAATTTTAATTTTCCTTAGAAAATAATTATTATAAACACAGACCGTCCGAAGGACTTTTAAATCGTCGATTTCCTTAAAAAGTTTAAAAACACTCAGATAAAACTTTATTTTCCTTAGAAAATAATTATTATAAACACAGACCGTCCAAAGGACTTTTATTTTGTTGATTTCCTTAACGAGTTTAAAAATCCTCAGATGAAAGTTTATTTTTCCTTATCAAAATAGATATTATAATAAAACAAAACTTTATTCAAAGAACCTAAGCTTTTAACTTGGGTTTTACGCTTTAATTTACAAAAAAATACACACTACTTTTTCAAAGTTGCAGTTAATTGTGCCGTTAGGCATCTGTCTAACGGGCGGCGGATAAGCTGCAAGAAGTGAGAAAGCCTTTAGGCTTTTGAGCTTCGCCGTCAGCTTAATTCGCATGTTGGACGGCGCTGTGCGCCGGACGACAGGCGGATCTGCCGCCGCCCGTTGAACGGACGCACAGCGTCCGTTCAACATTCGCTTAACCTGCAAACGGGCTCAGTCCCGTTTGTCAGCGTTGAAGCAGGTGTTAGGCGTTTTTATCTACACAGCCAGCGTTAACTCCGTAATAATTCGAGCCATATTTGCAAAATCGTCATCATCATGTAGAAGCGGAATATTATTTTCAATCGCAGTTTCTGCAATCAGCAAATCTACCGTACTACAAATTGTAACACCTTTTCTACGACAACGGAAATTCAACCAAGCAGCATTTTCAAAGGATTGAATACCGAGTTTTAGCGAATACAACGGTACATCAATTAAATAAGATTTCAAAATAGCAAATTCTTTTTCGTCTTTTGAACCTTGCAAAATCTCTTGATAAATAAATTCATTGATACAAAAATGCTTTTGTTCCTCAAGCAATTTTTCAAAATATGCTGTACCGACCGTTTCCCTGCCACGAAAAAAGTTTATCAGCACAGAAGTATCTACTAAAACCATTAAGAACTCCGCATTGCTTTATAGTCATATCCATCAGCAAACTGAATTTTACCCTTTAGGTCGGCAAGAGTACGATTTCGCTTTTCAGAGGAACATTCAATTGTTTCCATATATGAAATAACCATTCGTGCCTGTTCGTTATCAAGCATTGCAAAATAATCCATCGCTTTTTTTTAAGAGCTGTTTCTACCATCAACAACCTCCTTACCGCCTATGATTATACTATTATTCTGATAATTTTTCTACTATAATTACCATAACATAAAAAAATTACAGGAATGCATCGCTGCTCTGCAATCTTTAGCACATTTCTCGTGTATATTTACTTTTATATAATTTTTTTACAATGCAATTTTATCTTTTTTATAGCCCAATCATAATGACTTGAAGTCGTACTTACAAAATATGAACCTAAATCAGTTGTTCCTGTCCATGAAAAATATTTTTTCGTAAAAAGCTCTTCATTTGAATATTTCTCAGCCAGTGCAAGAATTTTTTTATGACTTTCCGCTAGCATTGCTTTTGCACTTTCAAGACTTGTATTCTGATGCCGTTTCCAAAACATGACATTCATTGCTCCATAGGTTTTCCAAGAATACTCATCCGGCAAAAACGGAATATTACTTTTTCCGTCAGCATTATTTTCTATGAATTTCAACATAAGTTGATGCCATTCATACAAATGAATCAGAACATCTCTAACATTTTTATCGCGCTCCCAATGAGCTTCTTTTTTGCTTTTATCGCCGGAAAAATCAAAAAGCGTGTTCATTTGATTTTCAGTCATTTTAGAAATAATATCCATCAATTTTGAATAATTTTCCGCTGCAAATTTAAGCAAATCATCTTTATTTCTTGCCCGTGCCATATTTACTCCTATCCCAAAGCAGCTCTAGTAGAGCTGTCCGTCTAACATTCGCTTAACCTGCTTTGCGGTTCCTCCGCAATGTCAGGTTGAAGCGGGTGTTAGACACTTTTATTTTATTTAATCGCTTATATTAACAATTGTGCTTTTAATTTTACACTATTTTGCTTTTTATTACTATATTTAATAAATAAAAAACTTAAAATTTTACTATAAAGCTTTATTATTTGCATATATAACTTTCATATTACTTAACGCATATACTAAAAACTATTTATTTAACTATAATTCTATATTATTTACAAAACTAATCTTTTATAAAATATCATAGGCTTATTCTTAACAATTAGACTTTTTTTAGCCTATACAGCTTTTCATCATTAAATTAAAAAATCAACAATTTTACTATAAAGCTAAAATTTTACTTTACTTAGCAAATAATTATAATAATTACCATGACCGTCCGAAGGACTTTTAACTCGTCGATTTCCTTAAAAAGTTTAAAAACACTCAGATAAAAGTTATTTTTCCTTAGAAAGTAATTATTATAATTACCAGACCGTCCGAAGGACTTTTAACTCGTTGAATTCCTAAACTAGTTTTAAAATTCTCAGATAAAAGTTCTATTTTCCTTATCCAAGTAGCCACTATAATAAAACACAACTTTACTCGAAAGAACCTAAGCTTTTAATTTGGGTTTTACACACTTTAATTTACAAAAAACACGCACCATTTTTTCAAAGTTGCAGTTAATTGTGCCGTAAGGCATCTGTCTAACATCCGCTTAACCTGCAAACGGGCTCAGTCCCGTTTGTCAGCGTTGAAGCGGGTGTTAGAGATTTTTTCATACTCTTCATCAATTTCTTTGGCAATAGCTACAAAACTCTTATGCACTTCACGTAAATAAAACAGATAAATTCTAGCATCTGTTCCATTCATAAATTTATCGTTCTTTTTGAGATAGCCTTCAACCTTTTCAAGCGCATGATTATATTGATTCCAATCGCACTCTATGTATTCACTAAATTCCTTCCGCTCAATTAATTTCTGTTTAAATTCATCATAATGTTGTTTTACGCAATTCAACATGCTTAATGCAAAATCATCTTTTACATAATCTGAAGAATATAAACCTTCACCAATTTTTTCAAAATAGTACCTCATGTTGTCTGGGAATACATTTTCCATTTTATTTTCCTTATATTGACACTTATGTTTGGTATCCAGTTCAATTAAATATTCTGATAATGAACTAATTATGGTATTTATTTCAATCGCTTGCTTTTTTATCAATTCTACCAATTTAACTGTGATAAATTGGTCTCGTTTCTTTACCTGATCGGTTTTATATAATTCAAATCCGAATTTTGATAATGTTATTCTTGAAATATATCCATAATACACACCCTCTCTTCTTTCCAGCTTGGTTGGGTGACCTATTGAAATGTTTCGTAAATTACGGATTTCTCTAAATACATCACATACTTTGGTCTCGACATTAAAACATTCTGTTAAATTAATTACTGCATCTTGCTGTGTAAACAGTGCTTGGAGAATACCATATGTATACAAGTATTTTCGCCCAATATCTTTTGGATATTTCTTACTAAGATAACTTTTAATAGCTAATATAGTATCATTAATTACATAAAGCGAACTACAAATTTGATTCCACAAATTATAGTCTTTGATAAGCTCATCTTGGTATCTACTGGTATTAATATATTCATAAACAAATTCTAATTTTTCTGTAGAGCTATCAAGATATTTAACAATTATTTTGTTATCAGTCATATATTTCTCTTCTGCCGCGCCGAAGGCGTCGCTCTAACTTCTCGCTTAACCTGCAAACGGGCTCAGTCCCGTTTGTCAGCGTTGAAGCGAGTGTTAGGTCTCTATTTTATGGAATATTTCCGCTATATAGTCTATAAATATAATATACTATGTTAATTATGAATATGCACCCACTGACTTTTTGATATGCCTTATTATTCTTCCTTTCCCCTAAAACCATCAGTATTGTTGCAATACACAATGGAACTCCCATTATATTATAATCACAATAATTTTTTATATCACTCTTTAATAAACTAATCATTGCCCGTGTAACACCACATGTAGGGCAAGGGCATTTAAATAACGCTCTTACTATACAGGTCATATTATATAGTTCTTATTTGTAAGGCCAACTATTTATAGTTGGCCATTTTTTTATAATATTTGCATTAATGCATTGTAATTATAGTCCTTTGTTTTTCCGCTAATCTGTATCACATCTATTAGCCAAAGAACTCCACACAATCCTGCTGTCAATAATTTCAGAATTCCCATCCCGGTATTACCCAGCATAAATCTATCAACGCCAAATTCGCCAAGAAAAATACTTATAAGTAACATTGTTGTGGGATCTTTCATCTCAACTGAACTTATTGTAGCATATCTTGAATCATCGATAGTTGCCATTTTTTCCCGAATAATTGCTGCTTTTTCGCTAGGCAATTTTTTCCCATTTGATACAAAAAACATATCAATTTTATTTGCGTCCATTCTGGACCTCCTATAAATTTATTTTTAAGTCGAAATAAATGTTATAGGTCGGTTCCGCACCTGCCTGCCGTAGGCAGGTCAACCTAACGCCCCGCTTAACCTGCATTTGTGTCTTTGCCGACGCGAAGAGTTAAGGCAAAGTTGGCGCGAAAGTTGCATGAAAAAGGGAATTGCATGAGCAATGACCGCCTTAAGCAACTTTCGTGACAAAACAAATGGCAGATTGAAGCGGGTGTTAGACACTTTTATTTTATTTAACCGCTTATATTAACAATTGTGCTTTTAATTTTACACTATTTTGCTTTTTATTACTATATTTAATAAATAAAAAACTTAAAATTTTACTATAAAGCTTTATTATTTGCATATATAACTTTCATATTACTTAACGCATATATTAAAAACTATTTATTTAACTATAATTCTATATTATTTACAAAACTAATCTTTTATAAATAATATTCTCTTAATATCATAAGCTTATTCTTAACAATAAGACTTTATTTTTTAACCTATATAGCTTTTAATTACTAAATCTTTAAAAATCAAACATTAAAACTTTAATTTTACTTACTAAATTAATTATAATAATCACCATGACCGTCCGAAGGACTTATAATTCATTGATTTCCTTAATAAGTTTTAAAATCCTAAGATACAAGATTTATTTTCCTTACCAAGTTAATTATCATAATTACCAGACCGTCCGAAGGACTTTTAACTCGTTGAATTCCTAAACTAGTTTTAAAATTCTCAGATAAAAGTTCTATTTTCCTTATCCAAGTAGCCATTATAATAAAACACAACTTTACTCAAAGAACCTAAGCTTTTAATTTGGGTTTTACACTTTAATTTACAAAAAATGCACTCCATTTTCAAAGTTACAGTTTATCGTGCCGTAAGGCATCGGTCTAACATTCGCTTAACCTGCATTGCCGTACCCGTATAGGGCTTGGCGTGGAAATTGCATAAAAAAGCACAGCCGTGCAAACGGCGGAGCGGCATAAGCAATTTCCATGACAAAGGCAATGTCAGCGTTGAAGCGGGTGTTAGATTTTTTACTCGATAGCATTCCCTTCTTTATCAAAATAATATACAGGACAAAGATAGGCACTATTTATTATCTTTTTTTCTTCATCCCTTTCTATATGGGTTTCATGGATAAATGAATTATCGCTTAATGTTACTATTTTTGCTTTATCTACAGAAGTCTGCGAAGATGTCCAAAACCATACTTCACCAAAGGAGTTTGCTGTTTGCTTTGGAAATTTCTTTTTATCAATCTTCCAGTTTTTAATGGCATCCACTATAAGAAATGCCTCCCCTAATGACGGTACGAAAGCTTTACTGCCGGCTTTTTGTTTACAGTATCTTGTTACATAATATGTATCGTCGGTGTAGTATGTATCATCTTTATGTACTTCTATGATTTGCTCGGTATTTTTTTTACCGGCTCCAATTGCAGTTGATGTCATAACATCTTTATGCTTGTTTGTCCAACTGCAATGAGTTGAGGCATTTGCAAAGTCAATATCTATTGTAATATATGTACCATCACTGCCCTTAACATCAAAATTTTTAATCTTGTTATGTCGGCTATCAAAACTATCACCAAGGCTTTCCTCCGTAATCGCTTTTCGAATGAGATATATCACTGTTTTACCGTTTATCATATCCCCTACTTTATATTTTGAAAATGCAGGGTACAATGTGGTATCTTCATTTATTATTATACTTTGACCGAAATCATAATCTTTCGTATTGCCTGCTGCACTTTTACTCCAGCCAACAATATATCTTCCATCTTTGGCTTCAATTGATGAAAGATCCCAAACTCCTTCGTTTCCACTTTTATCAACACCTTTATCTTTATGATTTGCAAGGGTAAAACTTGAACCTTTAACAATACGGCTATCAGGCAATAGCCAATACTCATTATAACTAAATAGTTTATTCCGGCATGATGAAAAATCGTACTTTACGGTTACATACGCATCTTTACTATACGCCGGGTAAAACGTCATATCTTTTTCAACTTTTATACTTTGTCCGAAATCATAATCTTTGGTACTGCCATCTTTATTTACACTCCAGCCGATAAAGTCTTTCCCGTTCAAAGGTTTTACTTCGCTAGGTTTCCAGAAATCGGATTGTCCGCCTGCAAGTTGATAAAAGGCTCCTTTTTCAACCTTTTTACCGATTGGCTTCCAAAAATTATTTCCCTCCTCTGCTGAAGTACATCCTGACAAGTCATAGGAAATATATGCATATATCTTTTCAGGATTTTTAGGTTCCGGTGGTTTATACCCGGAATTATTAGGGCATCCACATAATAAGCTAAGAACACTCATTAGGAAAACCAGCACTCCAATCATTGAAACTATCTTTCTTTGTTTCATCTTTCAACCTTCCTTCTTGCAATGTCCTTTTCATTGCAATTATTTGATTTATCGATCGAAAGAATGCTTCGATTGGTTCCGCACCTGCCTGCCATAAGGCAGGTCAATCTAACGGGGCGGCGGATAAGCTGCAAGAAGTGAGAAAGCCTTTAGGCTTTTGAGCTTCGCCGTCAGCTTAATTCGCATGTTGGACGGCACTGTGCGCCGGACAACAGGCGGATGTTCCGCCGCCCCGTTGAACGGACGCACAGCGTCCGTTCAACATTCGCTTAACCTGCATTTGCGGCTCGTCCGCAATGTCAGGTTGAAGCGAGTGTTAGGATCTTTTTCTCTTTTGTTCTGGCAGTTCCCCATACATCGCAAAAATCAATTCCCTAAGAAATTCACGGTTATCTAGCTCTTCAACTAAAATCATTTCCTTTGCACCATCATACGGCACTTCATACTGAGCCTTGGGCATTTTTTCCAATACTGATTTTGTAGGTTTTACAAGAAAGCGATTATCATAGATTCCGCCGATGATTTTACCCCTATAATAAATTATATACTCTCCCATCATCTGTCGAAAAGTTATATCTTCCAAATCAGAAAGCTGGTCAAGCATAAAATCCAAGTAATCTTTACTAGAAGCCATTACTTATTATCCTCCTTTTAGAGGCATAAAGCAACTTGTTATTTATATATTTTTCTTTTCTATAAGAAAATGTTTTTTAATTTCCTAAAAACTTAAAATACAACAGCCTATAGCTTCGCCCCAAAGTTCAATTCATTTTTTAGCAATACGAACTTGCTGAAAAAATATTACTTATTCTTTCACAAAAGAACCAATTTCCACAAGATTTCCTTCGGGGTCGGCAATATAGCAGGTTCGCTGTCCCCAAGGCTCTGTTGTAGGTGGCATTACGGATTTTCCGCCCTTTGCAACTATTTCATTATACGCTTTATCAACTGCCGCAAAATTTTCTACACCTAAAGCAATTTCAAAATGCCCATTTATCTTTTCTGCATAATTGAATTTTGTAGAAGTCATATTTTCAAAATCTGAGCGTCTGTAAAATAGAAACAGTGTACCGTCTTTTTCAAGAAACACATTTGAAGCATCTTCTGCCTCTTTGATTTCAAATCCCAATACATCTCTGTAAAAACGAACCATTGTCGGCATATCTTTTACAAAAACACCAAATCCATCTAATTTCATATATTTCCTCCAAAACATCGCACGCCAAAGGCGTGTCGTCCTAACGGGGCGGCGGATAAGCTGCAAGAAGTGAGAAAGCCTTTAGGCTTTTGAGCTTCGCCGTCAGCTTAATTCGCGTGTTGGACGGCGCTGTGCGCCGGCCGACAGGCGGATGTTCCGCCGCCCCGTTGAACGGACGCACAGCGTCCGTTCAACATTCGCTTAACCTGCATTTGCCGCAAAGGCAATGTCAGGTTGAAGCGGGTGTTAGATTTTCTTTTCAAAACAAAAATATAATTTCGCTCAAATTTTTTATGCCTTATTTCTAAATGTATATTTAAAAATAGTCTGCATTCCTTTTGTTCAAACTATTTTTAAATTTTACACCTTTACTCTTAATTCCTTTATTTACTATCCGTATAATTTTCCTTTTTTTCAGGAGCTTCTTTATTTTACTTTATTTTTTAATTTTAATATAGCCTTAAGAATTAAACCCAAAATGTGTTGAGTTTTTACAAACCAAACGCATTTTCAACATCAGTTTTTGCTAAAACACTGACACCTTTTTTCCTTTTTTTATTCGGATTTAATTGCTCGCCATGGTTCCCTTGATTTTATTGGTTTGTTTTTGCTCATAGGATTCCTCTGTATCTATTTAAATACAACACTAATTTTTAACTTACCACCACCTCATACCTGCATACATTACGGAACTTTTGTATGCAGGTTAATGTTTTGGTAAAAATTAAACAGGGGTTACTACCATTGAAGGGACATGCCTGGCTTCATATTATCAATATTGTCTGAGGCTAAATATAAGGCTGTACCTTCATACTCATGCCCTGTATTAGTATCAGGGTTGTTCGGTATTGTAGCTGTCCAGTATGAACCATTATACCATGAACTAGTAAATCCATTCAGCTCAACCTTAGCAAGATTTACAGTATATGTTTTTTGAAGTCCAGAAGATGTAGAATCAAAAGTCTTCCAATCCAGTTTTTCGGGTGTAAGAGTACGCTGGGTACTTGAATCCTGCTTCCATGTACCAGTCAAGATGTGTTTTTTTATTGCGTCATCGCCATGAAGTTGCTTATAAAAGGTGTAGGAAAAAATATATGTTGATGACCCATCAGAATAATTAATTTTACTAAACATCATACTAGCGTTATTGGTAATTGTATCAAAACTTTTCGTAGTTACCCCACCAACAGTCTGAGTATTAATTTTTCGCTCAAAGTAGAATTCCGATTTTTGAGATACTATGTCTTTAGTTTTATGTTGGTTAACAGCGTTATCACATGCAACCAACACTAAACTAATAATTAATACTAGAACAACCATCATTGAAACTAATCTTTTTTGTTTCATCTTTCAACATTCCTTCTTGCAATGTCCTTTTCATTGCAATTATTTTTATAGTCGAAAGAAATGCTTTGATTGGTTCCGTTACCCGCCTGCCGCAAGGCAGGTCAATCTAACATCCGCTTGACCTGCATTTGCGGCTCGTCCGCAATGTCAGGTTGAAGCGGGTGTTAGGTAATTTTTTCTAACATTATTTCAATTGCTTTAGTAGCATGTATTTTAGTTGAATCAAATAAAGGAATGGAATATTGATCAACAAGTAAACCAATCTCTGTACATCCAAGAATTATACCTTGAACATGCTCTGCTTTCATTTTATCCATTATTTTAAAATATTTTTCTTTGGATGATTCTTTAATTATTCCTTTTACTAACTCCTTATAAATGATGTCATTTATGACTTCACGATCGTTTTTATCCGGTATTACAACTTCTAAATTATACTTACTTATAAGCTTTTCTTTATAGAAATCCTGTTCCATTGTAAAAATAGTTCCTAACAAACCAATTCTTTTTATGCCATTATTGGTAATTTCTTCACCAATTGCATCAGCAATATGAATTAAAGGCAATCCAACAGTATTATCAAAATCATCTACAACTTTATGCATTGTATTTGTACACAATACGATAAAATCAGCACCGGCTGCTTTCAAACATAATCCAGCTTTTATGATTATTTCATTTAATCGATTCCAATCACCAGAATATTGTAACTCTTCAATTTCTTGGAAATCTACAGAATAAATAATGCATTTTGCTGAATGATTTCTTCCAAGTTTTCTGTTTACTCCTTTATTGATTATTTCGTAATATGGAAGTGTTGATTCCCAACTCATACCACCAATTAAGCCAACTGTTTTCATATTATCTCCGATTGATTCTTTAAAATATTTCCTCGCCCGCCGAAGGCGCGTACCTAACATCCGCTTAACCTGCATTTGCGGCTACTCCGCAATGTCAGGTTGAAGCGGGTGTTAGGACAATCTACCAACTTCTCACTAACTTTTTTTCAGAATCTTTCATTCTTCCAAGAGCTGCAAGAATGAAATCTATGCTATTTACAAGCACTGACATACTTACAAAACCTACTAATAATATAATAAGCACACTTCTATCTACAAGAAGAAGTGAATACCAATAGCGAAAAACGAAGAAAAATTCCGTAATAGTAATCAATCCCAGTAATAATTTTCCAATACCTATTACCGTTCGTCCTATATAAAATCTATCAATTCCTAAAAAACCTAAAAATGCAGAATAAAGTATTAAAGAAGTTCTACTTTTTCGTGAAATGTTTTCATCATTTTTTACCTCTAAATATCGGCTTTCGTTTTTTACAATCATACTACCCGCTGATAAAATAAAAGAAATATTTCTTATCAGAATAAATATATATAAAATGGAATTTTGTGCAGAATTAAATGCAGAAAAAAAGGCAAGGTAATTTACCCCTTTCTTTGACATAGCGATAAATGAGGTAGAAGCCGAAAAAGGATTATCAAATATTATTGTTATGAGAATATAAAAATAAAGTATTAGAATTCCATAAACTCTTTTATTTGAATTACTTTTTAAACAGAAAATTCCCAGTAAAAATAAAAAAATAAAATTCTTAATAATTTCTTGCCATGGAACAATAAATATATCTTTATACTCATCTAAGGATGAGAAATATATTCCAGCAATACTTTTTTGAAAAAAGATTAAAAGAATTATTGCAATAATTAAACTTAATTCTACCCAAAATGCAATTAATCCTGTAACTTTTGAAAACTTATTCATTAATTCTCCTGAAATTTTGCACGCCTTTAGGCGTGTCGTCCTAACATTCGCTTAACCTGCATTTGCGGCTACTCCGCAATGTCAGGTTGAAGCGGGTGTTAGACGCAATTACATCATCTTTAATAATCAATCTCCGTTATAGCATTCCCCTGCTCAACGGACTTTATGAATATTATCTTCTGACGTTTAGCATCTATATAAAATCTTACTGTTTCTTTTTCATTATATCCATAGATACGTTGTAAATTATTTCCATTCTTATCACATAACCAAAATTCAATTTGTTTTGTTGAAATATTTTTTGTCTTTATAACTATATTACTTGAAATTTTTTCACCAGTTATATTGCTATTATTCTTAACCCAATGAGGCGCTGAATTTTCATTACCATATGCATGACTTGAATGAAATACCTTTCTATTTTCTTTTTTATCTATTTTTTCTTCAAACAAGACTAAATTCACCGTATAGGTGGTATTATCAGAAAATATATATTTATTCTTTTTTTTAGAAATATCATTTACCTGCACATTACAGACTACTTCAACGCCATCAGTATTTGAGCGGCTAACAGAATAATACGCTATATTCGTTTCAGAGTCTACAATTATAAAACCTGAACTACTGTAATCACCCATAAAGAACTTGGCATAATCACCTTTAAAGAATTTACTGTAATCGCCTTTAAAAAATCTACCGTAATCGTCCGTAAAGAATATACCATAATCATATGCAAATAATTTAAAAGATAATAAAATAATGCCAAAAACCATCATAATCTTTTTATTTTTCATTTCTTCCCTCCTAAGCGGCTCCATGAGAGCCGTCCGTATAACATTCGCTTAACCTGCATTTGCGGCTTCTCCGCAATGTCAGGTTGAAGCGGGTGTTAGAATATTTTTTAAGCTTTTTCTTCATTCAAAAAAAGTTCTATATCTTGTATATCATCTTTATCTTGCATTATTAGTATTTTTGGGCTGATAACTTCTTTTCGTATTTGGATATGAATTATTTTATTTTTATAAAGACTATATTCAATTGAATAATCTCCTGGTTTTGCATCAATTTTAATCGTGGAAATAATTGACCCAAGCTCAAAACCATTTTTGGTTTTTAACGGAACAATTATTTTTCGAATTATATCATTAATCTTTAAATTATCTTTTTCATTGATAAATATTTTAAACTCACCGTCTTCAATTGTATCAAATGAAACAGATCCTTTCCGGTATGCGAAACCTTGATTAAGGGATTTTGATGACCATTTATTATAAGGATTAGGCATATCGGCAACAAATATTGCAAGTTGCCTATAAAGTATATCCACTGTAACCATTTAACTATCTTAATCGCATGTTATAATGCTTTTTGTTTCAAGACAATCAAATAATATAACAACTGAAATAATTACATAGTCACCAATAATAAAATCATTATAAATACTATCTAATTGTCCATAGAATATCATTCTACTTTTACATATCATATAACGAAAAATCATTTTCTTATAAAATTGTCCATTTTGCCGCTAATTTTATCAGAAATTAAATATTTTCCCAGTCCATATGATTGTAATATTATTTTTTGCTCCGCGCGAAGCGTCATTCTAACATTCCTTCGACCCTTCCTCACTATACTACAAAAACAAATGATTTTCAACCTAAACTGATAAAAGAGCAAAAATCATATTTTTTCTACCATAATAACCAACCATATAAAACACCGTCGGCAGATTAGGCCTATCTTCACTAAATGAGCAAAGAAACAAACTCACATCCTGTCTATGGGGCTTTGCACACCGAGGCCGCCTCGGTTGAGAACGTGAGTATACACCATCGTTGTTTTAACATCGCTATGGCCGAGAAGTTCTTGGATTGTACGGATATCGTAACCAGCTTCCAAAAGATGCGTTGCAAACGAGTGGCGGAAGGTGTGGCAGCCAATTGATTTCGGAATACCCGATTTTAAAACAGCTTCATGCAGGGTACGCTGAATTACTGACGGGTCGATGTGGTGCCGCCCCTGCTCGCCCGTTTCCTTATTCCGCCATCGGCGCGCTTGGGGAAAAACCCACTGCCATGCCCAAGTTTTACCGGCATTGGGATATTTTTTTGCAAGAGCAAAAGGAAGAGGCACCGAGCCGAAACCATCCTTACAATCCGCTTCATGGGTATGGCGGACATTTTCCAAATGCTTTTGAAGCGGAAATTTAAGTGAAACAGGAAGAACCGTTTTGCGGTCTTTCGCTCCCTTTCCATTATGTACAGTGATTTCGTTTTTATCAAAGTCTATATCCTGCACCCTTAGCCGTAAGGCTTCCATAAGCCGCATTCCGGTTCCGTAAAGCAGACGGATACAAAGACTATAATCATTATCAGGTAAAAGAGAAAATATCTTTGCTGTTTCTTCTCGGCTCATCACCGAGGGAAGCTTTTTAGGCTTTTTGGCACGGACTATATTTTCAGGACTCTTTACCTGCAAGTCTAATATATTTTTGTATAAAAATAAAATGGCGGCAAGAGCCTGATTTTGGGTTGAAGCAGCTGCCTTTTCTTTTACCGCAAGACGGCTGACAAAAGAATTTATTTCATTATCCGAAAGAGTTTTAAGATTTTTATCCTTATTTTCGTGTATAAAACGGCTTATCCAATATCTATATGCTTCCTTTGTACGCTTGCTGTAATGTTTGGCTGCGATAACTTCATCAAGCTTTTGTAAAATAGATTTAAGATAAGTTGAGGCTGAATTATCATTTTCTTCAATAATTTCAGCATTCAAAACTCTCGTATAGCCCGTATAGATAGAAGTATAGTTTTTACCGGTAAACCCTGAATCTGCTGACATAAAGATTCCATTATCATAAAGATTGTTTAACAAAATGTCACAAGAATTACGGTCGGCGGGGATAATCCAAATTTGTTTATCGGGTAACCAAGTTCTTCCCGGTACTTTTTTTATTGCTTGGAGTACTTTAGAAAAATTCTCTCCTTGCGCTTTAAAATTTACCGACAAAGCCTTATTTTCAAAAGGTCTAATTTCAACAAACATACACGACTCCTTAAAACTACACGATACACATTTTTATAGCACACCTTTCCCATGGTATATTATGGCGATTGATAAACCGCTAAATAACCCTAAGCAAAAAATTTATGTATGGCTGTTCAATTTCTATAGGTTTAACAGCCTGAACATAAAACATTGCAAGAAAAAGCCTGCTTTATGCAGCCGTAACATGCTATAAGCGGTTATTTTCTCATATCGGTATCAATTATGTCACATTTTCGCGGATTATGCAAGTATTTTGATGAAAAATGTGCATCCATGCACATTTTTCATCTTAGAGTTTTAGACTTTTGTCTAAAACTCTCGAAGCCGGAATCACCGCCGTCCGTGGCGGTTATTAAAATGTGCGTCCTTAGTCCTTTTTCATCTTAGAGTTTTGCTTGACAGCAAAACTCTCAAAGTCCTAACTAAAATTTAACAAAAAATCTTAACATAAATATTACAAACAATATCCAGGTAATAAGAGGTATTTCCTTGAACTTGCCTTTAATCGATTTTAAGATGACATAGGCCAAAACGCCGTATACGATACCTTCAGCAACGCTGTAGGTAAAGGGCATCATAATCATAGTTAAAAATGCAGGAATACCCTCTGTAGGATCCTTATAGTTTATTTCGCCGGCTTGGGTCATCATCAAAAAGCCTACTATTATTAAAGCAGGAGCAGTGGCCGCAGCAGGAATCAATAAGAAAATCGGAGAAAACAACAAGGCGGCTATAAACATAAGGGCTGTAACCACAGAGGTTAAACCTGTTCTTCCTCCGGCAGCAACACCGGCAGTGCTTTCTACGTAACTTGTTACGGTTGAAGTTCCGAGAGCGGCACCTACTACCGTTCCGATAGCATCAGATAAAAAGGCCTGCTTGATTTTGGGAATATTTCCGTCTTTATCTACGAGATTTGCCTGAGTTGCAACACCTACAAGGGTTCCTACCGTGTCAAAAATATCTACAAAGAGGAATGAAACAAATACGATAAAAAATTTGAAAGAAAGAACATTTGCAAAATCAAAATTAAAGACTGCAGGAGCTGAAGGAAGGCTTATAGGAGACCATCCTTCCCAGCCGCCAAACGGAACGGTAATCTTTAACGGAATACCTATGATGGTTGTAATTAGGATACCTATTAAGATGGCTCCCGGTACTCGTAAAATAAAAAGAGCGCAAGTTATAATTAAACCGATTAAAGCTAAAACGGCAGGAGAACCCCAAGTAAACTCTCCGAGTCCTACGAGGGTTGCAGGATTATCTACAATTATGCCCGAATTTTGAAAAGCAATAAAGGTAATAAAAATACCTATACCTGCAGCAACGGCTTTTTTAAGGTTTATGGGTATTGATTTTACAATTGCTTCACGGACATTTACAATTGAAAGCAAAATAAACAAAACGCCTTCCAAAAAGACGGCTGTCAATGCCGTTGCAGGGGAATAACCTAAACCGATAACAACGCTATATGTAAAAAAAGCGTTTAATCCCATTCCTGAAGCAAGAGCAACAGGAAGATTAGCTAAAAAGCCCATAGCAAGGGTTGCAATAGCGGCAGACAAAGCGGTCGCAGTAAAAACAGCCCCGCGGTCCATTCCGGCTTCGCTTAAAATTCCCGGATTTACGGCCAAAATATAAGCCATTGCCAAAAAGGTAGTAATACCCGCAATAACTTCGGTGCGCACTGTAGTATTGTGCTCTTTGAGTTTAAAAAATCTTTCCATAATTACGAAATTCTCCTTGGCGTATTTTAACACAATTTTTTATTTGCAGCAATATACAAATTTTAATTTTTTTACATAAAAATATAAATTATAATTTAAAAAATTACTCTTAAACGTAAAAAAAAGCTATATATAAGTATGAAGACAAAAAATATTTTTATCAAATTTCTTAGGATTTGCCCAAGACTGATATTTGTCTGCGGCATCCTTTTACATGCGGAAATACCCGGCGGGAAAACGTCCTTTTCCATTGCGCAGAGTATTGATATTTTTCTTAATTATGAATTGACTACAGAAGCAAAAAATCTTTTTTTTGAGTTTCATGCAGCGGCAAAAACTAGGGACGGCCATCCCAAATATGCCGTCATACCTCAAGGTTTCAGCTTAAAGTTTACTCCCCTACTCTATCGGGAAAATAAAAAACTTTATCCGGCCCTATCTTTCTTTTATGGAGGTATCGCAAAATCTGCCTTTTTAAATCGTTTGCATTTTAAAGAGAATTTCGAAAAAAAGCCCTTTTACAAGGGAGTAAGTTTTATTCCTCAATATTTAATAGGAATAACAAAATCAAAATTCGATGCAAGTGCAGGAATGGAATTTGCAATAAAAAATTTCAATTTGGTATTTTTTACAGAGCAAACACCGAAACAGCTGCGGCCGGATATTTCTCTTTGTGCAGCCTATAAAAACCAAAGCGAAAAAATTACATTAAACATAAGTCTTTTTTCTTCATTGAAAAATTCCGACTACTCTCAATTTAGTTTAGAAAAACCGAAATATGATCAATTTTACTCCGGAGAATTTATACTTGAAGAAAAAGAAAACTCGACTTCTTCCAAATTTTTATTGGCAGGAGGTTTAAAGATTCCTTACGATAAAATATCCGGAACAAAAGGAGTTTCAAATTCGCGCATAAATTTTTTAGGAAAAGCCGAGTACAATTTTCAAAGTGAATATTTTATGTTTAACACAGGAACATTTTTTAAACGAGACGGAACACTGAGGGCCTTCGTTCAGCCGAAAATTTCGGTTTGGGCTTTGGACATCGGATTTTCATATAATTTTTTACGCAAGTATTTAGAAAAGAAAAAATTATATGAGAATTTTAATTCAGGCGGAACGGAAATCGGTTTAAGTTTTTCCAATTTTAAGTTTAAGGGAGAACTTTATTATGAGGATAAAACATGGAATATCGGAGGACAAGTAAAAATTCCTATCAAACTTTTTTTCGGCAGTCTCTTATCGATAAAAGGAAAAGGAAAATTGGAAAAAAAATCCATAAATCCTTTTATAGTAAAAAACTATGCTTTTTCATCGGATATTAAAATAAAATTTAATAAGGCCGTAAACTTAAACCTTTCAGGAACTTTTACTCAAAAAAATAAAATAGTAAAAAAGGATAAAAAACCGTACATATTATGGGAAAAAGGAATCTTTAATTTTTCGGCTCAGGCCGAGTTTATAAAGAAAACAAGACAAACATTAAACTCGTTTAAGGGAGAAATAATATTGGAAACAGCTAAACCTTTTTTAAAAGCAAAACTGGCTTATACGATACGTTTTTAAAACGCAAAATGCCAAAGAGTTTCATGCTCATAAACTTCACCCGGTTTTATCACCGTATTGGGAAAATGAGGCTGATGAACAGAATCGGGAAAGGCCTGACTTTCAAGACAGAGTCCGGCAAATTTATTGTACACATCTCCGTTTTTACCTAATTCGTTTTCTAAAAAACCTCCGGTGTACATTATAAGGGCAGGCTGTGTTGAGTAAACCGTCAAAGTCCTTTTTGTCACAGGTTCTTTCACTATTGCAGCCAAAGTTTTTCGATCGCTTACCTCTTTTTTTATAATCCATGTATTGTCAAAACTTCCTCCTATTTCCTGCACTCCTTCGCTTAAAAGCCTCGGCTTTCTAAAGTCGTATCCCGTATTTTCTACATTTAAGAATTTACCGCTGGGAATAAGCTCTTGATTGGTTTCAAGATATTGTTCCGAGAATATTTGAAGTTCATGGTTTAAAACCGAAACATATGAACCGTTCGACTGCATTCCGGCAGGATTTAAGTTAAAATAACTGTGATTGGTAAAATTAACGGGAGTAGTCTTATCCGACACGGCTTTATATCTTATAATAATCTCATTGTCAGGTGTAAGCGAATAACTTACGTCAATCTGTAAATTCCCGGGAAAACCTTGTTCTCCATCAGGAGAAATACGGGAAAACAACACTCCTGCTTCTTGACTATTTTTAAAGGTTTGGGCTTCGTACAGCACTTTATCGTAAGACGGATAACCGCCGTGCAAACAGTGCTTTCCACCGTCATTTTGAGTCAAAAGATACTGCTGATTCCCTAATGTAAATTCCGCATTTGAAATCCGGCCTGCATATCTGCCTACGAAGGATCCGAAATGGGGAAAATTATTAACATAGCCTATAAAAGTCGAATATCCTAAAATAACATCATCAAAGCCTCCGGTTTTTGAAGGCAAAAGAATACCCGTAATACAGCATCCGTAATTAGTACAACACAACATCATCTTTCCGTTAAAAATTGTAAACAATAATGCTTTTTTTCCGTTTGAAAAAGTTCCGAATTCGGTTGTTGTTATTTTCATACCCGTCCTCCCACAATATAATATAAGTATAGCATATTATTCGATTATATGATAGAATGCGGGCATGGAGAATTTTATGAAACACAAGATTATACTATGTTTACTGGCTTCATGCCTATTTTTCGGTTGTACTAAGGACAAGGCTCAAAAGCCCCTTACAATGGTATTTTTACCAAACGAATCGAGTGAGGCTATGAAGGATGCAAGAGAAGCTTTTATGGAAATCATAAGCGAAGCTGTAGGCCGTCCTGTCGAAATAAAAACGACAACAGATTACAATATCGCACTAGAAGCGATTATATCCGGCAATGCAGACATGGCCTATATCGGTGCCGAAGGCTACATAAATGCCCATAAAAGAAATCCTGCCATCATTCCGGCAGCAACCAATTCGGGACCAAGCGGTACACTAGAAGATGCTTTGTACTATAGTTTTATAGCAGTCAGAACGGAAGATGCCAATAAATACAAAAACGGGAACGATTATGACTTGACCCTTTTAAAAGGAAAAAATATTTCATTTGTTTCGACAAGTTCTACATCGGGATTTGTAATTCCTGCAACCCTGCTTGTAAAAAAATTCGGGGTAAACAATACCGACGAGCTTATTCATAACACATCAATTTTTCCAAAGGTCTTATTTGCAGGCTCTCATCAAGGTTCTCAAGTTAACCTTTTTAGAAAAGATGCTGATGCGGCAGCCTTTGCAATTCCGCAAACAATAGGCGTATATGATTTGATTGAAGGGGAAGCCTATCAGACAGGAGCCTCCTATAAGGTTGTTGAAGGGGCTGTCGATCCCTTCGGAAAATTCCCCGGAAGCGAAATTACCGTAATTCAATCTATTCCGGTCTTAAATGCCCCGATAGTCATGAATACCGATACCCTTTCCGCTGATGAACAGAAAAAAATACAGGAAGCCCTTATATCCGAAAAAACGGCAAACAACCCCGGTATTTTTAAAATAAAAGACTCGAACAAGAAGGGCATGTATCCCAAATATACGGAAAAGACCAAGCTCGTTAAAACCACGGATGATTGGTACGATAAAATCAGAAATTTAACAAAATAAGTTAAAAAAGACTTGACATAATGATGTTTATATGCTATACTCTGCCCCACATCGCAGGGTAGAGCAGTTGGCAGCTCGTCGGGCTCATAACCCGGAGGTCGGAGGTTCGAGTCCTCTCCCTGCTAACCAAATTAAAAGGCACTCTTTTGAGTGCCTTTTTTATGCAAATACAAAACGAACTTAACTATAAATATCGTATATCATATAGTCCAATTCAAAACTTTTTCCTGCAACATAAAAACCTGCATTTTTATAGATTTTTACAATATCCTTATTGCCGGACTGGTCATCAGCATCAAGGGCTATATAGCGGATATTAAGATTTTTATTTAAAATTTTTGTTATTAAATTTTTAACAATAGATACGATAAATTTTACTATATGACTGTATTTTTCTGCAAAGTCTAAAGATGAGGCGAGGTAGTGTATTTTTATAGCTCCTGCAGTATCAATATGAGTTGGTACATGATCGGGCCTATTTTCGCTATAGAAGCTTATCATATCGGGGCCTATAGAAAAATAAGCACAGATGTTTTTCTTTTCTATATCATCTTTTCGATAAATGAGATATGTTTTAGCAACACCATATTTATCGTATTCCAGAGCTAAGGAAGATCCGGAACTGCTTGCGGAGTTTATAAAGCCGGTATACATGCCGTATTCTGAGATAAAATTAGATACATCGGTTTTACTATTTAAAATAGCAATTTTAAAATCCGAAAGATGCTTTGATACGTCAATCTTGCTCATTATTCAATTCTTCCCAGAATCGGCTGTATTGTTCTACGGATTTTCTGGCGGCTTCTTTTTGCTCTTCGGTAGGAGGATTCATTTGACATTTACAAAAATACGCTATTGTTTCAGGGTTGCGTAGTATTGTAGGCTTTATCGGTTTAAATTGTGAATAATCCATAGTTTTTTCTCCTTAATTTTAATCTAGCACCTAGGCCGCCTTTTGTCAATACTTTTTTTAGTATTTTTAATTTTTCTACAATTGCCGCAAATTTATTCCGATGACAACACCGACGGAAATCATGGCTGTCCAAAGGGAGGAGCCTCCGTAGGATAAAAACAAGAGGGGGATACCTGTGATAGGCATTATACCCATTACCATTCCCACATTCACAAAAAAATGAAAAAAGAACATTGCCAAGATACCTGAAACAATCAGTTTGCCAAAAAGATCGTCACAGCGCTTGATCGAAAGAAAAAATCTAAAAAAGACTATACTGTACAAAATAAAAACAAAAAGGCCTCCCAAAAATCCCCATTCTTCCGATAAAATACTGAATATAAAGTCGGTACTTTGTTCAGGTAAATATCTATAATGGCTTTGAGTGCCCATAAGATAACCGCGTCCGGTTAATCCGCCTGAACCGATTGCAGTGATGGACTGAATTATATTCCATCCGTGCTTTAACGGGTCTACTTCGGGATCCAAAAAAATAATCAGACGCATCATTTGATATTCTTTTAGAGCTCTTACCCCGACTATCGAACCTGCAAATGCTATGGTAACCAGGGAAAGAACATAGGCTATCCAATAATAATATCTTTTCTTTAGTAGTACATTACCTATCATGGCAACAACGGTCGAAATTCCCATACCGAATAAAATAATAAGCGAGATTTGCGAACGTTTTAATAAGCCGGCCATTATATGGCTTGTCTTTAAAATAACTTCTTCCCACAAAGGCATTAAAGTAAAAACGATAGTTAAAATTCCGAGAAAAAATATATATAAAATAAAGCGTAAAGGGATTCCGGCTATAAAACACATTATTAAAAAAATCGGAATATATACGCTTGCAGTTCCAAGGTCGGGCTGTTTTAAAATAAGGGCAACAGGAATAAACATTATTGCCATTGCCTTTATAAAACGCCTAAGAGGCTCTTCATTTTGAGACTTTTCCAAATAATAGGCCAAAAAAAGAATAAAAATCAATTTTATAAATTCCGAAGGTTGTATACCCAGATTTTTAAAACCTATCCAGCTCCTTGCATTATGCCTTACGGTTCCGAAAATAGCCGTATAAAGGAGTAAAACTATTCCCAATATATAAATTAAAAAGGTTCTGTCTTTTATCCGCCTGTAATCATAAATACATGAAAGTAAAAGTAAAACGATACCCGTACAGGCCCATAAAATCTGCTTAGTATATTCTGTAGAGACAAGTTCGCCGCTCGAATTTACACCCGAAGAATAAATAAAAAGTATACCTATAAACGACAAAATAACAACGGCTAAAAAGAGTAAATAATCAAAGTTTGTGATCTTACGTATGTTCATTCACTCCTCCTTCTAACAGCAGGAAGAGATTTAAATCCCAAATATTCAATAGTTTCATCATAGGTTTGATTTGCAAGAGCCCCATGTAAAATTATATTGGCTGCATATGGAGCCCACCACTCCCACTCGTTCACAGCTTCAACTATAACACAAACAACCATCATATCTTCAGGAGGAGCATCATAAGGGCCATAGGCAACCATCCATGAATGCCATCTATCCTGTAAGCCGACTTCGGCAGTTCCCGTTTTACCTGCAAAACGGAACATTGGATTTTTCATAGGATATCTGGCTTCTCCTTGAATTGTAACAAGATTCATAGCATACCTTACTTGAGCAAAAACCTCTTTGCTGATATTTTCTTTATGAAGAATTTCAGGTTTAATTGTTTCTATCACCTCACCGGTTGAAGGATCTCTTACTTCTTTTAAAAGGTGGGGTTTATAGATTATTCCGTTATTTATAACCATGCAGGCCATATTTGCAACCTGTAATGGGGTCGCAGTTGTAAAGCCCTGCCCTATGGACATATTCATTGTGTCCCCATTAAGCCATTTTTCATGAAACCGGCGTTCCTTCCATTTAGGAGAAGGAACAAACCCCTCAAATGATGAGCTTTTCGGCAAATCGATCTCTGTGGGTTGCCCAAGACCGAACTTTTTTGCATAATCTACAATTTTTTCAACACCCAAGTAATCGCGGCAGACTGTCCAATAATAAACATCACAGGACTTTGCCAAAGCTTCATTTAATGCCAGTTTTCCGTGACCGGGCTTTCGGATATGACAGCGGAAGACACGGTTTCCGTATTCAATTTCTCCCAAACAAGGAACCGTTGTCTCTGAAGAAAAAACTTTTTCGTTCAATATAGCCGAGTTCATTATAACTTTAAAAGTTGAAGCAGGAGGATAAGAAGCATCTATAGCTCTGTTCAAAAGCGGATTATTCGGATTTTCAAACAGCTCTTTCGCAAGAGAGCTTGTGATTTCTTTACCGAAAATATTTTGATCAAAAAAAGGATAGGAAACCATTGCAAGAACTTCTCCTGATGCAGGCTTCAATACTACAGCAGCACCTATCCTAGGCCCCAAAGCCTCTTCTGCAAGTTTTTGAATTCTCTTATCGATGGTAAGAACAAGATTATTTCCCATCTTGGGTTGTGTAACAACAGTAGTATTTTCTATATATCGGCCCTTGGCATCTACAGTCCGGTATTCAACCCCATCGGTACCGCGTAAAATTTCGTCATATTGTTTTTCGATTCCGGCCTTGCCTATTATACTGTTTGAAGTATATCCTTTATTATAAAACCGAGTCAATTCATCGGAAGTAATATCCCCCACGTACCCTATAATGTGAGAAAAAGATCGGGTATCTACGTAATTTCTGACCGGCTTTGAATGCCATGAAACTCCGGGAAGGGAATCTATATTCTCCGCAACTTGTACGATTGTGCTATAATCAACATTGGATTTTATTTCTATCGATCTAAAATCTCTTCTTACATTTAGCGGTAGTTTTTTTTCTATTTGTGAAACAGGAATTTTCAATATTGAACTTAAACTGTTTATTATCGTATCAAATTCCTGACGGGGAACTTCTCCCGGCACAATATCAACTGCAAAGGAATCGATATTTAAAACCATCGGAGTGTTTGCCTCCCTATCAAAAATTTCCCCCCGCTGAGCCGGTATAACGGTTGTACGTTTTGAAATGTTTTGAGATTTTTTCTTAAACTGATCCCCATGAATTATCTGCATCGAAAAAAGTTTACAGGTATAAGCTATTAAAATTAAAAATACAAAAATTGAAAATAACCTAAGCCGTGAATTAAAACTATCTTCGCTATTTTTCATATGGTGCCGTACTCCTTTGATTTAAAGGCTTGAGGAAAGAGATTAAAAAATAAAAATACCAAGGGAGCAAAAAGAATGTTTACGGCAGACTCTATGGCAAAGTTAAGCGAAAAAACATTGTATGTATGAATATTCTGTCCGAAAAGCAGTTTTAAGATAAATAGAAGTAAGACCTTAGATAAAAAAGCCAAACCTCCTAATACGCAAGGAAAAATAATCTTATTTAAATTGTAAATCCCGTAAAATTTTCCTACGATATATCCTGTCAAGGTAAAAATAAACGAATGAAGCCCGATAGGAGAAGCAGATAAAAAATCAGCCAAAAGACCTGCGATAAACCCGCAAATCAAACCTGAAAGGGAGCCGTTTGAAATTGCTATATAAATAACCGTAAGCAAAACCAAATCCGGCAAAACCGTAAAAAACGATATATGCGAAAAAACGGCCGTTTGAAGCAAGGTTATAAAAAAAACGCTTAAAGAAGTCCACAAAATAACTTTTCTCATTATTAAAACTCCTTTTCCATTTTTGAAGTATCCAAAACAAAAACATATTCCAAACAAGAAAAGTCTATTATAGGATTTATATAAAGTTCGAGCGATGTCTCATAATCAAGAGCTTTTATTTTAGAAACAAAACCTATAGGAATATTCTTTGGAAAAATAGAAGAATCATCAAAACCGGATGTAATTATTTTATCTCCTATCTTAATATCATCCCCTGCCCTTTTTTTGATGTATTTCATAATCAGCGGAGAATCATCCGAGCCTTGACCGCTTACAATGCCGCGGTGTTTTACCAAATCTACTTTAGCTGCAACATGGCACTGATAGTCATAGATAGGAATAATCATCGAAGAGCCTCTTCCTACCTGTAATATCTTTCCTACAAGAGCCATGTTACCGTTTTGAAAAGCTATAACAGGCATGTCTTTTCTGACTCCGTGTTTTGCGCCCCTGTTAATTATCATTCCGGAATAAAGAGTATTCGGATCATAGCCTATTATCTCTGCCGGTATATTTGCAATTTGAATTGTATCCGTAAACTTGAGAAGAGTACGCAGTTCGTTATTTTCTCTTTTTATGTCGGCATTGGAACGCTCTAAAAGTTCATACTTTTCAAGCTGCTTTGTAAGCTCATTGTATTTTTCTTTTAGATCCCATAACTCTCTTACGGAAGAAACGCTTTCACCAACAAAGGAGGAAACATTATAAACAGCCTTTTCCGTTCCGGCAGTTACCGAAAAAGCCAACTGCTTAAAATCCAAAATAAAGGAGCCTCCGGAAAAAGCCATAAAAATAGATGAGATGAGAAGAAATAAAATCAAAAGAAAAACTTCAAGATTCAGTTTAAACGAAAGTTTTTTCTTCATGAGCTCGTCTTAGTTATTTAAGCTGTCATATAGGCTGCGGTCAACAGTCATATCTCTAAATACTTCATAATATCTTCCGGCGCCTATTGCAACGCAGTCCATAGGATTTTCGGCCAAAATTACCGGAACACGGGCTTCTTTAGCTATAAGTTTAGGAAGGCCTTTTAATAAGGAGCCGCCTCCCGTCATTACAATACCTCTTTCAACAATATCGGCCGTAAGTTCAGGCGGAGTTTGAGCTAAAGTCCTTTTAATCTCTTCGACAATCTGCGTAACGGGTTCTTTTAAGGCTTCGCGCACCTCAACAGAGTCAATTTCCAATCGGCGGGGAAGACCGGTTATGGCATCCGTGCCCTTAATCTCAACTTTTTCGATTGTCTTTTCGGGAGAAGCATTTCCTATGCTGATCTTTACCCTTTCGGCAGTTTGTTCTCCGATTATAAGGTTGTCAACGGAGCGGACATGCTTAATTATGGCTTGATCAAACTCATCGCCTCCTACGCGGATGGCGTTTGTTACAACCATACCGCAAAGCGAAATAACCGAAACCTCGGTAGTACCTCCGCCGATATCGCAAACCATGTTTCCTGCAGGTTCATGAATAGGAATATTTGCACCTATTGCAGCAACCAAGGATTCTTCCAAAACTTTTACCTCTCCGGCACCTGCCTTCATGGCGCTTTCATAAACTGCACCGCTTTCAACATCGGTGATGCAGCTTGGAATACCTATAACCATTCTGGGCTTTATCAAGCGGTGCTTGGGTAAAATCTTAGAAACGAAATAACGAATCATTTTTTCGGTCGTATCCATGTCGGCAATAACACCGTCTTTTAAAGGGCGGATAGCCACAATATTTCCCGGAGTCTTCCAAAGCATTCTTTTAGCTTCGGAACCGACAGCCACAACTCTTTTTGTTCCTCTTTCAACGGCAACAACCGATGGTTCATTTACAACGATACCCTTTCCGTTAACATAGATAATGGTATTACATGTACCCAAATCTATTCCTATATCTGTCGAAAATCTTTTAAAAAAGCCCATCTAATCCCCCAAAGTTTTTATAAATTTAGTTTAGCCCGTGTGTTTGAATGAAGCGGATCAAATTTAAGAGCCTTCCGCCATTCGGCACGAGCTTTTATCATATCTCCTTGAAGTTCGTATATAACACCCAAGCCGTAATGAGCGTCGGCAGATGTCATATCTTTTTCAAGGATAGTATTAAATTCTTTTAATGCATCTTCTATCTTATTTTCTTCAAGAAATAAACTACCCAATAAGTATCGGCATTTTAATTCTAAAAGTGTATCTTTAGTTTTACCGATTGTTTCGAATAAATACAACTTTGCATTTTGCTTATCCGAAATTTTAACATAATTTTCCGCAAGAGCGAAAAAAAGTAAATCCGAAGGATTATCCGAAAGAGCCTCTGTAAACGCATCTATAGCTCTTTCCGGGTCTCCCAAAACGGAAGCCGACATTCCTCTAAACTCGGATAAGTCCTTAAATTTTTCACCTGAATTATATGCAATATCCAGATATTTTAGAGCAAGGTCTGCATAATAATAACCTTTTTGATAGTAAGCTTTTCCCAAAACATAAGCAATCTTAGCTTGCTGGGACTTTGAAACACAGTAAAGAGCCTGTCTCAAATTCAAAATGGAATCGTTTAAATACGAATAGCTTACGGAAAAATCGGTTTGCTCGGCAAAGATATAATAAGCGGCAAACCCTCTCAAAGCGAGAGCTTCTCCATCATAGGCTCTTCTTTTTAAAATGGTCTCGGTTTTTTGATATACATTTTCGTAATTTTTTTCGGACCAGTCGGCATACACTTCTTTCATCGAAGGTATCCCCGCATAATTTTTTCTATAGATATATAAAAAATAAACGGCTGAAATTAAACATAAAAGCAAAAGAAAAAATATAAAGATTTTTTTTATGCTTCTTTTTTTATTCGAGAAATTTTTATGCGGCCGTTCTTTTCCATATTCCATATTTTCAATACCTTTAAAAAAAGGGATTAATAAGCCGGATTCTGTTTCTGTAAAACAGACGGAACCATCTTTCTTAAGCCTGCTTTGCAGCAGGCTTTTATCGCGGTTAACCCGTAAATTAAGAATCGGAGATTCTTTACTGCTTAACCTTGCTCCCGATGAGGTTTACATTGCCGTTTCCGTTGCCGAAAACGCGGTGGGCTCTTACCCCGCCCTTTCACCCTTACCGCAAAACGCGGCGGTTTTCTTTCTGTTGCACTGTCTGTGAACAAAAACTTTTGTTTTCGTTCCCCGGCCGTTAGCCGGCATCGTTTCCGAAGGAGTCCGGACTTTCCTCTGCAAAAGCAGCGGTTCCTTTAATCCCAAAATTATCTAATCTTCGTCTTTATCGCCTCCAAAACTTGAAAGAAAGTCATCATTCGATAAATCGTCCAAGTCGGCAAGCCCGCCCATATCGGAATCATTAAAAAAGGCTTCTTGCTCAGTCGTCAATTCGGATTCTTCATAAAATAAAATTCGGCTGCAATAGGGGCAAAATTTTATATCGTGACCGGATCTGACCTCATTTACAAACTGTGCAGGCAAAATCATGTGGCATCCCATACATACGTTCCCTTGAACGGAAACAATACCTACGCCCTGCTTATTTCTAATAATCCTGTCGAACTTAAACATAGTTTCATCGCTGAGGCCGGGAGAAAGTTTTTTTTCCTCTTCTTTCAGATGTTCAACCTTGCCCTGCTTTTCGGCAACCTCAGAATCCAAAAGGAGCTTATGCTCTTTAAGTTCGTTTTCGGTCTGCTCGATGAGTTCCTCTTCTTGTTTAATGGTCGTGTCCAAAATCTTAAACTGACCCTCAAGTCTCTGCAAATCTTTTCGGATATTTTCAGTTTTTGCAGTAGAATCGTCAATTTCTTTTTGTAAGATTTCATATTCACGCTGGGTTTCGATATTATCCATTGCCTTTTCGGCTTTTTCTCTTTTTTGCTCAGCTTCAAAAAGATCGGCTTTCAATACGGCAATACCCTTGCGCAGCTCTTCATATTCGCTGTTTTTTTCGATATAACCGGATTTTAATTTTTCCAAAAGCTCTTCCTGCTGTGTAAGAGCCTTGGGCGCATCCAAGATTTCCGTTTCAAGCTCGTTTTTTCGAGCAAGAATGTCCTGCAAAGCTCTCAATTTTTCCAATACATCATTATCCATAAATTACACCCCTTTAATGGTCAAAATAATCAATTATCAAGATAATCTTTTAATCTTCTGCTGCGTTTGGGATGGCGTAAGCGCCTTAATCCCTTTGCTTCTATCTGTCTTATTCTTTCGCGTGTTACATCAAAATACAAGCCCACTTCCTCAAGCGTAAGAGGATAGCCGCCCTCGATGCCGAAACGCATTTTTAAAACTTCTTGTTCACGTTCCGGTAAACTTGAAAGAACCATTTCAAGCTGTTCCTGCAAAAGAGTCAGTTCCGTGCGGTTTGAAGGATTTTCAACACCCTTATCTTCGATTAAGTCTCCCAAAAGGGTATCTTCTTCTTCACCTATAGGCGTTTCAAGAGAGATCGGCTCCCTAGCAACATTTTTAACCTGTTTAACCTTTTCGATTGACCAGCCCAGCTGCAATGCTATTTCATCATCATTGGGTTCGCGGCCGAGTTTTTGCATAAGCTGACGCGATTCCCTGTTTACCTTATTTATCTGCTCTATCATGTGAACAGGAACACGGATTGTACGTGCCTGATCCGAAATAGAACGGGTTATAGCCTGCCTTATCCACCAAGTGGCATAGGTCGAAAATTTATAACCTTTTCGATACTCAAATTTTTCGACAGCCTTTATAAGCCCGATGTTTCCTTCCTGTACAAGATCAAAAAATTGCAAGCCTCTGTTGATGTACTTCTTGGCAATCGAAACGACAAGACGCAAGTTTGCATTTATAAGTTTATCTTTTGCATTTTTAAGCATCCTTTGGCCGTTTTTAATTTCGGAAGTGAGCTCAATAACTTCATCAACGGCCGCCTCAAAATCGTACTCTATCTTGCGAATTTTGCGGGTTAATACCTGAATTTGAGTATAAATATCTTTTACTTCATTTGCCGAAATATTAAGTTCTTTTTCGAGCTTTTCTCTTTCCCGAGGAATTGCAAGCCGCTTACCCAGTTTTCTTAAATCGGCATAGCTTTTAATGCCCAGCTGTTTTTCTTTTCGCTCTTTTTTATTTTGATAATCCTGCACCTTTTCGGTAGCTTCAATAAAGCGGTCCGAAATCTTTTCGATTTCCTCCGATTCAATGTGAATACGTTTAAGACTGTTAAAAATCTTCTTCCGCAAAGTTTGAAGTTCAGGACTTTCCGAAAAGCTTTCCAGAGTTTCACGGTCATAGCAGTGCTTTTTTAAAGACATATATTGCTTTATTTCGGAATATATGTTCCTCAAGCTGTCGCCGTAAACCTGCTTAAGACGCTTTTTTTCGGCCATTTCTTCACTTAACTCTTTACGCGGTTTATTTGATTCCGCAGGATCAAGTTTTGAAAAAGCCTTTTGTCCGATTACGAAGAATTCCGGAATTAAAATACCCGAGTTTTTTATAACCTTTTTTATGATAGCTTCTCCGTCTTCCATGCTTTTCGAAAGAGAAACTTCTTCATCGGCAGTTAAAAGGTCTTCTTTGCCTATCTCTTGCAGATAAAGCTTTATGGGATCATCCACGCCTGCTTCATGAGCAGTTCTTACCAGTTTTTTTGCCGTCTCATGTCTGGGCTTTTCTTTTTCTTCATACGGAGCTTCAATATCATCGGAATAAGGAGTCTTTATATCATCATCATCGTCATCTTCATACTCATCATCCAATAATCGATAATCTTCATCCTGTCCGTTTTGTGAATCGGAATCGGCCTCCGAATTAGCTTCGGATACCCCTTCATTTTTTATTTGAACACCGGCTGCTTCCAAAATATCCAGAATATCAGGTATAGTTTCCGGAGACATTAAGTCTTCGGGCAATAAATCATCAAGATCACCCAATCCTATTGTGCGCTTTCTTTTGGCATACTCCAAAAGTTTGATAATCGCAGGATTCTTTTCGAGATCAGTCATATGCCTTTCCCTTTAAATTTTTTAGTTGAATATCGATGCTCTTCTTTTCTTCCATTAGTTCTTTTGTCAAGTTTACCGTATCGATATTCTTTTCTCCATGTAATAATCTCAGTCTGCCTATAATTTTGTCTTTTTGTTTTTGCAGAATATTTTGTTTTATAAAATTTATGCCGTCACTGACTACTTTTTCAGAGTTGTCGGCGAATTCACCCTTAGATATTGTTTGAGAAACAATATCCTTTAATTTTTCTTCACCGCATCTGTGCATTAGATTTGCATAAGTATAGGCACCTTCTCTATAACATTCTTCTAAAACAATAAACAAATATCTGGCATAAAAATCCTCAAAATCATCGGAGCTCAATTCGGAACGCAAACGGGAAAACAGATCGGGGTTTGCAGCTACAGCAAGCACCAATCGTAACTCGGCATTCATTCTTATATCTACCGGCTTTTGTTTTACTTCGTCAACTATATGCCTTAGAGCTTTTTTTTCGCGGTTAACATAATCGCCGAAAATTGCTTGTTGACTGACACCAAAGGCCGATGAAAGTTTAGAAATTGCAGACTCTCTTTGAATATCGGATTCCAAGACCTCAATATACGGAAATAAAAAGGCTATAGCTCGTGCCTTACCTTCCGGACTGCTTATATCAAACCTCATGGACGCAATTTGTATAAGATAATCATCATCTATTATAGCACAGTCCAAAAGAAATTTCAAGCCGTCTTTTCCTTTTTTTTGTAAAATTTCGGAAGGGTCCTTCCCATCCTTCATGTATAAGACGCGTACATTTACCCCGAGGCTGCGGCAAAGCTTAATTGCCTTGTAGGAAGCCTCCTGCCCCGCCGAATCGGAATCAAAGGCAAGATAAAAAGTTTCAGCAAAGGACTTTAAAAGTTTTACCTGATCTTCGGTAAGGGCCGTTCCCAAGGGTGCTACGGCATTTTCGATTCCGGCCTGAAAAAAGGCTAAAACATCCATGTAGCCTTCGCACAAAATTACCGATTTGGACTTGCGGATTTCGGCTAAGGCATGATGAAAGGCAAAAACGGTTTCCCCTTTTTTATATTGAGGCATATCGGAAGAGTTTAGATACTTAGGCCCCTCCCCTTCCAAAATACGGCCTCCGAATGCTATAGTCTTCCCATGGCGGTCGCAAATCGGAAACATAAGCCTGTCCGAAAAAAAAGCCGTATTTTTATAGTTTTTAGAAAAAAGACCGGTTTTTTCCAGCAGGGATTCGGAGTAATTTTTTGACAGCAAAAACCTATGAAGCCAGCGTCTGTCTTGAGGGGAATAACCCAGATTAAATTTTTCGATTATTTCGGGAGAAACATTTCGGGAAAGAAGGTAATCGAGGGCTTTTTTCCCCAAAGGATTTTGAGTTAAAAGAAAATGAAAGCTGCCTGCAACCTTGCCGTAAAGTTCTAAGATTTCGTCTTTAAGCTTTGCCCCTTCATCGGGAACATAGCTCCCTCCCTCATAGATGACCTCAATACCTGCACTTTTTGCAAGCCGTTCTACGGCCTCTGTAAAGGAAAGCTTTTCCATCTCCATCAAAAAGTTGATGGTTCCGCCGCCCTTGTGGCAGCCGAAACAATAATACATCCTTTTATCGGGAACAACATTAAATGAAGGAGTTTTTTCGTTATGGAAGGGACAGCAGCCCCACCAGTTTGTCCCCCGCTTTTCCAGCCGGGTATAGTTCTCGACAAGGGATACAATATCTGTCATTTCGGTTACTGCATCGATTGTTTTTGAACTTATCTTAGGCATTTAACTCTCCTTAAGTTTTTTAGGTAAGTGATTTTACTATAAAGAGGCTTAAAAATCAAGCACAGAGTTTGGTCGGTGTCAATGCACCATAGAAAAGTCCCCTATTTTAGCACAATAAAAATGTCCCCTTTTTCAGAACAAGTTTCCCTTTCCCCCTCTATTTATCCATCCTCAAAAACTTTCCTTTTAAATCGAATTTAAGCTCAAGCCCATTATCAAGCTCAACTTCTTGGGTCTTTTTTTCAAGATTCCAATCGGTAATATGGTTATCGGGATAATTCTTTTTTACGTATTCTAAAATTTTTTCGGGTATAACGGAATCGGGAAGTTTTAAGTTCCCGTCAATACCGGTGATTTCGCCTTTCGAGTTAAAGTCAAGATCAATCATGTTATCAAGCTTAAGCTCATACTTTACCGATAGGCCGTCTTTTTCTTTTTCGACTTTTACGGGCTTTGCATCGGGAAAATGAGCTTTAACATAACTTTGAGCCTTTTCGGGCAAATCGGCAAAGTTTATAAGCATATCTTTCCCATAGAGCATACATGAGCAAAAAAGTAAAAATACTGCAAAAAGAGAAACGGGCCTTTTAAAAATTCCGGCTTGTTTTTTCATAAAACACCTCCAAGTGTACATGGTTTATCATCTCATTACGGAATGAATGATAATGTAATAATAACAAAATAACCGGCCAAAGGCAAGAAATATTCAACTTGACAATTCAAAAATTATCATTCATAATTATTGTATGATAAAAAAATATTTTATACTTTTTATATTCGGCTTATTGGTATTTTCTTGCTCAAATTATTCAAAGAGCGATGAAGAGCGTTTTATCCCCTTAAAAGAAATGAAAACCGATTACGAATATTTTTGGGATTTTATCGATACAGGTTATCCCAATAAAAATACATGCATAAAAAACGGAGCCGATTTAAAATCAATTAAAACATATTACGCCGAAAAACTAAAAAACCTAAAAACCGAAATTGACTATATGCAATTTTACGATATAATCTGCTCCATAATTACGGACAATCATTTTTTCGGACATTTGGGAATTGTAGATTATCGCTCATATACAAAAGATATTAAAACAATTTCTTTAGAAGACAAAAGAGATGAAGATTTTCACTATATAAAGCAGGATAAAAGAGTCGAGACCTTTTATGAAAAAGGGGTGGGCGGTAATACGGACTATATGCAAAAACTTCAAGGCCATGAAGAAAAACCGGAAGATATAGGCCGATTTTTATTTAAAGAAATAAAAGATGATATTTTTTATATAAAAATACCGACATTTTTATCTACAAAAAATTTTGATTGGAATGATTTTAAAAAGTATCAAAAAGAAATAACAAAAAACAAATATAAACATTTAATAATAGATTTAAGGGATAACGGAGGAGGCTATACCCTTTTATGGAAGAAATTTTTAGTTTCTCCTCTGTTAAAAGAAGCAAAGACTTTTAAAATGATTGCTCTTTATAACCCTTCAGAATTTTCAGACCGCTACCTTCCCTTCTTCTTAAAAGGAGATAGAGGTCTTTTCCCTGCAAAAATTTCAAAGAGAAAAAATTTACCGCTCTTGGAAAATTTAAATAAAGAAGAAGCAGCTTCTTTTAAAGAAGCCTATGATTTAGAATACACCGTAGAGCCTGAAATAAGCGATTTTCAATTTGACGGAAAAATATGGGTGCTTATAAATAGAAAATGCTATTCTGCCTCGGATGCCTTCGCAGCCCTTTGTAAGCAGACAGGCTTTGCAAGTCTTGTCGGCGAAAATACAGGCGGAGCGGGCTTATTACCCCTTCATCCTGTCTATCTGAAATTTCCCAAAAGTGGTATGCTTATAAAATACGACATGTTTTATACCATGAACCCTGACGGCTCAAATAATGCTGAAACAGGCACTGCCCCCGATTATCCTGTAAAACAACAATATGCTTTAAAGGCCTGTCTTGAAATAATAGAAAAATCCGAAAAAAATTAAAATCACGATTTTTTTAAAAGAAAGAAGGATTATCGAGGTAAGCACTTAAAACCATAAAACTTTCCATGTAACCGGCTCTAACCTTTTTTGTATAAATACGTACATGGATAACTTCTTCATTTTCCTCATCCCATCTTTTTCCGTTAAGCTCAATATAATCGTTTATACCGAAAGAATTTTCAGCAGCGAAACTGCCGGGTATTACACCGGCAACCCTATAGGAATTTCTTTTACCCAAAGATTCAAGCTTGAAGCCGAAAACGGGAAGCATCGACCTTGCAATGCTGTCTTTTTTAAAAACGGAATTTCCCGGATACAAAGGCCTATGAGCGCATAAAACCGGCCAAGTTTTTTCTTCATAAATACCGGCTTCATTTTTTTGATATCCTTTGACACGAACAATAGTTTCGGGGGCTATAGACAATAAATTAGCCTGTATTTCTTCAACCGAATTTACAGGTATATCATTAATCTCTTTTATTACCGTACCTTCACTGATACCCGAAATCGAAAAAGGACCGTCAGGGAGGACATAATTTACAAGAACTCCGTTCGGAACTCCGTTCGGAACACCATTTGCAATCTTAGGATTATCTTTTTGTTCTTGCCCGTGACAGCCGAGCCACGAATGTTTTACAGCTCCTCCCTTATACAGATCAGGAAGGACAGCCTTTAAAAGCTCAACCGGAATTGCAAAATTGAGGCCTTCATTTCTTTCAAGACCGGCAAATACTACAGCTTGAACAAGACCCTTATCATCTACTATAGGGCCACCCGAATTACCGTGATTGACGGCAGCATCGATTTGCATTATGTCAACCATCGAAAAAAGCCTGCGGTATTTTGCCGAAACTATACCCGAAGTAAGAGTTTTTTCCAAACCGGCAGGAGAACCTATCGCATAAATACGGCTTCCTACACTTAATTCTTTTGAAGAACCAAGATTAAAAATAAATTTGGGAGAATACTCGGTTTTTACCAATGCAAGGTCAAACAAAGGATCCCAGCCGACTACCCTCGCAGGAATTTTTACATTGGGGTTATCGGGAGATTTTATATAAAGCCTTGAATAACCGTTATATTTTTTATCCACTTCGCTTTGAATAACATGATAATTGGTAATAAAGTAGCCGCGGGAGTCTATAAAAAAACCGGAACCTATAACTATATCAGGCGAAGCAAAACCTTTTTGTATGCGGGCTCCCTTATCAACCCAAACAGTCAAAGTGCCCTTTATCATATCGTCTATATTTTGCGGAAAAGATGCCGAACCGCCGGCTGCCGGATTTTTCTTGTTTTTTAAGTTTAAAAGAGGAATATCGGAGTTTTTTTTCCATACAATACGCATCTCATCGAAAATGCGTTCTTCAGTCCACTGCGGCGGACGTTTTCCTATTGCCGTAAGGGATCTAAAATAACGGACAGCCTCATCCCAATTTTTTTCATCTATACTTTTAAAAAAAGCCTCTTCCGCCATTTTTACGGCATTTAAGTTTAAATCATCAACTTCTTTAAAATCTTTTGTATTGCGACAAAGAATTTGGGAACGGATTAAAGCTTGAGTTATCTCACCTGATTTTAAAAGTTTTTCGGTATATTCAACTTGATACAATACGCTGGATCTGTCGGAATAATCCACATATGAAAATTCTTTAGTCGAAGTACAAGAAAAAAACAATAAGAGAACAAAAAAACAACTTATATATACTTTATTCATTGATAATTTCCGCAAAAATAAACCCTCCCGAACGAACTGCGTAAACTTCAATATCATTTACACTGAATATATACGAAACAACCGGAAGAGCCGTTTGGTTAAATATTTCGACTATTTTTTCGTTGACTTTTTCGATGTTTGTAGGACTTCGTTTAAGCCAAAATAAATTCCCCTTATCGGTGGGTAAAATGGTCAGATTTTGCTTTCCGTCAAACAATTTAACCGGAGTACCTTGTTTAAAATTGACACGTATTTTTTTATTGAATTTCGGATGCATCCACTCCGTTTGAGAATCTCCGTTTTCATATTGAACATGTTTAATCTCAAAAACTCCGTCTTCATCACTATCCCAAAATTTTGCAACCGATCCGTTTTTTTCATAATGCTCGGAATATTCATAAAGTTTATTTTTATTTAAATCTATATCTATCCGCTTTAATGTTTCATTCGAATTATATTCAATCCTTGTTTCAAAATAACCGTCTCCGTTTTTATCTACATGCTCATAAACCGGCCGGCCGTTTCTGTAATTGGTTTGAGAATATACTCCTCCATATACAGTAACTTCCGCCTTTATAGGAATACCTTTATCGAAAAATACTTTCTTTATTCCTCCGTCCATGTAGGATGTAGTTTCTTCGGAAAATGCAGAAGAATAAATAAGAGTTCCCTCACCGGGCGTTCTAACATTTTTATCGACTTTTAACGAAAAAAAGGAATTTTGCTTTTGGGTGATATTATATAGTTTTAAATCCAGTTCTTTTAATTCTATCGGCGACCAGTTTAAATCGAGAGGCCGCATCGTATATTTTTTATTGTTTTTTGTAAAAATTTTCACGGCAGGATAAGCATCATAAGACGCCGAGTATTCATTTTTTTTACCATGAATTACCGAGGGAATTCCAAAATTGCATTCTACGGTATATTCGGGATAACCTGTTTGAAAAGTATCGAATTCCGCACACCAAGGTCTGCCGTTTTCATAGTAAATTTTAGAATCGATAATCAAATCTCCGTTTGCATCATCTACAATCAAACCTTCATAAACGGATAGAAATTTTTTAAGTTCATTTCTCAATCCGGAATTTACAACCAAGCGTAAAAGTTCAACCAAATGAGATTCATACATGGCCGGAGTGAGAAGATATTCTTTTTGAATGGGATTAAAATAATACACTTTAGCCGACAAAAATTCGTGTACGGCAGTTTGCTCATCGATTATACCGTATCTTAAACAAAGCAGTGTAGAATATGAGCGGTTGTATAGATCCGAAAGATCATGAGATTCGGTAAAAGGAAGATACATTCCTCTGTATAATTTTAAACGTCTGATATTATCTTCAGATTTTGTTTCGAAAGGACTTGCAAGCAGAAGAAGAGAAGGATCCTCATCCTGCCACACATAAAGACGAGAGATTATATGCTCAGCCAATTTTTTCCCGAATAAACTTACCTTTTTACCGCGTTCTTTTAAAAAGAACAATTTTGCAAAGCGGGAATCAAATGCCCAGCGGTCAAGAGCGTCGGAGATTAAACGTTTTGCTTCATCATGCCGCCCCAAGCCGTAAAGAGCATCGGCCTTTACATAATCCCCCTCAGCCGATTCAAAGGGCAGACTGTTTACAAGTTTTAAAGCTTCTCCGTATTTCAGCATTCCGGCATTAACTTGAGCTGCCAATAAACGGCCGGCATTTATGTCGTATAAACGCCAAATCATTCCGTCGGCACAAGAGGCTTCAGCTTTGTCTAAAATATCTGCATTGGGCATCTTTAATTTTAAACTGCATACAGCCTGAATATATAAAAAATCGGCAGTTTTCGGATCATAAACTTCGCCGAGCTGGGCTTCAAATAAGGCTTCTTTCCATTTTTCTTCGGTAAAAAGTCTGGCCGAATTCTGTAAGCATGAAAGAGCGGCAGATAAATTTACACCTTCGGTTTGATTTGCATAAAGCCCCATAAAAATCAAAAGAAAAAAGGCTAAAATCTTATATTTGAGTTTAAAATCATAAAATTTACAGGATGTCATTTTTACTCCACTCCTACAACATACCAATTTTTTTTACCGAAAGAGGCTCCGTATATCCCTTTAACTACACCACTCTCCTCTATTATCGGCAAAATATTCCGTTTTTCATAGGTTATATTCCATTCATTTATAATTTTTTTTACCGATTTTTTTGAGCCGGAAGATGTTTGAATTTCGTCTCCAAAAAGACGTGAGCGCACACAAAAAGGAGGTTTAAACGGGCCTATACCGCAAGTTTTGTCGCTCTCGTGAATCAAAAAAAAGCCTTCATCTTTTTTTACGGCCTTAAAATTTCCGGCAGGAGTATTAAAATCGCAAGGTTTATCGATCCAAACGGAATAAAAGAGTTCCGCATCTTCAACCTCTTTTGCGGCCTTAAAAAGAAGGATATTGTTTTCTTCATTTTTTATGCAAAATCCGCCTGAATAAATTATCTTTTTTTTATGTGAAATTTTCATCAAATCATCGAAAACCGAGTAAGGAATTCTTCTTTTCCCTTTTAAAAGAATGAGACCTTCTTGAAGAAATTTAAGTTTTAATGCTTCTTCAAGGTTTACAAAAAAAAGAAGGCTGCATCGGCAATAAAGTTTTCCTTTTGGGTCTTTTTCCAATATCCATTTTTCTTTTTTCGTTTTATGAGCCTGAAGGACAAAATCGTTCAGCATTTTAATCTTAGTTAAACTTTTATCTAAACCGCTTTGCCAGCCGTCAAAACAGATATTCAAGGCAGGTACAAGATTGTGCCGAATCTTGTTTCGAAGATAAGAATTTTCCATATTGGTCGAATCTTCTCTCCACGGCACATTCTGTTCTTTTAAATATTCCTCTATTTCAAATCTGCCGATATCAAGCATAGGTCTTATAAATTTTCCGCGTTTAGGAGAAATTCCCATAAGAGACTCAGGCTCCGATCCTTGAAAAAATCTCATCAAAACGGTTTCATAATAATCGTTTTTATTGTGAGCAGTCAAAATATAATCGGCTTCGATAGAAGCTGCGTTTTTTTCAAACTCATTATAGCGTAAAAAACGGGCAGCATCTTCAATTCCCATTTTTCTAATTCCGGCTTCTTCAAATATTTTATTTTTGGGAATTTCGGCCAGAAAACATGGGCACTTATTTTTGCAAAAGTTCAAAACAAATTCGGCATCGCCTAAGGTTTCTTTTTCGGGCCGTATATTGTGGTTTACGGTTAATACAAAAATCTCGGCATTTAAAATCGTTTTTAATTCCAAAAAAGCCGAAAGCATTGCCATAGAATCGGCACCGCCTGAAACGGCAAGCAATAACCTTAGGCCTTCGGAAGATTTTTTACCGGCCGCAGAGTAAAAGCTATGCAGTACTTTTTTTAAAAACGATCTTGACATACCATAGATTTTACATAATTTGTGAAAATGGTCAACAGCAAATGAAAAAGCCTTCCGAACTTAAAAGCAAACAAGTCGGAAGGCTATTAGTTTATAAATAAAGTTAAAAATTTATTTGGCTTCTTCAGAAGCGGCAGGAGCAGCTTCTTGGCCTTCGCCTTCGGCTTCAGCAGCAGGAGCAGTAGTTTCAGCAGCAGCAAATTTGACGGCGGCAACGGTTATATCGTCGCTCGTTAAAACCGTAACGGCTTCAGGAAGTTTAATATCCCTTACATGAAGCGATTGGTTTACATCCAAAGCTGAAACATCAACAATAATTCTGGGAGGCAAATCTTTGGGCAAGCACTCAAGTTCGAGTTCGGTAATACCTGTTTCAAGAATACCGCCATGGCGTACTCCTTCAGGAGAACCTTCAAGTCTAATCTTTACCTTTGTGCGTAAAGCCTTTCCTCTTTCTACTTCATAAAAATCGACATGCATAATCCTATCGTTAACAATATCATGCTGAAAATCCTTAATAAAAACTTCATAATCTTTTCCGGATGCACTCAATGTTACTATAGTACTTTCGGTAACAACCTTAAAAAGCTTCATAAATTCTCTTTCATCAACATCAAGAGAAACGGATTTGCCGTGCCTATCATACATTACTGCAGGAATTCGTCCCGATTTTCTCATTTTAACAGCGGCACTTTTACCGTATGTCGATCTTTCATTTGCATTTAACAGTCTCTGTTCCATAACCCCAGAACTCCTCTACTACCAATTATTTAGTTTGCAACAAGTTCGCTATTAAAAAAGCGGACTTAATACTGGGACGGTAGGATTCGAACCTACGGAATGACGGCACCAAAAGCCGTTGGCTTACCACTTGCCGACGTCCCAAAATATATACAAAAGCAAAAGCACAATTGTATCCAAATCATAGAAAAAACATTACTTAAGAAATCGATTGCCATGACTATGTAGCTGTTTCTGCAACTTGCTCAGTAAGAGCAGGTGTTTTTTCATACACCTCCAAAACAGCCTTTGTCATCTTCTCCCTAAATTCGGATGTGATTGGGTGAGCTATATTTTTAAACTCACCATTACTCAACTTACGGCTCGGCATTCCAATGTACAAACCGTCGTTTCCTTCAATCACTCTTACATTATGAAGGACAAAGCAATCATCAAAAGTAACATTAGCATAAGCTTTTAAACTATTCCCGGGACTAACTCTCTGAATACGGACTTCTGTAATTTCCATCGGCGTCCTCCTTGCATAATAATATCGGCAATATTCTACCTACCAATATTTTACTACGCTTTCTATCAGAACGCAAGTAACAAGAAGAAAAAACATATTGGATATTCGGTAAAAAGCTTTAAATAAGCATTTTTTACGGTTTTTTCATCTTTAAAAAGCCCAAAAACAGAAGAACCTGCACCGCTCATAAGAGCGAAATCGGCTCCGTAAGTCAAAAGGTCTAGTTTTGCCTTTTTTATCTCAGGATATTCAACAAAAAGAACATCCTCAAAGCTGTTAAAAAAAGGCCATTCACGGCAATCTTTGCCGCAAAAAAGCTCAGGATTAAAAGCCGAGTCCACAATATCCGATTCGCTGCGGCCTAAAAGGCTGTATGCCTTAGGTGTCGAACTCTTTATTTCGGGATAAAGTAAAATTCCAAAATAGTTTGAAGAAAGAGATACTCTTTTTATCTCTTCTCCTCGACCTTTTACAATGGCAGCCCCGTTCTCCAAAAAAAACGGAACATCACTCCCTATTTTCAAAGCGATAGTTTTTAGGTCTTCTTTCCGTAAACCGGCAGAAAACATATCGTTGAGTCCCAGCAAAACGGCAGCAGCATCGGAAGAACCTCCTCCGAGACCGGCTCCTTCAGGTATTTTTTTTAGAATCCTGACTGAAACGCCGTCCGAAATACCGGTAAAGTTTTTAAATTCTTCATAAGTCTTTGTGATAGTGTTTTCTACAGGCAGTTCAGCCAACGGCGACAACACCTCACATACCTTTTTATCCGGCATTCTTTGCATTAAAAGTTCATCGGCAAGGGAAACAGGAGAAAAAACACTCACAATGTTGTGAAATCCATCCTTTCTCTTCCCTAAAACTTCCAAATGCAGATTAATTTTTGCATGAGCCTCAAGGCTAATCGCACTTTTAATCATGTCCTAAGCATTATACCTAATTATAAAGTTTTGTCAATAGAAAATAAGGGAAATTTATTTAAATTATGAGAGCATTTTAAGCAGTTTTAGGGTATAATTAAGGCGTGCAGGGTTCTACATCCCAATCTTTATAGAGCTGCTCTAAAAATGAAGTCATAACATATTCGCCGCCGGAAATTGTGTAGTGATGACCGTCATCTTTCATGAGCCTTATTTTTTTACCTGAAGCCGTTTTGACCGTATCACTGTATGGAACTCCTTCTCCGGGAGCGATACCGCTTAAGGAGAATTTATTAAGTATGGTTTCGGAATATTCGGAGGCAATTTTTTTTTGCAAGCCGTCAATATACAGCAATTGAGCATTGTATATTTTATCCCGGACAATCGGCATACCCAGCCAATACACTTTTTTTGTGTTTTCAAATAAGATATCCAGATGTGTTTTTATTTTTTCTTTATAGGCCGATTCCCAGTTCTCGGTTTCCTTTACCAAGACTTTTCCATTGTCGGCATAAAAGTTCTGATAGTCGTTCATACCTAAAAAAATAACGGCAATATCGAATGGGTCATTTTTGCTGTCGGCAAATACGTTTTTTAGCTTTTTGGGCCAGTTATAATAATCGCTTCTTATAAAGCCTGAAGAGTGAACCGAAATTTCTTTTACCCTTACGGAAGAGTTTTGGCCTGTAAGCCTTAAAAAACCTGCTGCAATACTGTGCATTTGAGAATCTCCTATCATTAGGATACGCAAGGGTTTTTCCGTATTATAAGTATAAACTTTTTTAGGTTCCTCAACCGGTTCCTCATTTGATTCTTCTTCTTTAACGTCATCTTTAATAGCAGTTTGAGGAGTATCTTCCTTTTTTAACTCCAAAGCTTTTTTCTCAAGCCTTATTTTTTCAAGTTCGGCAATTCTGGCGGCTTCAATGTTTTTTAAACTATCCAATAGAGTATTCATATTTTGGAGTTTTGCTTCAAGCTCTTCCATCATTTTTTTTACGATTTCGGTATCTTCCGTTTTTTCAAGATTTTCTACCGCAATCCTTTCATCCGGCAATAAGACTTCAGTTTCTCCAAGATTTTTCAATGCCGAAATTCTTTCTTCATTGGCTGGTTCGGCAGTACCCATATAATAAAAAGAGTCCCAATCGCTCAATCCTTCTAAACCTGCATACCTTAAAAAAAAGACTCTTGCCGAAGGAATAAAATTATCAATTTTAAGTTTTTGCGATAAGTCTGAAACAGGCTTGACACATACCTCAAATATTTTAGAGGCATAAGGATTTTTTATTTTGGATGAAAAATTTTTTAAAGACCTTCCTAAAAGCAGCATAAAAAGAAAAATACAAATCAAAAAAAACAAAATACTTTTGTTGGCAGAATAAAAAATCTTTTTTTTACTTTTAAGAGAAAAAACGTCATTTATTTTTTTTATTGTATCTTGTAGTTTCATATACCGTTTTTACCTAGAATGCAAAATAAATAAAAGGAGGAATACCGGAAGTAGAAACCGTGTAAAGAACGGATAAGAAACTCACGGTAATAACTACCTTAATAATCATCGGAAGCCGGTTATATATCGTAAAAGCTTTTTTTCTTAAATTTTCTGAAGGAAGCTGCAAAATAAGACCTGCAAAAAATACCAACAGAATAAAAGGCCTTATAATTTGAAAAGGCTTTGAAATATTGCCGAGAGATTTTAAATACAATCCCAACTCTGAAAGTGACGGCGAAAAAAACACAAGCCAGCTGATATTTATAAAAATAAAGACCGATAGAATTTTTAAAAAAGCAATTCTATTTAATTTGTTTTTCGGAACCGAAACTTCTTCTTCAAGAAACATAGCTTTTTTCTTTTCGGAAATTATCTTTTCGATACACAGCATTGTTCCCTGCATGGTGCCCCAGATTAAAAAAGTCCATGAAGCTCCGTGCCAAAAACCGGCAATGACCATGGTAAAAAAAAGAGCAAAGAGAGTCCGGGCAAGCCCGAAACGCGAACCTCCTAGACCGAAATACAGATAATCGCGAAGCCATGAAGAAAAACTTATATGCCATCTTCTCCAAAACTCGGTAATCGATTTTGAAAGATAGGGCCGGTTAAAATTGGCAGGTGTATTAAAACCTAAAAGAATTCCTATACCTATCGCCATATCGGTATAGCCCGAAAAATCGGCATAGATAATAATCGTATAACATAGTACACCAAAAATAAGTTCCCATGTATTATAAAACGAAGGATTAGCAAAAATTTTATCTGTCACAAGGATGGTTAAAAAATTAGAAATTATCATTTTTTTATATAAACCTGAAATTAAAAGAACGATTGCATGATCAAAGGCTATAGGTTTTACCCCTTTTTCATTATCGCAGTTGAGAGCTCTTGGCAGATCTTTAAAAAAATATTCGGCCTGAACAATTGGGCCTGAAGATAATTGGGGAAAAAACGATACATAAAGTAAAAGGTCCCAAAAAGATTTGACATGCCTTATCTTACAAAGATAGATATCGAATACATAACTCATACAACGGAATGTATAATAAGAAATTCCGACAGGAATCAAAAGAGACCATGCTAAAAAAGGAGAAGCTTCATACATACCGGGGAAAAATTGGTTTAAGTATGAAAGTAATCCGTATAGATATTTAAAAAATCCGAGATATAAAATGTCCAGCACGCAGATTATAATAACGATAGCTTTTCTGGGCGCATAATTTTTTTCTTTATCGAGGAGAAAGCCGTAAAAATAGTTTACAAGAGTAAAAATAAAAAGCAGGATACAAAAACGCCAATCCCACATTGCATAAAAGAAATAAGAAGCAGCAGTCAAAAGAATTTTACGCTCTTTTTCTTGCCTAAAAACATACCAATACAAAAAAAAGACTGAGAGAAAAAAAACGGCAAAAGAAATTGTCGGGAAAAACATCTTTACTTTTTATAAATCAACAAATTTCCATTACGGAAATGTTACCGGTTTGTTTGCCATCTTACGCTGAATCTCAGCTGCACGTGCAGGAGGCATCAAAGAAAACCAATAAGCTACTGAAGAATTTTTACCTTCTTCTGCAGCTAACCTTTCTACAGCCCTAAGCACATCTATTACATCCTGATCATCCATGGAAAGAAGATTGTCAACAGCTTTTTCGGGAACCATACCGTTTATATATTTGGCTATTTGAACTATGTTTGCCTCACGGGCATCCCGTTCCACCACTAAAAGGTTATAATTTTTTTCTTTTTCTTCAATAGCAGCCCTGCGGTCATCCAGTTCCTCAGCTATTTGTTTGTGTTCATTTTCTTTGGATTGAACATCTTCTTCCCGTTTATCCAATTCTTGCGAACGCACTTCTAAAGCTAAAAGGCGTTTTTCGTAACGGTCATTTTCTAAATTTGCCATATCATCGGCATCTAATGGAGCAATGCCCTCAGCAGTTTTTAGACCGAAAAGGGAGTAAACGGGAGAAAAAAGGCTCCTTGAGCTGATTAGGCCTAAATAATCAAACCACAATAGGCCTCCGAATATGAGTAAAATAATCAATATTAAAAGAACAATAATTCTTCCTATAGTTCCGCTTCTTCTCAAAACTTTTACCCCCATAAAAATTTTTTAAAACTCGTCAGATAAACAGCAAGGCACCATTTGTGCCGAACTGTTTATCAAACCTCCTATACAGTATCGGAAAAACTTTTTCTAAGGTTAATGCTTATAAAGATATTGAAAATATTCCATATCAGTGGACAAAATCTTTTCGGTTTCGGGCAAGGAATTTTTATAAATTTCCATGCTCTTCCAAAAGCTGTAAAATTCGGGAGACTTGCCGTAGCTTTCTGCATAGATTGCAACAGCCTTTGCGTCCGCATCGCCCTTTATCCTTTCTGACTCGGCATAAGCTTGAGACAAAATAGTCCTTTTTTCGTTTTCCAATTCTCCTAAGATTTTAAGTTTTTCGCCGTCGCCCGTCGATCTAAAAGTTCCTGCAATCTGGTTTCTTTCCTTTATCATTCGGCTGAACACGGAATTTTCAAGCTCATCCGAATACTTAATTCCTTTAAAAATCAGGTCAACCACTTCCAAACCGAATTCTCCAAGCTGACTGTTTGCCCTTTTTAAAATCTCATCTGCAAGAGCTTCCCGGCCTTTTTTTATCACGGGAAAATTTACCTTTTCGGTTTTTATCGAGCCTAGATCAACTTCGGCATTTTCAAGGTTAAACTCTTCATTGTTTTTGCTTTCATTTATAATATTGGAACTTCGAACAACGTCGGCAAGACTGTTCACCGAAATAATGTCTCTAACCGATGAATCTACAATATCCGAAAGGCGGGAATAAGCACTTTCATAGGTGGTAAGAGATTCATAAAACTTTTTTACGTCAACTATACGCCATCGGCTGGTGGTATCTACTTTGAGATATTGTTTTTCTAAAGTAAGAATTTTTTGAGGATCACCGTCCAAGCGCAGGAGCTTAGCCGTATACTTGTTTACGGTATGAATTAAGGGCATTTTAAAATGAAGGCCGGCTTCTTTTTCGGTCTTTACAACAGCACCGAATTTTGTGATGATGGCAACATTTCCCTCATTTAAAATATAAAAAGGCTTTAAGAATAAAAATAAAACAATTATAATAACTGCAAAGAAAAACCATCCGAGTCCTTTTTTATCTTTTTTTGTTTTTTCGGGCTTTATCTTATTTTTGGAAGAAGATTTTTCATATTGAACATCTTCGGTATTTACATTTTCATAGTTTTCCATAAAATCAATTTCCTCCCTTATTTAAATCTTTTAAAGGTAAAAAGCTTTTTAAGTTTTTATCTATGAGCGTAACGTTTTCATTATTTTTAAAAATAGAATCCAAAGTCTCAAGGTAGAGCCTTCTTCTCGTAATGTCGGGAGCCTTTACATATTCGGAATAAACGGCATTAAATCGGGCAACATCACCCTTAGCCTTGTTTATCCTTTCGGAAGCATAACCTCTTGCTTCTTCAATCATCTTTTGAGCTTCACCCTTTGCCTTAGGAATTTCCTTATTATAGGCTTCTTTTCCTTCGTTTATTAGCCTATTCATATCTTGAATTGCGATGTTTACGTCCTCGAAGGCAGCTTGAACTTCCTCAGGCGGAACAATGTTTTGCAGCTGAACCGATGAAACGGAAATCCCAAGTCCCATCTGCTTATATTTTTCATTCATTTTTTCTTGAGCCAAAACTGCGATGCTGTCGCGGTCCAAGCTGATTATGTCCATAATAGCCCTATCCCCTACCAAACTGTTGACAACGGATTTTGAAACATCTCTGACTGTTTTATTTCTTTGAGATTCTTCTACATTAAAAAGCCAGGCCTTAGGATCAACTATTTTATACTGAATAACCCATTCAACATTTATAATGTTTAGGTCTCCTGTAAGCATCGAAGATTCGTGAAGCATTGAATTTTGATATTCGCTTCTTTCTCCCGACCGCGATGTTCTAAATCCGAATTCTTCCTTTTGAACGGTCTTAATAGGAACCTTATAAACTTGATCTACAAAGGGAATTACAAAGTTAAGCCCCGGAGCAAGGGTCCTTGTATATTTACCGAAACGGGTAACAACTCCGTTATCTGTTGTAGGGATAACCTTTATCCCCGAAAAGGCTATAAGAGCTATCACTATCAATATTATTATTGTACGTAAAGCTCCAAAAACCCTTGAAGGGTCAACCTTTTTTTGCTTCATTTTTTTCCTCCATGAAGAATTTATTTTTTTTCTTTCTAAAAACCTTAATTTTTAGAAACCGTACTTAACACTTCAGATTTTTCTTTTTCAAGTTCAGCCAATTTTAATTCAAGCTTCGCCTGCTTTTCACGCTTGCAATAAGGGCACTCAAAATGCTCGCCTTCAAGATAACCGTGAACAGGGCATATCGAAAATGTCGGCGAAATGGAAAAATAAGGAATGCGGTAATTGTTTGCAACAGCCTTAACCAGATCCCTGCATGATTCCCAATCCTTGATAGCCTCTCCCAAAAAGATGTGAAAAACCGTACCGCCCGTATACTTACGCTGTAAACTTTCTTGATGATCCAAGGCTTCAAAAACATCGGTAGTGTAGGCAACGGGAAGCTGACTTGAATTGGTGTAATAGGGTTCGGCATCCCCTGAAGTAATTATATCGGGAAACTGATTTTTATCGTGGCGTGCGAGTCTGTAAGAGGTACTCTCTGCCGGAGTGGCTTCAAGGTTGAACAAGCTGCCTGTTTCTTCCTGGAAGTCGGCAAGGCGGTTTCTCATGTATGTTAAAACCTTTTCGGCAAAGGCCTTTCCTCTTGCACTCACAATATCCTCTCCCAAAAAGTTTAAGCAGGACTCGTTCATACCGCAAATTCCTATAGTCGAAAAGTGGTTATTTAAATGATGTAAATATCTTTTTGTATAAGGGAAAAGGCCGCCTTCCAAGAGCTTTTCGATTACCTTACGCTTCATCTCAAGGCTTTGCTTTGCTATATCCATAAGATAGTCCAATCGGTCAAAATAGTCCTTTTCGGTTTTTGCGAGATATCCTATTTGAGGCATGTTGATGGTAACAACCCCTATGGAGCCTGTAAACTCATCCGAACCGAAAAGACCGCCTCCTCTTTTACGCAGTTCCCTTTTATCCAGTTGAAGCCGGCAACACATGGAGCGCACATCCCCCGGGTTTAAGTCGGAATTTATAAAGTTTTGAAAATAAGGCGTACCGTACCGGGCAGTCATCTCAAAAAGCAATTTTGCATTCGGACTTGACCAGTCAAAATCTGTGGTTATGTTATAGGTCGGAATGGGATATTGAAAACCTCTTCCTGCAGCATCCCCTTCAAGCATGAGCTCAATAAAGAGATTATTTATCATATCCATTTCTTTTTGACATTCGCCGTAGGTAAAATCCTGCATTTCGCCTCCGACAATGGCTTTTTGATTTGCAAGGTCGGGAGGACATACCCAGTCCAAGGTTATATTTGTGAAGGGAGCTTGAGAGCCCCAGCGGCTGGGCGTATTTACGCCGTAAACAAAGCTTTGAAGGCACTGCTTTACGCTTGTTTCGCTCATATTATCTTTTTTTACGAAAGGAGCCAAGTACGTATCAAAGGAGCTGAAGGCTTGAGCTCCGGCCCATTCGTTTTGCATGATGCCTAAAAAGTTGACTATCTGCTGAATCAGAGTAGACAGGTGCTTTGGAGGCTTTGAGGTAATCTTGTCGGGAACACCGCCCAAGCCCTCTTGAATTAGCTGACGCAAAGACCAGCCTGCACAGTAGCCCGAAAACATTGAAAGGTCATGGATATGAAAGGCAGCCGTAACATGGGCTTCGGCAATAGCCGGTGTATAAATATTTTTAAGCCAATAGTTTGCAGTAATGGTTCCGGAGTTATGAAGAATAAGACCGCCCAAAGAAAAGTTTACGTTGGCATTTTCTTTTACGCGCCAGTCGGACTGACTCAAATATCCGTCCATAGTACTATTGATATTGAGCATGAGGCTTTCCGCATCGCGCACAGCCTCCCTCTTTGCCCTGTAAAGGATATAAGCCTTTGCAAGCCGGGCTTCCTGCTGTTCTATTAAAACAAGCTCTACCACATCCTGAATTTCTTCAATTGCCGGAATTGAATGCGCATAACGCGATGCCATAATCGACTTTAACTTTTCTTCAACCTTATCGGTTAAAAAAGCAGCCTTTTCATCATTTGAGCATCCTTCAACGGCAGTCACAGCCTTATTGATGGCTTTTTCTATCTTTTTGCGGTTATAAGCCTCAATTTCTCCTGAACGTTTTACAACCGAACACAAAATTTTGGGTTTTGCCTTCTCCATTGTTCCTAAAAAGGACCTCCATTCAGGAAAAACCGTTTGATTTGTGTTTTTTTCCTCCATAACTTTTACTACCTCCCAATTTATTTACATCGTTTAATTATTTTCGGGCTTTTTTTACCTCGTTTACAAATTCATCCAAATTGCTGAATTGTTTATAAACGGAAGCAAACCGTATATACGCTACCTTATCCACGGAATAAAGGCGGGATAAAACCATTTCGCCTAAAGCGGTGGTCTCAATCTCTTTATTAAGACCTGAACTTAAAACCGCTTGATCTTCAATTTCGGTAACGATATTTTCTATGGCATTTAAAGAAACGGGCCGTTTTTCAAGAGCCCGCTCAATACCCTTTTCAAGTTTTTTGCGGTCAAAAGGCTCCCTTCGGCCGTCTTTTTTGATCACCATAAACGGCTTTTCTTCAATATGTTCATAGCTTGTAAAGCGGTAACCGCAGGCGATACACTCCCGTCTTCTTCTTATACAATCCCCTTGAGCCAGAGTTCTTGATTCCATAACCTTGTCGTCACAGTTACCGCAATGCGGACATCTCATACTTAAAATTACAGGATGACTTTAAAATGCATCCCAGCTCCCAAAAATAGCGTATCTGTATATACGATACAAGATATCACACTATATATAGCGTGTCAAGCCGATATCTAATTATTTTTCGCCTAAAAGCTGCTTTAACTCGAAAATTTCCGAGGACATTGCAGAGCGCTGCATGGATTGGTATTTTTTAGGAACCATCTCCTTACTTGTGCACTCTATTGCGGCAACCAAATTTTGTAATTCTATCTCATAAGGATAAGAAGGAGGAACAAAATCAGCTATAGTTTCCTCCAAGTCTTTTTGAATGACCATGGCCCGGCCTTCTACTGTTGCATTCATCTTTGCGCGCACCAAAATAGCTTCTATGTCTGCACCCGATACATCGAATTTAATCTTTTTTATTACCGAGTTTAAATTTACCTCATGAAGTTTAATCCTGAGTTTTCTTTGAAGGGTTTCAAAGAGATCCAATCTTTCTGCATCATTTTCAGGATAGAAAAGAGCAAGATGTTCTTCTGCTCTCCCCTGCCTCTTTAAGTCCACAGGAATCAAATCGGGGCGGCAGGTAATCAAAAACCAAATTATTTTTCCCCTGTAAGCCGTATTTCCCATAAAATTTGCTATTTGAGCAAAAACTCTTCCTGAAGTACCGGAAATATCGTTTGAAGTCCGGTTTCCCAGCACAACGTCAGCCTCATCTATCATTACGGCCACAGGCGACATTGCACGCAAAATATTTAAGACTTTTTCAAGATTCGATTCGGTAGCACCTTGCCACTGGGAACGGAAGTTTCGCAGTCTCACCATGGGAATACCTATTTCGCCTGCAAAGGCAGACACTATAAAGGTTTTGCCCGTTCCTATGGGACCTGAAATAAGATAGCCCATCGGTAAAACATCCGTTCTTGCAGCCTTTAAGGCCTTTGCTGCAAATTTAAACCTTTTCTTTACAAAATCATGCCCTGAAACAAGGGAAAGATCATAATCTATATCTATAAATTCCAAAAGACCTCCGGCTTCATTTTCAATGATTTCCCTCTTTTTGGTTGCCAAATAGTCCAAACTTATGGGCTTATCATCCTGATAGGACTCGGCTACAAGCTGATAGAGGTTTAGAAGGTTTAAACCTGAGGTTAAAGCTCCCATTCTTTCAGGGGACAGGCCTCTTTCGGTCAAAAGAATCCCTTCAGTCTGCCTTAAATATTCTAAAAAGTTTACCCTTACTGAAGCTTCAGGAAGAGGTATTCTCACCTTTATTGTTGAAGGAGAAGCCGTAAGGCGGGGATTTAAATCGGTAAGGTTTTCGGTAAGCATTATTATCGAAATATCCTCACGGGTAAAAGAAGGTTCATGCGACCATCTATTTAGAGTAACAAGACAGTACCTGTCCGTTTCATCTAAATTTCCTATCTCATCGGCCGGAATTATGGTTTCGGCATAGTCTATTATCAGAACAATACGCAAATTTTTTCCGAAATTAAGGACAAAATACCTTTCCAGATAAGAAAAAGCTTCTTCCGGATTTCTCGACAAAAAATCTTCAGCCGGAACATCGGGATAGTATTTATGCATGGTTTCAAGATAATCTTTTTCCATATCAGAGGAGCAAAAGGAAATACCTCCCGATTTATCATAATAGACTATTATATTTTGATTTCCGAAAAGCACTTCCGAAATATAATCCCTTATCTTCACAAAAAGAAAATTGTGACCGTACTCTGTTACATGATGAGGTAAAAAATCTCTTATATTTCCATGTACAAAATAAAGGTTCGCCGTTTTTGAACAATATTTTACCGAAAGTTCTTGCGCCCAATCAGGTAAATTGTCAATATATGCACTGTTTTCTTTAATAAGCTGTTTTCCGGCTGCCATAACCCCTCCCGCTATATCACAATACAACAAAAAAAATAAAATTTCAAGAAGAAAATAATTGCATTTTTTAATTTACAATTAGATTGTTATTTTTACTTTTTTGTGATATAATTAGTAGAAGTTGAGATGAATTTGGGAGGTATTGTATGAAGAAGATATGCTTTATTTTAATATGTTTAAGTTTCGGAATTATCATTTTTGCACAATCGGCAGAAAAAGTCGATGAAATTTTATCATCCGAAGTTTTAACGAAAGGACAGGCCTGCTATCTTGTAGGAACAGCAGCCGAAAAGGTCAATGAGAATGATTCTTATGCGGCAGCTTTCGATAAATTTAAGGGTCTTAAAATGTTTAAAAACAAAAAACATGACGAGCCTATTAGGCTGGATGAATTTTCCAATTTGGCATTACAATACTCTGCTATAGAGCAAGGCTTATGGTACAGGGCTGCAAAAAATCCGCATTATGCTTTTAGGCAGCTTAAAATTATGAAGATAATACCTCAAAAATCCGTGCCGTCTTCAACAATCAGCCCCTTCAACGGCATCAATTTATTGTCAAAAATAATGCCCAAAGCCGATAAGGAGAAATAAATGAAAAAAATAAGAGCTTTTATATTTATATTTTTAATTGTTTCGTTGAATCTCTCTGCTTTTGAGGGAGGAGGAATCTTAAAAACAGGTCTTAATCTTAATTCCCAAAAAAGCGATATAAGTTTAACTCATTTTGACAGCTTATCTCTTTGGGCAAAGCAAAACCTTGATAAAGATGGAAATTATAACTTTGCTGTCCAATCCTCGTACCTGATGAATTTAAAAAAGCCTATCAAACCCAATGGAAAATTAGATATAAATCATATTGCTAACCTGGATATGTTTAAATTCTCATTCCTGATCCCTATAGGCAGTAATAGTTTGAGTATTGATGCCGGAAGATACAATGCAGCTGACATTACATCGGTTATTTTAAACCAAAACATTGACGGTATTTATATAGCATACGAAATGCCTAAATTTTCAACATTTTTTAATTTAGGATATACGGGACTTTTAAATTCTTACGCAAACCCAACCACCGCAACCGGTATAAAATCCATATCAAAAAAAGATACCAAGATTTACAATCTTGCCCCTTCTTTTGTTCATATGTCGGCCTTATTCCATATACCCTTTGGAGCTTTACGTCATGCAGTAGACTTGGATATAAATTCTTTTGTAGCCACAAATACTCCAAAAGCCTCAAACAACTATGCTTCTATCTCATTAAACGGCCCTATAGCAAAAGGACTTTTCTATCTTGTTTCGGGATCCGTTTCAATACTGACAAGAGAAAAAAAGAAGATCGGGATAGGAGTTTTTGTATCGGGAGAACTTAACTATTATTTTAACAAGTATGATTCAAAAGCAGGTTTAAAAACTCAGATATTTTGCGGAGGAAGAAGAGAATTTACATCTTTTACCCTGTCAAATGCTTCAAAAGTCAAGTTCATGGAAGCAAAAGATTTATGGAAAACAAGCTTAAACGGAAGTATAAAACCCGTAAAAAATTTGTTTTTGAGCACGGAATGTTCTTTTATGACCTATACATCAAGTCAACCCAAAAAGGTAGGTAATTTTGCGGGCTTCGAATGGAATACCTCAGTAAATTACACAATACTTCAAGATATTGCATTAAATGCGGACTTTGGTATGTTTGTAGAAAAAACAGGAAAGATTGATACCCGGCTCGGATTAAAAGGTATCATTTCATTCTAAGATATTTAAGGAGAAAAATATGAAAAAGATTTTTTTTGTTATCGGTTTATTTTGTTTTATATCAAGCTCCCTTTTAGCATTGGACGGTAAGGTTATTGCCGTAAAAGGAAAAGCGGAAATTAAACAAGGCGGAAGATGGGTTCCTGCCGCAGCAGGAAATATAATTACATCAGGAAGTATGATTTCGACGGGCTTTAAATCGGAATTGACTTTACAGATTGACGGATCGGTCATTACAGTAAGACCTATGACAAGGCTTACCATTGAAGAAATAACCCAAAAAAATGAGGCAGTTTCTTCAGAAGTATACTTGAATGTAGGCTCAGTAAAGGCTGATGTAAAACCGGCTTCTACAAAAAGAGTAGAATTTAAGGTAAAAACTCCGGTTGCAACGGCTTCAGTTCGAGGAACATCGGGAGAAATCAGCTCAGACGGTCTTTTAGTCGGAACAAGCGGAACTTGGTCCTATGTTAACAGCTCAGGACTTGAAACAAAAGTAAGTATCGGCGACTCCGTTATAATAAGCGATACGGGCATGGTAACTCCTGCACAAAACATTAAAGCAAATGAAGTTCTGCCGCAACCTATACAAACCCTCGCCGAAGCAGAGGCTAATTCGCCCTCGATTATAGCTCAAACATTGCCGTTGGAAAATTCGATGGATATTGCATCTTCATTTTCACATGTTGGTATCGGCATAGTTTGGGGAAATTAATTTTACACTGCCCTTTGAAGCATTTTCAATAAAAAGCTCAAAGGGCTGTTTATTTTTGCCGGGAATTTTACCGCAGAATTTTACCTTTTCTTCATAATCTATTTTTACGGCTTCAACCGAAAATTCGTCAAGATTTCTTTTTAAATTTTCCCATTCGGCATAGGAACATTCAAATCTGAAAAGTTCTTTTTTTATAAATTCTTCACTTACGGCTTCGGCTAAAACCAGTTTTGCAGAATCGGAATAAGCTTTTACCAAGCCTCCAGTTCCCAAAAGCGTCCCGCCGAACCACCTCGTAATTGTAAGCATTATATTTGTAATGCCCGAACCTTTAAGAACAGCAAGGGCAGGACGGCCTGCCGTACCTGAAGGCTCCCCATCATCGGAGCAGCCTAAAATCTCTCCGCTTTCCCCTGTAATAAAGGCATGTACAACATGACGGGCATCTTCGTATTTTTCCTTTTGCCGTTTTAAAATATCTCTCGCCTCAGCAGCCGAACTTATAGGAAAAATTTCAGCCAAGAATTTGGAATTTTTTACGGTGAGTTCAGAAAAAGCGTATTGCATTAAAATTTTCATTTTAAACTAAGCTCCCGTTTTTTTAATATTTTTTCGGAATACCAAACACATACCAAACCGGCAGCAAAAGGCAGCAGAGAAAAACTAAGACTTTCACCAAAACTCTTTGCAGCCATGAGCGGAACTTGAGCAAAAATTTGAATAAGTATAAATATAAAATCATAAACAATATTCAATAAAAACGAAAAAATAAACCCTGTAAACGGGAACAAAAGGGAAATAAAAATTGCCGCAATACCCATTATCAAAAAAACGGAAATAAGGGGGCTGATTATTACCGAAGCAATTATCCCGATTGGAGCTATTCCTCCTATCTTTGAAATTACGATAGGGGCAGTAAATGCTTGCGCCCCTACAGAAGCCGAAACGGCGCCCAAAATTTTAGGAGGAATTTTTCCGTTTAAAATTTCAAATAAGGCATTTCCAAAAGTTAAAATCCCGGCCAAAGCTCCGTAAGAAAGCATAAAGCCCAGACTCAAAGCCTCATCAGGTTTTACGGCAATATGGACCAAAAGCATGGCACTTAAAACCGAAGTCATAGGCGGACGTAATCCCAGTGATTTTCCGATTATAATTAAAAGCATCATGCCGAGGGCTCGGTTGAGCGAAGGAGCAGCACCGGCAAACCAAACAAAGATAATAATCGAAATTAAAGAAAATTTTACTGCAACGCTTTTTTTTCCGAATATGGAGCCCATTTGAACGGCGGTTAAGCTTACCAAGGAAACATGCATACCGGAGAGGGCTAAAACGTGGGAAAGCCCTGCATTTCTAAAAGCCGAAGAAACAGGAAGAATTAAAAAATCCCTGTTTGCAGAAAGAAGAGCTAAAAGTAAGGCACCTGCACTCCCCCAGCCGGAAAGAAGGCGCATAAGATAAAAGCGCAAAAAAGCTCTGAATTTTAAAAGAGGAGATCTCCAGCCTAAAAATTCGGGTAGAGATTTATCCGCAAAAAAAGCCGCAGGTTCCATACCGCTTTTTTTTCTTCCAAAACGGCCCGAAGCTTCGAAGATTACACCTTTTGAAAAATTACTTAAAGCATTTGTTCCAGACGATTTATACACTGAAACGGAATAAGCATTATTTTGTAATACCATTTCGGCAGGGAAAAATATCTTTATATTCCCCTTTGCAGAAAATTCGGCTCCGTTTTTATAAAAAACTGAAAGAATTTTTGCATTTGCAGCATAGTATTTTTCGCCGGCAGGAGAGGCTTCTCCTGTAAGTTCAGCAGAAATTTTTTCTACCTTAGCCGATTCTGCAAGGCTGACGGGTTCGGCATAAATAAAAATAAGCCGTAAAACTGCAAAACTTCCTATAAAGAGACCTGCAAATATAAAATGAATTTTCTTTTTTAAGAAAAAAAGAACAAAAAACATGATAAAAAAAAATAAACTAAAAAATATCGATAATTCGGTAAAACGGCTTTCTATAAAACATAACAAATAAAAGGCTAAGACTGCGCACCAAGCAGATACAATAATCGGTTTTACAATAAAAAAATTGTAAAGACTTTTTAATTTTCTCTCATTTACCACTTTAACTCCTCTATGGCATTTCGAGAAGCTTGTTTAACCGTTTCGGAGTAATTTAAATATTCAACATACAATAGATAGTCAAATGCGGTTTTATCCCCAAGCTTTCTCAAAGCCATAATTATACTGAGCACCAAAGGCTCGCTGTATAGCTTTGTTTTTTCGGTTTCCGAATTTAACACACCTAAAAATATCGACAAATTTTGCGAGCATTCGGCCGTACCTAGGTTTCCCATGCAGTCGATGATCGAAATAAGCATCCTGTCAGCCTTGGGGTTCGTTTTACGGATACCTTGGGCATAGTAAAAAAATTTGTTTACCTGAGGAGAAGCCTTGCTCCACTTTAAAGCGGATAAAACCGGCAATGTCTCTGCAATCAAATTTTCCGCACTTTCAAGGTCCGGCCCTTTCAGATTTTTAAGCCCGTAATCTATAACGAGCTCGCTTATTCTGCCGAGTTCGGCCCCTTCAATACGCTTATTTTCTTTTGCCAATAAATACAGTGTCCATATATATTGTATGTTTTTTTCACCCGTTTTTAGTAAAATTTCGTCAAAATAATTAAAAGAAATATTATTTAATGCCGTTCTTACAGCATTTTTTAAATTATCACTAACAGAATAGAATAATGTCTTAAACAAGACATTAAAGGAAGAAGGATCGGCAAAATTCCCTAGGGCTTCGGCATAAACTGTAAGGAGTTTTAGATTAAATGCTTTTCCCGAAATTAAATCGGACAAACCTGCTTCGTAAAGAGAGTTTAAATAATCGGTAAAAGCCGAATCTTTTTGAACCAATTTGCTTAAACTCTTTAAGCAGGCAATCTGAAAGTCCTCATTTTCGACGGTGGAAAATAAATATCTTATACTTGCCGAAGATTTTGTTTCATTCAGTTCTCCGAGTTTTGTAACTGCAATTATTCCTATGTCCAGCAATCGGGAATCGCTTTGCAATATGCCGTAAGAATTTTTAATGTAATCGACGGCATCTTTATAAACCGGAATTAAGGTCCTGTCATCGGACTTCGAAATTGAACGCAAAATAGTAACTTTTGAATCAATTCCTGCCGTAATAAATTCTTTACGCAAATTTACAAGCTCTTCCTGCTCTACGGCAAAAATCGAAAAAAAACAAAAAATACAAACCAAAACAAAAACTAACTTTTTCATACGGAATCTTTACCTTCTTCAAAATCATAGAATACGGAATCTTCTTGTTCTTGTATATCGTTTTCGGAAAAACTCATATTTTCCGGTATCTGCATAAATTCCGTATTATCGTCGGCAGCTATATTGTATATATATGACAGGATGACATTTTTCATCTTTTGATCTAAAAATTCGCACTGAAAATGCACTCTGGACTTGTTTGAGGGCTGGTCATAAATAAAGCGGACTATTTTGCCGCACATTACAATCTCGGTATTTTTAAGTTTAAATTGCAGCTTCATTCGAATGCCTTTTGCGGCCTTTCCTCTCACAAAAAACATGGCGCCGTCTTCGGATATATCCTTTACATTGGATTTTACACCGCCTTGAGTTTCATAATGGGAATTATAAGGATCCCCGACTCGAAGAGGAAACATTAGGCCTTCAAGATTGCACGAAGCCCTTACGGATTTTCGTTTTTGAGTACGTACCATTTTTTTTGAATGTTTAACATATATTTCCAGTCTGTCATCAATCTTTTTGGATTTTACAGATTGGGAATAAAACACATATCCGGCATCATTTTGTTTCCAAAAATAGACCTTTACATCCTTATTTTGCCAATTTACCTTTTCGGCTCTTTCGGCGGATGCATCAAAAAGAGCAAACACCAATGCGGTTTTTGTATTAGCCATAAGTTTGCCGTACACGGTGGTTTCCCGCGGTACAAAAATAATACAAATTTGACCGATATAAATTTCATAAGTCGATTCAAGTCTCCGCTTTTTTTGAACCTCTTCCAATTCCACCTTCGTACGGTAATCATAGAGTTTATTAAGTAAAATTTGCATTTTTTGGCTTATATCGGAATCAAGTTTATTTTCAACCTGTCGGGAAATAAAACGTATGCATTCATCCAAGGCGCCGACAGACCAAAAAAGGCGGGATTTATCCTCAAGGCCTACATAATTTGCAGTGCGCCAAAGCAAAACAAGGTTCGAAAATAAAAAGCCTTTATCTTTTCCTTCGGTAAAAAAACGAAGCCAGTCCAAACAACGTCTTCCGGGACCGGTAAAAGAGAAAGCTGTAAGTAAAAGAAACAAAACCGCAAAAACTATAATTATGTACATAATTATCTCTTTATGCTATAATAGCATAAATTATGCGTTTTGATAAGAAGACTATAAGAATTTTAGCTGAATTTACCTTCATTTTTATCGTTTTTGTTCTCCCCCCCATTTTGAACAACAAGGAATTTTCCATGCCTCCTAAGCCGCAAGGCTTTTTTAAGGTTTTAATCTTTGCGGCAAAGATTGTTTTTTTGGCAGCCTATGAAGAAGTTTTATACCGCATATACTTACCGTACAGAATAAAAACGCTCTTAGGAAATACCAATAAATTTGGGCCTTATCTTTCAGCTCCCGAAATCCTTTCGGTATTGCTATTTGCTCTGGCTCACCGCTACCTCGGTTTTTTTAATATGCTTTATGCTTTGGCAGCAGGTATAATTTTTAGAATTTTATACCTTGCATTTAAAAAGAAAATGGAATGCAAAACAGAACAAAAAAAAGCGATTATCACGGCAGCTTTGATTGTGACCATAATACACTCCTGTAATAACGGTATTGTCTATCTTTTATTTATTCTATAGTAATATTCAGGCTCCCGATAATATCATATATTTTTTTATAGATTAAAAAACTTTCTTCATAGACGGATACAAAAGATTTTTCGTTAAAATTTTTATTTGAATCTTCAGCGAGCAAAAGGTCAAAACCTATTACGGCATTGGTCTTGCCGGTTTTTATTTTTTCGTCAATTCGGTTTAGGCGGTCTATACTTTGTTTTATAAAGGCATCTTGAGGCGTTTTTTCGGCTTTTATGGAGTCTAAGATGTTTCGGCAAATATCCATGCCTTCCTTTGCCGCCTCCTTGGTTTTTGCCAAATCGGAGCTTAATTCTTTTAATGCCGCGGCAAGACTAATCTTTTTTTTCTCAACACTGTCCTGCCCTTTAAAGGAGCAAAGAGCAGACAGCATATCTGCTTTTTGTTTTTTAAAAAGAGAAGATTTTTCGGCCTTTATTAAAAAACCTTCCTTATCCAAAAATTCCATATTTGGAATTTTTAAACCCCTAGACAAAAAATTATATGTTTTGCTTTCGGGAAATTCCGCAATCTTGCTTTCAAACCACCAAGCATACATCTGCATCCGATTATCGCTTAACACTTTTCCTAAATAACCTTCTTTTAAACCGGGTGCAGCATAATAAAGAGTTTTATGGGATGCTGTTTCTGAAGGCTGAAAACGGGATGAAACGGAGTTTACATCTTCCTCAAAACGGCTTCCCTTAAAATGAGTTTGAAAATTAGGAAAGGCAAGATCCAAACCGCAAAAAATAAGTTCCGAACATCCCAAAATTCTTGCAAAATCCCAGCAGGCCGTAGCAACAGATCCTCCTGTAACAAGTTTTCCTTTTTCTCCTATAGCTTTTTCGATATATTGAGCAAGAGGAAACATCGATGTACATAAGAACTTAGCCCTCGCCTTTAAACGGAAGACTGCAGGATATACGGAAGACTCGGTAACAAGGATAGAATCCGAAATATCAAGGTCAGCAAGATGAAGGTAATTCCAATATTGAGCATCCATTAAAAGAATAAAGTCGGGTTTTATTCCTTTTCGGTGACAGGCTCTTACGGCAGTGTCTGAAGCTATGACCAGAAATCTATCCTGATATTCTTTTATAAGATCACAAACATCATCCAGTCCGGGGCCTGCAGCAAGTATCAAACAAGGATAATGTTTAAAAAAATTTTCGATTTGCAAGATACCCGGAAGTTTTTCGATTTGAGCTGCATTCTTTAAAAAATTTTTAAGCCAAAGTTTTCCGAATTTTTTAAATGTATTTTTATTTAAATTTTTCTTTTCATCCCGTCTTTTTTTTAAGGTTTCAAGTTCAAAAAACCACGAAGAATTTATTTCGATTAAAGACGGAGATTTAAAAATAGGAACATCAGAAAATGAGCCGGCTTCAAAAAAATCCAAGACATCTTTCGGGTAAAGCCCCAAAAGAATGGTCAAATTTTCATGCATAAAAAACTCGTCCAAAGGACGGCTTTTTAAAAAAAGTAAAAAAATAAAAAGATCCGGCTCGACTATAATCAGCGACGATTTAGGATTTTTTTTTGCATAAAGTTCTTGAAGATACCCCAAACCAAGTCCGTAAAAAATACAGGAGCTTTTAGTCTTTTTATCTTTAAAAAAATCGAGGGAGAAATTTTGTTCGGCTTCTTTTACGGGATTATATTTTGAGTGAAGGTATTTTCCGTTTATGCGTGCAGTAAAATTTTTTTTATCCTCATGATGTAATTTAGCTTCTTCAAGAAAATAAGTTTCAGGAATGCGGGCTTCAAAATTTTTTATTCCATTTTCGGAGTCAAAGCCGAGGCTTTTGGATAATTCCGGAAACCGCCGCGAAAAAAGCCCCGCATTGTAAAACAAGTTTTCATTATTCGAGATTGAGCTCAATTTTCATTCCTTTTTTGATAGGTGTTCCCGGCGGGGGATATTGAGAAACTACATAACCGTCGCCCGTAATTTTTACCGAAAAATCTTTTTGCAAAAGAAGTTCAAGCAGGAGTTTTTTAGGCACCCCCTTTAAGTCGGGCATCTTGTCCTTTAAGACAACAGGTTTATTTTCGCTTATGGGAATACGGCCTGTATGCTCAATGGTCGGAGCATTTTCACGGGCAAGTCCCAGATAATCTATAATTTCGTTGGAAGCCTCTGAAATTAAAGGAGCCGCAATTATCGAACCGTATATCTGCCCCACAGGTTTTATGACAGCCGTATATAAAATAATTTTAGGATCATCAGCCGGGAAAATTCCTATACAGCTTGAAATAAAATCGGTTTTGCTGTAACCGCCGCCTTTTTTGTTTGCCATCTGGGCAGTTCCTGTTTTTACCGCAATCGGAACACCGTTTATTGAAGCCCGCCAAGCTATACCTTCAATCGACCCTGTAATCATATAACTTAAAAGCAATGCTGCATTTTTTTCGGATATAACCTTATTTAAGATTGAAGGTCTATGCAGATAAACAATGTTTCCTTCCTTGTCGGCAATCTTAGAAATAAGAGAAAGCCTGAGGGTGGAACCTTTATTTGTAAAGGCTGTTGCAGCTTCAACCAATTGCAGAGCCGAAACGCCTACTTCCTGCCCAATAGCAATTGTATGCTTTGTGCGGACAGACCAATTTTGAGGCGGAGAAATAAGGCCTGCAGTTTCGCCCGGAAGTTCAATATTAGTTTTAGAGCCGAAGCCGAAAAGTTTAATCTTTTCGTAAAAGGCATTTTTCTCGGTAATATCGGCAATCTGAGCCGTTGCATCATTGCATGAAAGCCTTATCACATCTCTGGGGCTTACCCTGCCGTGAGGTCTTAAACAAGTTATGGGTTTTACATTGGATCTGTTAAATTCGAAAAGGGCATTACAATCATATACTTGCCCATCCTTGGTAGAGCCTAATTCCAAAAAGGCAGCCATCGAAAATATCTTAAAAACCGAGCCCGGCTCATAAACATAGTTTGCAGGGCGGTCGAGACGTTCTTCGGGGGTGCTTTCGATAAAATTTGCAAGGGAAGCAGAAGGAGAATTTACATAGGCAAGTATTTCACCGGTCTTTGCATCAACTGCAAGGAAAATTGCAGATTCGGCCTTTGTTTCTTCCATTGTCTTGGAGATGATTTTTTCGAGCATGTACTGAATGTTTCCGTCTATGCTCAAATAAACGTCATATCCTTTTCCCGTATACCCCTTTGTTTCAGGCGGAGGAGAAAGAATATTTTGAAGGGAATATTCGACTCCGGTTTTTCCCCTCCCGTCATCACCCAAAAAACCTACAACAGTCGAAGCTAAGGTATTTTCGGGATAGGTTCGGTTAAAAACCGATTCAAATCTTAGGCCGCTCAATTTATTTTCATCTATAACGGTCTTTACCAAATCTCTTTCGCTCTCGCTCATTCTTTTTTTTAAATATAGAAAGTTGGATTTGGAATCCTGTATTTTTTCCAATAGTTCGGATTCGCTTTGCATCAAAATGGGCGATAAAACTTTTGCAGCCTCGGCCGGGTTTTTCATAAGGCTTTTATCGGCATAGAGATTGTAGACAGTTGTTTGAACTGCAAGAATCTTTTTATTCCTGTCGTATATTGTACCGCGTTCGGTCGAAATTTTAGGAGTAATAACGGCAGGTTCTTTCATTATCATATATTTTGCAAACTGAAATATGAGCAAACCAGTGAAAATTATTATAACGGCTATAAAAAATAAAAACCGGCCTCTTGAAATAAAACTATCTACTTCCATATAAAAACCTTACCGTAAATACCGTCAACAAGAACAAATCCGTAATCTCTGGAATCGCGGGACTCTTTAAGGTTGTCCCCTAAGGCTAAAACCGAACCTTCCGGAATTAAATACCTTTCTTTAAAAGTCATACCGCCTAAATTACGGAATTGTACCCCTGTCAAGGGAATATCTTTTCCGGAAACCTTCATCGAATAAGCATAATTGTACCCTAATTTTTTAGAAAATTCTATAGGTTCATGCGAAATTCCTAGACACCTTTTTACCGTAAATCCGCCGTATTTTCGGTAAACAATTACATCCTCAACCTTAGGCAAAGCCCATCGTAGAAGGTACTTATTCTTTAAAGGATGCTTTATACCGTAGGCAGCCTTAAAGATAAGCACATAATCCCCGTCTTTTAAAGCAGGTTCCATAGAAGGTCCTGAAACACGCTTTATATCAAGAACAAAACCTTTAACCAAAACAAGAAAAATTATAAGACAAATAAAATAAAAGGGGTTTCTTTTATAATTTTTAAGCACCTTTTAAGCCTTGACCTACTTAAACATTTTTTTTATCGAACCGAAAATTCCTCGCGTAATTTCGCGGCCTACAGTGCGGGTCATACTGTCCACCAGAACCCGGCCCAAACGCCCGGCCTCAGTTTTTTGTTTTCGGTTTTGTGCTTCTTCCAAACGGCGTCTTGCATTTTCCGCGCGTATTCGAGCGTTCTCGGCTCTGATTAAGGCAGCCTCTTCTTTTGCCTTTGCAGCGGCTTCCTTGGAAAGACGCTTTTCTTCAAGCTCTCTTTCGGCAACCAATTTTTTTTCTTCAAATTGCTCCATGAGAATTTCGTAGGCCGATTCTCTGTCGATTATATTCTTGTATTTATATAAAAGAGGAGAGGCTTCGACAATAGCTTTAAGTTTTACTTCTCCCACAGTGCCTATCTTACTTCTTGGAGGAGCAATTAAAACCCTTTGGGTTACAGATGGGCTTCCGTCCTCCTGCAGAAGAGAAACAAGGGCTTCGCCCGTTTTAAGCTCTGTCAGTACCTTAGCTGTATCGAATTTGGGATTAGGCCTAAATGTTTCGGCAGAAAGTTTTATAGCCTTTTGGTCTTTTGGCGTAAAGGCCCTAAGAGCATGTTGAAATTTATTTCCCAGCTGGCTTAAAATGGTTTCGGGTAAATCGGCAGGATTTTGCGTAACAAAAAAAACTGCAACGCCCTTTGAGCGGATGAGCCTTATCATGGTTTCTATCTTTTCGATGAGGGCCGAAGACAGATTATTAAAAAGAAGGTGGGCCTCATCAAAAAAGAAAACGATTTTAGGTTTTTCGGTATCTCCCGCTTCGGGGAGGTTTTCGTAAAGCTCGGACAAAAACCAAAGCAAAAAGGTCGAATAAAGATTGGGTCTTTGATAGAGACTTGCAGCATTTAAAACATTTATATAGCCCCTGCCTTCTGAGGTAAGCTTAAAAAAATCGGCGATTTCCAAAGCAGGTTCTGCAAAAAAATTGCCGGCTCCCTCCCCTTCCAAAATGAGAAGGGCCCTTTGGATTGCTCCTATGGATGAAGCAGAAATATTGCCGTATTTAAGCTTTAAGTCTTGGCTGTTTTCGCCTATATAAACCAAGATCGACTTTAAGTCTTTTATGTCCAAAAGGAGAAGGCCTTCTTCGTCTGCTATTCTAAAGGCAATGTTTAGAACACCTACTTGAACCTCGTTTAAGTTTAAAAGCTTTGACAAAAGAAGAGGCCCCATCTCAGATATGGTCGTACGTATGGGATGACCGGTTTCTTTTAAGATACTCCAAAGGCGTATAGGATAGGATTTAAACTCGAATTCCGAAAGCCCTAAAAGACTTAACCTTTCGTTTATTTTTTCGTTAGCTTCGCCCTTTTCGGCAAAGCTGCACAAGTCTCCCTTTACATCGGGTAAAAAAACGGGAACTCCCATATCGCTGAAGGCCTCAGCAATAACTTTTAAGGTAATAGTCTTCCCCGTTCCCGTAGCCCCGGCAATGAGACCGTGCCTATTTGCACGATTAGCCAAAAGCTCTACCCTGCACTCTCCCAGTCCTATAAAAATTCCTTTTTCCATACATAAGCTCCCAAGAAATTATGCTTAAGCCGCTTGACTTCCGATTTATAGTATGTAATATAAATCAATTTGGATATAATATCAATCCTTAAATCACCGAATTCTTTTATTCGTTTCCAATTCTTACTATCGTTAAATCGGTATAAAATAAAGCACGATGTCAACAATGGGTTTGTACCTTACTCTCGGCATTTTCCTTACATTGAAAAACAAAATTTTTTGTGGTATAATTTCGGTATGATAAATATTCAACCGGCCGAAAATTGGCGTATAATTATGAGACACCACTTCACAAAAAAATTCTTCTTAATTTGTATAATTTTGATTTCTTGTTTAAGCCTTCTTTTGGGTCAAGAAAATTTATCCGGAGGAAAAATAGTAATTACTGAAAGAGCCGATTACTCCGTTTATGTTGACGGAAAATATGCAGGGCTTACTTCCAGAGAAACGCGCCTTTACATGAGCGAAACAAAACTCGATACCGGAGACGCTTATCTTTACGAAGGAGAAGCCTTTGTGCTTCAAAAAACCCGAAAAGACGGACATAAGGCGGCTTTACCTATAGATTCAATCTTACCTATTTCTTTTAAATTTATTCCGGAACAAGATGAGGAAGATATAGAAAATCCTTACCAGCCCCAAATTTTTACGGAAGATGAGGGCTATCCCCTTTTAAGAAATTTTCCTATTTTGCCAGAAAAAGCCTTTACTCCGGAGGATATCGGAAAAACATGGGAAGGAAAATGCACTGTTAGCGTAAAACCCAAACCTGAAAAAGCCGCGGTGCGCATCCCCGTAAACGCAGGGTTTAAATATAAGGGAAAAACTATTTTTAACGGTAAAAGCGTTCATCATGTAGAAGCAGCCTTCGGCCTCCTATATAAGGGCACCGATATACTCGGCGATGAAGAACTTATAAGATCGGAAGGCGGAAGAAAGGCTGACATCTATCTTGACGATACAAAGAGGCCTATTTTTATACGCGAAAAAATAGATGAAGAGTTTTTTTATTCCGGCGGAAAAAAAATAAAACACCGCGGTTTTTTGCTTCATTTTTATTCTTACACGGGCATAGCGCTTGTAACAAACACACCTGCTCAAGAGGCTCATAAACAAGACCGCAGCTCTAACGGAGGCAAAGCTGAAATCAAACCCAATAAGGATTTTGAGGTAAGCAAAACAAAACGGGGCACAATGTTGAGGCTTAAAAATCTTCAATTTGAACCTGATAGAGCGGTTCTTTTAAAAGGAGAAGAAGCGAAGCTTGACGAGATTGCAAAAATTCTAAAAGAGTCTGACGGCAGCTTCTTTTTTGTGGAAGGACACACAGCCGATGTCGGCAGACCTGAAGAAGAAAAAATTCTATCCCAAGAAAGGGCTAAAACCATAATCGAAAAACTTACAGAAAAGGGAATATCGGCTGAAAAGTTTATTTATCAAGGTGCCGGCGGAACAAGGCCTCTTGCCACGAACAGCACCGAAGAAGGACGCGCCCAAAATAGACGCGTCGAAATAACGATTATAGACTAAAGCTTTCTGGGCTTTGTCATGTTTTCGGGTTTTAAAACCTCGTCCAATTTTTCTTTTGAAAGGAGTCCTCTTTCCAAAACAAGCTCGTAAACGCTGCGGTTGTCGCGCAAGGCTGTCTTTGCAATATCGGAGGAAGCTTCATAGCCGATGACGGGGTTTAAGGCCGTAACCAAGCCAATGCTTCGGTGAACGCTCTCCTTACAATGCTCATAGTTTCCTACAATGCCTGTAACGCATCTTTCTCTCAAGGTTTTCATAGCGTTTATAAGAAGCTTAATAGACTCGAAGATAGAATAAATCATAACCGGCTCAAAAACGTTGAGCTCGAGCTGTGCCGATTCTGCAGCCAGAATAACGGCTGTGTCGTTTCCGATAACCCTGTAGCAAACCTGATTTACAACTTCGGGGATAACGGGGTTTACCTTTCCGGGCATGATAGAAGAACCGGGCTGCATCGGAGGAAGGCTTATATCGTAAAGCCCTGTTCTGGGGCCTGAAGAAAGAAGGCGTAAGTCGCTGCATATCTTTGAAAGCTTTGCAGAAAGGCGTTTTAATTGTGAAGAATAAGTTACAAAGTCGGAGGTGTCGTTTGTGGCAGCAATCATATTCTTTGCAGCCTTTAAGTCAAGCCCCGAAATCTTTGCCAAGTGAGCGGTTACTTTCGGCGTATAGTTAGGATCCGAGTTGATACCTGTTCCGATAGCAGTAGCTCCCATGTTTATGGTGTGAAGATTTTCCCTTGCAAATTGAATCTGAGAAATCTCGCTTTCCAAAGAGGCGGCATAGGATTCAAATTCTTGTCCGAGGGTCATGGGTACGGCATCTTGAAGCTGAGTTCTTCCCATCTTTATGTTATCGCCGAGTTCTTCGGCCTTTTTTCTAAAAGAAGAAATGAGGGCTTTAAGCTCATCGATAAGAGCCGGTGTATTTAGAGAGATGCCGAGCTTGGCAGCTGTAGGATAGGCATCGTTTGTTGATTGGGCAAAGTTTACATGATTATTGGGATGGCATGGAGAATAAGAACCCTTAGCCTTTCCTAAAATTTCGTTTGCACGGTTGGCGATAACTTCGTTTGCATTCATATTGGTAGAAGTTCCCGCTCCGCCTTGAATCATATCGACCACAAATTCCTTGTCGAATTTACCTTCGGCAACTTCTTTACAAGCCTGAATCATAGCCTTGTAAACTTCATCGCTCAAATAGCCGAGTTCATGGTTGGCTTCGGCTGCTGCCTGCTTTGTATAAGCAAGCCCTTTAATAAAATCGGGAAAATCGCAGATTTTTAAACCTGTAATTTTAAAATTCTCAACACTTCGGAAAGTCTGAATGCCGTAATAAGCATCTTCCGGAATATCCAACTCTCCGAGTAAGTCATGTTCCCTTCGCATAAAAAAACTCCTGTTTTATATGATAATTGTAAGCATTATAGTACTAAAACAAAAAAGGAACAAGGGGCAATGAAGCTTTTCGATTATCTATAATTTTTTTTCAAAATCTTACTATCCGTTGCGTTTTTTCCATAAAATAATAGTAGAAAGGCATATCGAAAAAATTTGTCGTTTTTTCGATATGCCTGACGAGTTTTTACGGAGGAAACAATGGAAATTTTAAGTTTTTCGTCATTCGGATATGAAGGAGAATTGATTAAGGTTGAGGCAGATTTAAGGCGGGGCTTGCCGGTTATCGACATAGTGGGGCTCCCCGGTTCTGCCGTAAAGGAAGCAAGGGATAGGATGAGGGCGGCCATCAGAAATTCGGGGCTTGAATTCCCTTTAAACAGGATCTTGATAAATTTAAGCCCTGCCGATCAAAAAAAAGAAGGGAGCGGCTTCGATCTTCCTATTGCAATAGCCGTCTTAACTGCAAAAGAGGCAGCCAAAAATTCGGACATCTCTAAAGAAGAAGCTCAAACCATCATTCCGAAAGATGAAGGCCGGGCCGAAAAATCCGTGATGATAATGGGGGAACTGGAACTTTCAGGCAGGGTAAGGCCTGTGCGCGGACTCATAGGAGCTATCTCGGCAGCCCGCTCGCAGGGCATCAAATACTTTATAGTTCCGAAAGAAAACGAAGCCGAGGCCCTCATCGAAGAAGGCATCAGCGTATTCGGAGTGTCAGACCTAATCGAAGCCCTGGAATTTTTTTACCAAATAGAAAACGGAAATCTTGCAGCAAAGCCTAACTGCTTCAAAAAGAAAAACAGCCCCGATACAGGGGCTGTCCCTCTTTTTGTATGGAGCGATGAAGATAACGATTCATACAATTTCGATTTTCAAAAAGACGAAAAAAAAGGACTCGGCTTGGTCAGGGGCTTTGAAGATATCCGCGGTCAGGACGGTCTAATCCGTGCACTCGAAATAGCGGCGGCAGGAGGGCACAACCTCATAGCCTACGGGCCTCCCGGCTGCGGGAAGACTCTATCTCTAAGCCGCTTTCACCTCCTTCTCCCCGACATGGACGAAAAAACGGCAATGGAAACAACCCGCATTTACAGCATCGCAGGGCTTTTGCCCCAATCGGCGCCGAACTCCCGTCTTTTAAAAAGACCGCCCTTTAGAATGCCCTCCCAAAATGCAAGCATGGAAGGCATCATCGGAGGCGCCGGAAAATGTATGCCTGGAGAGGTATCCCTCGCCCACGGCGGAGTTCTTTTTTTGGATGAGGCGGCTCAGTTTAAGGCAAGCGTTTTGCAAAGCCTCCGCTCTCCATTGGAAACGGGAAGCGTAACCTTGAGCCGTGCAGGAAGATCAAGCACCTTCCCTGCCCGCTTTCAGCTTCTCCTTGCCGTCAATCCCTGCCCCTGCGGCAACTTCGGAGCAATGGGAAAAATCTGTACCTGCCTTCCCTACGAAATCGAAAAATATTGGAAAAAACTCACCGCTCCCCTCTTGGACAGAATCGACATAAGGGTTCCCGTCCTCCCGCCCAAACCTGAAAATATTTTGGCAGAGGCAAAATACTCAACCAAAACGATGAGGCAAAAAATAAAGAACGCAAAGCTCATTCAATGGGAAAGATTAACATTCGTAAATAAGGAGAAAAAAGTGCAAAACACAGTTTATGAAAATGCAAAACTTTCACCCCAAGAAACGGCAGAAGTTTGCAAAATGAGCAGCGAAGCGGAACGCTTTTTTTCTGCAATCGTAGAAGCAAAAAAACTTTCAGGCCGAGGAAGCCACGCCCTCTTAAAAATATCCCGCACAATAGCCGACATCGAATCAAGCGAAACCATTTCCTTGGCCCATATCGAAGAGGCGGCAGCATTGAGACAGTGGATAAAATATCTTCCCGATTTTTTGTAAACGGTTTTAGTACTGCCCTTGAAGGAATCCGCTTAACTGTGATATAATCCTATTGATTTTACAAATTGCGGAGGACTTTTTATGGATAAAAATGAAGTATTAAATAGAGCGAAAAAATATATTTCCGAAGAAAAGGAAGTAAAATTTGCCGATGAGGTTAAATCTTTAATCGAAAAAAACGATGAAAAGGAATTGTATGACCGCTTTTACAGGGACTTGGAATTCGGAACGGCAGGTTTAAGAGGCATTATCGGGGGAGGCACAAACCGCATGAATCCTTTCGTAATAAAAAATGCAACTCAGGGCCTTGCCGATTACTTAATAGAAGCAAAGGCTGACAAGGCCAAGGCCGGCTCTTTGAGTGCCGTAATTGCATACGATTCAAGGCGCTTTTCGGATGTCTTTGCAAAAACGGCTGCCCTCATCTTTGCGGCAAACAATATCCGCTGTTATCTTTTTTCAAGTTTAAGACCTACGCCTGAACTTTCTTATGCCATAAGGGAACTCGGCTGCGATACGGGAATTGTAGTAACCGCCTCACACAATCCTCCGGAATATAACGGCTACAAGGCTTACTGGTCGGACGGAGCCCAGATTACCCCGCCCCATGATTCAGGCATCATCAAAAAGGTGGGCGAAGTTTCTTCCATTAAAATGATGAGCGAAGATGAAGCTCTTAAAAAGGGCAAGCTCGTAATCATCGATAAAGAAATCGACGAAAAATATTGGGCCATGCTTAAAAATAAAATCAGCCGCCAAGAAATAATTAAGGATATGGCTTCCAAGGTGAAGATAGTTTACACTCCCCTTCACGGAACAGGAGCCGTACATGTCGAAAAGGTTCTGGGCGAAATGGGCTTCAATGTTATAAGCGTTCCCGAACAGCGCGAACCTGACGGGAATTTCCCGACGGTAAGCTATCCCAACCCCGAAGATCCGAAAGCCTTAAAGATGGCTATGGACTTGGCTATAAAGGAAGGAGCCGATATTTTGATGGCCACCGATCCCGATGCCGACCGCTTTGCCTGTGCAGTCAAAAACGCCGCGGGCGAAATGCAGCTTATAAGCGGCAACCAGATGGGAGCCCTCTTTGCAGATTATATCTGTCTCACATTAAAAGAAAAAAATAAGCTCCCCCAAAACGCAGCGATAGTACGCTCCATAGTAACCTCCCCCTTAAGCGATTTAATCGCCGCCAAGTATAATGTTAAGAGCGAAGAATGTCTCACAGGTTTTAAGTGGATCTGCGGTGTCGCCGAACGCATGGTAAGCACCGGTTCCCACACCTATCTTTACGGATACGAAGAAAGCTTCGGCTACAATTTCGGAACCGAAATACGGGATAAAGACGGAATTGCCGCATCTGCAATTTGTGCAGAGATGACCCTCTATTGGAGGAGCAAGGGTAAAAGTCTCTTAGACCGATTAAACGAAATCTTTTCGGAATTTGCCTTTTACGGAGAAAAGACCATCAACATGGTATACCCCGGAGCGGAAGGCTTAAAGATTATGCAGGATATGATGGTCAGGGTAAGAGAAAGAAACTTGAGCGAAATTGCCGGAGTGAAGGTAAAAACCATCAGGGATATTCAGGAAAGCACGGAGTACTCTCCATTAGAGCCGGCAAAAAAAACTAAGGTTTCTTTGCCTAAGAGCAATGTTCTTCAATACTATTTGGAAGACGGCTCCATAATCTGCATAAGGCCGAGCGGAACCGAACCCAAGATAAAGATCTACATAATTCATTCCGAGAAGGTTGTTTCATCTGTTGAAGAAGCCAAAAAACAATCGGATAAAAAGATTGCCGAATTCGAAAAAGAATTTAACGGGGTATTAAACGCATAATGAGCTCTTACGATTGGATTAGCGCCGTCTACGATAAGGCGGTTTTTACGGCCTTCGATACCGAAACAACGGGAACGGAGGCCAAGGCTGAAAGAGTGGTCGAAATCGGTTGCGTAAAATTCGATGTCAGGGGAGTTATTGCCCGCTACAATGTTTTGATAGATCCCGAAAAACCCATGCCTCCCGAAGCGGGAAAGGTAAATCAGATAACCGACGAGATGCTCGCAGGTCAGCCCAAATTCCCGGAAGTTCTGCCGGATTTTTTAGACTTTATCCGCAACACTGTTCTCGTTGCCCATAATGCGAACTTCGACATAAACTTTATAAACTGCGAGCTTGAAAGGTGCGGAAAAACAAAGCTTACAAACAAGGTCTTTGACACCCTCACCTTTGCACGGGAAACCCTGCCGGGTTTACAAAGTTATGCCCTGCAAAACCTTGCAGTGCAGTTCGGCGTTCAAGCCGTAAATGCTCACCGCGCCGAAGACGATGCCAGAGTCTGTATGGAATTCTTTAAAATAGCCGTAGACCGCTTCTTTGAAAAAAACAAGGATATGCTTGAGTATTATAAAAAGGATGTAGACATTTCGGACTACCTTAGCACCAAAGACCCTGAAACGGACGGCGGAAAACTCGTTCAAAATTTATTTTAATTTAAACTCAAAATAAAAAGACATATTTAAAATCAAAAAGCCCCGACCTGTTTATTCAAAACAGAATCGGGGTTTTTAATCGGCAATTTATAAATAATTTTATCAAAAAGATAAGCTTATTTTTTCTTTGCTTTTTTTACGAGCTTTTCGAATTCGCTTATCTGGTCGGTAAAAATCTTTATTCCTTCTTTCCAGAAGTCGGGCGTTTCGATATTAAAGCCCGCACTCTTGGTTACCTTTACGGCATCCATCATTCCGGTTTTGCTTAAAATATCCTCATAGACGGAAGTAAACTTCGGTCCTTCTTTCTTGTAGCGGTTATAAAGACCGAGGGCAAAAAGCTGGCCGAAGGCATAGGGGAAGTTATAAAAGCCCAAGCCCGCAGAATAATAATGGCCCTTAACCAGCCACATATAAGGATGAAGCAATTTAGAATCAAGCCCGTTTCCGTAGCTTTTCTTTTGAGCTTCAAGCATAAGGCGGCAGCAGTCCTCAGCCGTGAGTTCATGCTTTTCCCTTTCTTCCATAAAGGAGCGTTCAAAATAAAAACGCGAAAGGATATCGACCAAGACCTGACATCCGTCTTGAAGGTGAATCTCCAAGAGGGCAGTCTTTTGCTCTTCATTCATCTTTTTGATTTCGCTTTCAAACAAGATGGTTTCGGCAAAGATAGAAGCGGTCTCGGCAAGGGTCATAGGATAGCTTTGATTTATAACGGGCATATCCTTTACGACATTAAAGTGGAAGGCGTGTCCCAGCTCGTGTGCAAGGGTGCTGACCGAAGAAAAAGAGCCGTCAAAGTTGCAAAGAACTCTCGGTTCTTTTGTTACGGGGAAGTGGGTACAATAAGCTCCGCCGACCTTGCCGTTACGTACCTCTCCGTCTATCCAATTTGAAGCGAAGGCCTTCTTTGCAAAATCTCCCATGTTCTTTGAAAATGAAGAAAAGTTTTCGATTACCAAGGCCTTTGCTTCTTCCCATGTATATGTGGGGAATGATTTTGAAACGGGAGCAAAGAGGTCATAAAAGGGTAAGTCCTTTTTGCCGAGGAGCATGGCCTTAGCCTTTAAATATTTCCTCCATGAGGGAAGAGAATCTTCGATGGCGGAAATTAAGGAGTCGAGCGTTTTTTGAGTTATATTTGCCTGCCTTACGGATTTTTCGATTGTGCCTCCCTTCCAGTTGCGCCTTTTATTTAAGGTGATGGACGTCCCCTTTACGCCGTTCAAGGCTGCGGCAACGGGCTTTTCTATCGACTTGCAAAGTTCAAGCTCTTTTTTAAAGGCCTTTTCGCGGACAGCCTCATCCTTGTCATAGGCCATCGCTCTAAGCTGAACCAAGGTCTTTTCTTCTTTAGTTTTTTCATCCCAAACACAGGAAGCCGTCGAAGTCAGCATGCTCTGTAATTTGCTCCAAGCCGAAGAGCCGGAGCGGGCAAGGTCGGCAGCCAAGGCTTCTTCTTCTTCGCTCATTTGTTTCTTTTGCCAAAACAAGGTATCTTCCAAATAAAAGGCGGCATATTTTAAATCCTTGTCGCTTTTGATCAAGGCCTTTACTTCTTTGGAAACGGAAGCCAAGATATTCGAAAAGCGCACACCAAGGGGCGTAAAAGGAACAAATATTTCGGATATGGAATTCATTTCCGAAAGGGCTTCCTTGTTTTCGGTATCGGTTGTATATACGGCCGAAGCATAGGCATAAAGCGTTTCGGATTCGGCATTAAACTCGTTTAAAATATCCAAAGCCTTTATAAGCCATTTTTTTAAGTCCTTGTCAGAAAAAGCTTTTAAGTGCTTTTCAAACTTGGAAGTCAATGCAGGAATTTTCTTTTTTGATTCCGCATACTCTTTTGATTTAAAACCGGGATAAATATTTTTTAAATCCCACCTCGGTGCAGTTTTGTTTTGCATTTATATCTCCTTATAATACTGAGGGTTCTAAATAGATTGAAAATAATTGTATAATATAAGCACTCTTATGTCAATATTTAATATTAAGATTACCAGGTTACCTATTTATGGATAAGAAATGTTATTTTATACAGAAATGTGTTATACTAGGGGGTATAGAAGTGTTAGGAATATACACAAGGACAAGTGTAGATAAGTCCCAAAATTCTACTATAAGACCCACAGGTAAAAGGCGGTAAAGTTTAAGCTTATAATACAATATAAAATTAAGAGGAGAAAAAAAAGTGAAAAGGTTTGAAGATTTAACATTTACAGACGATTTTATGTTTTGTAAAACTATGCAAAATCCGAGATTATGTAAAAGACTTATTGAAATGATATTATTTGATACAATAGGTAAAATTACATATGTCTCGGTACAGCATAATATTAAAACTTATGAACAGGCAAAATCCGTAAGATTTGATGTTTTGGTGCAGGCAGAAAACGATAAATTTTATGATGTAGAAATGCAGGTAAGCAACGAGAGAAATATACCCAAAAGAATGAGATTTTACCAAGCTGCCCTAGATATTTCTTTTTTGAATAAGGGGAATTCCTATAATAATCTAAATGACAGCTTTATAATTTTTATCTGTTTATTTGATATTATAGGCAAAAACAGACCCGTTTATACCTTTGAAAATCTTTGTATAGAGGACAAAAATACCCCTTTACAAGACGGCACAAAGAAAGTTATAATAAATGCAGAGGCCTTTGAAAATACTGACGACAAAGAATTAAAGGATTTTTTAACATACCTTAAAACAGGGAAAGCAAATAATGAATTTACAAGGGAGATAGAAACTATGATACAAACAGTAAAACAAAACGAACAGGCAAGGCAGGAATACAGATTATTATCTACTTTTGAGATGGATATCAATGACAAAGCCGAGTATAGAGTTAAAAGGGAAACGGCCAAAAATATGAAGTTAAAAAATTTTGATACAGTTTTAATTAAGGAGATAACGGGACTTTCCGAAGCAGAGATTGAAAAACTGTAAAAAAATTTTGGCACTGTCCAAAAAACTGTGTAAATGCGTTTTTTAATTTTATTAAAAAAAGGGGGTATATCCGATATTTAACACATTTCCCGCAGATGGGTAAGCGGCAATTTGATTGCCTCCTACCCATTGAATTTATCCCTTAAAATTAAATCTGTTCGGAAACTTCCGTTTCAGAACAGGTCTATTATTTACAGTTCTTCCCGGTTACCGTATGAATTAATCTTATACGGCGTCCGGTTTTTGGGTTTTATTACATTAAGCTCGTCCTCGGTAAAGTCTGTATAGTTCTCCTCGATCAAGTTCGTGTTTTCAGTATAAAGATAGCAGTATCCTTCGTTGCCGGCCGGACGGTTCGGTACGTACTGAAAGATCTTTGTAAAAACTTCTTTTGTAAGCTGATTGTATTTGCAGTACAGTCCAACAATAGCCCCTTTTAAGATAATCTTATCGCCTGTTGCGTGTAAGATCGTTTGTATTCCGTGTTTAAGTTTGGTTTCGGTACAGTTTACGGTTTTGCCCCCGTCTTCTGTAGTTACGGTAATTACGGCAGCGCCTTTTACAATTTATACTATATTTTAAGATGCCCCTTTGACAATTTTAAAACGGCCGTCTATAATGTAAGTAATGGAAGAATCAAAGAAAAAGAATGATACCTATACGGAAATCCTCAAAAATGCAAAAACGGAGTTTTTGCAAAAGGGCTTTGAAAAGGCCTCCATGCGCTCCATTGCGGCAATGACGGGTATAACAGCCGGAGCTTTGTACAAACACTTCCCGTCAAAGGCGGCAATCTTTGAGGCTCTCGTACAGCCGCTTATCACGCAAACATTAAGCATTGGTACCGATTTTTCTGAAATCGCAATACATTTATACGAAACCAAAGGCCTTTTCTCAGCAAAAGAAGCCATACGCATGTCTTTGCAGAATTTATGCACTCTGGTGTACAGCCGATTCGATGACTTCCGGCTTTTGTTTAACCGCTCGGCCGGAACAAAGTACGAAAATATCCGTCACGAATTTGTCATGGCGGATGTTGCAGCATGCAAAAAATTCATCAACGACTTAAAAAAAAGAGGTATAAACATCCGCCCCCTAAACGACGACCAGCTTCACTTAATTTACAGCACCGCCTTAACGCCTCTTTTTGAAATCATCACGCATGAATACTCTTATAAAAAAACCCAAGACTTTATGGACATCTTAACCGATGTAATGTATTTTTGCTGGAATAAAATTATGCAGCCTGAAATGTAAATCAACATCCCCGACGCAGAGTGTCGGGGTATTAAACCCTCCGCACGAATAAACAAAAAAAATTAATTTTCCTCTTGACAAATTTTTAGTGTATAGCTATACTAATAATTAGTAAACGGCGTTTACTAATTATTAGTATTAGAAGGGGATTATAAAATGAAACTGGAAAGTTTGCATATATTTTTTAAAAAGATCGGCGAATTTCAATTAAAATACCGTTTTCTCTTACTCATCTTATTAGCAGCCATAACCGTATTTGCTGCAATGGGCTTAAAAAAGTTTAGAGCCTCATCAATGACCGAGGAAGCCTTTGTAAACTTGAACGATCATATGAAAGAACACGAAGACAGGTTTAAAGAGCTTTTTGGAAGTAATGACAGTATAGTTTTGCTTATCGAATCCGATGATGTTTTTAAACCTGAAGTCTTAAACATGATTAAAGAGATAGGAAATGAACTTTTAGAGAAGATTCCATATGCGGATTCGGTTACTTCCATCACCGATATAGATATAAGTGTAGGAACGGAAGAAGGAATCGAGATAAAAAATCCTTTTAAAGACGGAATACCTGAAAACCCTTCCGAACTAAAAAAAGCAAAGGATTTTATTTTATCGAGAAAATCAATCGTAAATAAACTTGTTTCAAGTGATGCAAAAGAAACATGGCTGGTTCTTTCTCTTAAAGCAACTCCAAGCAAAGAAGAATGGATGAAAAATTCGGATAAGGAACTTATGTATATCATGGGAGAAACGGCTATCGATATTGTTAATAATCCCAAATATAAAAGCTCAGCCTACACAATAAAACCGGCAGGTCTTCCCTACACCGAAACGGAAGAAAAAATTGTTATGAATGCGGACATAAAGAAATGCGTAAGCCTTAGTTTTATGTGCATGATAATTCTTCTCGTTATTTTTGCCCGCTCCCTTAGAGGAACAATTGTGCCTATCATAGCTACAGCAGGTGCAATAGTTTCGGTTTTGGGGCTTATGGGACATCTAAACATTGAAGGAAGTTCCGAAATGCTTTCCGTTCCAATCATCCTTGCAATGGCTCTTTCAGTCGGATATTCAATCCATCTTGTAAATTCTTTTAGAAACAGTTTTTACACGATAGGAAAACGAAAAGAAGCAGTTATCGAGTCCATCGAAAACACGGGCTGGCCGCTCTTTTTTACGGTTGTTACGACAGTTGTTTCGGTTTTATCCTTTTTAACAGTTGACCTGGATCCCATGCACTGGATGGGACTTGCAAGTGCAGCTATGGTCTTTGCCGTTTATGTTTATGTCAGCATCTTAATTCCAATCTTAATGAGTTTCGGAAAAGATTGTACACCTGAACAAAATAAGAGTGCAGCCCGCTATAAAAAACTTGATACTCTTTTTGAAAACTTAGGAATTTCAGTTTTAAAAAGACGAAAACCCATTTTAATTATTTTTGTAATTATAACGGCTATGTGTCTTCCTGCCCTCTTTATGATATATGTAAACATGGACAGTTTTAACTTTATGGGAACCCGCATTCCCTATGTAAAACGTATTTACGAAATTACACATTCTCAACTTGGAGCTTATTTTAATTACAACGTAATGCTGACTTTTAAAGAAGAAGATGCAGTAAAAAAGCCGGAAAACTTAAAAAAACTGGAAGAATTAAGCCGGCACATAGGCGGTTTTAAATTAACAAAATTAAATAACGGCGTTCCGAAAATATTTTCTATTTTGGATATTGTAAAAGACATGAATCAGACAATGCATGCAGACGATCCGGCCTTTTATAAGATACCTGAAGATGAAGAGCTTTTGGCCCAGCTCTTATTTTTATACGAAATATCGGGAGGCGAAACATCCCGCTGGGCGGATGACGAATTCAGGACTCTACGCATGTCTGTCGATGTTTCGGCTTTTGACGGAAACGAACTTGCCGCCAATTTGGAAAGCGTCTATAAAAAATGTGCAGAACTTTTCCCTGATGCCGAAACCTTTTTAACGGGAGCAGCAGCCCACGCCGCAGAAATAAATAATAAAATAGTATATGGAGAAATATCCTCGTTTTTTACCTCTCTTGGAGCAATCGGTATTTTAATGATGATTGTATTCGGAAGTCTTAAAATGGGGCTCATTGGTCTTATCCCCAACATAATGCCTATTATTACAACCGGGGCAATTATGGGCTACTTTAGCATTCCTCTGGATATGATAACAATGGCACTTATGCCCATGATTTTAGGTATAGCAGTAGATGATACCATCCATTTTACAAACCACACAAAATATTTATTTGAAAAAGAAGGAAGATACGAAAAAGCTATTGTCGGCTCGTTTTATTCAATCGGAAAAACACTCGCAATGACAACCATAATTTTATCGGCAACATTTTTAATGTATATGGCAAGTCAGATAGATGCCTTCCTTCGCTTAGGAATCCTAGCAGCAGTAGGCTTATTTTCGGCTCTCATCGCAGATTATTTGATGACACCGATATTGATTTATATTTCAAAACCTTTCGGAAAAGAACGAGATGATACTTCTATCCGAAAGGAAGCATAGAAAAGTTTTTATGGAGAATCGATAAACATTTCGGCTTGAAATACAAGCCTGCATGTTTATCTTCGAGTTTGCCTTTTAAGGCAAACATCGTTTTATTATATGTAGTTTTGCAAAATGCAAAACTACTTGAAAAAACTTTTTTCGGAAGCTCAGGCTTCCTGCAAAAAGTTTTTATGGAGGAAAAAGATGAAAAAGATTGTTATGATTTTATTGGCTGCAGTAATTGCATTGGGTGCAGGCTTTGCACAAGAATTGACGGGAAGAGACATTATGCAAAAAGCAAGCAACAGAGAAAAGGCCGTTACGGATTCTTTTAAAATGAGGATGACTCTTATAAACTCAAACGGGAAAAAGAGAGTCCGGGAAGTGACCGCCTATTCGAAAGATTACGGAAAGGAAGAAAAGACCGTCATGGTATTTTTACTTCCGCCGGATGTAAAAGGCACAGGTTATCTTGCATACTCTTATGATGATGCCTTAAAAAACGATGACAGATGGCTTTATATTCCGGCATTAAAAAAAGCTAAGCGCATAAGCGGCTCATCAAGCCAAGATGATTTTATGGGAACGGAATTTACATATGAAGACATGGGCAGCCGCAAGGTAGACGATTATAAACACACTCTTTTAGGCGAAGAAAAAATCGATTCCAAAGACTGCTGGAAAATAGAATCGGTTCCGGTAAAAAAATCCATGTACTCAAAATTTATTTCATGGATCGATAAAGAATCTCTTTTAAACATCAAAGCGGAATTCTATGATGAACAAGGAGCGATTTTGAAGGAGCTTACCGTCAGCGGCATCGAAAAAAAAGACGGCTTTTGGACAGGCAATAAAATGGAAATGAATAACCTTCAAAAAAAGCGTAAAACGGTAATTGAAATTTTAAAGCATGAATTCAATAAAGAGATACCCGACTCTTATTTTAGGGTAAACTCTCTTGAGGCAGGAAAAATCAAAAATTAAGAAAATATTAAGGAAAGAAATATGAGAAGAATAAAAAAGAATAGTTTTATTTTAACGGTTGTACTTTTCTTTTTGACAGGATTTTTGTGTTATGCCCAAGAAGAACTACAAGAAAATGAACCCGAAGAGCCTCAAGAAGAAATAATTGAAGAATCAAACGGAATAGAATTTAACTTCGGAGGAAAACTGGAAACAGCCCATGGGCTTAGATGGAATAGCGGAAGGAACAAGGGAGCCGAGTACAGCCTTTCCCGTTCTATCGCACAAATAAAAGGAGAAGTAGTTGCAGGTTCAGCCTATGCCTTTCTTTCAGCTTCGGCGGAATACAATTACCGCAATCCTTCACGCACGGGCTTTAAACTCAATGAAGCCTATTTCCGCTATTCCGGCGAAATTTGGGATTTAAGTTTCGGAAGGCAGATTATAAGCTGGGGACAGGCAGACGGCTTTACCCTAACAGATGTGCTGAGTGCAAAGGATGCTTCCGCCTTTTTAGCCCTTTCTTCCGATGATACAAAACTCGCATCGGACAGCATTCGCCTAAGATTTTTTCACGACATTTTTACCTTTGAAGTTATAGCAATTCCTTTTTTTACCCCGAACAAATTGCCTCCGTTTAGTTTTGAAGAAGGAGCGAAAGATGCTCTTTTTTATATTGAACTTCCCGATGTATATACTAAAGGAGCCTTTTCTCTTCCTATAAAATATACAAAAACCGATGAAAAACCCAAGATGTTTACGGACACGGAAGCGGCGGCCCGCCTCTCCTTCTTTTTACCCGGCATAGATTTTTCGCTTTCAGGCTTTTACGGCCGGGATAAGAATCCTAAATTTACAAAAACCGGATACATTGAAAAAAAACTTAAAAAACCTTGCTTAGATCATAATCCTATAACAAATCCTTATATTCCGACACTAATTTATACAAAACTAAATCAAGAATATTACCGCATAGGAATGGCAGGCCTCGATGCCGCAATACCGGCAGGAGATGTAACCATAAGATTGGAAGGCGCATGGATAGGAGAGCGATATTTTGAAGCGAAAAAAACATTAAAAAAAGAACCTTCTCCGGTAGAAATATTTCAACAAACACCCGATAATATAAACTTAATCTTTGAAGAATCTAAACCTAAACACCAGCTTTTAATGCTGGCAGGTCTTGATTGGAATAAAAGCTCGTGGTTTATAAGCGCCCAATATTTTGAAGACCTTATTTTAAACCACAAAGACGATATAGAGAGGCCGATGCACAAGGGTTTTGTAAGTTTAAACATAAGCAAAACTTTTTTGAGGGAAACTCTTAAACTTTCTGCAAGCGGAGCAATCGATATTAATTACGGAAGCACATTCAGCACTTACGCCGTTGATTACTCTCTTACCGACAACATTCATGTAATTTTGGGAGGAGATATTTACACAAAAGGTTACGACGGCAAGGGAGACTTTGCACAATTAAACAAGATAAGCTCTATCTGGATTAAGGGGAGATTTAGCTGGTAATAATTAATTCCGTTTTAACTTAATGAGCACAAGGGCCGCAAGCACAATCAAAACGGCAGCAAAAAATTGGAGGAGAGTCATGTTTTCCTTTAAAAATAAAAGCCCTACCGCAAGGCTTGTAACAGGTTCTAATGTGCTCAAAATTGAAGTATATTTCGCCCCAATCTTGGCAACCGCTTTTTGATATAAAAAGGTCGCACCTACCGTTAAAATACAGGAGTAGAAAATAAGCAGACCAAACTGCGGAAGCGTAAAATCAAAAGGAATCCTTTCAGGCTGGGATAGAGAAAAGGCAAAAATCATTAAGCTGCCGAAAAAATTAACATAAAATAAAAGCTTAATAGGATGAATTTTTTTTGTTCTTTCCAAAATAAATGAATACACGCTGTACACAATAGCCGACATAAATGCATATATTATTCCCGGAGCACTTGAAACCTCTTTAAAATCGGCTATAAAAAATAGCCCCATGACTGCGGCCGCAATACAAAGTATCTCATATATTGAAGGCCTTTGTTTTAGCATAAAAGCCGAAGCCGTAAAAATTATAACCGGATATAAAAAATGGATGGATGTAGCACTTCCCGAATTTATATATTTATATGAGGCAAACAAACTTATACTGTTGAGGGTAAAAAACAGAGCAGCTAATAAGACAAGCCGAAATTCTTTTTTATTTAATTTCATATCAATTTTTAAAAATTTTGAATAAATAAAGATAAAAATCAAGGCTAAGGACATCCTGTAAAAACTGGAACCTATGGGGTTTAAACCTAAATCGAATAAAATCTTTGTAAAAAGCGGCATAAGCCCGAATATAAAGGCAGAGGCCGCAGCATCTATAAAACCTGATATTTTAATTTTGGATTCCTCTTAATACAAAAAAATATGGCATCGTTAACCTTAAAAAAGTTTATCGATGCCGTTGATGTTTGAACAAATATGCCGCTTAACGGTTACAACCAATTTATACGGCATACAATAATTAGCAATTTTTTATACGGGACCGTACCCGATAATTGTAGCTATTATTAGAATTACGGAACAAGCGATATACCAAAGCCCCATAAGCTTCCAAAACCATTTAAACCATTTGCCGTACGATATACCTCCTATTGCAATTGCAGCCATAAGATCGCCTGCTGTAGGTGTGAACAAATTCGTAATACCGTCGCCAAACTGAAATGCCAATACAGCAGTCTGCCGCGTCAGACCTATGACATCCGCCAAGGGAGTCATTATAGGCATACTGATAACCGCCTGACCTGTTCCTGAAGGAATAAAAATATTTATAAAAGACTGTAATACAAACATTCCGACGGCACTGATTTGCAACGGCAGCCCCTGAACCATATTTGAAAAGCCGTAAACTATAACATCTAAAATTTTGCCGTCCATCATTATAACGGTTATAGCTCTTGCAAAGCCTACACAAATGGCAGCATAAACAAGATTTTCCGCACCTTTTACGAAATGCCGCACTGTTTCATTTAAACTGAGTCCGCCGGCCAAACCGCATAAAATTCCCGTTCCCACAAAAACGGCAGCAATTTCGGTCAAATAGAAATGATGAACCACAACCCCATAAACAAGAACAACTATCCCTAGAACAAAGATTGCCAAAGCCGATTTTTGCTTTACGGTAAAGGTAATATCCTTAGACAATAAATCATTTTCCCTATAAGGACTTTTCAAATCTTGCTCATACATAGGACTTAATTTAGGATTTTTTTGAATTTTTCCTGCATAAATGTATATGTATACTATCGTTATCGCCATAAGAACAATAAAAGAAACTATCCTAAGTTCGATACCGCTCAATATAGGAACATCCGCTATTTTTTGTGCAGTAATGATAGTAAAAGGATTTAAAATAGCTCCTATGTACCCAACCCCTACACCGCACATACCCAGTGCAACACCTGTAATTGAATCAAATCCTAGGGCAAGGCAAAGCGTTATATGCAAAGGTAAAAAAGCCAAACACTCTTCAAAATTTCCTATTATAGCTCCGCCCAATCCCCAAAATATAAGAATAACCGGAATAATAAGCCTTTCCCTGCCTTTAAGTTTTACCATAGCCATCTTCAACACAGAATCAAGAGCTCCTGTTCCTTTTAAAATGCCGAAAATACCTCCAATTATCAACAAAAAGTTAATTATTTCGGCTGACTCATTTAGCCCTCTGGGGACTGCCTGTAAAATACCCCAAAATGAAACAGGATTCCTTTCAATAGGATGATAGCTGTAAGGGTCAACTACATTTACCCCCTTAGCCGAATCCAACACACGGGTATATTCTCCTGTAGGAAGAACATACGTAAAAATCGATGCAAGGATGAGCAAAACCAGAATGAGAACAATCGCATCGGGTGCTTTTAGCTTAAACCGTTTAATTTTTAAACTCATAAACAACTCCTTAACTTGATTTATAATCGCGATTATGTTATAATTATAACCGCGGTTATAAAATTTGTCAAGCAAATTATTTTAAATTTTAAAAGGAAATGTTAGATATGAAAGAAAGGAAAAAACAACTTATGACTGAATACATCGCTGTAACAAAAACCTTAATAAACGAATTAGGGATAGAAAAAGTCAGCATAAGAAAAATTGCAGAAAAAATAGGTTATAATACGGCAACCCTTTATAATTACTTTGAAAATCTGGATATCCTCCTTTTATACGCTTCTCTAGGCTATTTAAAAGATTATATAGCAGAACTTAAAGTAAAAACCAAACCTATAAGTAATCCTGTCTTAAAATATATTAGAGTATACGAAGTTTTTAACGGTTTTTCATTTAAAAATCCCGATATTTATTTTAATATGTTCTATGGAATCTATTCGGAAAAACTCCCCAAAATAATAGCCGATTATTACGAAATTTTTCCCGAAGAATTGGGTGAAAAATATCATGACGATATAGACAATATGCTTAAAGAAGGCAATATAATTCAACGGGATATTGAAATAACAAAAGCCATAGTGAATCAAGGTATACTGTCTCAAAAAAATACGGACTTTCTCATACATACTGTTACAAAGGTACATGCATACTATCTGTACAAAGTAATTATAGATAGAAATATAGATATACAAAAACATTCAAAAGAATTTATGAATTTTCTGGTAGAAACATTAGAACTTATGGGTGTATCTGTTCCCGACAAAAAGGAAATACAAGATACACAATAAAACACTAAAGGGTATAGGAGGTATGATAAACAGTTCGGCAGAAATTCAGCCTAACTGTTTATCTGCTGAGTTTTGCACCTATGGGTAGAAAACTTCAAATCATTATATGTGTGTGCTTTCCGGCACACACTTGAAAAAACTTTTTTCGCAAATTTATATTTGCTGTAAAAAGTTTTTATGGAGGTAAAACATGCAAGATGTGTTAAAAGAATTCGAAGCAATATGCAAAATTCCAAGACCGAGTTTTCATGAAGAAAGGATAAGGGATTATTTGTATGATTGGGCAAAACAAAGAAATATCTATGTTGAAAAAGATAACTTTAAAAACGTTTTTATGAAAAAACCGGCAACAAAGGGATATGAAAATTGCAAACCAATAGCACTCCAAGCTCATACCGATATGGTATGCGGAAAAGCCGAAGGAATAAATCACGATTTTTTTAAAGATCCGATTAAATACTACATAGACGGAGATATTGTTTCTACGAGGGAAACGACAACGCTGGGAGCCGATGACGGACTTGGAGTAAGTATCATACTTTCGGTGCTTGCCGATAACACCATTTCACATCCGGAAATTGAAGCAGTATTTACAAGTGCTGAAGAAGAGGATTTTTCCGGAGTAGGAAACTTCGATATGAGTAAATTAAAAAGCCGATTTTTGATAAATTTAGATCATTGCTGCGATAACGAAATAGTAATTTCAGCCGCCGGAGGAATTACATTTACAGCTAATAAAAAAATAGAAAAAATTAAAGTAGATGAAAAGTATAAATGCTGTGATATAAAACTATCAGGGTTGGAGGGCGGACATTCGGGAGAAGATATACACAGGGGAAAAGGAAACAGCAATATATTGCTATTCCGATTTTTAGATGAGCTTGAAAATATAGATTTTTATTTACAAGATATAAAAGGCGGAAATTTCAGACTTGCAATTCCAAGAACAAGCAATGTATCTTTGATGGTTGCAAAAAAAGACTTAAAAAACTTGGAAGATGAAGTTTGCAAATTTAACTCCATCCTGCAAAAAGAATTTCCCGCCATTAAAGACAGCATAAAGATTACTATGGTTGAAAACTCAAATAAAGACAGCTCATGTATAAAACGTGAAATTTTTTCCGATTTAAAAGATTACATTCTGACATCACCTTCGGAAATTCAAATAATGAGTAACGGTTTTGAAAATTTTGTTGATTGTTCTTGCAATTTAGGAGAAATATATATCAAAGATTCCCAGATTATAGTTATTACCGATGTCAGAGCAGGCTATGAATCTCAAAAACAATATATAATAAAAAAACTAAAAAAAATTGCAAACTCTTATAATATGCCTTATACCGTGTGGGGCTCTTATCCCGGCTGGGAATATAAAAGTAATTCAAAACTCGGACAACTGATCAAAGAGGTGTATGAAGAAAGAGGCGGAAAGAATGTTCATTTTTTAGCTATACATGCAGGTCTTGAATGCAGCTTTTTTGACAGCAAAATTGATAATATGGATATAGTTTCGATAGGTTCCAACGCATGGCACTATCATAGCCCTAAAGAATGTTTTAGTTTAAGCTCTTTGGAGTATTTTTATAAGTGCTTTATTGAAATACTTAAAAAAGCAAAATTTTGATTCAAATAAACAAGTATTGAGTACAATATTTGCTTTGAATTTGTTTTTATCAATTTTTTCATACTTACCTCAAGTTGATCTAATTAATTCTCGCACAGAATTATCCCGTTTGCACCGCCTCTGAATTCTAACATGATTAATCAAACAATGTTTTAATTAACATAAAAAAACAAATCAAAAAAATGAGAATAGCTGCAACTAATCCTTTAATAGTAGAAGGTAATATCTTATCATTATCACGGTCATCTTGAAAATCCAAATAGAAACTAGGAAACATACAGCCTCCCATAATAGTACCCAATAAATAATATAAAATAGCCGAGCCTCTATATTCAATTATACATAATACGATTAAAATCAAACATGCTATTAAAGCAATATAAAAACAAACTCGGGCGATATGTCTATTCATTCAAATTTTCCTCTATATGTAACATTTATTTAAAACGGATATATCCAATAATACAGTATAAAGTATACTTCCATATTATCATTCAACCAATACCTTTTACCGCTGTATATAAAAATTAACGGATTTACTACAGCCGCCTTTCACGTATTCATCCGTTGCTATATCTTTTTCCTAAAAAAAACTAGAAGATCTGCGAGTAAATCCATTTTCGTTTTCATCGAAAATCCATCGAGACCGCCTTTCAATTTTATTTTATCTCCATTTTTTTTATAAATAATATATTTATTTTTTATTATATCTGCATCACAAAGACTTCGTGCAAAATCTACTTCATCTTTTCTAATAACAACTCTAATAAATACTTTTTTATATGTAAACACATCTTCTTGAAATTCTATCTTCGAAAATACATAATCTATCAAAGCCCATGCATTAATAGATATAATCGTCATCATAACTATCCATATGGATATGCTTATATCTTCTTGAGTCAAAATCGTAATAATTGCAGCATAAAGAAAAAAAATAAGTGTTAAAAAAAATAAACATCTAAGTATAAGTGATTTACGATATACAGTTTTCATAATTATTCTCCATTAAACAATCTCGGGCATAATAATACAGTCTTGTTTCTTCGTCAAGCTCTTTTGAAACGGCGGGCATCTCCTGCGTCGCTACGCAAAATGAGCTCGACATATACTCTTTCCCCGCCACAGATGGCGGTGGTTTTAGCTTTGAGAGTTTTGCGTATGCAAAACTCTGAGATGAAAAAGATACAAGGATGTACCTTTTTCATCGGCCTATTTCCAAAAGTCCTGTCAGTGGGGAGGTTTAGTAAATTTAAAAGTTTAATCCCCGATGTTTTGCCGAATGGCAAAAAACTCGAAGCTCAAAGGGGCGTAAGCTCCTTTGAGCGGCAGACTGCTGACACTTGTGTACTATCATAATTATGTAAAAGTACACAAGTGTCAGCACCGCGCTTTTCAGGGCTCCGCTTTCGCTTCGGTATCTTTCCGCAGAAATTACTGCGGAAAGATGTACAGCAAAAGCAATTTTGATAAATTGCTTTTGCTCCCTTTCAATCGCTGTCCGAATGAGATAGTTGGTTTGTGAACAAATTCTAAGTTTTGTTTTCATAGTTTATTATACTTCATATATATTTTTTAAACTATAACTATAAATTTCACAATGTTTATATATCCCTTTAAACAAGAAAAAAAGTTAAAACTATTGTAATTAAGCATAACAAAATCCATAATAAAGATAATGGAAAACAGAGCAACTGCATCATATTCAAAATAAAAAATTTTCGTTTTATCGATTTTATTTGTATTGAATCCTCTTTTGCATATTCCAGTTTTAAGCACCATCTTATGATAAATCTAGTTCTATCCCATGAAGAGGATAGAATGCCATCATTATATATCGCATTTCTGGAAAAAAATACATTTTCTTTTGTAGCCTCCTCATAAAATGAAAAAGCAAGTCCTGTACGGTGAAAAGAAATATGAATAAAAACGGCAAGAAACATCTTCACTATTATGGCTAATGCCGGAAATATAAACATCATAATTAAGATTCCTTCTATAATTTTTACTTCTTCCATTTTTTACACCTCCAGAGGTAACAGATTTTTATCTTTGAGATAATTTACTAATCCATCAATATCTTCATTTTTTAAAAATTTTTGAATGTCTTTGTAAATTTGTTTTATTTCTCTGTATGATTTACTAAAGGGCACCTCTAAAAACCTATTTTTTAGTGTACCTATTTATTATTTTAGTAGCTTTTTTATAAATTGTCTAGTGTAAAACTTGGATTCTTTATCTTAGTTCCCTTACTTTTCATTTTATTACCTATATGCTCCCTCATTTTATTTCTTTAGATAGCAATATCGACATAAGTTGTATGTTAAGTTCATCATTATTATCGAAAATGTTGCACGAGCTAATCCTATCGTTCTTACATAGATACCTTTCATTGAGTTTGTCATAAAGCCAAATACATGTTCTACTCTCGCCCGTATTTTTGATTTTTTTCTGTTACCGATTTTTTGTTTTTTAGTAAGAGGTTTTCCTCTTGCTCCTCTTTCACAAATTTGTCCTTCTATTCCTTTCGCTTTTAAAATCCTGTATATTTTTTCTCCTATATAGGCACTATCTGCGTATAATCTTTCATCTTCCCTTTCAACCAAATTTTTTAACTCTCTACTATCATGAACATTGGCTGCTGTTACCGTCGCTTTCAATATAAGCTTACTTTTTTTATCTATTTTTATATGATCTTTATAACCGTAATAATTACGTTTATGCTTCTTTGTCCACCTCGCATCACAGTCTTTTTGTGATAATTTTGCCTTATTTTTTGCTTCTTGCCATTGTTCAGGGACTTTTCCATTTTTTATTTGTTCATTTTCATCTTTGCTGTTATGCTGTATCGGAGCTTCTACTATTGTCGCATCTATTATCGTTCCCTCTTTTCCTATTAAGTTATTTCTAGCTAATTCTTTTCCAAACTTTTCAAATAACTTTTTGATACTCTCGAGAGTTTTTCTTTAAAAAGCCATATTGTTTTTGCATCGGGTACTTTATCTTTTAATTCCAATCCTAAAAATCTCATAAAGGATAGCCGATCGTTTATTTGATATTCCGTTTGATCATCACTTATGTTGTATAATTTTTGTAAGATTATTATTTTAAACATCATTACATAATCGTATGCAGGTCTTCCGCCTAAACCTTTTGGCTCTTTGGTTAATGCTTTTTTCAATAGCGGTCTGAATATTTCCCAATTTATTTTTTCATTTAATTTTTCAAGACTATCTCCTAACTTGCTTAATACTCTTAAACGATCTTCTTCATCAAATAATCCTTTTTGTTTCATATCTCATTTTATCATCTTTTTAATCTTTTTTAAAGGGGGTTTTTAGAGGTGCCCTATAACACACTAATCCGTATCCTGCTTCACTCGCCCCTTCTTTTTTTATAACCTTTATGCTCGGCTCTTTTTTATCTATTTCCTCTCCCAAAAATTTCCATAGCGTATAACCGCGTACTCCCCAGTATTTTAAGTTGTTTGTTTTTAATATTATTTTTTCTCCTTCCTTTATAAATAGTTTATCTTCAAACGGATTTATCCCTCCCTGTTCTTCTTCATTTCCTTCAAGCTCGCTGCCTTCTTCAAAAGCTCCGCTTTCTCCTTCATACAGAGGTTTATGCGGATTAACACAGCCTGTCAATATAAACACTAAAATTATCATAAATAGTTCTCTTAGTTTCTTCATTTTTTATCTCCTTCGATATATTTTTTATATAACCTTAATAGTCTTTCTCTTTTTCTTTCTCGAACGCTTTTTTCTCGGTGTAAATATGGCACTATGTAGACTCTTTTGAAAATATGCGGGCATCTCCTGCGTCACTACGCAAAAATAAATGCTCGACGTATACCAGATACGCCTCCGCTTTATTTTTACTAGGCTCCTTGTATCTGCTCCGTCTATTTTCAAAAGTCCTGTCAGTGGGGTTACTTAGTAAATTTAAAAGTTTAATCCCCGATGTTTTGCCGAATGGCAAAACTCGAAGCTCAAAGGGGTGTAAGCACCTTTGAGCGGCGGACTGCTCAATTTTGTTTATCATTATAATGTAAAAGTAAACAAATATCAGCTCCGCCATGGACGGCGATGGTTCAAGCTTGCAAGTTTTGCTTATGCAAAACTTGCTATCAACATCCGTACAAGGAAGTACGGATGTTGATGACACCGCGCTTTTCAAGGCTCCGCTGTCGCTTCGGTATCTTTCCGCAGAGATTACTGCGGAAAGATGTACAGCAAAAGCAATTTTTATAAATTGCTTTTGCTCTCTTTCAATCGCCGTCCGAGTGAGATAGTTGGGTTGTGAATAAAAGTAAAGCTTTGTGTTCATAGTTTTTTCTTTTATGTGAACTGTTTATCAATTAGTTCTTAATTTTACCTCCGGCCTTTTTATATCATAAAGAAAATCTAATGCATTCTTCTATAGGATAGCTTTCATTCAAAATGTATTTTGAAATAACAAAATTATCAGGGGAATCTCTAAAGCCTTGCAAGTTTTTATATTTTGTAATGGTTATCCTTGCAGCAGCTTTAGATGAATATATTCCTATTAATTTTATATCTGCTCTCGTATCTTCAAATTCATGCATATGAGTTAATATAAACACTTCGTTAATTTCTTTCATCTACAATTCATCTCCGGTATTGTTTAAGGCATAATTAAAAATGTAAGTTTTTAATAATAGCCTATAAAGTTACAGTTACATATCCATCTGACCAAAAGTCCTTATTCAATTTCCACTTGCCAATATAAAATCTTTCCGAATAATCTTTAAACTTATCACATTTTTGATATTCCAATAATGCTTTTTCTGCATTTTCTAATGCTGAATATACACCTATTATTTTTACCTCGCTATCTTCTTCATTGATCGGTATCTCATAGGAAAATAAAAATACATGTGTCATCATACACCTCCAATATCATTTTAAATATTTATAAAATATTCTAATCGCATCATCCATTACATTACTTAGAATAAGTTTTTCTTCTTTTGTCCATTTAGGAATATATATTTCCGGAGAGTCTTTTTTCAGAGCCGGCGGATTTGTTCCGTAAAACAATTTATTATATACGTCTAATATTACACAATCCACACCATCATCATCACCTATAAACGATTCTTTCAATGTATAGGCCATGTCAGATGCAATATTCCAAAAACGCAAAATAAGATTGCAATCTATGTCATTCAGACATATTTTTTCTATAAATGCATCAATATCATACAATACAGCGGCATCCACCTGAATATCTAAATTATGAATTTTACAAAACGCTCTCATTTCATCTTCACAATAAAACATAATTACTTTTTCATTTTCATCAATCAAAAATGCATCACGATTATCAGAAAACCATAAACAATAATATGTTTGATTAGACATCTTAAATTCTACTAAACAATATTCAATTTTTGAATTATATTTCATTCAAAGCCTCATAAAATCATTCTTATTTATTAATTCATATACTTTTTCCATAGACAAGTTATAATAAGCAATTACAAGATCTCCATTATCAAGAAACTTAGTTTCTTTCAAATCAAAAAGTAAATACTTAATTGCAGTATTATCATAATTACGATTTATATAAAATATCTTTTTTCCTTTGAATATATCCAACACATAAACAGCCTCTTCTCCTACAAGTGCATAGCTTCCTGTAATATCTACTGCTATCACAAAATTAACCTGATTAGATATTATTCCGTCATTCACTGACACAAAAATAGAATAAACGCCCGGATTACCTGTATGAATTTTAATTTCGAAAATCTTATTCTTAAACCATCTAATAGCATCTTTTCTAAGTTTATAACGCAATTGAAGTGAAAAAATCATAAACTCATTTTGAGTTTTCTTATTCCATATAAATCCTTTACTTACACCACCCTGCTCTGTAAATTTAAAATATGAACTTCCATCATCAGAATAATATTTTGTATTAGGAAGAAGTTCTTGAGATGATAGTTTTACAAAAAAATGAAAGATCAATATAATAACAAAATATTTTTTCATGGCCAAACTCTCCTTCCGTACACAGGATTTGCCGGATTGTATTTAATAAATGTTGTGCCTCCAATGCTAATATCAGATTTAAATATCGCATTAGGACCTTTCATTCTGTCATAAAAATAATTTCCATCTTTTAATAATTTTGTCCCTTCCCAAAAATAATGACCATTAGAACTATCACTATCTCCAAGCAAAGCATCAATAACCGCAGCTCTTGAATATGTCAAACGATCATCTGTTCCTGTTTTAACATTTTCCTCTGTATAACTTTTAGTTGAATCGTTATAACCGTAAATACCAGTATTTTCAATGATATCTATAGGGGTTCGACCACTATATTTTGATTCATTCATTATCGTATCTGCTATAGCATAGGATTCATCCTTGTTCCCACTTGTTTCACCATACACTGCAGCTGTAAATTTATTGAAATCAGAGGAACTCATAATTGATCCATCTTGATTTTTTAGATACCCACGAGAGTCTTTCCTCGATGTTGCTGAGCCTACATATGTAAATTCAACTACATGAATACCATCAATATTATCATTTATGTGACCAACATAATCTCCATCAATCGTATATTCATCACTTCTCCCATCCGGATCTATATATTTGACAGGGTTATTTCCGCCATAATGATAGAGATGTAAATTTATCGTATTATATACTCCACCCATACCGGCAAGCTTACTAGGTTCTGTCCCAGGAGGAGGTATATACTCTCCTAACGCCGGGTCTCCTGACAACCACCTTGAATATTTCGGATCAAGATACCTAGCTCCATAGTAATACAGTCCCGTTTCCTCATCAAGCTCTTTCCCTGTAAACCTAAACGGTAATTTGTCTAATCCCGGTGCAGTCTCCTCAACCCAAAGTTCTCCATACGGTGTGTATTCTATATGCTCGTACTGTCTGCCTTTCCAGTCTGTTACGAACTGTGCACTTCCCAAATGATCGCTGTGGTAGTAGTAACGCTTTGCTTTTTGTTCGTCGTTATCGCCTTGATTATCCGTATGGGTCATGGCGGTTACTAATCTTGAATTCCCTACAAAGATGTGTTTGTGTACTCTTAAGCCTTGCGGGTTGTTTTGGTCTTGTGTCGGGATATGTATCGTAAAGAAATTATTAAAGTATAAGGTTTCGCTTCGCCCCTCGTCTGTGTATTTAAGAGCTCTCTGTCCGTCTTCGCCGTAGCGGTAGTGTACTGTGTAGTTTCTGTCGCTTGATTTGGTTAAGAGGTTTCGCTCGTTCCAAGTGTAGTTACGCCTGTAGGCAAATAGGTCTTGCGGGTTTGACTGTTCCGTTTCTTTAGGAGCGTCAAGCCCGAAGCCGTAGTCGGCACCATAAACATCTTGTTCTTCAAAGTATGAGTATGTAAATACAAACTCTTCTTCATCTGTAAAAGGTCCGTCTTTTTCTGCCGTTATGTTGCCGTTTGCGTCATAGCGGTAGTAACGGTTGCCTGCTCTTATTAACCTGTGTGCATAGGCAGGGTCATACTCGTATTGAAGCGAGTAGTCAAGTTCAGCCTTGGGATAAGAGTTCCCTTGTGCACCGGGTATGTTTGTGGTGCTTAGCTTATTGGTCATGTTGCCTTCTTTTGAAAATATGCGGGCATCTCCTGCGTCGCACGGCAAAAAAGTGTCCTCGACGTATACCCGATACGCCTGCGGTACTTTTTTGCCTAACTCCTTGTATCTGCTCCGCCTATTTCCAAAAGTCCTGTCAGTTGGGATGTTTAGTAATAAGCTTTCGCGTAAGCAGCTTTGAGCGGCGGACTGCCGGTATTTGTGTACTATCAATACTATGCAAAGGTACACAAATACCGGCATCGCGCTTTTCAGGGCTCCGCTGCCGCTTCGGTATCTTTCCGCAGAAATTACTGCGGAAAGATGTACAGCAAAACCAATTTTGATAAATTGCTTTTGCTCCCTTTCAATCGCTGTCCGATAAAAGAGAGAGTTAGGTTGTGGATAAATGTAAAATTTTGTTTTCATTGTTATATTATTTTAATAACCTAATTATTAATATTTCTTTTGAAATTTATACATTTCCGAACTCAACACCCATGTTACATTTTTTACAACAGGTATATTTGTTTCGATGAAAAGTTTATTGAGATCTTTATAAGGCCCATAACTTTTCCTTTCCTTAGAGTCAACTAAATAATAATCTTCCGCTACAGTCTTTCCCTCCTTATAATCAGCTATATCATCAGGGAAAATATGACGCGCAATAATATATCTGTCATCATGCCATACAGCTGTAACATAAGGCGGAACACCTATCAATTTATCGTCTAAATATGTTTTCAAGGTTAAACCATCTTCTGTAAAACCTATATGTATATCATCGCCATTAATATGCCACACCTCATACCCATTAACCAATACATATGACCAGTCCAATAATCCCGAACATGAAGTTAGCAGCCCCCAAAAAAATATTAATAAAATTTTTCTTTTCATTACGATCTCCTTATTCTACTTTTTGTATCACATATGAAAATGTCCAATAAAATGGAGTTATAGAACCTTCTTTTTCTCTATCATATCCCCAGTTGTTTAACATACTAGTAATAGAACCATCTGAACGTTTTTCATCAAAATTATACTTATCCATTATTTTAACTAAGATTGTATATACCGTAACTTCTTTCATTCTAAAAAAAGTCTTTTTTTCCACCTTATCTGACCGTATAGTAACTTCGTACTTAGCTTTACCCACAGCCAATCTTAAATCACAATCTTGAAATCCTTCATAAAAATGGATATCGTCATAATAAGTTTTCTGTTCTACTCCTAAAGTTTTAAAATCATCCAATAACTTATTAATTTCTGAATTCATCTTAGGAGAATTTAAAAAGCTTATAAGAAAATTCATGCTTTTTGAATAATCCTGTGTCTTTCCTTTTCCAAAAAAAGCATCAAACAATAATTGAGCAGCAGCACGAAGAAATCTCCCATCCGGATCGGTATACTTAATCGGATTATTCCCAGCGTAATGATAAACGTGAAGATTTACGGTATTAAACACCCCACCCATTCCCGGCAAATTCTCGTTATGTTTCTTAGCTTCATCATCAATAGGAGCCTTTGGTATGTAGTCGTTTAGTGCCGGATCCCCACTTAACCACCTACTATATTTTGGATCCAAGTACCTAGCTCCATAGTAATACAGTCCGGTTTCCTCGTCAAGTTCCTTACCCGTGAAGCGGAAAGGTAACTTGTCCAATCCAGCAGCAACTTCCTCTATCCAAAGTTCGCCATACGGTGTGTACTCTATATGCTCATATTGTCTGCCTTTCCAGTCGGTTACGAACTGTGCACTTCCCAAATGGTCTGAATGGTAATAGTAACGCTTTGCTTTTTGTTCATCGTTGTCGCCTTGGTTATCTGTGTGCGTCATGGCGGTTACAAGGCGGCTATTACCTACAAAAATGTGTTTGTGTACACGTAGTCCTTGAGGGTTGTTTTGGTCTTGTGTTGGTATGTGTATCGTAAAGAAGTTATTAAAGTAAAGCGTTTCGCTTCTTCCCTCGTCTGTGTATTTAAGAGCTCTCTGTCCGTCTTCGCCGTAGCGGTAGTGGACTGTGTAGTTTCTGTCGCTCGATTTGGTTAAGAGGTTGCGCTCGTTCCAAGTGTAGTTACGCCTGTAGGCAAATAGGTCTTGCGGGTTTGTTTGCTCGGTTTCTTTTGGTGCGTCAAGCCCGAAGCCGTAATCTATTCCGTATACATCTTCCTCTTTTGAAAATATGCGGGCAATTACTGCGTCGCACGGCAAAAAAGTGTCCTCGACGTATACCCGATACGCCTGCGGTACTTTTTTGCCTAACTCCTTGTACTTACCTCGCCTATTTTCAAAAGTCATTGTTTTTCCGCTTCCTACCGTAAGCGGAAAAACATCCGATAAGTTGTTTTTATTTAATAATAACTTTCTTTTGGCGGACTGCTGACACTTGTGTACTATCATAATTATGTAAAAGTACACAAGTGTCAGCACCGCGCTTTTCAGGGCTCCGCTATCGCTTCGGTATCTTTCCGCAGAAATTACTGCGGAAAGATGTACAGCAAAAGCAATTTTTATAAATTGCTTTTGCTCCCTTTCAATCGCTGTCCGAGAGGTGAGATGGTTTAATTGTTTTAATAAATAGTTACTCTTCATTTTTCATAAACCAAATTTACAATATAAAACATAGGGTAAACTGAATTTCTTAACTAAAATTGAGTATCTACTTTTAGCAATAAAATCATCAATCATCTACATTCTCAAGAATTTTCATTTCTTTCCACTCTCCAGGTTTTGGAATATGTTTGCCGCCAATAAAGAAACCTTCCAAATAATAATCACTTAAATACTCTCCTTTACTGTAGTTAGTATCTTGAATTATTTTTTCTTCATAAAAAATCTTTTCGGCCGTGATTGTAAATTCCCAATTGATTTGGTCAAATGTAAAATAATTATCAATACCACCTATTGTTAATATTGAAAGATCATTTTCTTCTTCAATATAGGCATAATCAACATCTCCATAGCTTACATGAAGCACAGCTAAATCTTCGGCTCCCATTGTCTTAATATCTTTGATGCCTACAGCTAAAATCCGTGCTAAAATCTTATGTTTCCCATCATTTCGAGCAATTACAAACTGCAAAAACTCACCATACGGGTTACTTATAAAATATAACAACTCTGTATCATGTAACGGTAATTCCATATCTATCCTCCAAAATAATAATATATAAAAACGCCTCTAAAATCTCGTTAGATTTTTAGAAGATACCTCATCAATAAAATGACTATATTTACAGACATTATACATAATCTTAACATATATTTCTTAAAAGGTCATTAAACTTCTTAGCCATCGGTATATTATATAAGAATGTATCTGGTACAGTTCTCGGATTAGGTTTTATATGTCCGTCAGGACTATCTTTTTTTACAGGTTTACCATTAGGATCAAGATAAGGAAACTTTTTTTGGGTTGACTTATCAAGGTTGATTCTGTGCCAATGGCCTTCACCATCACCTTTGCCCCAATCCCATCTAACTTCTTCTCCTGTTTTTTTATTTCTAAAATATATATGTTTTCCGGTTTTATCTTTCTCGGTTCCAGGCTTTTTCTCCCAATCAGGTCCTAATGGATTTGAATTTGGATCAGACTTGTCAGGACCTTTAGGAGCATAATGCCAATCTAGATTATTATCAATATTCAATTTATATATACCATTATCAGGGTTTATAAAAATAGGAGTAAAAATATCGACAGGGCCAATAAATGGCTTAGGAATAGTCAAAGGAATTGGTATAGGGATAGGTAATGGAATAACTATTTGCTTTCCATCCGGATCGGTATACTTAATCGGATTATTCCCCGCATAATGATAAACGTGAAGATTGACGGTATTAAACACCCCGCCCATTCCGGGTAAATTCTCGTTATGCTTTTTTGCCTCGTCATTTATCGGTGCTTTTGGTATATAATCATTTAACGCCGGATCCCCGCTTAACCACCTCGAATACTTCGGATCTAAGTACCGCGCTCCGTAATAGTACAGTCCTGTCTCCTCATCCAGCTCTTTCCCCGTAAACCTGAACGGCAGTTTGTCGAGGCCTGCAGCTACCTCTTCTATCCACAATTCGCCGTAGGGTGTGTATTCTATATGCTCGTACTGTCTACCGCGCCAGTCGGTTACGAACTGTGCGCTGCCTAAGTGGTCGCTATGATAGTAGTATCGTTTTGCTTTTTGCTCTTCGTTGTCTCCACTGTTATCGGTATGTGTCATTGCGGTTACAAGGCGTGAGTTACCAACAAAGATATGTTTATGCACCCGCAAGCCTTGCGGGTTGTTCTGATCTTGGGTTGGAATATGTATCGTAAAGAAGTTATTGAAGTATAAGGTTTCACTTCTTCCCTCGTCGGTGTATTTAAGGGCCCGCTGTCCGTCTTCGCCATAACGGTAGTGTACGGTAAAGTTGCGGTCGCTTGATTTTGTTAAGAGGTTCCGTTCATTCCATGTGTAGTTCCGCCTATAAGCAAAGAGGTCTTGCAGGTTTGCCTGCTCGGTTTCTTTCGGAGCATCAAGGCCGAAGCCGTAATCGGCACCGTAGACATCTTCATTTTCAAAATATGAGTATGTAAATGCAAATTCTTCTTCATCGGTAAAGGGGCCGTCTTTTTCGGCAGTGATGTTGCCGTTGGCGTCGTAGCGGTAATAGCGGGTGCCTGCATGGATTAAACGATGTGCATAAGCCGGGTCGTATTCGTAATTCAGGTCATAGTCAAGTTCTGCTTTTGGATACGAGTTCCCTTGAGAGCCGGGTATGTTGGTGGTGCTTAATTTTTCTTTCATATTGCCTATAGCGTCAAAGCTGAATGTTTGTTTATATTTTGCAATACTTACCGGTGTCATACCGAAGCTCTTTTTACCCTTGTATTGGTTGCTTGTTCCTTCTACGCTTATCAGTTGGTACAAGTTGTCGTAAGAATATGTTTGTTGTGTTTCGTAGGTAGTTGCGTCGTTTGCATAGCCTAATACATTTCCTACAGGGTCAAAGGAGTACTTTATTTTTTGGAAGACGTCTTGGGTTTGTACGTTTTTGGTTTCTATCGAGTCAAGCCATCTTCGTTTTTCATCATATTTGTACCGTGTTTCTACGCCGTTGCCGTATTTTATATACATTCGTTGTGCGTGTTCGTCATAAATTATTTTATCGACGTAGGAGTATTTTATGCTACCCTTGTTTGTAGTTTTTTCTCCGCTTACGCCCTTTAGCTGTCCGCCTTTATCGTAGGTGTAGGTTATAGTTTCCCCGTCAGGGTATTTCATACTCTGCATTCGCCCAAGGTAATCCGAGCGGTATTCAAAAGAGGCTGTTTCAGGATTAGTTCCCGCTCCATAGCGGTTGATTGTTCTACTCTCTTTTATTACTTCGTTTAAGTTTCCGTAAGTATAGTGCGTTTCTCCCGTTTCATCTTTTTTGTAAGTTACTTGACCTGCACCATTTTGTCCGGGCTCTCCGTATTCGTATTCTATGTCCGGGCTAAAAGGATAGTCGATCTTTATTATGCGGTCAAAGCCGTCATACTCGTATCTTATTTCGGCAGCTTTGTTTTTTAATACCGAATCCGTTTCTGCTTGCAGCCTTCCTTTCTCATCGTATATCCATTCTTTTTTGCCTGTATCCTTGCTTTCTAATGCGGTTCTTCTTCCAAGCAAGTCATAGCTTACCGATAAAAGGTTTTCCTTTGCGTCGTATGCTCGCAGCATTTCTCCGAGGACAGAGTATTCGTATCGGGCTTTGGTAAGAAGAGTGTTGTTTTTATCTTGCCTCTCTACTTCCCTTATGTTTCCTCTTGCGTCTTTTTTGCTTATGCTTATGTTTTCTTTCGGGTCTGTTGCCCTTGTTATTTGAAGCGAAGAATCTATCGAGTATTCGGTTTTTTGTGTGTTCCCGTCAGGTAAAACCGTTAATATGTTTCGGTCTATGTCGTCATATTCGTATTTTGTTCCGTTTCTTATCGTTGTGAAATTATTTAATTCATAAAACTGTTCTATTGCCTGATACGATAAGGCGTTTTTTAAATCGCTTTCTAAGTTTCCTCCGTAAAAGAATGGCATTCCTTCTTCCGTCTTTCGTCCTGCCTTGTCGTAGTTGATTACACTTGAGATGTTCCAGCCCGTTTGGGTTTGATCATTCGTTCCGTCAATGTACACTTCTCCTTCTTTGGCTGTGTAGCTTATGCGTCCCAGACCGTCGTGAATTACAATCGTCTTCATTACACCGCTGTCTTCGGCTTCGGTGCTTATTTTGTTTTCGGTTACGGTGTACCAAAGGAATCTTTTGGAGTAATGTATGTGTATTTTGCATAAGGAGTTTTCCTGGTCCGATGATTTTTCGGTGTCTTTGTCTCTTTCAAAGTCGTAGGGGCTTCTCACCTCGGTTACTCGCCCAAAGTTGTCGTACTTATAGCTCATTGTATTGTTTGCCGCATCCGTTTCTTTTAGTTTTACTCCTAAAATACGATCCCATTCTATTTTACTTGTGTAAGATTTATCTCCTTTAGAGCTTATCTCTTTTATTTCGATAGGATATATGCAGTCAAGGTATTTGTATTCGGCTCTTTTACCTGTCGGGCTTGTTACTGTTTTTACGTTTCCGTCCTCTGTCCATTCTATGCGGTTTACAAGATATGCTCCATGCGACGTGTATTGTTTTAATTCCGTTAAGGCGCCTGTTCTGCTGTCGTATGCACCCTCCCGTTTACGTAAAAGAGTTCCCGTCTTTCCGTGTAAGACTTGTATTTTCTCAGGGTGTGCTTTAAAGTATTTCTCTTCACTCGCCCCCTTCCAATATGTTATTTCCGCTATGATATCATCATTTGTGTTTGTTACCTCTCCCTTATCGTAAAGTTTTGTTACGTTTCCGTATTTGTCGTACTCGTATTCGCTTTCGGTTTTTATTTCGTTGTAGTTTTCTCGTATTGTGTTAGTTTCTTTTTTTATTCTTGCATGGGGTGCTGTGTCTATCTCGTATTCTTTTATTGAGTATACTCTGTTTCCGTTTTTTATTATTTCGCGTTTTACCATGCCTTTACGGTAGTAAAAGTCTATATAATACTCTGTTTCAGTTACTGTCCCTATTGCGTTTTTACTTTTTACCGTTTTAAAACCGTAGAATTCTTTTTCTATTCTGTTATAATAGCCGTCTTCGTAGGTGTAGTAGGTTGTATACTCTTGGCTGTTACCCGTTTTACTTTTTAATCCCGATTTTGCAGTTACTTCACTTAATACGTATTTACTTTGGGGCAGCTCTACCGTGTTTCCTACCCTCTCATATTTTAATTCGTAGCTTCCGCCTTGGGGTAACTTTATCTTTTTTAGTAAGCCTACCTTGCCTAAAAGGTTGCGCTGGACGTATACGGCTCCGTTACTTCCGGGTATTCTCAATACTCGGTCAGCTAAACCGTCACCGTCTATGTCAAGCATTGAAACATTTACACCGGAAATTAAGCCGGAAGCCATAAAACCTTTACCTAAAACAGCCGGAATATTAAACTGTACTTTAACGATCGGAATCGGAATATTTGTAGTCGCTCCTCCTCCTATACTTCCGGACAAGGTTACGGATGATGAAAGTCCTATGGAATTTATATTTTGCAAAAGTTTAAAACTTAAAGGGTTCAGTGATAAACCACTGCTTGTAAATGCAGATTCAACATGTTGTAAGTTTATTTTTCGCAAAAATTTAAAATTATTAAGAAACGAAATGAAAACGTTTCCATCAATCAGATAAAATATATTGGCGCCTTCTTGCGTAGTATAATTCCATTTAGGAAGCTTTATCTTAATTCTCTTATCTACAAATTTTCCGCCGGTATTAAGGTGAAGATAAGCCTCATCTTTTCCTGCACTTATTGCATCTACATATCCGCTTCGCAAATTAACAAGCCTTTGTGTTACAAGGTTATACGAGCCCGAATAACTTATGGATGCTGAAGCATTTAAAGAAGCAATAGCTGTTTTTCCTTCGCCTGAAAGCTCGGATCCTGCACCGATATTAAATGAACCTGAAAGAGTATATGAATCTCGTTTCTCTAAATTCGTATTAAGACCGTTATATTCAATAACTCTATCTCCTACATTCAAGTATGTATTATTTTCTCCAATACTATCAGGCAATCCGTCTCCATTTATATCGATAAACGATAATTTATCACAACTTCCTCCATGACTAAAACTAAATCCGCCTCCAACGCTTCCGGATAAAGGTATTGAAGTCAATACTTTTCCGTTTGAATCATATATTTTTTTTACTGAACCGCTGCGGCTTATTCCGCTTCCATAAGTTTTACTTTCATCTTCACTCTCTGTAATAGCGTTTAAATTTTCTACTTTATATGCTTCACTAAAATTTTCTGCAAAATTTAAATTTACAAAAACACCTCGCTGCCCGTCATGACTCGATTTTATAAAATCGGCAGTGCCGTTTCCATCAAAATCGGTAAGTAATATTCCTGTACTTGTTTTTCCGTTTGAAAAGCTAAAACTAAAATTACTTAAAAGTTTTCGTAATATTTTCTCAAACATTTTTTTTGCCAAACTAAACAGATCTTTTTTAAATTTTTCTACAATGTTAATACCAAGCTTATCTTCTATTTTTTCAAAATTAAATGAGTTGGCAAAAGAATGCTCTTTATTTATGCTTCCGGATGATTTTATTAAGATACATTCATTAGAGACTTGTTTTAGTTTATCAATTATTTTATAATAATGTACACCTCCGGCTCTATTAATAAATATCATATCTTTATTGATAAAAGGTGCATATGTTTTTACTTCATTTTTACCTACCAATATATCTTCAGTTATTCTTCCTACATAACATGAATCATCTATCTGTACATCTATTTCATTTTCTCTCGTTATATTTTCATATTCGCCTTCACTATTAAGAATCTGCTGGTTTAACATCAAAGGATAGTAGAATAAAGCATATTTGTCATCAACATTTTTCATTGCTTCTTCTTTATTCGAATTTTTTCTTTGTATATTCTTTTTAAATTCGTCTATATCGGTTTTATTAAAATCGGGTTTTAATTTTTTCTCGGCAAATTCATATTTCGGTTCTGTTTGATTATACATCCAAACTCCATAGAACCATTGGTTATACCCGCCTGCCAGAATTTCCTCAGTGTAAACTTTGTTTATGGACTTTACTATTTCTTTTTGCTTTTTTTCTTTTAACAGTCCATCTTCTTCCACAGTAACCGCTAATTCCACCTCTGATTCGGTTGTATAAGATATAATATCATCACGCACATCCTTCCCTACATAGTCTCTTCCGCTGTCCCAATTTTCTATATCGATTTTTATGTATTCAAATTTATTTTTTTCAAATATAGGTATCTTTATATAATCATTTATACCATCATTCATTACCATATATTCATCATTATGATTATACCTTATTTTTCTCTTTATTTTTTCATACCGACCGAGCATCTCATTTTCCACTTTTTTTTCAAGATTCTCATATTTTAATATTTCATCTCTTCGTTGAGCTTCATTCAATTGTTCTAATAAGACAGCTTCCACTAGATTTAAATATTCACTATCTTTAAGATTATAGGTTTTGTTAATTTCATCATATTCATATCCAAGACTTTCTGCATATTCAACTTCACCAAAAAGTTTTAATATTCTATTTAACTTTGCAATTTCTTCATCATTCAACTGAGATTTAAGATTATAACTATTAAAACCTACAATGTATATACTACTAAGGAAGTTTTGTCCATCTTCGCCTATTTCTCGTACCGCTGTATTTACTAATCTAGAATATAATTTTTCATTTATCGAATGCCACCTACTGTTATTTGTATTATATTCTTTTTCTTTTTGTTTATATTCAAATATTTTTTCTATTTCATTTTTCCCCAGTTTAAAACCTTTTGGTTGATAATTACAACACTCATACTCTGCATAGCTACCGCTATCTTTTATTTTAAACAGTACTGTTATAGTCCTATATCCTTTTTTTATTTCTGCTTGACCTATTTTTTCTTTTCCTAAATATACATCATTTCCTTTCAATATAAGATTTTTATTATTCAATTTATCCAAGTAGATGTTATTCTCACAACCTATATACCCAATTCGCTCAATTCCTATTTCTCTATTTTTATTATCACGGCTTCCAATCCACTCTTCCCCTGTGAAAAAACCGTCATTCATAAATATTCTTTTCTTGGCTTCTTTTATTATATACTTATTTTCGTAAACCAAAAGTTTCTTAATTTTATTAATGTCAATAGATTTCAAAATATTTTTTAATTTTTTTTCGTTTTCATCAAATTCATTTGTCGAGACAACTACTTTACTTTTTCTCAAATCTTCATCAAGCAATATATATTGTTCTTTGCTAATATCATATTTATACATTTGCCCAATCGTTTTTTTTATTTCATTTTGATTTTCTTCACTCTCATACCCGTCAGCTTCTAACAATATTTTTATTTTTTCTTTATCTATTATTATCGGCAAAAAATTTCTTTTTGCAATCATATATTCTGCGGCTGTTTTTTTTCTTACATCGTCAGTAGTCCCATTAACTCCTTCATTTAAAATATTTTCATAGTCTTTTTTTATATTACTTCCATCTTTAGTTCTAATAATTTTTAATTCATTTGCAAAAAAAACTTCTCCATTTTCAATTCTCCAGCTTATTTTTTTGTTCATATCATTAAAAGGCTTTATTTTTTCATATTTTAATTTTATATTCCAATTTATTAGTTGGCCTCCCATATTACAATTGCCATATGGAACAAAAAATAAACTATCTCCATCATTTATCCTCACTTTTGTATTTTGCTTTCCATTTCTTTTTTCATCATATATTCTATCCTCTATCAATAGTGTATTTCCACTATATATTTTTAATTCAACTCCATTCTTATTTTTATTTGATTCTTCTAATACAGCTAATCCGTCTATTCTTACTTCTCCTCCATATTTGCTTCTCCATTGTCTAAACGGATTTTGTTGATGATAAATAGCATTATATTTTTTCACATCTTCATCATTATAACTCAATGATGAAGTTCTTAAATTCTTTATATTAGCAAACGGTTTCACTTCAAATCCGCTGCCCGTATTTTTTAAATAGTATTTTTTTCCTATTAATGCTATATCTAAAAATCTATCTCCATCTATGTCGATAAAACTTGTTTCAAGATTTACACCATTCATTTGCTCTGTATTACTATATGTTACACCGGCAGCACCTCCTTTAGGGCTTCCTGCTCCAATATATGCATTGTGGCTTAAGCTCATATTCCATGTATTTTCTTTTTCTATTCCATCAATATCTATTTTCCATATTTTTGCATCATCAAATCCTTGTCCATTATTAAGCATAACCGAAATTCCGTTTTTCACCATTCTTACTACATCAACTTTCCCGTCTCCATTGATGTCTACCATACATTGTTGTGCACTGCGAACTCCTTCACTATCCGATGAACCCTGTCCGTAAGTTCCTCTTATATCATATCCTCCTCCGGCAGGTCCGACCCCCAGTCCTGTTGACCATGAAAAATTTGAGCCGCTATTATGGCCTTCAGATACACTTATGGCACCTTTGCTTTGTTCAAATATATTTGTCTCTTTATACCATCTTTCACTTTCTCCAAACGCCTTTATGCTTCCATCTCTTTCTTTTTCCGCTTCTTCGTATTCAAACCCGTATGCGTACACCCCTTCTTCTTTGCCTTGACCCTTTACTTCTATGCTCTCTAATAAGCTTTCTAAAAAGGTATTCGCTTTATATTTAAACTCATATCTTTTTACTTCTTCCCCTCTAACTTCACTTCTTATCTCGCTTATCCTCTTACTTTCTTTCTTTAAATACTTTCCCCTTCCCTCTACTCTCTCATCTTCTCTTCCCTCATACTCTATCTTTATCCGCCTCTCTCTTTCTTTTCCATACACTATCTCTTTTAATAATACTTCTTCTCCTTCTTCATCTTTCTGTTTCTCATACACATACTCTATTACATTCCCAAAGCTGTCTCTTTTTTCATCCAAGTAATATATGTATTTTTTCTCTTCGCTCACTCCGCTCCAATTCTTAGCTCCGTATATCTTTACACTCCCGTCTTTTTCTTTTATTTCAAAATAGTTTCCGCTTCCCTTTCCTTCTGCCCAATCATTCCTTATTGCCGCATAGCTTTGTTTCCTGTCTTCCTTCCACTTCCCTCCTTCATATCTTACCTTTATTCCGTTTATCAAATACGTGTCTTTGCCGTTATATTCAGGTAAGCCCAATCTTGTATCTATACTTATGCTTTCTATTCCGCTTAAACTAAAGCCTTTGCCCAATAACCCGTACCCGCTTGCGCTTGAATAGCTTACCGCGAGTTCAGGCGTAAACCCTCTTACTCCGCCGGGTAATTGCAGTTTCATGTTAAATGAGGCACTTCCTTCACTTACCCCCTTTAATCCTTCTATTCTTTCTATCCCCCCTGCTGCATCCGCGGCTTTTAGTTCTTTTATGCTGTTTAAGTTTATGTTTACAGGACCGGGCGATTCAGGTAAGCTTAACGTCCCATTTATCATATCCGTAAAATGATTTGTGTAAGACTCTATTATCTTTTTTTCTACATCTACGCCCTTCCTTTTTAACGCTTCCCATGCTTTCTTTCTTTTATTATAATAATACGTATATATCTCTTGTGCATATTCTTCTTCTATACGCTCATCATATGCCATTTTTATCAAACATTCTTTTTTAAATTTTTGCCCCTCAGGCTCAAACCTGTACCCGCCCAGTCCTGCCGTTACGTTTTTTACTTCCCCTTCTTCTACTCTTATTAACCTGCTTATCTTTATTTCAACTTCCTTTTCCAAGGCTCCTATTGGTACTTCAAATCTTACTCCTTCCCCTTCAATTATGCCCCCTTCTTTTCCTATTACCTTGCTTGCCAATAAAATACTGTTCTTTATTTTTATCTGTCCTTCTCCTGCTCCTGCCGCATACAGGTTTACAGGCAATACTCCTACACTCATGTATACTATAAATAATACTATCGAAATGCCTTTTTCTTTTATTGCTTTTATTATCTTTTTCATTTACTTTTATCTCCACTCTTTTTATAAGACTTTATTTAAAATCCTTTACTTTACCTTGTATTCTATCCAGACAAACTCATCAGGAAATTTATCCTTCGCTGATACTACTCCTATTAACCCGGCTTCCCCTTCCCCCAGTAAATATTCGCTTGAATCGTTTATCGTATATGACGGATTTCCTGAATACTTTTCATCGTTAAAATATATTTCTATTTTTTTTCCTTCTTTCTTTACGCTTATTATGTTTTCTACTCCATACCCTTTATTTAATTTTTCACTTTGTTTTTTCCACTCTATGTGTTTGTATAACCCGTCTACTACATATCCTACAGAATATTTTCCGTCAGTATGTATCAATATTACAAGCATACTATACTTTTTCTGTCCCGCTTCAGTTTTTGTACTATAACACACTAATCCGTATCCGGCTTCACTTGCCCCTTCTTGTTTTATAACCTTTATGCTCGGCTCTTTTTTATCTATTTCCTCTCCCAAAAATTTCCATAGCGTATAACCGCGTACTCCCCAGTATTTTAAGTTGTTTGTTTTTAATATTATTTTTTCTCCTTCTTTTATAAACAGTTTATCTTCAAACGGATTTGTCCCTCCCTGTTCTTCTTCATTTCCTTCAAGCTCACTGCCTTCTTCAAAAGCTCCGCTTTCTCCATCCCTTATCCGGTTATAAGGATTAACGCAGCCTGTTATCACAAATATTATAATTAAGATTATCACCTTCTTTATTTTTTTCATTCTTTATCTTCTCCTTCTATGTATTTTTTATAGAGCCTTATAAGCCTTTCTCCGCGTCTTTCTTTCTGCCCTTTTTCTCGGTGTAAATACGGCACTATGTAGATGACCATTTCAGTTACAGTTTCAGAGCCGTTTATATCTTTAAAAGCTAAGCCTGCTATCGGTATGTCTCCTAAACCGGGAATCTTTTTTTCGCTTGAGTTTTGTTCAACCTGTAATAAGCCGCCTATGATAATCGGTTTACCGGAAGGAGTACGCACTTTTGTTTTTACTATTTTTTCCGATGTGGGAGGTAAAACTCCGCTTGTCACTCCTCCTGAACCCTGTTTTGACACTTGTGCATTTACTTCCATGGTTATCATTTCGTCTCCGGATACATTACCTTTTATGTTAAGTAATAAACCCGACGTTATCTCTCTCATCGAACCGTACAGGGGCTTACCGTTTGAATCAAGGGTTTTATCTATATATCTGAATGTATTGGTATTTTGGAATCTTACTTCTTCTCCCGTTATTCCGTTTAATGTCGTATCCGCTAAAACCCTTGCCTTGTTTTCAGCCAGTTCAAAATTAAGTTTTGCTATAAATTGATAGCCGAATTTACTGACTATATCAAAGTTTATATTAAATATATTACTCATTACGCCTGAAAACTCGTTAATAGGCTTTCCCTTAGCTTTTTTGACTTCAAGACTTTTTGCCCAATTTATGTTTTCACTTTTTTCGTATTGTACTACCAAAAGCTGATATCTTATCTGTGCTTTAGGCCTATCTATAAGTTCCAATTCCTTTAAAAACTTTTCCTTTTTTATATCGTTTCCTCTAAAAAATATAAGATTAGGATTTCCGGTCAAGACTATACTTTCTTTACTTACCGCAGGCGGAAGATGCTTTAATAATTCTTCCGAAGATATATACTTTAATAATACTTCTTTTTCTTTTCTTTCCGTATCCAATATTTTGATATATTCATTTACTATTTTTTGATCTTCTTTGTTTCCTTTTATTACAAATCCGTTTATATCCGGCAATATATTTATCTTATTTTTTTTCAGTTCTTCAGGCAATGCATCTATAAATCTTTTTACTTCAATATACTTTAATTCATATTTTTCACTTTTTGTATCTTTAACTCCTTCTTGCCCATATAGCATACATACCGAGAAAAATAATATAAATAAAACTGCCTTCTTTTTCATTATTTCTTTCCTATTCTATTGATAAAAGCCTTAACGTATACGGATAGCATTCTCCACCTGCACTACCGCTTACCACTATATTTCTATCCAGCGATATTTTAAAGCTTAATTCTTTTTCTCCATCCGTATCATTTTTATTATGATAACCGCATTAGTTGCAGGCTTTTCACTGCTGCCGTTATACGGTTTTGTTATTATAAAGGTAAATTAGCTGCATCGTATACTATTGCTATCTTGGCCTGTCTTTTTGCAGGGATTCTTACCTTGTACCAATCCTCATCCTCTAAAACGGTTCCTTCATGCGATCTATAATAGTATACATTTCCTTGTTTATCGTTTTGCAATAATACGGCCTTTTCTTTTCTGTCGTTGGGTTCATATACATCTTTTACCTGTTTACTGTATATACCCATGTAATGCACTTTCCCTGAAAATCTTTTTTTTCCTCTAATCTTATCAAGCCTATAGATATATCTTGTATCTTCCTTTAGTACCCTATCTTCATATTCTTTATCTTCTCCATTGTATACTTCTTTAAACTTTAATACGCTTTTATCTTCACTTCTCATCAAGACATATTTATCACACCTTTCATCTTCTTCCCAAACGCATCTTATTACATTCTCTTCACTAAAAGAATCTACATTTACATAAAAATTATCAGGGTCTCTTTGATCCCGCGATACTATCTCATATACGCCTGTACCGCATGCACCATTAAAAATTACAATAATTATTATAAGAGATTTTAATATTTTACCTCTCATCTTCTTTTATACTCCTTTTTAAAAACTTCCACTTCAACACCTATCTTGCCTATATACTTACTCATGACTTTTTTATAGAATACAAACTCAAATTCGTTTGCAAACATTATTTTTATCTTATCATTTACCGAGTACTTATAACCAATTCCCGTAATTATCCCAACGGCTCCCGATGTATTAACTTTACCGTCCGAATATTTGTCTTGATATGACACTATATCCAGCCCGTATAGAACCCCGGCCTTGCCGTAAATTCTATGAATATCATAAAAGTTCATATATATGTTGGTATACCCTATGGCATTAAGATTATTTAAATAACTTTTTAACGCTTCTTTACGGTTTACTCCTAATCTATAATCCAATGATAGCCCTACGGAAAAATAAACCGGATATGTTTTTATAAAAAACACGCTGTCATCAGGTATTATTTCAAAACTGCCTCCTATCCCGATAGTCCCGCTCATGTACTTTACCCATGCCTTATTCATAAATGTCCAATACCCGATATATGCCTCTACATTTATTTTGCTGTATTTTTCTACTTCCTCCTGCTGCGGAATATAAAAAATTTCATGTAAACTGTCCAAAACTTTTTTACTTATGTTTTTTATAAATCTTTCATAATTCTGTATCCCGTCTTTTTCATACACGGTAAATATATTTTTCCTTCCCTCGCCGTCAAAATTTTAATTCACCTTCGTATGTGTATTCGGTTTTCTTTATCCAGCCGTATATCAAATATGTTATTTTTCTTCTTTACATAACTTTAACGCATCATAGGAAGATCTTATCTGTTTTACTTTTTTTGAAGTTTTTATTATTTCTACACCTAAAAATTCTTTTTGTTCTTCTATGCTTTCATGTATATCATCACGGAATTTATCATCTGTTTCATAACTTTCTTCTCCCTCTTCAACGCTCAATAAAGGCGCTATATATACTTGTTCAGCTTCCAATCTTATAAAAATTATTATTATAGCTAATATTAAACTCTTACATTTGTTCATTGTTTATCGCCTTTTCTCTTTTTATAAAATTTTCAATTATTTTAAATGCATCTTCTTCCATTCCTTTTTCTCTCAAAAAACTTATTTCTTTTAATATATAGTCATAATTCTCTTTATTCATTTCATTAGAATAAAATAATGAATAAACACCGTAATATCTTGCACTCAATCTTTCAGGATCGCTTTCTTTTATTTCGTTGTATATCTTATATGCTGCTGCATATTTTCTTTCTTTTAATAAATTATACGCTTCCGCTTCTTTTTTTTCCAATACACCGTCTGCATATATCAATCTCATTTCGTTTTTTCTGTCACTTTCATTTATTCTTTTTTGACGTAATAATATATTTTTTAGTTTTACTTGTATTTCACTATCTTGAACTGTTAATAGTTTTTTAACTTCTTTTATTTCTTTTAATATGCTTTCAGTGTTTATATCGATTTTTGTATTTAGTTCGTCCCGATTATGTTCTATCTGATCGATTATATTTTTTTCCGTATGTTCAAGCAATGTAATGATATGTTTTAATTTTTCTTCTTGTTCTTTCTTTATTTGAAAAACTACATAAAGATTAAAACAAAAAAACACTATAATTATAGCAGATATAACAGAAAATTTTATAATCGTTTTTGATAAGCTTTTACAGTTTTCTTTTTCCATGTATTAAACTTATCCTTCTGACTTTAATTTTCTTAAAAATTCTTTTACGCTTTTATCATCTTTTTCTTTTATTTTTTCCAATAACTCGCCTGCTTCTTTTTTCTTACCTTCTTTATATCTAATCACTGCTTTTAAAAAAAGGCTTCCATCCCGAAGATCTTCTATATTTATAGATCTTTCAAGCAATTCTTCTGCTCTCAAATAATCTTTTTCATCTAAGGCTGTTTCAGCTTTTTTTATTATCTCTTCTCCGCTTTCCATCTTTATATGCAATAGGCTCATCGGTTCATAATAAAATACTTCCTCCAATTTCTCATAACCTTCTTTTTCAAATTCTATTTTTTGTTCTTTTTTATCCTGTATGTCTGCATATAAAAATTTCAAGATAAACCGCCCCTGCCCGTCTGAAACAGCCTTTAACCGCCCGTTCACTTTTACACTTACTAAGGGTACACCTTCTTCATTCTCATCATATATCATTCCGTACATTACGCCCGCATCGTCTTTGTACTTTTTGCTCCACACACTTGAACAGCCGCTTGCAAGTACCAAAGTTAAGAGAAACAAACAGAATAGAGGTCTATATTTTTTGTCTTTCATCAAAACAATTTTCCTAAAAATAAAAGTATTAACCGTTATGTTGCAGGGGAAAAATGATATGTACACAAAAACGGCTGATTTGTAAACTTTATCATACATATATTAATTTGTCAAGACTTAAATTCTTAAAAAATTATTTTTTTCACTTTTTTGAGATATTAGGTAAATATTATAAACTTGAGTACACCATAAGCTTAATTTCAATTTTCTAGAATTTATTTATAGATTAAGGAATTGATTTTCGTAACAGTTTTACTATAATATATGTTTTACTAAACAGTTATATTTGCTTTTAAAGGAGCTCTAATATGTTTTTTTTTAAATTCGGTTTAAAAGCGAAAGTTTTTTTTGTTTTATGTTTTTTTTTGATCGGAACGGCGGTTTTTGCCTATGATCCTCTTCCCGGGGGGGAAGAAAAACTTACACTGCAATCCCCGGCGGTTGCCGGAGGACAGAACTCGGTTACGGGAGGCCCCTTCGGAGATACGGTGCCAGGCAGTTTGGCTGTCAACCCGGCCCTAGGCGGGGCCGAACAAAGGCCGATTCTGGACGCTTCATACTTTTTGATTGCAGGGCTCGGCAAAGAAAAAGGCTTCGGCCACGCAGCCAATGCTGCCCTCCTCTACCCCTTTAGATGGGGAAACCTCGCAGGAAGCCTTCATTTTTTAAATGCCGAATTTAATTCCTTAAAACTTGGAACAATGGGAGGCTTGCGCTTTTCATATTCAAAGGATTTAACCGAAAAACTTTTAGTAGGCGTAGGCTCTTATGCCGACTTCGGAAAGGACTGGGGGCTTGGTCTCGATATAGGAGCCCTTTATATGTTCGGCGATCTCGGATTTTTAAAAAACTCCAAGCTGGGAGTTTCAATAACCGGTTTGGGCAAAACTTACAATCCCAAGGCAACCGGAATAAAGGGAGGAGCTTCAAGCGGAAGCCCTGCAATAATCACTCCTCGGGCAGGCTTCGCTGCAACCTTGGTAGATATTGACGGCTTCCAACTCGGAATGCATGCAGACCTTTCAGCTCCGTTTTTCCAAAATCTTGTCATCAATACCGGGCTTCACATGCTCATGGCCGACATGATATCCTTTAAAACAGGCTTTGTCATCAACACGCTTGAAGCAATCCGCAAAAAACAAAGCTTCATCCCCTCCTTTAACATCGGGGTAAATATAAAAATCAAATCTCAAGGAACAAAGGATTCCTTTTTAAAGAAAAACGGCTGGGAAGAAAACGAAATCCGCCCCGAATTTGCTGCAAAGCCCTTCCATAACGGAATTTGGGCATTCGGCGGAGGGGTCAACGTTCACTTCGGCCTAAAGGACAACGAAGGACCTAAAATTCAAGCCGAAATGCCCGAAAGCGGCATCCTATATTTTTCTCCCAATAATGACGGAGAAAACGATGCCATGGAAATCCCCTTAAAAATTACGGACAAGCGGTATGTAACGGCTTGGAGCTGCGAAATAAAGGATGAAAAAGGAAACACTGTCCGCACAATTTCCAATAAAATCCCCTTACGCGAAATGAAGGATGCGGCCTCGTTTTTTAAACTCTTAGGAAAATCCAAAGAAGGCGTTGAAGTACCCGGCGCCCTCCGCTGGGACGGACGCACAGATTCGGGCGAAACAGCCCCTGACGGCAAGTACAGTTTTATAATAAGAGCGCAGGATGACAACAAAAATAAATCAGAGTCTCAAATTTACACGGTGCATATAGATAAGACGCCTCCTTCTCTCACATTTAATAAACCGCAAACTCAGGAAGCCCTCATCTTCAGTCCTGACGGTGACGGAAACAAGGATGTCTTTGTTTTCGACAACACAGGTTCAAATGAAGACCTTTGGACGGCAAGTATCAGCAATGCTCAAGGCAAGGTTATAAGAACAATTCAAGTTAAGGATAAGGCTCTTTCTCCCTTAAGCTGGGACGGAAAAGACGATGCAGGAATTTTTGTACCGGACGGAGTTTACAGCTACAAAATAGAATCCATGGACAGGGCAAAAAACAAAACGGTCTCTAATCTTTCAAATATAATTGTAGACACCTACAAACCCTCGATTAACATAAATATCGATAAAAATGCTTTTTCTCCTGCAAGCAAATCGAATAACAAGATAAACTTCATTCCTTCTATTCCGATTACCAAGGGTCTTGAAGAATGGAAGATTGAAGTAAAAAATCAGGCTGGAGCAGCCGTAAAAACATATGCAGGCAGCCCGTCAAAAATCGAGCCTAAAACCTTTGACGGAAAGGACGAGGAAGGAAAGCTCTTGCCGGAAGGCTCGTACAAGGCCTTTATTTCAGCAAGGTATATAAACGGACATGCTCCTTCAACTCAAACACCATCATTCACCTTGGACATTACACCGCCCAAGGCCGAAGCCTCTGCATCTCAAAAGCTCTTTTCTCCCGACGGGGACGGAGAGCTCGATACTCTCATTTTTACTCACAAGGAAGAAAAACCGGGAACATGGATTGCAGAAATATATAGGGCCTCAAGCGAAGACAGCCTTGCAGGCAATACTGCCGATATCCTTGCAGGCAAACCTGCCGGCACACCGATTTTTACAAACAGCTTCGGCGATAAACTCCCGCCTCAATTTGAGTGGAACGGAAGAAAAACCGACGGCAGCTTTGCCGAAGACGGTAAGTACATCTATGTATTAAGGGGAGTTGACGAGGCTCAAAACGAAGCTCTTTCAAATGCCGTGCTTGTAGAACTTAATACCGAAAAAGCCGATATCATTCTTCAATCAAATTATACGGCCTTTTCTCCCAACAATGACGGGGTAAAGGACAGCATAGAATTCTATCCTGTCGTAAAATCAAAAACTAAGGTAGACTCATACGCGGTAAACATTAAAGATTCAAAGGGCAAGCTTATCAAGACCTACAAGGGCAATACCCCTCCAAAGAAAATAACTTGGAACGGTCAAGCTGATGAGAAACCGATAGTACCCGACGGACTTTACTCTGCCGAATTTGAAGTTGAACTTGCAAATAAAAACAAGGCAAAATCCGTTATTTCATCGATAATGATAGACACGGTTTATCCGGAAATTCAGATTTCGGCTCCCTATCTGGCCTTTTCTCCTGTAGAAGGAAACAATAAGCCCAACCTTCCCATAGGTCAAATTTCTTCTTCCGAAAAAGAATGGACAGGCCGATTTGTCGATTCAAAAAACAAAACGGTAAAAACCCTAAGGTGGAAGGATAAGGCGGATAAGTTTATCTGGGAAGCAGATGACGATACCGGCAATAAGGTGCCTGACGAAAAATACACCTACATAGCCGAAGCCGAAGATGAGGCCGGAAACAAAACCGTCCAAAAACTTGAAGGCATCATTGTAGACCGCCGTCAAGCCAAGGGCTATATAACCGCCGAACACAAGGTATTTTCACCCACAGGCAACGGAATAAAGGATGTTCAAAACATTTCGGTTCTTACCAATATTGATGCCGAAATCGACAACTGGAATATACAGGTTTCGGATGTGGAAAGCGGAAAGGTTTTTGCCGAATGGAGCTCCAAAAAAGAAGAAAAGCTGCCTAAAAAACTTGTATGGGACGGCAATAGCGGAAACTCTAAGGCTCCTGACGGCAGGTACATGGCAACCATGTACATAGAGTACAAAAAAGGCGATATTGTAACGGCCTTTACCGATGCCTTCATCCTTTCAACCAAAGAACCTAAAATAGGTGTCAGTACAAGACCCAAGTACTTTAGTCCCGATAATGACGGCACCGATGACGATCTATACATAAATCTAAAAGCAGAATCAAAAGCCGGTATCGAAAACTGGAAGTTTGAAATTGCCGAGCCCGAAGAAAACGGAGGCAAGCTCTTTTGGAAAATAGGCGGAAAAGAAAAAATAACAAATGAGATTATTTGGGACGGCCGATCTCTTTCAGGCGAAAGGGTTCAGTCTGCAACCGACTATCCTTTTACCTTTACCGTAACCGACAAGGTGGGATTAACCTCGGTTTACAGGGGCTATATTCCTGTAGACATCCTTGTTATAAGGGACGGGGATAAGCTTAAAATAGCCGTACCGTCGATTATTTTTAGAGCAAATGCAGCCGACTTTAACGGTCTCAATCAGACAATTGTCGATAAAAATAGGAATATCCTAAAGCGTATTGCCGTCATCCTAAACAAATTCCCCGAATATCAGGTTCAGGTTGAAGGACACGCAAACACTACAACCGGTACCGAAAAAGAAGAAACGACGGCCCTTCTCCCCTTATCAAAACTGAGAGCAGACGCTGTACGTCAATTCCTCGTAAAAGAAGGAGTGCGAAGTTCCCGCCTTTCTTCCGTCGGAATGGGAAGCTCAAAGCCCGTAGCTTCTTTAAGCGATAAAGACAACTGGTGGAAAAACCGCCGAGTCGAATTTGTTTTGATTAAACATTAAAAAAGCTTATTAAAGATAAAGGCTGTCTTCCCGTCACGGGAAGGCAGCCTTTTTTATATTCACAAAATAGCAGCTAAAAAAAGAATTCTTTAAATATCTTACTTTACCAAAAAACAGGAACAGCAGTTTTGATAAACCTGTTCGGCCAAGACTTCCATCGATTTACCTAAAATTTCTGAAACGGCTGCATAGGTGTATTCTATCAAAAGCGGCGTATTTATCTTTCCCCTAAAAGGAACGGGAGCAAGATATGGGGCATCGGTTTCAAGTAAGAGCTTATCGGAAGGAATAGCCTTCACAAGCTCGGCAATCCTGTCTTTATCGGCCTGCTTCTTTGCATAGGTTATGTTTCCGGGAAAAGAAATATACCAGCCCCTTTCCAAAAAAGAATAAGCCTCTTTAAGACCGTAGGAATAACAGTGAATTATCCCCTTGTGATGGCCTATCTCATCAATACATTTTATAGTATCTTCATAAGCCTCCCTTGAATGGACTATTACCGAAAGATTTTTTTCTTTGGCAATTTTTAACTGTTCTCTAAATAAAAATTCCTCTCCTTCTATGTCGGCAGTTCCTCTTTCATCGGGATTTAAATCCCCGCCTCTTTTTTCAGCAGCAGGTCCGTTCCAAAAACGGTCAAGCCCGCATTCGCCGAGGGCGCAATAAAAGGGGAAGCCCGGATGAACCTTTTCCGATTCGGCCTTCTGCAAAAAGAGAGTATCGATATCGGCTTTTAAAGCCTTAAGAGCTTTTTCGGGTTCGACAATGCTTGAAGCATGGGGCCAAAGACCTGCCGCAAAGTGTAAAAATGAAGGCAAATGCCCCGGCATGTGCCCGGGCATTTTTCTTTCGAAAACTTCAGAAATAAACCTTTGTCTTGGTTGTAAATCTCCGGGTTCTGTGCCTATATCCATGGCAAATCTGAATTTGCGTTCAGTCATTGTATGTAAAAATGAAGCATCACCTTCATTCTTTTGAAAAATCATAAAAAAATGTGCATGAGAGTCAGAAAACATCTTGACCTCCTTTAAAATTTATGATAGTATACCACATCTGCTGAAGTGGTGGAATAGGTAGACACTAGGGACTTAAAATCCCTTGGCAGTAATGCCGTACGGGTTCAATTCCCGTCTTCAGCACAAAAGCCTTAGGCCAAAACGGTTTAAGGCTTTTTTTTCTAATCTTCTTTCTTTTTATTCCGATACTGAATATATAAGATTTTAATTCGGGAGGAATTAAATGAAAAAAACTATCCTTATATTAATCTTATCCCTATTTTTTACGCATTTTTTGATTGCACAGGGAGAAATTATAAGCGAAGAAACTTATGCTTCCTTTTATGGAGATGCCTTTAACGGAAAGCCGACTGCAAACGGAGAAATATTCGACATGGCCTCATACACGGCAGCGCACAAAACTCTCCCCTTCGGAACTCTCGTTGAAGTTACCAATTTGGAAAACGGAAGAAAAGTTATTGTGAGAATAAACGATAGAGGCCCCTTTGTAGGTAACCGTGAAATAGATGTTTCCAAGGCGGCAGCAGAAGCCTTGGATATGTTGGCTCATGGAGTTGTAAGGGTAAGGCTAAGAAAGGTAGACCCTAATAATATGGGATCCTTTACCAATACCGAAACCCAAGAAAAGCCGGCCAATCGGGAAACAACTCCCGAAAGAACTTCTATGCAGACTCAAACCTACATGGAACCCGACACAAGAAATCAAAACCTCGTTTATATACCTGCAAAGGCTTCAGAAACATCGGGTGTTTTATGGAGAATTCAGTTGGGCTCATTTAAACGAGAAGAAAATGCAATGCGCCTTGTAATCAAATTGCGAAAAATCGGTTTTGAACCGGCCTATGAAAAAGCCGAAGCTACTACAAGAGTTGTTTTATACGGTATAAGACCTCATGAACTTGAAAAAGTAAAACGGGTACTTGAGCTTAACTCTTTTAACGATTATGTACTACGCCAAGAAAATTGGTAATACATAGAACCTCCTAAAATAAATTTGCCCGGGCTTCTTATAAAAGAAGTTCGGGTTTTTTATTTAAAATTTATTTTAAGGATAAAATCTATTTTAATATATGAAGGGTAATTCCCAAATTGATACGGGCATAGTATAAGGCAGCTCCCGCAGCTCCTGTAGGCGAAACTTTATTCAATAATCCCGATTTAAGAGAATAAACAAAAGATTTTCCGTTATAAGCCGTAATCGAAGTGTAATCAACAGAAGAAAAAAATGAAAAATATTTTGAAAGTTTTTTTTCTGCCGACAGATACAAATAAAAAGAGATATTTCGCTTTTTAAAAACATCCACAAATTTTAAGCCTCCGTTTTCTCTCAGATAATGCAGGTCTTCTGAAAATCCTATAGCATTAGGTCCAATTTGTGTAGATAAATATATCTTCCAATCTTTAGGCAATTCAAAGTTAAATCCAATCCCGATACTCGGTAAGATAAAGATCTGTTTATAACTTATTCCCACACCGTTCATAGGTACAATAGGAGTCTCGGGCAAAACAGGACTTGGAGGATTTGTAAGAGGGGGATACTTGGTGTAACCGTCTACTGCATCCCATGAATTGAGAATATATCTGATTCCTAAAGAAGGTTCACAAGAAATTTTTATCGTCTTATCCGGCGGTATTCGATATTGAATAAGAGGGTTTCTCCACCCCAATGTCAAACTTAAATCCAAACCGGTTTTTATATAGGCCTTATGCTCCGAAAATTTAGTCAGCATAGAAGGCGAATACGAATTGAGATAGTCATAATCAAACATGTGCCCCGAATAAGAAGGAAACGTAAAAGAAGAAAAAAAGCTGAAATGAAAGCCTTTTTTAAGTTTAAATTCGGAAAAAGCCGTAAAACTTCCGGCAGGTAAAAGAGGCCACATCAAACGGCTTTTAGTGACATCGTACTCTAAAACATATTCAAAACCTGATCCGACAATGAGACCGGAAGAAGCAGAAAAATTAAAAAAGCTTTCCTTTTCTTCAGATATTATGGCCGAACCACCAATAAAAAAAACAAGAAAAATAATTATCCGTCTAAAAAATAGTCTCATCCTGAATATCAGTTTATTGACTATCCCGGCCTATGTCAAGTATGTTCAAACACTGTTGGCAAAAAAGCTCATTTATGATAAAATAACTCATTATAAATTTTAATTGGAGCTGTACAAAATGAAAATAGGAATTTTTTCCGATTGCTATTATCCTCAAATAAACGGAGTCGTAACCTCCATAATGAACTTACAAAAAGAATTGGAAAAACTTAATCACGAAGTATATATAATAACAACCACATTTCCCGGTTTTCAAGATGAAGATCAAAAACATATTATCCGCATTTCTTCAATTCCTTTTTTTAAATGGTCTGAATTCAGAATAGGATTATTTTTAAAACATACAAAGGCATATAATAAAGTAAGGGATTTAAATTTTGATATTGTGCACACTCAAACGGAATTTACTATGGGCAGATTCGGAATTTTCATTGCAAAAGATTTGAAAATTCCTTCAGTGCACACATATCATACAGTCCATGAAGAATATACTCACTATATTTCCAATGTCGGAGAAAAATCTTTAAAAAAAATAGTGCGAAAACTGTCCAAACGCTATGTAGCACCTTTTTCCGGAGTCATAGCACCCACGGAAAAAACGAAAGATTTGCTTACAAGCTACGGAGTAAAAAATAAAATTTATGTAGTTCCGACGGGAATAAATCTTGAAAAATTTAAAAAAAATGCACTCGATGCAGAAATAGATAATTTATTCAAATCTTTTAAAATAAAAAAAGATTCATTTAAACTTGTATTTTTAGGAAGAATATCAAAAGAAAAAAATATTGAAATTTTAATCGATATGATGTCAAAAATAATAAACAGCGATAAAAATATTCAATTAATTATTGTAGGCGACGGCCCTGACAGGTTAGAACTTGAACACAGAGTAAAAAATTTGAATTTGGAAGATAACATAATATTTACAAACAGGGTTCCAAACGACAAGGTTCCGGTATATTATAAAATGGCTGATATGTTCATAAGCCCATCAAAAACGGAAACTCAAGGCTTAACAATTCTTGAAGCAATGGCAGCCGGAGTTCCTGTTTTAGTATATGACGACACAAATGTTAAAGGAATCGTTTTACATAAAAAGACAGGTCTATTGTTTAAAGAAGATCATGAACTTTTAGATAATATCAAATTTGCATTAAACAATAGGGAAGAAATAAAAAAATATGCAAAAGAAGCTTTTAGGATTGCTGATGATTTTTCATCCTCCAATTTTGCAAGAAAGATTGAAAAAATTTATCAAGAATTAATAAATCAATCTGGTAAAATTTAAAAAAGCATTATATAATATAGGCAGGAGGATGCCTATGGCAAAAGTTCTTTCCATAATCTTGGGAGGCGGAAAAGGAACACGTCTTTATCCGCTTACCATGCATCGGTCTAAACCGGCCGTACCCTTCGGAGGTAAACATCGAATTATCGATATACCTCTTTCAAACTGTATAAATTCCGGGTTTAGAAATATTTATATCGTAACACAGTTTAATTCGGCGTCTTTGCATATTCATATTGCAAAAGCTTATACTTTTGACAGCTTTTCAAACGGGTTTGTAGAAATTCTTGCGGCTGAACAAACTTTCGACAATACGGGATGGTATGAAGGAACAGCCGACTCTATACGAAAAAATCTTCATCATTTTAGACATCAAAATCCTTCCCATTATTTAATCCTTGCAGGCGATCAGCTATACCGCATGGATTTAAAAAAATTTTTGGAATTTCACAAGGAATCAAAATCCGATATTACTGTGGCCTGCACTCCTGTCACAAGGGAAGATGCCTCAGGTTTCGGCATTATGAAGATTGATTCGGAATCGGTAATCACCGAATTTATGGAAAAACCGGGCCCCGATAAAAATATAGATGATTGGAAAATCCCCGAAAACTCTCTTATCAAACCCGATGCTCTGAATAAGCAATATCTGGCCTCTATGGGCATCTATATTTTTAGTGCCAAAATTATGGAAGAATGTTTAGACAGTGACCATACCGATTTCGGAAAAGAAGTTATCCCCGAAGCAATAAAAAATTATAAAGTTTCGGCATTTCCGCATAATGGTTATTGGTCGGACATAGGGACAATAAAGTCTTTTTATGATGCGACGCTTGACTTGACGGAAATAAAACCGCAATTCGACTTTTATGATGCCGACAGCCCCATATATACCCATAACCGAAACTTACCGCCTTCAAAGGTAAACTATGCACATTTAAGCAGATCCATGTGCAGTGACGGCTGCGTTATCACAAATTCAACAATAAATCACTCCGTTATAGGAGTCAGATCAATTATAGAATCAGGCAGTTTTGTAGAAGACTCTATCTGCATGGGTGCGGATTATTATGAAACACATGAAGAAAAAGAAACCCGCTTAAAAGAAGGATGCCCTAATTTGGGCATAGGAAATCATTGCCGTATACGTTCTGCAATAATCGATAAAAATGTCCGCATAGGCAATAACGTATCCATAGGAATGGATCAAACTCCTCCCGACGGCGATTACGGTTTTTATCACGTAGTAGACGGAATATATGTTATAGTTAAAAATTCCGTGATACCTGATAACACTTCAATATAAAAGCCGGAAGCGCATCAGTTGGATTCGGTTTCAAATTTAACCGATGCGCTGTAAGCATTTTCATAATCGGTATTTTCTTTTATGCTTATTATTATGCCGTCTTCTTCTGCCGAAAAATCTATAACGGCGGTTTTTCCTTTTGAAAATTCTCCCGTTATAATTTTAAGCGATAGTGCATCTTCTATTTTATTTTGAAGAAGCCTTCTCATTGGTCTTGCACCATAGGCAGGATCATACCCCTTGCTTACAAAATAATCTTCGGCTTCGGTTGAAAGTTCAATATATAGGTCTTGTTTCGCTATCCTTGTTTCAAATTTTTTAAGCTCAAGTTTTAATATCTTTTTAATATCATCCTTATCCAAAGGTTTAAAGACCAACATTTCATCGATTCGATTTATAAATTCGGGCGATAAGAATTTCTTTATTTCGTTAAGAGCATCGGCTCGTATTTCGGAATAGGCCATTACACCTTCTCCGCTTGGATTAAAGCCGAGCTGTTGTTCTTTTATAATGGACTTTGAACCGGCATTGCTTGTCATGATAATAACCGTATTTTTAAAATTTACAAGATGTCCGCTGCTGTCGCGAAGTTCTCCTTCTTCTAAAATTTGCAAAAGAATATTAAAAACATCGGGATGAGCTTTTTCCACTTCGTCTAAAAGTAAAACGGAATAAGGATTACGTCTGATTTTTTCGGTTAAAAATCCTCCCGAATCAAAACCGATATATCCGGGAGGAGCTCCAATCAGTTTTGCCGCATTATGTTTTTCCATATAGTCGCTCATATCCACACGGATCAAAGCATCTTTTGTACCGAATAAAAATTCGGCCAGAGTTTTCGCAAGAAGAGTTTTTCCCACACCTGTTGGCCCTAAAAATAAAAAAGAACCGATGGGCCTATCGGGAGACGAAATACCTGCACGCGATCTTCTTATCGCATTTGAAAGAATTGAAACAGGTTCATCCTGACCTACAACCGATTTTTTCAGTTCATCTTCAAGATGCAGCATTCTTTCAGCCTCATATTGATTCAATTTATTTACGGGAATATCCGTCATCATTGCGACAACTTCTGCTATATCTTTTTCTTCAACATATGATATGGGATGTTGATAAGAAGTTATCCATTTATTTTTAATTTCATAGATATCGTTTTTTAAGTCTAAAACTTCATCCCTGATTAAGGCAGCTTTTTCATAATTTTGCATCTCAACCATAGCAGATTTTTCGAGCATCAACAGCTTTATCTTTTCTTCTATTTCTAAAAGTTCGCTCGGTTTTTTATCGAGAATGTTTTTTTTCATCGCACCGGCTTCATCCAAAACATCTATCGCTTTATCGGGAAAAAACCTTTCAGGAATATACCGTTTTGTATACTCGATTATTTTGGTGATAGTTTCAGGTTCATAAATTACATTGTGATGTTCTTCATACTTATGCTTTATTCCGCATATTATATCGAAGGTTTCATCGGCATTGGGCTCCTTTACGGGGATTAATTGAAAACGGCGTTCAAAGGCTAAATCATTTTTAAAATACCTTCTATATTCATCAATTGTTGTAGCGCCTATACATTGTATTTCGCCTCTGGCAAGGGCCGGTTTTAAAATATTGGCGGCATCCATAGCTCCCTGCGAACCGCCTGTACCTATCAGAGTATGAATTTCATCTATAAACAAAATAATATTTTTGTTTTCTTTTATTTCGTGTATAATCTGTTTTAACCGTTCTTCAAATTGACCGCGGTATTTTGTTCCGGCAATAACCGATCCCAAATCCAAAGAAATGATGCTTTTATTCAACAAATCGTGAGGAACATCTTCATTAATTATTGCAAAGGCAAGGCCTTCAACAATTGAAGTTTTTCCTATACCCGGTTCTCCGACAAGAACCGGATTATTTTTTGTGCGGCGGGAAAGAATTTGAATTAGTCTTCTGATTTCTTTTTCTCTGCCGATTATTGGATCAAGGCAACCGGATTTGACGGTTTCAGTCAGATTGCGGCCGAATTCTGCAAGAGCCGAATTTTTTGATTTTAAAGGCTCGGAAGTTTTTCCGATTTTGATGGTCTCTGTTTGATCTGCCAATTTTAAGGCAACGAGTCTTATGTCCTCGGTCAAGACATTATAGCGCATAAAAAAATCGGATATTATCGAATTTTCTTCCCTTACAAGGGCTATAAGAATATGTTCCGTTCCGACAACATTATGCCTCATGGTTCTGGCTTCTATCGTTGCAATATCGACAAGGGTTTTAATTCTCCGCGACGGAGGAATTTCGCCTATAATTCTATCGCCTGTGCGAATGGGAATATTTTGTTCTATAAATAGCTGTAAATTTAAAATATCTATATTTAACCTTTGAAGGATAAGATACCCCCTGCCGACCTTGTTCCGGATAAGAGCAGATAAAATATGCTCCGGCTGGAAGAGATCCGCATTAACCCGTCTTGCCTCCTGCTGACCGAAGAGAGTAAGCAGTTTATGGGCATCTTGTGAAAGACCTTGACACATATAACACCTCACATTATAATTCGGACTTTTGAACAAAGTTCTTGAACGATATGAGCCCTATATTCTTCTATCGATAAATCATTTAGATTTTTATCGGCTAATAACATATTACTGTTAAGCAATAAAAAGGCAAGATGCCCCATCTGAGCTTTAAAAATCATAGAGTTGCACTCTTCATTAGTTATGCCCTTTACTAAGCCCAAATTTAAACCGAATTTTATTTTAAAAACAACATCTGCGGCTTCTTTAAAATCCATGAGCTTTGCACTTTGAGATATTGCAAAAGATCTTCTAAGCATATCTTCAACCTTTAAAGGGTTTTCATTAAAAAAAGTTTTTCTCATATTTCTTTCAATTTCTATGATATTGTTGACACCCGAAATAAAATTGGAAGTTTGAATTTCTTCATCATCTCCTGCAGCCACTGAAGTTGAAATCAAAAAAAGTGCACCTATAGAATTTTTGGAATTCGGAGAATAATAGCCTGCAACATTAAGATTATTTTCTTTCGTTGACTCTAAAACTGTACTTAAAGAATTCGAATAAAGAACGCCCGGCAGGGAGCATAGAACGGAAAATTTTAAGCCCGTACCTATTCCCATAATATCGGAAGTCAAAAAGCCGGCTTCCTTATCCGCTGAAAATAAAATTTTTTTTCTCATTTTTATTTCCATAGATGAAGCTCTGGCATACACGTCTTTCGGATCCATTCCTGCAGTAAACGAAGATATATTTATATGATCTTCAAGATTCAAACCTACATAAAGAGATCCGTTTTCATGAACCAAAACGGCTTTTTCGATTTTTTCAGGCATATCAGGCAAAATAACGCCTCTTTCTTCAAGCAATTTAACCGAAAGAGGATCTATTGCTTTTAGTTTTAATTTTTTAAAATAATTAGAATCTTCCAAAGAATCAAAAAAAGAAAAAACAAGAGAAATTATATCTGCAGAATCCGATAAACTAATAGTATTTGGAAACAAAAAGCCCGAAATATTACGGGCTATGTCGCAGCGGCTATATAGGGCAATATCCGAATCGGGCCCGTCTCCCGTATACCAGCCGTCAAGCTTTGATATCATGTTTTTTCTCCAAAGCTTTGAGTTCATCACGCAAGGCGGCTGCCGTTTCATAATCCTCGATTTCGACAGCCCGTTTTAATTTTTCGCGCAGTTCGTCAGAGGTATGAGATTCAATAAAAGATTCATGCGGATGATTGTTTTCTTCAGACTTTGGATAATTTAAATTTTTATTTTTTTGCTTTAATATGTTCATAATCTCGGACTTAAAGAACGAAAAGCATTCTGAACACCCTATCTTTTGCTTTGCCTCAATACCCGAAAAACTTCGGCCGCACAGCGGACATTGGGCAGGTTTTTTGCTGCCGGTACCGTCGATATCTCCTGAACCGAAGAGTTTTGTAATGGAAATATCGATATTTTCCGAAAACATACCAAATCCGAGCCTTTGCGAACAACTTCGGCAAAGATAAATATTTTTGGTAACACCATCCGAAACTTGCTCCACAGAAACTGTAGCTTCGTTTAATTTACACATGTCGCAAATCATAACTTCCTCATAATTTCTATCGGCTTTTCCCTCCCCGCTCTGATTGCAGGGATCAAACACACTACTACTGATAATATTAACATAAAAAAGGCTATTATGTAAAGATCAAAAAAATTTAATTTTACCGGAATATGCTCCAAATAATAGGCCGGGTCTAAAAGATGAATTTCAAGAGGTTTTCCTCCGCCATAAAATAACACATACAGGAAATTTTGAAGATAATTTAAAACTTTCTCTGCATAGGTGAAAATTCCGTTTATGTGCAGAGCTGTTAAAATTCCGAGAGGCATCCCCAAAAGAATTCCGCAAAAACCCGTTAAAAGACCTGCAAGCACAAAGGCCAGGCTTATTGAAGAAGGATGGGCTCCGGCAGCTTTAAGTATGGCAATTTCCCGCCGTCTTTCCATAACAAGCATGACTACAGCAGATGAAACATTGGCGGATGCGACCAAAACTATTAAAAACATTATAAACAGCAAAAGATTTTTTGTAGTTTTAAATGAGGTAAAAGAAGATCGGTTTAAATCTGACCACGCATATATCGAAAAATTATCGGGTAATATTGAGCTCAATTTTAACTGAAGCTCTTCCATTTTTTCTTCGTCAAAGGGATCTTTGGTAGACAAAACTATTGAGGTTAAAGAAGAGTTTATGGCCATAGCCTTTAATCCTTCTTCCAAAGGAATAAATACCCATAGGGCATCCAACTCCTGATAACCTGAAGAAATAATGCCCGATACTTTAAACGAATTAAGTTTTGGAACCGTTTTACCTCTTTCACCCTTGTTTAAGGTAATGATTCTGCATGTATCCCCTACTTTTAAACCTAGCTTTTCTGCTATTTTTGCACCTAACACGGCAGATTTATTGTTTTCAAACATTAAAGAGCCGTCTATTATTTTTATCAAATTATGGGCTCTTACATTTTGAGTAAAGAACTCAGGTTCCACTGCACGTATATTCCCTCCGCTTCTTCCGTTCTTTCCTATAACCAAACCGTTCCCCTGTCTTTCAATCCATGCGTTTTCAATAAGGTCCTCATCAGCTAAATCAAGAATTAATGAGCGGTAATTTTTTTCGATTTCGGCATTTTTAAACTCTGCTTTGGGCCTCATGTCTATAACTTGAAGATGCCCTGTACCAAGTTCAATTGTACGCGAAGTTATTCCCTGAATCATACCGTCCGAAACAACTAAAACCACAATGAGAGGAATTATACTTATCCCTATTCCCAATACCGCGCCGAATAAACTTTTGCGTGCATTGGATACCGTCTTCCCTGAGCCTATACCTAAAAATCTAAATGCCATCTTTATAAAGACAAAATTTTTCATACGGTTTCCAAATTTCCTTTATAAAGTTTATATGAAATATCCGTCATTGATGCTATATTTTTATCGTGGGTAACAAGCACCAAGGTTTTCTTGTGTTTATCGACTACGGAAAACAAAAGATTTTGAACAGTCTCGGCATTGGCGGGATCAAGATTTCCTGTGGGTTCATCCGCAAGAATCAAGGACGGACTATTTATCAAAGAACGGGCAACCGCAACCCGCTGTCTTTCTCCGCCTGAAAGTTGGGAAGGAAAATGGTTTTTACGCTCACTTAGTTTTACATCCTCCAAAAGAGACAGAGCCTTGTCTTTAATTTCTTTTTTGGTTTTACCTGCAATCAGAGCCGGAAGCATTATGTTTTCAAGGGCCGTAAAATCTTTTAACAGATAATGAAACTGAAACACCAAACCCAAAAAAGAGCTTCGGTACTCGGTAAGAGATTTTTCATCTAGCGAATGAACTTTGTAGGAGCCTGCAATTATTTCACCGCTGTCGGCTGATTCAAGACCGCCCAAAATATTTAAAAAGGTACTTTTGCCTGAACCGGATTCTCCCGTGATGGAAATTTTTTTTCCTTCTTCAATACAAAAATTCAACTTATCGAATATCACAAGTTTTTCGTTTGCAGAAGAAAATATTTTAGTCAAATTAGAAATTGAAACTATATCCTTACTCATAGCGTAATACCTCCGCCGGTTTTAATCTTAAAATACGTCTTGCGGCAGCCATCGCTGCAGCTGAGGACGAAAAAATACCGAACAAAAAAATAAATAAAATTTCATTAAAAAATATTCTGACGGGAACTGTATCCATGTAAAAATAAACAGGACTAAAAACGGCAAAATCCGCATCCGAAGAATTTTGAAAGAGTATGGCAACAAAATTTAAAACGGAATTTATTATTTTTTCTATCAAGGAAAAAATTGAATTTATTTGAACGGAAAGCAATAAGCCCAATAAAAGCCCCGTGCCTGCACCCAGCAAACCTATCGTAAACCCGTTAGCGATAAAAAGAGTTTGAATATGTTTTGAATAAGCTCCGAGAGAAGCTAACACCGAAATCTCTTCGCGCCTTTCATAAATCGAGCGCCTCATTCCGTTGTAAATATTAACCGATACAACCAAAAAAATCAGGATAACCAAAAACATCATCATATTTTTTTCGATTCTGAGAGCACCGAAAAAAGCATGATTATAGGTACGCCATGATTCCGATTTTAAATCGGGAAAAGAAGCTGCAACTGACGATATATAGGCGGCATCATTATTTTGATTTTTTAATTTAACGGAAGCATAGAGCTTTGATTCATTGCCGAAAATTTTTTCGCCGTTTTCCAGCGACATAAAAGCAAAAGAAGAATCGACCTCGTAATATCCTGTCTTAAAAATACCTGTAACAATCAAATCTTGATTTGCAGGGAAAAGGCTTGTTCCGGATGAGCCTGACACTGCAAGAATATTTACTGTATCGCCTGTCTGCACGCCGAGCTGACGGGCCAGTTCATATCCTAAAATTACCGCATCTTCTTTTAATATATCAAAACTTCCCGAAGATATTTTTAAAGCCTCGGCAAGCCCTCTATCTTTTTCAAGTATGCCGGGTTCAACAGAGCGCACCAAAACACCGTGTTGTCTGCCGTAGCTTCCCTGCATTAAAGTCTGCAACTCTTGAAAAATAAAAAAGCCTTCATGAAGGTTCAAATTTTCGGCCTGCAGTAATTTTTCTTTTTCGCCATACAATCTTATGTGGCCTGAACTAACTTGGAGAATTGTGTCGATGTATCCCATTTGAAGGCCGTTCATTATGGATAAAATAACCGTCAAAACCATTACACCGAAAGCTATACCCAAAACAGAAAAAAGAGTTGAGATATATGACCGGCCCTTTGTATCTGCAGAATTAAATCTGTGCAAAACAAAAAAAATCCATCGAAGGTTGTTCTTTTTCATTTTAAGTTTCTTCCTCCACAACACCGACTTCTTTTCCGTATTCAAAAAGATGCACCGTTTTTTTATCGGCTGTATACTCCGTATAAGAAACTTTATTGCCGTTTATAAAATCGGTTTGAGATTGTTTTTTATTTTTAGAATCATACTCGAATTTTGAAACATATTCGATGCCGTCTTTTTTTAAAAACGTTTCGATTAACAAATCATTTTCATTATAAGTGTATATGTTTTTTTCAAGTTCATTTTTACCTTCGGCATCATAAATAATTTTTTCAGTTTCCATTCTTTTTTTATTATATTTTATTTTTATAAGTTTATCGGATAAGGAAACTTCACAAGCATTGGGGAAACCGTCCTTGTAGGTATACGTTTTTTTTTCTATCAGTTTATCCTTTTCATATAAAACGGACATAAGCGGTCTTCCTGCCTCATCCAATTTTTCGAAAAACCATTTGTCTCCAAAGCCTGCGGTAAGCCCCGAACTTTGAATAGAATAAAAACCGTTATCGGCTTCATCCGATTTTTCGTCGTCTTTTATTTCATTTTGCGGAACCGTTTTTTCAATATCAAAATTGGTTCCATCGGCAAAAATAAAAAGAGAACATAAAAAAATAAAAAGAAGCATTATTTTTTTTATATCCATTTACATTTTCCCGATAAACTCTCTCACATAGTTTTCTGCAGAAAAAGGCGCTATATCTTCATATTTTTCGCCTGTTCCGACAAAGACCATAGGAAGGTTGAGTTCCTTGCCTGCCGTAACAGCGACCCCACCCTTTGCAGTAGAATCATATTTCGTTAAAAAGACTGCATCTACTCCTATAGCCTCATGGAAAACTTCTGCCTGTCTCAATCCGTTTTGTCCCGTAGTGGAATCGAGCACCAATATTTTTTTATAGCACCCTTCAGAAGCCTTTGTTTTTGCAATTCGGTCTATTTTTTGAAGCTCTCTAACCAAATTCTCTTTATTGTGAAGGCGCCCTGCCGTATCTGCAAGAACAAGTCCGCCTCCTGCAGCAGCCATGGCATCTCCTGCATCAAAAATAACGGCACCGGGATCGCCTCCATGCTGATGAGCAACAACTCTCACATCGTTTTTTTCTCCATGAAATTTCAGCTGTTCAATTGCCGCAGCTCTAAAGGTATCTCCTGCAGCCAAAATAATAGGAACACCCGATTTTTCCTTATAGTAATGAGCCATCTTTCCTATAGATGTCGTCTTTCCCACTCCGTTTACACCCAAAACAAGATAGATAGAAACCTTGTCTTTTTTGGGAGTCAATGAAGTAACCTTTACATAAGGCAATAAAATTTTATAAAGAGCATCCAAAACATCTTCTTCAGAAACCAGTTTTTCTTTTTTACATAAATCCCTTAAAGCGTCCTCAACTTCGAGGGCGGTTTTTGCCCCTATGTCTCCTTCGATCAAGGTATCGGTTAAATCTTCAAAAAAAGATTCGTCAGGTCCTTTATACAAACCGAACAGCCGTTTTAATCCTGCAGCAAAACTTTTATTCTTCATTTTTTTTCTCCTCATTTTTAATGGTTGTGTCTTCACCTGTCTTAAGTTCAGGATACACCGGCTCAGCATAATTGGGCTTTATCTTTCGAGGCAATGCTCTGTCGGCCTTTACAAGATAAATTATTAACTGTATAAAATAATTAACCCCAAGAGCTATAGTTATACCTTGAAAGACATTTTGAGTTATTCCAAATCTGTTTATGCGGTCAACTTCGGCTTGTGTATAAGGAAGTTTTCTGTTTCGGAAAGCATAGATGTGATCATCAAGTTGTGCTTTTAAAATCATTGTTATGGGTAAGCTTATATATAGAGCACCCAATGACCAATATAAAATTTTTCTTTGAAGTTCAATAGAATCTTTTACATTTTTTTTGTTTAATTTTATAATCATATTTTGAACATTTTGTGATGAAAGAATTTCTTTTGAAGGTTCAAAAATACCGAAAGTATGAATACCTTTTTCTTCAAACTCCAAAATAGATTTTGCCTTAGGCAAAGTTATGATACCAGGTACTTTGATGGAATATCTTGATTTAAAAAACAAATCCGGAGTTGCACTTTTTAAATTAAAACCGATTTTTAAAGATTCCGTTTCTTTTAAACTTATCTTTAGAGTATAGGAGCTTTTTCCTTTTAATTCTATCTTGCTAGTTTCTTCAACATATCCCTCGGCAGATGCGCCTATTTGATAAGAACCTTCGCGCAGCGTTATAGGTTTTGAAAAATCTCTTATCAATTTACTGTCGATATAAACCTTTGCATTTTTAGGATTCACATCAAAAAATATTTTTACCTCTTTTGTGTTTTGAATAATCGTATATATTTGGCGCGAAATATTTTTTACAACCTGTTCAACATCATCATATCTTCCTGCTCCGGAAAATTCGTGAATCTTCATCCCGGGAAGCCCCGTATCCAAATAAGCGGTTATTACCATGTAACCCGAAATATCTTTTACCGAACCGTAAATAAGAGCCGATATATTTTCTTTTTTTAAACTTTCTCCCAAATCGGAATTTTCGTTCCTATTGTATAAGGTCTCACCGTATTTCCACAAGCTGATATTTTTAGGAGAGCCCGAAGCAAAAAATCGGGAATCTTCAATTTTTATATCTATATCGGCGTCAGAAATCTCTTTTTCTTTTTTTAAAATTTCTTCTTTAAGTTTCCTTTCTTTTTCATCTTTAGTTTTTTTGTCTTCAACAGATAAAAAAATATTATCCTTATCGCTTACAAGTTTTGCACGTTCTTTTATAAGCCTCAATTTTTTATTTGAAGCTTCCATCACGGCCCGTATTTTTTTTTCTTCAAAAGGAACTATTCTTTTAGCACCCGTATCCATGTATATTAAAAACATTTCGGGAACTATCGTTTTATAGCTTTGATAAGATGATGGAAGTCCTTCCGTTTTAAATTCTGAAACGGCAATAGTCCAATCCGAATTCGGGGTTTCGGCCTTTTGTGAAAACAAAAGAAAGCCGGTAAAAAAAAGTGTAAATAAAGCGGATATTTTTTTTAATCGAAAAGAGAAAATCATAAGCAGCTTATAACTCCTTTTTCGGTAAAGGGACATAATATAAAATCGGAGGCTCCGCAAATAAGAGCTTTTTCAACAAGAGCTTCATCCCCAACCGAAGAAATTACAACAAATTGCGTGTCGGGACTTTTTTGCCTAAAAGAAGCAGAATCAATAAAAAGACTTGAATCAAAAAAAACAAGCCTTACATCTTCATTGACCAATGTATCCGAAAGAAAAGATTGAGGCAAAATTTTAATTGTCTCTTTTACGTGAGAAATACATACGGTTCTTATGGCAGCCGCTAAAAACTCCGACTTGCATACGATGCATATCATAGAGCATCATCCTCATCAATACTCATGTCTTCTATTTTTGTATTTAAAAAGCTGTTTATAAACTCATCTATATCGCCGTCCATTACAGCCTGAATATTTCCTGTTTCATACTTTGTTCTATGATCCTTTACCATTGTGTAGGGCTGAAAAACATAGGAGCGGATCTGATTGCCCCATGAAATGCCTTTTTTTTCGGCAGCAAATTTCATGTTCTCTTTTTCTTTTTGTTCTTCATAATAATTATAAAGCCTCGATTTTAGAACATTCATAGCGGTTGCCTTATTGCTGATCTGGCTTCTCTGTGTTTGACAGGCAACAACTATTCCGGTCGGAAGGTGCGTAATGCGTACTGCCGAATCGGTTTTATTGACATGCTGTCCTCCGGCACCTCCTGCACGGTAGGTATCGATACGCAAATCTTCAGGGCGGATATCGACTTCTATAGTGTCGTCAAGCACAGGAAAAGCAAACACCGAAGTAAAAGAGGTATGTCTTCTTCCGTTTGAATCAAAGGGACTTATGCGCACCAAACGGTGAACTCCGGTCTCACTTTTTAAAAGACCAAAAGCAAAATCTCCCGAAACCTGAAAGGTAGCAGACTTTATACCGCCTTCAGCTTCGACAAGATCTATGGTTTCCGTTTTAAAGCCCCTGGATTCGCACCATCTCAAGTACATACGCACAAGCATACCGGCCCAATCACAAGCCTCCGTTCCTCCGGCACCTGCATGAACCGTAAGATAGGCATCATTTTTATCGACCTCGCCTGAAAGGAGGCTCAATATGCTTAATTTTTTATATTTTTCATAAATCGAGTTATAATTTGAGCTTATTTCATTTTTTAGTTCATCATCTTCGGATTCTTCAGAAAGCTCCATCAAAACTTCCAGATCAGAAAGTTCATCCATAAGCTCCTGCCAAGGATAAATTCTATTTTTGAGAGATTTTATTTCGCCCATAATTTTTTCGGCTTTTTTGCTGTCATTCCAAAAATCCGGAGCTAAGGTTATAGCCTCTTTTTCGGCTATTTTTACTTTGACGGCTTCGGGGTCAAAGACGCCCCCAAATATTAGATATATCGTTTTTTAAATCTTCCACATTTGATCTATAGTCTTCCATATGGTTTTAAATCTCCAATTATTTTGCAGGCGGGCGCACAAGCACCCTCCTCCACTTTTTTTTATAAAGCGTGGTTATCGCCAGTACATCCTGAATAGGATATTGGTAGAGGCGCACTGTATCGTAATAGTCGGTAACACGGTCGATATCCTGTTTTAATGTAACAAGTCCGTCGTCATTAATTGTTACCGATTCCCAGCAAGCATGCTGAACCCGTTCAAAGCCGTTGGCCGTTAGAACTTCTGCGAGATGAGAAGCCGATTCCCTCCCCCCCGGATCTATAACAACTGAAACAAACATATACAACAGAATACGACAAAAGAGAAAAATTGTCAAACCCCCACAACTAAAAAAATCTTTAGTTACTATAATACTTAAAAAAACAAAAAAAATGCCGATAAGCATGATATGGAAAATAGAAAAAACTTTGTTGAGGAGCTTTCGGTAGTTCTTGAAACAAAAAGAAACGAATTTAACACCCAAATTCTTCCCAAGGTACAGGAAAACTACAATATTCAAAGCAGTGCGCTGCATGCAGTCCGAAGCACTCTTTTAAAAAAACGGGTCATTCACGATGATCCATATAAATACGACAGTAAAATGACCGAAGTCGAAATCCCCAGCAAAGAAAACTTTGCCGATTCCGAAAAAGCAAGCGTTATAGGAACCCGTTTGGCTCACTATGAAACCATGTTGGAATTCGTAAACAATTATTACCAATTTAACACCGATTTTTTAAACCCAAAAAGAATTTCGATACTGCTCGATTTGAACAATACCTTTATTTGGTCGGATTTTACAAATACCTCAAGCCATACCAATACCAGAGCCATAGCCGATATCATCAATAACCTTTGTAAGGGACCGGATCAGCTGTCAAGCGGCCTGTTACGGGATTCGGTAGCCCATCTCGGAAAAAGCGCTGTTTATATAAATACCCAGCTTAAAAACCTGACTGTTTTTCACCGTGAAGAATATAAGCTTTTAGTCCGCAGAGAGATTATGCCTTCAGTAAAGATAAGCAAGGCAGATTGTGCAAATCCTGCAAATGTTTTAAGAGAGATCAAAAAAATATTTTCAATTAAGTTAAAGAAAAAACCTTTTTACACTGACCTGATAGTCGAAATAATAAGAGAAGATTACGGTGAAGATTCAGGCATCTTGCAGCAAGAAATTTTATCCCGCCTTGAAGTTAAAGAAAAAGAAAAAGCTTTTTCACAGCAGGAAGTTAATAACAGACCCATTTTAATATCGGGATTAAAAGTTCTTTCAAATTCGGCTCCTCACTTAAAAGCGGCCCTAGAAAAAATAAAATCCAACCAAGAGCTTGTATATAAGTCCGAAAATACCGTATTTAGAAAACTGGGGCAGCTTCTTAGGCAGGCCTTAAAACTCGATCCGCCTGAAAGACTGATAACTATAGTAATCACGGATAATATTAATCAAAACACAAAAAAACAAACAATCACCTACTCGGTTTTTGAAAAAGAAGTCATTCAAAAGATAGCCTTATTCCAAAATATAATGGTACCGAGCTCTATGGTAAATCAAAAAATAAAAACAATGACTGATGAAATGTTGTTTAAAAGCCTTACAAAATACATAAGCGATTGCAACGAAATTTTAAAACAACTGAACGGACTTGACGAATTCTATAAAAACATAAAACCTGAACTTAGAAGCAAGATAAGAGGTATCAAGATCGAAATTACCACCATCACAAATTCGGTAATTAAGGCAAACCAATACCGAGCAGAATATCAAGTCTTGAGCGATGAAGTAAACCATATGAAAAAACTTGGAGTTATCTAAAATCTCATCGGATTGAATAATAATTAAAAAAACAATATAATATCAATCGATATGAAAGATAAACTATTAGCATTATTTTTGTTTTTGATACCCTTTTGCCTTTTTTCGCAAGAAAATCAATATGAGCAAAAAGAGCTGAATGTTTCCATAAGCTCAGGGATTCCGATGCTGCACCCCCATACGGCCTTTGATGCAGGTGAAGCTCAAATTTTAACGGCCCTTTGTGAAGGCCTTTTTGTATATGACCCTTACACATTGCAGCCCGTGCCTGCTCTCGCCGAAAAACACAGTGTTTCAGGCGGCCGGACATGGCGCTTTACGATTAGAAAAGAAGCCAAATTCGAAAACGGCAAGCCGATAACAGCTCAAACCTTTGTCGACTCATGGCTTAATCTTTTAAATCCGGCCGGGAACCACCCCTATGCTTCTCTTTTAGACTGCATAGACGGAGCCGCAGACTACCGAAACGGGAAGCTAAAAAATAAAAATCAAGTCGGAATAAAAGCCGAAAGCGGGCAAGTTCTTTTGGTATACACAAATACCGAAATTGAACACCTCCCCAATATTCTCTGCCATCATGCCTTTTCGGCCGTTGAACACTCTCAGTTAAATGACGCATTAAAATTTTCCAAGGTAGAAAAAATAGAAAAATTAAGAGACAGTTTTAAGCCTGTTTCAAGCGGAGCCTATAAAATAAAGAAATTTTCCCAAAAAGAGCTGATTTTGGTAAAAAATGAAAACTATTGGGATAAGGAAAATGTCCGGATTCCTCAGATAAACCTCTTCCTCGATTTAAGTAAGGAAGATGCTGTCGAAAAATTTAACAAGGGCGAGATGGATTGGCTTTCAAGAAGCGATGTAATTTCAAAAATAGGAGATCAGCGCTGTGTCAACATAGACCCTCTCTTTGCAACTGACTATTTTTTCTTTAAGGCCTCGTCTCCCAATATGCAAAATTCCGAATTCAGAAAGGCCCTCCTTTTAGCCATTCCCTATGAAGAATTACGCAAAGGCTATCCCATAAAGGCGGAAACTCTCATTTTCCCGCTTGCGGGTTATCCCAAGGTTCAGGGCATAAATGAGTATAATCTTCAAAAAGCCCAAGAAATCGTAAAAAAGCTTAATTTAAAAGAAAGTCAAAAAAAACTTGTAATCAAAATACCCGAAGATACGTATAATCAAGAATTAGCCGAAATTTTAAAGGCTGCATGGTCAAGAATCGGCATAAAAGCCGACATAAAGCCCATTCCTCTTGCCGGCTACTATAACAGTCTAAAGTCAAATGATTACGATTTAGGGATAATCACATGGATAGGAGACTTTGCAGACCCTCTGGCCTTTTTGGAAATGTTCCGCCCTGCTTCGAACCTAAACGATTCAGGCTGGAAAAATGCGGAATTTGAAAAGATAATCCTTAAATCTCATTCAGAAAAGGACTTTAAAAAGCGGTATGAAATGCTGAGCAAGGCAGAGGAGCTTTTGTTAGGCGAGAGCGTGATTATTCCGATATCCTATAGACTGAGCGTAAACATCATCGACATTTACTCCATAGGCGGCTGGTATTCAAATGCGATCGATATTCATCCCTTTAAGTTTATAAAATTTATCGAGCCCCGCCCTGTTCCGGGACTTGTAAAATTAAATAAATAATCTGCAACCGGCCTTGTCCAAAACCCGATACCTCTTTTACAAAAAAAACTTCATTTTTTTATAAAACAGGTATTGACATTTTTTGTAATTTGTAATATTATTCATGTCATTGGGCGCTTAGCTCAGCTGGTACGAGCGTCTGGTTTACACCCAGAATGTCGGCGGTTCGATCCCGTCAGCGCCCAATCCTTCCTTTAAAATAAATCCGAATTTTTAATATGACAAAATTTTGTAAATTCAACTTGTTTTGACTTTCTTAATTTTAGTAAGTGTTTAATCGGCATTGACAGACTTACGCCAATGGCGTATAATAAGATATGAAGATTATAGAAACGCCTGTTTTTACAAAACAAATAAATAAATTACTGGATGAAGATACATATAAACAATTTAAAGAATATCTAGTATGCAATCCATTAAAAGGTAAGTTGATTAAAGGAGGCGCAGGAATACGAAAAATAAGATGAGGTAAAAAGAATACGGGAAAAAGTGGCGGTGTTAGGATTATCTATTTTATAAAAACTGAAACAAAGATATATTTGCTATTTGCTTATTCAAAAAGCGATGCGGAGAATATTACAAAAAAACAAATAAATATGCTGGCAAGTTTTATTAAAGATTTATAAGGAGTTTTTATGTTTAAAAGAAAAAAAATGAGTGATGAGATGTTTACTGAATTACTCCAAAGCGTAAAAGAAGCTGTTTTAATTGAAAAAGGAGAAATCATCCCTTCAAGGGTTTTTGAAATAGAGCCTTTAGATATTGCTAAAATACGTGATAAGACAAATAAAACACAAGAAGAATTTGCCGCTATGCTTAATATCAGTATAGGAACCCTACGAAACTGGGAACAAGGACGGCGTAAACCTGACGGGGCGGCATTATCTCTCCTTAAAATTGTTTCGGCTAATCCGCAATATGTAGAAAGTGTGCTCAAAGGCGGTTAAAAATGTATGTCCTTTAGGAATGCCAAAGTACGAATGAAGGAAAGTGCGAATGTCGAATGTCAAACTTCGTTCTTCGTACTTTAAACTTCTCACTTTGATATTTTACCTAGGGGCGGCAAGCCAAACGGAAACAGAGTCCGTCGCTCCAGCTGGCAGGACTGCTGATGTACCGCCCGCCTACAGCGCAGATGCTAGCGCTGTCGTGCCAACCGTCTCCGCGTACCAATATAGTCTAAAATATAAAAAAGGTCAAGATAAAAAAAATAAGGCAAAATTGTATCATAATAAACTATAAAAATTTTTTGTAGCTTGTGTTAAATACGGCGCCCAGTTTTTTTGCCATAGCTATACTTATAGGGCGGACTCCCCGCTCCATTCCGGAAACATTTTGTACATTGATACAAAGTTTTTCTGCAAGCCCTGCCTGTGTAAGATTGTCACGGTTTCTTAAAAGTTTTAATGTTTTTTGAGGTGTCATATTTTTTTGAATGTTCTTAAACCATTCGGTTTCCGTTACCTCTTCGTATTCGTCATCGTCATCATATTCGACGGTAACATGTTTGTATTGTGTTTTTACGAATGCCAATAAATCGGGCGGAATGTCGCCTTCAATTTTAATAAGGGGCGTTTTCACGTGAACCTGCATAGTATACCTCCATTTCAATACCTTTGATTGTTTCTTTCCAACAGGCAATCCAATGATAGGATAGGTGGCAATGATATTTATTTTTGCCTAAAGAACTGAAATTAGGCCAGCATGTTTGCACGGGGCCTGATTCTTTTAAATCCAGTATTAGCTGGGCATATAGTTCTTGTTCTTTTTGCGGCATTTTTGCTACAGCTTTTGTTATCCGCTTTTTTTGGATTATCCTATACACATATAAATTATAATCATTTTTTGATTATATGTCAAGAGCTTTTTTACAAACATTTGTCTACAAGCATTTCTGCAAGAGGTCGGGGTTGCGGAAAGCAGATAAACGGTCTTGCGGCTTATAGGCTTTTCCCCATTGCTGGACAAAAGGCCGATTTTTTTGTAAAATAAAGCATCTTTATGTTTACGCAAATTTAAACGAAGGAGCATAGAAGATGTATAAAAGCGATTTTCCCTTGCTTATGCAAAATCCCAACATTCATTATTTGGATTCGGCGGCAACGGCACAAAGGCCTGTACAAGTTATCGAAGGCGTTAAAGAATATTTTTTACACTCAAACGGAAATGCGGGGCGGGGCTCTCATTCCCTTGCAATAGCTTCTTCTATTTTGGTTGAAGAAACAAGAAAAAAAACGGCTGAGTTTATCGGGGCCGATAAAATAGAAAGCATTGTATTTACAAAAAATTCTACCGAGGCTTTAAACATAATCGCTTATTGTTACGGCTTATCGCAGCTTAAAGCCGGGGATGAAATTCTGCTTGCTGTATCAAACCATCATGCAAACCTTGTGCCTTGGCAGTTTGTTGCAAAACAAACAGGAGCAGCCTTAAAATTTATCTACCTCAACAAAAACGGCACCTTGGACATGAACGACTTTAAGGCAAAACTTTCGTCTAAAACGAAGGTTGTTTCCCTTTCAAGCGTGGTAAATGCAACCGGAATTATAAACCCTGTAGAAGATGTTATAAAACTCTCCCATGAAAACGGAGCCGTAGTTGTGGTGGATGCAGCCCAGTCGATAGCTCACTACAGGCAGAATGTATCGGCCCTCGACTGCGATTTTTTGGTTTTTTCGGGCCATAAGATTTTTTCCGACTTCGGAGCCGGAGTGCTTTACGGGAAAAAAGAGCTCTTGGACAAGATGCCTCCCTTTTTATACGGGGGAGATATGATCAATTTTGTCACGGAAGATTCAAGCGAGTTTAAGGAAGCCCCTTATAAATACGAGGGCGGCACCCACGACACTTCTGCCATAGTTTCTCTTAAACACGCAATAGAATATATCGAAAAAATCGGCTATTCCAATATAGAAAAAACCGTAAAAGAATTGGACGATTATGCTCTTTCGGAATTAAAAAAACTTGACTTTGTTGAAACCTACGGAACCGATGCTCCGGAGCGGGCAGGCATAATAGCTTTTAACGTAAAAGACGTGCACTCACATGACACATCCTATATTTTAAACGAGTACGGAGTTATGGTAAGGAGCGGTCATCACTGTACTCAGCCCCTGATGGCTCACTTGAACATAAACTCCTGCTGCCGTGCAAGTTTTTCTATTTTTAACACCAAGGAAGACATAGACGTTATGATTACGGCCTTAAAAAAAGTAAAAAGCGTTTTTTTAAAAAATTAAAAAAATTTAAAAAGAATATCGATAAGGAAACATAAATGGACATAGATACGATTTATCAGGAAATGATTTTGGAATATTCCAGAAAAAAAGAAAACTGCCGAGAACTTTCGGGCGAAGGCGTAAAGATAGAAAGAGGTCATAACCCTTCATGCGGCGATGACCTTACCCTCCTCATCAGGGAAAAAGACGGAATCATCGAAGAGGCTTCTTTTTTAGGAAGGGGCTGTGCTATTTCGACGGCTTCTACAAATATGCTCATCGAACTTATAAAAGGAAAAAAAGCCGAAGAAGGCAAACGCAAGGTAGAAATATTTTTTAAGATGATGAATGGGAAAGAAGTTTCTGAAGAAGAAAAGGAAGAACTGGAAGATGCCCAAATCTTGGAATACTTTGCCGAAATGCCTGCCCGCATAAAATGTGCAACTTTAAGCTGGCATTCAGCCGATGTTCTTTTAAACGAAAAAAAAGGAGACATGTAAAAACAAGTCTCCTTCAAAAAAATCGAAACAATCTTATTTTTCGATATCGGTTGATTTTACTTTTACTATATGCCCGGGACCTGCATCAAAGATAATTAAAAAATCTTTCACTTTGATGTCGGCATATTTAATTGTAAGCTCACCGTTTTTATCAAGCTTACCGGTAAATAAGACCTTCTTCTTTGCATCTTTTTCCTTGGGATTTTCGATGCGGATTTCTACACCTGCAGCAGATGAGCCGTCGGAAAAACCGCCTTCACATAAGAAGGTACCGTCACCATTATCATAGCAATTAAAGATAGGGGCATGAGCAAACAAAAAAGCTGCTCCCAACACCAAAAAGCAAATAAAAATAGCTGTTCTTTTTTTCATCTTTCTTCTCCTAACTAAGATAAAACCTTTTATTATAATATCAAATAAGCTCCTCTAAAGTCAATCAGACCTTAGAGGAATATTCATTTATTTTTGCACAATCCCGCTTAAAATTTTACGGCAAGAACCTTCAACTCGCTTTGCAATCATTTCGTTTGATGAATTTGCAGGTATACAAGTCGGTTTTCCTTTAATCTTTGCAAAATCCGCATCGGTCATACCGTACCAAAAATGGAAGTGCAAGGGACTTCCTCCGGGGTTTGTAAAAGAAATTGTCTTAAACATTCCGGCATCTTTTTTGTCTGTTTTAACGGCAAGCAATCCGGGCTTGGAAGCATTTTCGGCAGTTCTCTTATAAGCGGCTCGATGAATTTCTTTACCGTCTTTATAAACCACAAATTCGTTCTTTCCATTCTCGGTAATAAATTCTATGTGAGTATAAAGTTCTGTCGTTCCGTATGCTTTTTTCATTTCGGCAATAATTTCGGCCTTTGTGAAATCGCCGCCTTTTGGATTTTTACCGGCAAATTCTTTGATGATTTTATCATAAGCTGCGTCAACTTCTGCACTTGTATTATCGTAAATTAAAGAGCTGTTCATCCACTTTCCTTCTTTGGCATAAACGGCAAAGGGGGCAGGAAGTTTAGCGGCGATGTTTTCTGCCGATTTTTTAAAATTTTCCAAAAGTGTTTCATTGGTCGTTGAACCGTCAACATATGTCGGCCAATAAGAAGAATCGGCTTTTTTTACGAGGGTATCAATATCCGTTCCTCCAAATCTTGCATGCCAGTGAACCATTCCGCCATCATGACTGTGAGGTTCAGTACAGATCATGTATTTTGCCATAGTAAGACCGCGTACATTTTTTACGGCTTCAAAGGTTTCCCAAAAGGAACCTTCATAACCTGGCATAGGAACCTTGCCTATGTATTTGTATTCGGCAGCGATCTCTTTTTCTTTTCCGTTTGTATCAAGAACTGTAAATACAACCCTATTTGTTCCATCGAATTTTACCCTTAAAAAGGGAGTTTTTCTTCTCGCTTCAACAGCGTCTTTGATACCCTCAGCGGTATAATTCGAATTCTTTGCCGCGGCTTCTTTGTATAATGCTTTCAAAGAAGGATCATTTTTTACGGCATCCACTGAAACCCATTCGCCTTTCCAAGCAGCAAGTTCTTTACCGGCCTCAATTTTCATGCCTCCGATTGTATCGGGCATAGACTTACATGCCGTAAACAAAGCTGCAAAAAGCATCAAAACTACTACAAGTTTTACACTAAAATTTTTCTTAGACATAAATAAACCTCCCTATGTCGGAATAAAACCTTATCAAATATTGATAGGCTAAATAAAATTGGGAACCGCAAAGGGTTCCCAACAAAATTTATTTTTTAGTCTTAATAAGAGAATCAAGTTGACGTTTGATTGAGTTTTCCATACCTGCGGCGATTTCAGCATTGCTTCTTTCAGCCTTATAGCATGTGGGTGTACCAACTTGATTTGCAATCTCCTCCTCATTAGCTCCATAGAACAAATGGAAGTGAGCAGGATCTCCATGTACAACAACAAAAGAAATTAAAGAATATTTTCCGGCATTATTTTTTTCTGCCTTCATTGTAAGATAAGGTTTAGCTTTAGAAGCAGCAACTCTTACATAAGAAGATCTGAAAATTTCTTTTCCGTCTTTAGATATAACAAGCTCATTTTTTCCGTTTTTTACAATAAAATCCATGTGTGTAAAATCTTTACCGGGGCCGTATACCTTTTTAAACTGATTAATTACATCCTGTTTTGTAAAGTCTCCGCCCTTAGGATTTTTTCCTGCATATTCTTTAAGAACTTTTGCATAAACAGCCTCAACTTCTTTCGCGGTGCTCTCTGCCATAGAAATACTATTAATCCATTTACCATGCTTGGCATAGGATTCAAAAGGGGAAACAGGAAGCCACTTCGGCATATTCGAGATTGAGGATTCAAACATTTTAACAAGGTCAGATTTTGGTATGGATGAAGAATAGTATGTAGGCCATTTTCCGGCACCGGAAATAAGGCTGCCAATACTGCGGCTGCCAAAACGTGCATGCCAGTGCTGGGGGCCGTCACCATGTCCATGAGGAGGAAGTGCTATAAAATATTTAAATTTTGCATTTTCAGGTGTTTCTTCGGCAACTTCAAATGTTTCCCACATAGAATCGGGATATTCCATATCGGCTTTTTGTCCTATGTACTTGTATTTGACGGAAATCTGCATTTCTTTACCTTCTTTATCCATATAGGTAAAAAGAACAGTGTTTGAACCGTCAAACTTTGCTTTTACCACAGGTGTTCTGTACATATCCAACGCAGCAGCTTCAAGACCTTCAGCTGTGTAGAAGGGCATATCGGCAGCAGTTTTCTTATACGCTGCTTTTAAAGCAGGGTTATCTTTTATAATATCTGCCGAAACCCATTCACCTTTCCAAGCAGCCAACTCCATACCGGCTGCAAGTTTATCGTTCATTTTTGCAGCAGGCATCGACTTACATGCAGTAAAAAGAACTGCAAGTGTAATCAAGATAAGTGCAATTTTTGCACCAATTCTTTTATTAACCATAATAAAAACTCCTTTAAGTTAATATAAGTTATCTATAGCTAACTTTTTATTTAAACAAAAAAATTACAGCTTTGCTTAAAGTAAAAAGAAACTAGCTTTCTTTTTTTCCCGCAGAACAGCCGCAGCATCCGCAACTGCAGCCGCTCTTAGGATTGATGTTTTTTTCTCCACAGCTGCAGGCTGAAGCCTTACCCTTAAATATCCTGTAATATTTACGGATGAGTAAGACAATAACACCTGCAACTATGGAAATAGTCAAGACCATTCCTAATGTCATAAGGAAACCCTTATTTTACCGGCATTGCCTCAATCCAGAGTACTGCGTCTTGAGAAAGTTCTTTACCGGCAAATTTCTTGGTTCTTCCTGCTTCTAAAGCAGCAAAACCCCAGTAACCGGCCTTGTGAGGAACAAAGGAGAATACACCGTTTTTATCTGCAAGAATAACTGTTGCAGCAGCCTCAGTTCTCGGCGAACCGATAAATTTGCTTGCCTTCATGTCCACATCAAAGTTGATATATTCAACTTCAATTTCAGCATTGGGAACGGGCTTGCCTTTTGAATCTACAACAACACCTCTGAAAAGTCCGCCGACCCAAACATCATAGGGCTTTACCAAGGGCATGATTTCGGGATAACCTTGGGCACATCTTGAGCTCCAGTCTGTTGCAAGATCACCCTTATTAATAAATACCTTGGTTATCTGCTGTATATACTTACCTTCAGCACCTTCATAATAAGGATGGGGAACAGCGATAAGAGCCCAGTCTCCGCCTCCTCTAAAACCGTTATCCTTGCTCAAGGTAAGATCATAGGCAGAAGCCTCACTTTCTAAAGCAGCAAATTTTGTTTTCTTTAAAGAGGGAAGCAAATCCTGTACCTTTTCCTTGTGAACCGAAAAGAATTTTTCAAAACCTTTTATTTCACCGGCTTCGTTTTTACCGATATCCATTGTGTGACCCGCGTCGGCAGGATGGGTAAAAACAATCTTAAAATCGACAGAGCTGCCCTCAACAATTGAAGTCGGGGTGTAAATCATTTGAAAGTGTGCAAATGAAGCCATAGCTACAAAGAATAAAAGAACTATTCCTGTAAATTTTTTCATAGAAAAACTCCTATTTAAATGTAAATTTCTTCTGACAATCTACCTTATTTTCAGAATAAAAACAAGCCCTCGGGCTTGTTTTTACTATTTATTTTCAGCCTTATCCGAAATCTTTTTAAAAATCGGAGGCCAGGCGAACATAACCACGAACAATAAAATTACAATAACCAAGGCTGCAGGCGAAAATCCGTCTTTGGGTCTTGCTTTCCCGCTCTTACCTTCATCTGCAGATGAAGATTCGCCGGTCATATCGGCTACGGAATTTTCTGCGGCAGCTTCAATCTTCATAACTTCAAACCAGATAACGGCATCCTGAGAAAGCTCCTTACCTCCGAATTCTTTTTCCTTACCTGCACCGAGGGCGGCAAAGCCCCAATACCCCGGACAAGGAGGGATAAATTCGAAAACGCCCGTATTATCGGCCATTATCAGCCCTGCTCCTGCTTTTTGAAGTTTGGGCTCGCCTGTAAATTTCTTGTTCGACATATCCACATCGTAGTTCACATTTTCAAATTCAACCTGAGCGTAGGGCACGGGATTTCCATCGGAATCCAAAACAAGGGCCCGTATCACTCCTCCTTCCCAAACATCGTAGGGTTTTACCAGAGGCATAATTTCGGGATAACCTTCAGCAGCTCTTGACTGCCAATCGGTTGAAAGCCCAGCCTTGTTGATAAAGACCTTGGTTATCTGCTGAATATATCCGTCATCGGCAGCTTCAAAATAAGGATGAGGAACGGCGACCAAAACCCAGTCTCCGCCGCCTTTAAAACCCGCATCCTTATTAAATTCGAAGGTATAGGCAAAGGCCTTATTTTCTAAAGACGCAAATTCGCTCTCTTTTAAAAAAGGTATTAAATCCGATTTTTTTTCTTTATGAATAGAATAAAATTCTTTTAAACCCTTTATTTCGCCTGCCTCATTTTTACCTATATCCATAGTAAGGCCCGACTCAAAGGGATGGGTAAAAGAAATTATAAAATCTACTGTATTTTTTGAAGATTCGATTATTGAAGACGGAGTGTAAACAATCTGAAAATGAGCAAAAAGACTCAGAGCCGTGCAACACAAAAGCAACGGGAAAAGGATTATTTTTTTCACTTTTAAAACCTACCTTTTTTGTTTTTTAAAGAGGAAGATAATGAGTATCAAATTTATTACGGAAAGCACAAGGGCTAAAATGGCCGTAAATGAAGGGCCGACAGCAGGCATTGCCGAAACGGTATCCATAGGAACCCAGCCTGCGGAGCCTGAAGTAACAAGAGGCTTTTGCACCGGAGAAGTATCACCCGATGACTCATTTTCTCCTGCCGCTTCAGAAGGAGCAGCCTGACTACCGAAGCCGCCTTCAGGTTCGGGGCCGTCTTTTGTAATTACGTGACCGGGGCCTGCATCAAAAGTTACGGTATACGGAACATTAGGAATAGGCAGATTGAGTTCGCCTACATCGGGGAATTCTCCTTCCCAGATTTTTTGCCCCGTAGCCTTATCGGTAAGATAAAGTTTAACGCCTGCAGCTGTTGCTCCGTTTGAAAATCCGCCTTGCACATAGATAGTTCCGTCCCCGTTATCCTCAACAGTCAAAAGGGGCGAATGTGCAAAAAGTATGATAGAACACATCATTAAAATAAATACAATGCTTATTTTTTTCATTTATATAACTCCTCTAAAATTTATAATTTAAAAAATCAAAAACCGAATAATCTTCCCAGCTGGAATACAAGGACGGCAACCAGAGAGCTCAAGACTACAGGATAGAGAACACTGAACAAGGTCCATCCTATGCTCTGTGTCTCGGTCTTTGTTGCCATAACGGTAGCAATACAGGGCGGGAATAGAGCTATCAAAATCATAATTGTAAGCCCGTCTAAGGGGGTCAAACCGGTTTCCTTATCCTGAATGCGGGCTTCCAAAACCTTCCCCGAATCCTCGCTTGAAGACTCGACACTGTAAATAGTGCCCAAGGTAGAAACAAGGGCTTCTTTTGCAGCAAAGGAACCTAAAATAGCAATGTTTACCTTCCAGTCAAAACCTGCATATTTTGTAACGGGCTCCATAGCCTTTCCTATGTATCCCAAAATAGAATTTTCCAAGGTTTCTTTGCGCAGCTGTACTGCAATCAGTTTTAGGTCGGCACTTGCAGGGCGTATAGCCTTTGCTGCGGCAGCGGCCTCAGAATCGATTACGGTTGTGCCTGAAATTTTTATTTTTCCTGTTCTGACAAGGGCAAAGAAGAAAGGATTGAGCTTTTGCCAATAAGCATAAAAGGAAGCCTTTAAAATAGGCTTTTGAAATTCTTGAGCACCCTCGTAAGCCTTATCAAAATCTTTTTTTGCGGCAGAATACATATCAAGGTAGTTTTTAAAAGCACCTACATTGCTGCCAAGTTCGATTTTTCCCTTTAAGGCTATTTTTGTAAATTCGGGATTTTGTAAAAAAAGCCTGTTTACATTTCTTTCCGTTCCCTTAGCTCCGCCGAACCAATTTAAGGCATCATATAAATAAAGCTTTTCGTTTAGGCGCTGATATTCTATAAAACCTTTTTCGGAAGCAAAATATTGGGAATAGGAATTATTTAGTTTTCCTGCAAAGTCCTGAATATAGGCTTCTTTTTTTGCTTCGTATTGAGCGGTTTTTTCCGTGTTCAAAGAGGGAAAGTTTACACCCGCCCAGATAATAACCGAAACTGCTACTACCGTAGTCGCAACTTTTTTTATAAAACTCCATAAGCGTTCGAAAGTACGGATTAAAACGCCTCTTAATGTCGGCATATTATAGGCCGGAAGCTCCAATACAAAGGGTTCGGGCTTGCCGTGAACAACATAGAGACTGAAATATTTTGCAACAATCAAGGCCACAATCAAAGTAAAGAATGAAATTCCGCCCAGCACTATCCATTGATAGCTTGTAAAAAATATTCCCGTAATTAAAACATAAAAGGGAATCTTTGCCATACAGTTAAGCAGAGGCAAGATTAGGATAGTTACCAAGCGAGATTTATCGTCACGGATTGTTCTTGTGGACATAACACCGGGAACAACACAGCCGCCCATTATAACGCCAGACAAAATCATAGGAAGGGTTGACTGTCCGTGTAAACCGAATTTGCGTAAAACCCTGTCCATGATAAAGGCAAGACGGGCCATGTATCCGACATCTTCCAAAAAGGCTATTAAGGCAAACAAGCAGAAAAAGATGGGCACATAGTTTAGAATCATTATTGCACCGTCAATTATTCCGCTTAAAAATAGGCCTCTCAAAGGACCTTCGTTTATAAGCCCTTCAGGATAAATAAGCTGCGAAACTACCGTGCGCACAAATTTAAATATCGGGAAAACCTTATCGGTCATCTTATAACCCAAAACTACGGTTATCCAATAAAAGACCAAAACTAGCTCGACCAAGATCAAAAGGCCGTAAACCTTGTGACAAAGCACCTTATCGATCCTATCGGTCGAGTTTATACTGCCTGCCCCGCCCTTACTATAGATAAAAGCTGCTCCTCCCGTAAAGGCAAGAGCTCCGGCCAGACTAAGAACAAAGCGGAGAATGTTGTTTGCAAAGATGGGAATCGGCAAAAGCAAAAAAAGCGAATCCAAAATCTCATAAGTTACAAAACAAAGAATAAGGGCGGCAACAGCCTCGGAAACCTTTCTTTTAATGTTTAAGGTCTCGACGGCTTTTTGTTCAAGCTCTTTTTTTAAAACAGCAGCTTCAACAATTTTTTTTGCAGCAGCAGATCTTGCAAGGGCTATTTCGATTTCAAAGCTGTGTTTATGTTTTTCCTTGTGTTCCGCTTCGATTTCCTTTATAAAATTTAAAACGGATTCAAAATTTGTAAAATTTTTACCCTCTTCTTCGATAACGGCAGCATCCTTTTCGCAAAGCTTGATTGCAAGCCATCTTAGAGGAATAGGAAAAAATTCTTCTTTTGCAGAAGCCTTTAACTTTTCGACTATTTGTTCCAAGTAGGATTCCATATCCTTACCGTAGCTAAGCATAAAAGGATTTTGAGGTTCGGAGCTTTCGGCTGTCTTTGAAATAAGCTCTTTTAACTCGTTTACCTTTTCTTTTTTCTTGGCTGAACCGGCGATTATAGGAATGCCTAAGAGGGAGGAAACCTTGTCTACATCAATTTGAAGACCTGAATTTTTTGCAGAATCCATCTTGTTCAAATACATGACAAGAGGACAGTTCATCTCCAAAAGCTGAAATGTAAGATAAAGATGTCTTTCCAAATTTGAGGCATCGGCAATGTTTACCAAAAGCTCAGGTTTTTCACGCAGAATAAAATTGCGGGTTACCCTTTCTTCCGGTGAATAGGAAGTAAGACTGTAAGTGCCCGGCAAGTCGGTAATAAAAACCGATTGGTCAAGAGCAAAATATTCTCCCGTTTTTTTCTCTACCGTGATACCGGGGTAGTTTGCAACATGCTGATGAGCTCCCGTCATCATGTTAAATAGTGTTGACTTGCCGGAGTTAGGCTGACCGGCAAAAGCAATATTTATTTTTTCTTTTTTCATATTCTAAACTTCTTTTACAATTATTTTTTTAGCCTCATCCTTGCGGACTGCTACAAGAGAGCCGCATATGGAAATGTCAAAAGGATCTAAAAGCGGGGCCTTTCTTACAACAGAAACTTCGGCCCCCGGAGTAAAACCCAGACTTATAAGCCTTTGCAAGGTCATACCGCTTATTTCAAGGTCTTCTATAATTCCTTTTTTCCCCTGTTCCAATTCATCAAGAGTCATTTACACCTCCAATCTATAACCGCACCAAAATTTTAGAGGCAAGATTATAGTCTACCGCATATTTTGAACCGTTTACCAAAAGTAAAATAGGCCCCTTTTTATCGGCCTGAGAAGTAACAACGGTTATTTCCGTATTTATATCTATTCCAAGACTGCGAAGACGGGAAAATTCCGCCCCCGTTCCGTCAAATTTAAGCACGGAGGCCTTATCGCCTTCCTTTAATATAATCAAGGGTACCAATTTAAGCTTCCTCTCATAAAATGTTGTGAAAAGGATACATTATTTTTATATTTTAATCAAGGTATAAGCAAAAAAAATTAAAAATTTGGAACTAATCCCTGTACAAATCGGCTTGAGCGGAATAAAGCCTTCTATATTCATCACAAGAAGAAAAAAGCTCATCGTGAGTACCGAGGGCTAGGAGCCTCCCCTCCTTCATAAGAGCTACCCTGTCTACAAGCCTGCACAATCCCGCCCTATGCGAAATGATTACGGCAGTTTTGTTTTTTATAAGGCTTATAAATCGTTTTAACACAAGGCTTTCTTCGATAGGATCAAGAGCCGAAGTCGGCTCATCCAGGATTAAAAAATCAGCCTCTTTAAAACGGCAGCGGCTTAGGGCAAGACGCTGCCATTCTCCGCCCGAAAGTTCAGTACCATTAAAAATACGCCCAAGTCTTCCGTCAAGGCCTCCCATTTTTTCTAAAAGATAATCGGCATCGTTTTCTTTTAAAGCCCCTATAATTTTTACATCTTCGTTTATCCTTGTCAAATTGGAAATTGCGACATTTTCTCTTAAACTAAAATTATATTGAACGGGTCTTTGAAGGGTGAGAGAAATATTTTTATAAAGAGAGCTCTTATCGATCGAATTTATATTGACGCCGTCCCACAGCACTTCCCCTGCACCGGCATCATACAGCCCTAAAATAATTTTAGAAAGAGTGGTTTTTCCCGAACCGTTTTCGCCTATAAGAGCCAGCGTTTCACCTTTTTTAATAGAAAGACTTATATAATCAAGGGCTGTTTTATCGTTGTTCGGATATGAAAAAGAAACATTTTTCAATTCAATGCAGTTTTTTAATTCGATACAATTTTTTAAACTGTAAGCCGAATCCTTGGATTCGGCGGCTGATTTTTTAAATTCATCGTCAGACTTTTCCATATTAGCTTCTTCGGGTAAATCCAAAAAATCGAAAAAGTGTTTTGTGTGAGCGGCATACATTGAAATCGAGCCTAAGGCTTCCAAAAGATTCCGCATACAAAACTGAATCATTGTAAAAGATCCTATTGCAGCTCCGAGCATTCCGATACTGATAATTCTATTTAAGGCAAGATAGAGGCAGGCAAAAACTGCAATCCCGTATCCTATAGAAGAAAGCATGTCGCAAAACAAAACCGAAAAAGCATCTTTTTTCTTTAACTTCCAAAAGGGATCAAAAACTTCCTTATTCTTTTGAAGCCATTTTTCTTTTATATACTCATCGGATTTTGAAATGCGCAACTCCTTCCCTGCACTCTTATCGGTAAAAAGAGACCAAAGATAATCCAATTTTCTTTCTTCAGGAATTTGGATCGATTTATATTTATACATTTCTTTTCCCCGAATAAGGCGGGTAATAAAATACGGAATAACCGAAACGGCAGCAACAAAGAAAAGCTGCCAATCGAATTTGGTGATTACAAAAGTCAATGAAGCTATTTCGATAAATCGGCACAAAATATAAATCATACGCATTACAAGATAAGGAACATATTCGTTTTCGATATTATCCTTGGCATACTTATACATGTTTAAAATATTCGCATCTTCAAATTCGATTAGGCGCAATCGTGAAGCCTTTTCGGCAATCAAAAGATTGGCATAATTATTCGGCTTTTCATATATTCCGATATTCATTGCACCGTTATACACAAGAGCCCATAATTCCTGTAAGATGTAAAGAGAAGCAAAACTCAGAGCATAAAAATAAAGAACTTTGACCTCAACTTGTTTTTGAGAATAAGCTATGACTGTATCGATAAAACCGCTTAAAAGAAAAGCAGCTATAGAATGAAACAAGGCCTGCCAAATCTCTTCAATTAAAACTAAAATATGAGAAAGAGGACTAACCCCGAATGTAAATTTAAAAGAACGGTATAGATAATTATTTTTCATAAATTTCCTCTCATAAAAACTTTTTGCAAGGATTATTAAATCCTGAAATTTTTTTTCAAGTGTGTGCCTAAAGCACACATAAAATAATGCGATGTTTTGTACTGAAAGTACAAAACTCGACAGATAAACAGTGAGGCGGAATTTCTGCCGAACTGTTTATCAAACCTCCTGATACCAAGAAGCCTGCTCCTTGTACATCTTAGAATAAAGTCCGCCCTGTTGAATAAGTTCATCATGGGAGCCTTTTTCGATTATTTTTCCTTCGTCGAGCACAAAAATAAGATCTGCCATTTTTGCACTTGCAAGACGGTGCGAAATAAAAATACAACCCCGCCCCTGATTGGAAGAGTCTATAATTTTTTGCAAATTTTGATACATCTCCCTTTCGGCAGAAGGATCCAACGAAGCCGTAGGCTCATCAAAGATTATAAAATCGCTTTTCGCGGCACAAGCTCTTGCAATTGCAAGTTTTTGTCTTTGTCCTCCCGAAAGCTCAACTCCGGATTCTTCCAGTTTTCCGAGATGTTTATCCAAATCATCAAAGACAGGATCATCGGAAACAAGGGCAAGGGATTTTTTTAAGTGTTCATCATCGTTTAAAAATTCGATACACCCCAGAGCGGCATTTTCGCGCAAGCTCATCTGATAACTTGCATAGTCTTGAAACACAACACTAAAATTCCGATGAAGTTCTGCACGGGAAAGGGACTTTATGTTTTTTGTACCTATAAAGATACTTCCGCTTGAGGGTTTATAAAGCCCGGTTATCAGTTTAATCAAACTTGTTTTTCCGCTGCCGTTTCTTCCCACCAAGGCGATATGAGACCCCGGCTCAATCCTAAACGAAATATTTTTTAAAACTTCCTTTTCCGAATTAGGATAAGAAAAAGAAACATTTTCAAAAATAATTGCATTTTTTTTATCAAAATTCTTTTGCTTTAAAATTTCTTTCTCTAAAGTTTTTTCCTTACCGCATATCTCTTTATAATGAATATCATGGGGAAGATTCATAAAGGTGTATAAAAAGTCTATGCTCTTATTATCGTCGATTAAGCCCCAAAAACTTTGAGACATAAGTGCGAGTAAATAATAAATTTCCGTTAGCGAAGTAATAAACCCCGTAAACATTCCGGCCGATACCCCGCCTCTTATAACCAGCCTAATCAAAACAAAAATTAAAAAAGAAAACCATGCTATCATTATTACGGAAGCAATACCCATGTAGCGATAAGATTTTAAGGTAATCGATATTCTTTCTTTTAACAAAACCTTATACTTATCCTTAAACTTCTTTACGATAAACGGAACTGCAGAAAATATTTTTAATTCGGGCAGGGCCTCCTTGTTTGAAAGGAGAGAGCTTAAATCTTCAAGCTCTCTTTCATCAAAAACTTGAGAAGCATAGATGGCTTGGATTTTTTTTGTTGCAATATATTCGTTTATAAAATCCAAAACCAAAAAGACAAAAAAGCCCAAACTAAGCCAACGAGAAACCTTTGCAAAGATAAAAATCATTCCGAAAAGTTTTATACTGTCGCAAAGGAATGCCCTGCATTCCTTAAAAAGATTTATAACCTTTTTTGCAGGCCGGTTCCTTATTTCCTTTAGGGCATCGTGCAAGGCAGGATCCTCAAAACATGCAAAGTCTATCTTCAGCATCTTGGTCAAAACAGCTTCCGATAAATTATAAGTCAATTTTTTTTCAAGATAGATAAAGGCTATATTGCTTATAAAATTCACATGATTCATAAAAAGAATTATGAGGGCTAAAAGAGCGGCATTCCATAAAACGGAAGATAGAACAATAGAATTTTCTAAAAATAAGATTATAGAATCTATTAGCTTTTGAGTATATAAAACCGTAAAAGGAAGGGTAAGGCCCGTAAAAACCGAAAGAAAAAATAAAACTACAGCCGGAAAGGCTCCGTATTTAAAAACAGTGCAGATGCACTTAATAAAATTCTTTAACATAATTGAACTCCTAGACAAAAAAGTTTACAACTTAAAACGCACACCATACAGCAATCTTAAAAACTTAGTTTTTTGAGAAATTATCTTAATTAAGAAAGTTAAAATCTGTAAACGGCGGCTGTTTTTGTCTATTTATTCAATTTATTTTCCTCTCAATCCTGTATCGATAAATCACAATTTTAGTATATAATTATCTTATCAAAACTTATAAATTATGTCAACGCTATTGTTTCTATATCGGCAGTATCAGAATTTGCAAAACAGGCTTGACCCTCATCAAAAAAAAAGGTAGTATCTGTCTATGAAAAAATTTGAAGAAAGACTTGAAAGGCTTGAAAAAATAAGTGACGATATACGCTCTGCCGATATTCCTTTGGAAAAAGCTCTATCCCTTTTTGAAGAAGGCATAAAACTTGCCAAGGGGCTTGAAAAGGATATCGACAAAATGGAAGGAAAAATTCAAATATTAGTAAATCAGCCCATCCTGCCCGAAGAAGAACCTGAACTTGATCTGTTCGCAGGAGCCGGTGAAGATTAAGCCGATGCTGCAGCCGATATTTTAAGGAAAAAAACATGAGAGAATACAAGCCCGTTAAGCTCTTATCAAAAGAAACCGCAAGCAAAATAGCAGCCGGAGAAGTTATCGAAAGGCCGGCCTCTGTTGTGCGGGAACTATTGGATAACTCGATAGATGCGGGAGCCTCTCAAATTATAGTAGAAATTGAAGAAGGCGGAATAAGTACAATCAGGGTAAGCGATGACGGCTGCGGTATGACAAGGGAAGACTTGGAACTTTGCACTCAAACCCATTCTACAAGCAAGATTGACCAAGCTGAAGACCTTCTCCACTTACGCAGCCTAGGCTTTAGGGGTGAAGCCCTTTCTTCGGTGCAGGCGGTAAGTGCCCTCGAAATTACCTCAACCAGAGAAGGCCCTGCCGCTTGGAAACTTTCCTTAGGAAAGATTTCTCCGGCACGCTTAAACAAGGGCACAACAGTCGAAGTTAAAAACCTTTTTGAAAACTTCCCTGCACGCAAAAAATTTTTAAAACGCCCCCAATACGAGGCGTCCCAATGCCGGCAAACCTTTGTCGAAAAGGCCCTCCCCCACTACAATATTGAAATGCGCTATATAGCTGACGGAATAAATAAGCTCATCCTTCCTTCTCATTCTTCTATAAAAGAACGGTGTCTTGCCGCCATGAGCTTTAAAGAACCTGAGGAGCTTTTTTACGAAATAAACCAAGAAGGCGACGGATTTTCCTTTACCGCCGTTTTAGGAAGCCCCGCAGTAGTCCGCTCCGACAAGCGGAATATCTACATCTTTGTAAACGGAAGGCGGATAAACGAGTACGGTCTTGTACAAGCCGCTTGCTACGCCTCGGAAGGTTATTTTCCCAACGGAGGTTTCCCGGCGGCCTTTGTCTTTTTAAATGTAGAACCCGAAAGAGTCGACTTCAATATCCATCCTGCAAAAAGGGAAGCCAAATTCGAAGACTATAAAGAAATTCATCACAGTTTAAGCTCAACCATCAGTTCTTTTTACAGGCAAAAAACGGTATCGGATCTTTTAAAGGAAAGCTATGAACCTGAATACACACCCGATTTAGGTTTTGAAAAAAAAGAATTTGAAGCCGCCGAGTTAAACCAAAACTATAGCTCCGGCTTGAAAGAAACCTATTGGCCGGGACGTACATCTGCCTATTGGCCCGCCTCTCCGATAAGGCAGATTGAAACCTCGGCTGCAGCTCATGGAGTGCAGGCGGCGCCTCAAGATCTCCCAAAACCGGATTTTAAATTTTTAGGTCAATTTTGCGGAACCTTTATAGCTGTCGAAAAAAACAATGCCCTCTATATAATAGACCGGCACGCCGCCCACGAGCGAATCCTTTTTGAAGACTTAAACGCAAGTCTAGGCCCCTCGCAGGAGCTTTTAATTCCGTACCGCATCGAAACGGAATCGGACAAAGACGATGAAATAATAAGATTAAACCTCCCTGAACTTCAAAAAGCAGGCTTTAAGATAAATGAAGAAAAAAAAGGCCTTTGGATTATACGGGCCGTTCCCATAAGATGGCACGGCACCGAAAAAGACTTAAAAGAAGACCTTGCAGGAGCAGGAAAGGATCCGTCAGGGCTAATGCACCACATCCTTGCAAGCTCAGCCTGCCGCGCAGCCTGTAAAGACGGCGACATAATTGATCCCGTCTCTGCATACAACATCGCAGTAAAAACCTTCACCCTCCCCGAACCCCTTTGCCCCCACGGCCGCCCTCTCTACTTTATAATCGACCGCACAGAACTTTTTAAACGCATAAAGCGGACATAATCCCGTGCTTGACTATGAGGCCTTAAAAGGGTAAAATGGCTTCATAAAATTTGTTTTAAGGAGTATTATATGAAAGAAATCATCGCAACAAACAAAGCACCTTCAGCTATCGGCCCCTATTCTCAGGGAATTAAAGCAAACGGCCTTGTATTTACATCAGGACAACTTCCCTTGGATCCCGCTGCAGGAAACTTCCCTGACGGTATTAAGGCCCAAACACGTCAATCCTTACTTAACGTAAAGGCCATTTTGGAACAGGCAGGAACAAGCATTGATAAGGTAATCAAAACCACCGTTTTTTTAAGCGATATGAATAACTTTGCTGCAATGAATGAGGTATATGCAGAAATCTTCGGTTCATCAAACCATCCTGCAAGATCAGCCGTGCAAGTCGCCCGCCTTCCTAAAGACGCCCTTGTCGAAATTGAAGTAATAGCCCTTGCATAAGTTGTTTAAGGCACGGTTCCTTCCTGTGCTTCTGGCTTCGGCCCTCTTAGTTGCCGCTTGTGCAAACAAAGAGGCCGAACCTGAAAAGGCCGATTCAGCGGAAAAAACCGAAACGGAATCTAAACCTACCGGAATAGCCTGGTATTATTTTGCCTCGGATACGGCTTCGGAAACACCGTGTATAAAGAAAACAGACTCTCCCCAATCGATACCTGAAACAGCTTTCAAACCTTGGACTGAAGCTTTAAGAATTTCAGGGTTAGGGCTTATGTACGATCCCCCGCTCTTTCTTGTAAATAAAGCAGGGATTTTACATACCTTTAAAATCGAAGAAGAGCCCAAATTAGAAATAAAGGCCGAATTTTACCCAAAGACTGCTGAGGGCTTTTATAAAACCGGCCTTGGAAGTCTTTTAAGACTTTACACAAATACCGTCTTTTCGCCCGTACTTCCGTCTGAAAGCCCTTCAGCTATGCTGCGTTATAACAGCGTAAATGGAGAACTTTTGAGTCTCATCAATCCCGAAAACTTTAACCTTGAAAACATTGCTCAATTATCGGCATTGGAATTCGACGAAAAATGGTTTGCCGCTTTTAAAACGGAACAAAATGAACAGGTTAATTTTGATTATTTTTCGTTTTCTTCTTTTGAAGAATTATTAAAAGGAAACTATTCAAGAATAAATCAGGAAGAATTTATAAAAGCCTCAACTCCGGCCAAAACCATATCCGGCGATGAAAAAATAGGCAAAATTTTAAAAGAGGCAGAAAAAAACGTAAAACTGGAACTGTTTTCAAAAGAAGCAAAGACAAAAAAAGTTATTTTTTATCAAAATTCAAACACGGAATACACCGGAGACTTTGAAATTACGGCTTCAGCATGCGATTTCGGCACACAAAAACCGGTAACTAAGGCTCTCCTTTTTGGAACAGGGAAACTTTTCTATCTTGATTCACAAACAAATCAATGGAAAGAGACAGCTCTTCCTCAGCTGCCTCAAGGCTTTATCTATACTTATTTTGTGATACAAAACGGAACAATAATCTCCGGCTGGGAAGAGCAAAGATTTTTTGAAACAGGACGCTCAGGTCTACTGATTTACAAAATGCCGGAATAATTTATATAAAAAAAGACAAGAATTTGATATTATCTAGTTGACAAAAATACTGGCTCTCATCTATTATAATTATATAGATATAAACTAATAGTAGCACAAGGGGTTGTTTATGCTTGAAAATCTTGAATTGGAAAAATTCGATAAGGTACTAATTTTTAGTGATTCCTACAATGATGACTTTGATGACGACGATTTCGATGATGATTTTGACGACGACGATTTCGACGACTTCGATGATGACGAATTTGACGATGATGATTTTGACGACGATTTCGATGATGACTTTGATGACGACGATTTCGACGATGATTTTGATGATGACGACTTTGAATATGACGATGATGACGGCTTAGATTACGACGACTTCGACGAATAAAATTTAAAAACAAATTTCCCTCATAGCCAAGGAGCAGATGAGAATTCTACTCTTTGGTTATATTTTTCTTCTATTGGTTATTGAATTAAATTGAAAGCTGGAGTATAATGCCTAAAGAGTGATTGTACAAATACGGTTAAGTTGTGTAATTTTTTACTTTGGAATATTGAAACAACGGCTTTAATGTAACATTTTACCCTGACTTATGTTTTAAAATTTATATATCAATGCTTGTGACAGCGTTACGGTCAAATATTCTAATACAAGTTTTTATATATTTATATAAGTGTATTTATAAAGGATAAGGATATTGCAAGAAATAAATGAAGGCTTTATAAAAACTGCCGAATTGCCTGTAAAAAACCTTACTGCAGAGCAAAAGGCAAAACTCAACTTAAGAGGAAATGAACTTTATAATCAGAATGATATAGCTGCTGCGGAAAGGATTTTTATTACTACGGGCTATTCAGATGGTCTTGCAAGGATAGGCGACTATTACGCAAAACAAAATCAAAAACTAAAAGCATTAAAATTTTACCATCTGGCACATAATACCTATAAAGAAGATATTTTGCTGGATCAGTTGGCGGAGATTATACGTATGCTTATTTGAAATTGCAGCGAATAATGAATCTTAGATGTAAGTGCACATAATTTACGGAGGATTAATGTCAGACATCAAATGTGAAGAAAAATTAACCGGGATAAATGAAACCGATTTTGAGCCGATATTTGCAAATACCCCGGCCCTTAGCGAAGAAAATTTCCCCACCGAGAATTCAAATCAAGCGGAAATATCCGAACTTTCAAAACAGGCGTATTCCCTTTTAAAGTGTAACAGTATTAGTGAAGCTATAAATGTTTTTAAAAAGATATTGGAGCTTGACCCTACAAATAACTATGCATTGGTCGGATTAGGAGATGCAGAGCGTAAAAACAATAAATTCAATGAGGCTGTACAATTCTATAAACAATGCCTTGACCATCATCCCAGCAATAACTATGCTCTTTTCGGCCTTGCAGACTGTTATAAATCAATGAACCAGTTTTCCAAAGCAATAGCCATCTGGGAAGAGTATCTTAAATTTGACGATAAAAACATAACCGTTCTTACCCGAGTGGCAGATGCCTATCGAAAAACCAAGGAATTCGAAAAGGCCGAAAACCTGTATCTAAAGGTTTTAGAGAAATCTCCCAAAAATGCTTATGCCCTGATAGGTTTGGGACATCTAAACTACGACTTTAAAAAATATCGGGAAGCCCTTATATACTGGGAAAAGGTAATGGAATCAAGCGGAGAATTTGTAGACATAAGAATTTTAACATCCATTGGAAACTGCTACCGAAAAATGAAACTATTTGACCGGGGAGTCTATTATTTTGAAAGAGCCCTTGAGCGCTCTCCCGATAACTTTTACGGTCTTTTCGGTCTGGCAGACTGCTACAGAGGATTAAATCAGCAATATAATTCGATAATATATTGGAAAAAAATACTCGAACTTGATCCCGACAATAAAGTAATCCTTACACGTATCGGAGATGCCTACCGCAGCATGAACGATTTTGAAAATGCAAAAGATTGCTATCAAAAAGCGCTTGACATCGACTTCGATTCATATGCAATGCTCGGTCTCGCTATATTATGCAAATTGCAGCAAAAATATGATCAGGCTATTACTACCCTAACCCATCTTAAAGACACCGAGGATACAAACTACAGAGTATATCTTGAACTGGCCCAATGTTACATCGAAAAAAAAGAAAAACAAAAAGCAATAGACACCTTGGCTGAGTTTCAAAAACTGGGAATAAAAAACCAAACAATTTCGGATCTTTTATTCGAATTAACAAAAAATGACCATTAAAAAAAATGAACGAGCTCTTTCGGGAATGCTTCCCGATGAGCTCCGCGAATTTTGCGATCTAAAAGAAAAATTTAGAGCCGAGCAGATTTTCCATTGGATTTCTGCCGGAGCTAAAACGTTTGATGATATGACAAACCTTTCCTTAGATATGCGCTCAAAATTTGCCGAGGAATTTTCTCTATTTTCAACCCGAATAAAAGAAGCCTTAAAAGACCCGGACGGGACAATAAAATTGGCCGTCGAGCTCTATGACGGCTCCGTTATAGAAACCGTATTACTCACAGACAAGGCAAAAAGAAAAACAGCCTGTGTTTCATGTCAGGCAGGCTGCCCTATGAAATGCGCTTTTTGTAAAACGGGCCAGATCGGTTTTTTAAGAAATTTATCGGCCTCAGAGATAGTTGAACAGTTTTTGCACTTGGAAAAAGAAGCCGGAACTCTGGATAATATAGTCTTTATGGGAATGGGAGAGCCGATGCTTAATCTTCCCGAAATAAATAAGGCGATAAACATTCTCTCTCACCCCAAAGGAAGAAATCTTTCAAAGCGGCGCATAACTATTTCGACATCAGGTTTATGCAAAGGGATATATGAAATGGCCGATAATGGTCCTGAAGTACGTCTTGCAGTTTCTTTAACGACGGCTGACGAAAACTTGCGGACTGAACTTATGCCGGTAAACAAAACTAATCCCCTGAGAGAACTAAAAAAGGCAATAAAGTACTTTAACTCAAAATCAAACAAGAGGGTGACACTGGAACTGGCTTTGATGAATGGTTTGAATACGGATAAAAAAGCAGCCGGACAGGTGATCGAATTTGCGAAAGGACTTGAGTGTTTTATAAATTTAATCCCTTGGAATCCCGTAGAAGGTCTAAATTTTAAAAGACCGTCAGAGACCGAAGTGCACAATTTTGAAAATCTTCTAAAAAAAGCAGGGTTCAATATAAGCACCCGGCAAAAACGAGGGCAAAAAATAGGAGGAGCCTGCGGTCAACTGGGCTCCGCCAAAGCAACATTGAATATAAACTAATAGAGGGAATAAATTCTATTTAACTCCCGAATTTTTTCCTCGGATATAGGAACAATATCGAAAGAAGGCTTTGCAAAAAAGTAGCCTTGAAATAAGTCCACGCCGAAACGCAGTAATACATCTATTTCATCTATAGTTTCAACACCTTCAGCCAATATTATTATATCGCGTTTTTTTGCGTATGAAACAAGGTTTTCCAATACGTTTTGCTTATCAAGACTCTTATGAACATCCCTTACTATGGACATATCTATTTTTACCAGATTGGGCGATAAAAACAAAAGAGAAGATTCGTTACTGTAACCGCTTCCAAAATCATCTATTGCAATCATTGCATTCCAATTGCGAATTCTTTCATTTTTTATATCATAAAAATTAGTATTAAGAGGCTCGGATTCGGTAATTTCCATCACAATATTTGAAAGATAGGGTTTAAACCTTTCTTCAAAGTCAAAAAATTTAGCATCCGATAAAACTTGAGAACTAATCGTATTTAAAAATATTTTTGCATGTTTGGATATTTCGCCTTTTTCAATCTTTTGCACAAAAGTTTCCATGGCGCCAAAAAAGGTAAGCTCTTCAAGCTTATGGAGTTTAGATTGGGCCTTTGCCAATCTTAAAATATCTTCAGGATTTTTAAAATCCGGATGGGAAGAACGCATAAGCATCTCATAGCCGTAAATATCTCCTGTACCGGCAATAACAATCGGCTGCATTGCATACTCAATAAGGTTTCTTTCAAGCATTTGATTGAGAGCCTCGGTACCGTAAATCATTATATAGTTTTTCTTATAAACATCCAAATTAAATTCATGTAAAGAACCTTTGAAAGAGTGCTTTACATCATACATTGCAAAATCGGCGTATCTTACTAAATCTGCTTGATTATCCGCATCATAAGGATACCAAGCCAAGCCGGCAGAAACACGGAGTTTTGAATTTTCTCCGTTGGGCAGTTTTATGGATGTCTCCTGTATATCTTTCCAAAAAGCCGTCAAAATAAGTTTAATTTCATCGGATGTAGAAAAGGTATAAAAGAAAGTATAAAACTCGTCTCCTGAGCGCCTGCAAACAAGACAACGATCCTGTTGAAGCATTGCAAGCTTTTTTCCGAACGACATCAGATGCGTATCCCCGTAAGCATGGCCAAAAGAATCGTTTAGATACTTTAAATTATCAAGATCCCACATGACTAGGGCGCAGATGCCTAAATGCTTTTGTTTAAATACCTCGGTAATTTTTCTGTCAAACGCCGATCGATTATAAAGGCCTGTAAGTTCATCATAATTCATTTGAAGCTCAAGTTTTTTACGGTCTTGAACTTCTTTTGTAATATCTACAGCCATGCCCAAAGTCCTGTCATTTTCCTTCATCTGCATAAACCGGATCCAACGAACCATTCCGTGAGTACCTGTAGGTATAGCATAGATTGTCTTTTCATCGTCTTTTGTATTTATATAATATTCATAATGATTCAAAAGTTTATAAAATTCATCCGTCTTTAAAACGGAATCCCCGGTGTAGTTTTCAATATTGAACAATTTAAACCAAATCGAATTACAAAAAACCGTTCCCATCAAAATGTTGTGTTCAAATACGCCTATGGGAACCTGAAGTCTTTCGATGATGGTAGACACACGCGAAGCCGCATTAAAAACACTGGCGCTTAATTTTTCTATTGCAGTAATAAGAGTATCTATTTCGCTTATATTCATTTTTTCGATAGTTACCCTCTTTCGGGGATCACTGTTTTGCAGTTTATGAACTACCTTTGTGAACATACTCGAAATATGCTTACTCGACAAATAAGAACCTGCCAAAAATAAAAAGCCCGAAACAAGAACAGACTGCCAAAATATTTTTTTAAGAGTCTGCGAAAATGAAAGAATGCGTGATTCGGGAGCCAGTCCTATTAAAACCCATTCTTGATTTTCATACATCCCATTCCGTTGGTATAAATGAAAAGGTTCCACAGCTAAACAATACCTTTCGGCAAATATAGAGCTTTTATCGACAGTATAAACATTGGCATATTCCGTTTTCTCCGCTTCAAAAGAAGGAATATGATCGACGTTTAAATTGGTTGCAATACTGTTAAAAACTATCGGGTCAAAGCTTCGGTTTTTGCCGTTTAAATCACGAACAGCCATACAGTACATTCCCTTTTTGGTATTATCCAGCTCATCAAAATTTAAAAAGGATTGAATATATCCGGCTGTAAGGTCTATGCCGATAACTCCATAAATATTCCCCTTATCATCCATCAGGGGAATAGAATATGTAATCACTTCATCACTTAAAGAATCCAATTTAAAAAGAGTATTCCAAAAGGCCGAATTTTTAGACGGTTCTTTTGGATATTTTAAGGCAGCTGCAATGGGAGCATTAAAATATCTATATGAGGTATCGCTGCTTTTAGGAGCAATCGTAAAAAACGGCAGCCAATCTATTCCCAATGCAATCTTATGTTTTTGGATAACATCCGAAGGCCCTCTGGATATTACGATGTCCTCATTGGTTGAAGAATAAGACGAAGGGGCATCAGTTCTGATATATAAACCGGGATAAGAAAATTCCGTATTTTTTATTAAGGGACTTGGCGCATCAAGAACTACAAAAACACCGGTAACATAATTTCTTCTTATGACATATAAAAGATAAGGCAAAACCTCATCAAGAATACGGTTTTGCACTTCAGGCTTAGCCGCAAGATCATAAATTTTGATACCGTTTACCGACAACTCTTTTTTAACTACATCGATAACCCTATCATGTAAATCAGAAACCTTTGTCCATCGATTGGTCATCTCATTTTCAATAATAAGCTTACGGTTTAAAACTTTTTCGCTTAAAACCCCGTAGGCATTTTCACCCGATTTTTTGAGAATGTCGGAGTTTAAGAACATAGCCATCATAACTGCAGCCTGAAGAACAAATACAAAAAGCATAGGAACCAAAAGCCGAGACAAGATTGAAGTAGAATATTTTCGCTTACCTTTACTTTTTTTCATCATCGCTCCAATTATTTTAAATCAAACAGCTTTTTCCCAAGCTGTTCAAACCAAGCTTCAAAATCATCATCGCCAAGAAAATCTTTTACGGCTTCGTTATAGTTTTTTCCTGCCTTAATTTTAGCAAGCAGTTTTTCCCTGTCTTTCTTTGCTTTTTCCTGCAATAAGTCCGAAAGAATATTTCTGGCCTGATTCGAATTCTTAAAACCGGGCTGAAAATAAAGCTCTGAGGTTTTCATTGTTTCAATGCTTATTTTAAGAGCATCTTGTATTACGGGTAAAATACACGCATCATCACTGCAAAAAGCAGCAATAAAAGCTTCTTTTTCGAGTTCTTTTTTCTTTACGGGCAAGTACCCTGTAGAAACGGCAAACTCCGGATATTTTTGCATATCCGTAAACCACTTTAAAAACAATACGGAAGCCGTTTCACGTTTTATGTTGCTTTTAAGAACAGCCAAGCCGGCTCCCTGCTGAACTATGGTTTTGTGCTTTGCATTTTTAAAATGAGGAATAGGCAAAACTTCAAGCTCAATAGGATTGAAATTGCCCGAAGAATCGATTACCTTTGACGGCAAGTATATTGCGGATGATGTTGAAGTCACACAGGCTATGATATCGCCTGTTTTTAAATCATCGCTTCTAAACCTTCCTTTTGCCGTAAAAAAACCCTTTACAAACGGAACATAATAATTATCCCAACAAGTGCGCAAAACTTTTTTATCGAGCAAAAATTCAACATCTCCGTTTTCTAAAACATTGAAGATATTATTACCCATCTCATAGGTACCGGTTAAAATGTAGTTACTCAAGGCATCACGCCCAAAAAAAGGTTTACCGTCATCAGGTTCTACAGTTAAACTATCGGTCCATTTATAATATAATTCTGCAACCTTTGCTACGCCTTCCCATGTAAGCAGATCACTGTATGAAACGCCCATAGACTCTGCAAAAGGAATCCAGGCGGTTTTATTTAAAACAAAAACTTCGGTAGCTTTTGCAACAGGAAACAGTTTTATTTCGTTTTTTATGCCGAAGCCGGAAGAGTACAAAAAATTTGTTACATATTCGTCTTTTTCTTTTTGAGTAAAAAAATCGGATAAGTCTAAAAGAAGGTCTTGTTCATTAAATTTATATGCCGTATCCGGATAAGCAGAAAAAATATCGGGAATTTCATCAGCACCAAGTTTTTGAGCTAAGGCATCTTCCAAAAATGAAGATATCTCGCTTGCGTTTCCGGCTCTTCGGATACCCCTGACATAAACTCCGTATTTTGCACCTTCCGAAGCATTAAAGCTATCCACAAGTCTATCAAATTTTTCTTTTTGTGCTGCGCTGTAATAATGCCAGATATTTATTGTTACAGGTTCATTTTTACTTAAAACATTATCTACATCGTATTTAACGGCATTATTTCCGGACAAACTGCCGCCGCATGAACAGCATACAAATAAACAGACAAAACAAAAAACCAACAGCTTCAATATTTTCATAAAATGCCTCGTGCGTTTTATTTTATCATATCGCATAGAGAATTGCAAGTAATTGGAGAAATTTTAAGGATTTTTCTTTATTTTAACGTACCCAAGTGAAAGAATAGCGCTGTATGTAGTTTTAAAGCTATTGTCAAAGCCGTAGGCTGCCGCAAAGACAGCAACATAAAACGAATCGGGGGAAGGATTACTTGAAGATTGGACATCATAGTCTCCTTGTTTTGCAGATGTAAATTTCTCGCCCGTCTGGCGCAGCACCTTACCCTTTACTGTTCCGTCTATGCGAAAATCATCGGAATATGAAACGGCAGGTTCAAGCCGGAATTCTACAAGTTGATGATTAGGCGGAGCGGCAGGCAAGGCCGGAACAAGAGGTCTATCGTTATATGAATGCCCCTGATGGGTTAAAAGTTTAAAATTGTAAGAAGATAAAAGATAATTTACGGAGTTTGACGGATTTGATGTATTATAATTTATCATATTCTCTATTAAATTTTTACATTCGCTCTCTGACTCGTAAATGCGGTAGTAAACCTCGAAGCCCTTAAAAAAACCTAAAGCATTATCTAAATTTTCTTTATCGCTGGTTTCAAATTCAAAATACATCTGACTTTCATCACTGTGTCCGCTAGGGCTATGAATCAGCTTGGGAGGCTCAAGATAAACAATATTATCTATACCGCATGAAGAAAAAATAAGAGTAATTATAAAAAAAAATAAGGGCGATTTTTTTTCAATCATATCTTCAAAATCAAAAAAGGGATAAACCGGTATTTCTCCAATTTATCCCTAATCAATCCTAATTTGCATCACTTCCTGTAAGAACGATTATACGGGACTTTGCAAGAAGCGCCCATTCGTCTTGCGGATATTTTTCCAAAAGCCTATTGTAAGAAACTATAGCTTCATCCTTTTTTGACAAGGTTTCATATAAGCGGCCGGTATTAAATATAGCCCTGGGTACAAGAGGGAAATTTTCAACCTTTGAAGCTCGTTCATAATAAGCAAGGGCTTTCTCGTTTACACCCATTTCGTCGGCGCAGGCTGCAGCATTAAAACAAGCAACACCTTCAACATAAGAATTCTTTACGGCATTTGCAGCGAGCTCATAAAACTTTAAGGCATCTTCATACATTTTTCGCTGAAAATAAATTTCGGCTATTGCAGTATTTGCCCTAAATCCTGCATATGAAGAAGCATATTTTTCTCCGAGAGGTTTAAGCTCTTCAATAGCTTTATTTTCGGCCTCTTTGACAGCCTCAGAAACATTTTTTTCGGTTTCTTGAGAAGCCTCATCGGCAGGTGGGTTTTTAGCCCTGTCTTCACGCTTAAATTCTTCGAGTTCATAAATAATTTTTTCGACACTCGTTACGGAAGACTTTCTTGAATTTTCTGCCGTTATAAACCAAATAACCGTACCTGCAACGGCAATTAAAATACAGGCAAGGGCTCCAAGTACTATCTTTCTATTTTGGAGTAAAAAATCGTTGATTTTTTGCGCCAAATCTTTACTTTCTTCTAAAGCCATTTTACATCTCCTTAATTTCAAGCTCTTTTATCAATCTCGATAAATATGTACGCTGTATTCCGAGCTTTTCGGCTGCAGCTGTTTGATTCCATTTTTGTTCATTTAGAACTCCGACAATAAAAGATTTTTTAAAATCATTTACAGCCGATTTTAAATCCATATCCGAATAATTTGCATCAGCGCCAATGGTTCCCGATTCAAGTTTTAAAAGTAAATCCTTTTCCTGAATATAGGGCGGCTTACCCAGTACACAGGCCCGCTCAATGGCATTTTCAAGTTCCCGAATATTTCCCGGCCAAGAATAAGCCTTTATAAGCATTTCCGCATCAGGCGAAAAACCCAAAAAGGGCTTTTTTACCTCTTTGCTGAATTTCTTTAAAAAGAAATGAGCCAGTTCCGATATATCTTCTTTTCGATTTCTAAGAGGCGGAATATATATGGGTAAAACGTTCAAACGGTAATAAAGATCCGATCTGAATTTTCCCTGCTTTACAAGTTCTTCTATATTTTTATTTGTAGCAGCAATTATGCGGGTATCAACCGTGATAGTTTTATTTGAACCAACCATTTCGAATGTCATTTCCTGCAAAACCCGTAAAAGTTTTGTCTGCAAGGTTAAAGGAATATCGCCTATTTCATCCAAAAAAATAGTACCTGTATCGGCAAGTTCGAATCGGCCCTTTCTGTCCGAAATTGCATCCGTAAACGCACCCCGCACGTGGCCGAAAAGCTCACTTTCAAGCAAACCTTCGGGCAAGGCAGCACAATTAACCCTAATAAACGGGTTATCCGCACGCGGCGAATTCAAATGAAGCTGCTCGGCAATAAGCTCCTTTCCTACCCCGCTCTCTCCCAAGATGAGAACTGAAGCATCGGAAGCCGCTATGTTTCGGCAAAGCTCAAGCTTTTCTATCATCACCTTACTTTTAGCAATAAAAGTATGATAGCCTCTGTCCTGTTCAAGCTGATCTTGAAGACAAATAATTTCTTCACGGGATTTTTTGTAATGCTTAGCATTTTGATAAGCTATAGCCGTTTGAGTAGCAAAAAGTTCCAATACGTTTAAATCATCCGCATCAAAATCTTTTCCTTCCCTCTTGTTTAAAACTTCGATAACCCCAATACATTCTTCTTTGATGCACATGGGAACAGCAATCATATTGCGGTTTTTATACCCGGTTACTTTTTGCACTGTAGGATCAAATCGGGGATCATTTAATACGTCGTTTATGATGGCACTGCGGTTGTATTTTATAACCCAGCCTGCAATGCCGTCTAAATCGAGAAGGATTTTTTTTGCTTCAATTCCTTTAGGCCCGATAGCAATTTCAAACCTAAGTTTTTCACCGTCAGGTTCAAGCATCAAAAGAGATGCAGCATCCCCTTCCACAACATCCATTGCCGATTCCACTATCTTTTCTAGAAGAATACTCAAATCGGAATAATTTGAGTTTATCAGCAAGCTTGTGTTTATAAGAGTATTAAGCTTATCTCTTTTAATGCTCTCTAAATTGTTCATACAACAAACGGAATTTACTCCGGTTTATTCTTTAAAAGATCTCCAAGAGTATAAGATGAATCGTCATCTTCTTGTTCGGTTGACATATATTGAGAAATTTCTTCCTGCTGTTGTTTTCGCTTAAAATCTTTAATAGAGAAAGCGGTTTTCTTGTTTCTCGGATTTATTTCGATTACTACAGCCTTGATCTTGTCTCCTACGGCATATTTTGCAAGAGCTTCTTCCGGAGTTTCATCTCTGGATTCAACCAAATTCTGTTTGTGAATAAGACCTTCAATATCTCCGGGAACCTTTACAAATACACCGAAATCGGTAATTGATGAAACTTCACCTTCGACAGTCGAACCGATCTTATAAGCTGCGGCAAATTTTTCCCACGGATCATCGGTGAGCTGTTTGATACCCAAGCGTATTCTTCTTGATTCGGCATCGCACTCGATAACGATAACTTCAATTTCTTTATCTACTTCAAGCTCACTGCCGGGATGTTTTACGCGCTTAATCCAAGAAATATCGTCTGCATGTAAAAATCCGTCAATACCTTCTTCAAGTGAAATAAAGGCGCCTGCATTTGTAATTTTTACAACCTTTCTTGTCAAACGGGTTCCTACAGGATAGCGCTCTTCAATCGTATCCCAAGGATTATCGGTAACCTGCTTTAGCCCTAAAGAAACTCTTCCGGCCTGAATATCATAGCCGAGAATCATACATGTTACCTTATCTCCGGGCTTTAAGATGTCTTCAGGTTTGTTAATCTTTTTAACCCAGCTGAACTCGCTGATATGGGCCAAACCTTCGATTCCTTCATCCAACTCAATAAAAGCACCGAAGTCGGTTGTCTTCGTAACCGTTCCGGTAACAATATCATCAACATGAAATTTATCTTCAAACTGAAGCCACGGATCTTGAGTAAAATGCTTTAACGAAAGATTTATTCTCTTGTTCTCGGGGTCAAGGCGGATTACTTTAAGTTCAATCTCTTCACCTTTTTTTACAAAGTCCTTAGGACGGGTTACGTGGCCCCAGCTCATATCATTGATATGCAAAAGACCGTCAAAACCGCCTAAATCGATAAAGGCGCCGAAACTTGTAAAACTCTTAACCGAACCCTTTACCGTGTCGCCTATCTTCGTGTTTTCAAAAAAAGCGTCTCGTTCTTTTTCGGTACGCTCTTCCATGTACTTGCGCCGATTTACAACAATATTTTCTCCTGAGCGCGAATTAAAGCTCAGTTTTTCAATGTAAAATTTCGACTTTAAGCCTACCAAGGTTTCAGGCTTTTCAACGCGTGAGACATCGGCTTGGCTGAGAGGTAAAAAAGCAGTCAGACCGCCGCCGAGTTTTACTTCATAACCGGCTCGCACCTGCTTTAAAATAGTACCTTCAATGGGAGTTTTATCGGCATAAGCCAGTTTAAACTCTCTTTGAAGAATAAGCCTATCGGCCTTAAGTTTTGATACGGATAAATGTCCGTTAGAACCTTCCGTTTTTTCGATAAGAACATTTACCTTATCGTTAATTTTAGGTTCTTCATCAAACTCATCCAAAGAAATATGACCTTCGGATTTACCGCCTACATCGACAAAAACGGTTCCGTTGTTTACAGCAACAACATAACCTTCTTTAATTGTCCCCGCCTCTGGAGCCTCAAAATTGTTTAAGTACTCCTCTTGTAATTGTGCTTGGATGTTTCCATTGGAGTCTTTTTCAACATCCTTTACCACTTCCATCTTTTCCATAGATAACCCTTTATTATTTATATTTTCCGACTTTGACGCCGGCATTATTGCCGACACCTTCGCCAGCATTTTTGCATAAACTTCATTTATATTTAACCCCGATGTATCAAGATATATCGCATCGGGAGCTATTTTTAAACTTCCTTCTTTTTTGTTTTTATCGACTTCATCTCTTTCAAGAATCGTCTTTTTTATTTCTTCCAATGAAAGATTACTTGTTCCCTGATCAAAACGCCTTTTGGCCCTTGCCTCTGCAGAAGCATCAAGGTAAAATTTTATATCGGCATTCGGGAAAACCACTGTGGTCATATCCCGTCCTTCACAAACAGCTCCTGTTTTGGAGGCTTCTTCACGAATTTTTTTATTTAATATCCGCCTTATGGGAACTATAGCCGAAAGAGGGGCAACAATGGATTCTACGGCATCACTTCTAAGATAGGCCTCGACATTTTCTTCACCTAAAAACATTGAGCCGTTTTTATAAAAAAGTTCCGTTTTTTCCGCAAATGATGTCCATTTTTTTTCATCTGAAAGATCGGGAGTCTGTCCGCCGCTTCCGTCATTTCGTCCTCCAAATGAGCGCAGTACAGCCAGAGCCAAAGCCCTGTAAAAACTGCCCGTATTCATAAATGTGATGCTCAAACGTTCAGCAAGCATCTTTGCCAGAGTGCTTTTGCCTGAGCCTGCAGGTCCATCAATTGCTATTATCATATTCTACCATTATACAATTTTTTTAACATTATGTATATACTTTTTTATAAAAAGTATAGTATTTTTTTTCAAAATATATTATTATGTCAGATATTATGAAAAAGAAAAATACATCTTTAGGCTGTTTTTTTTGGCTGGCGTTTATTTTATTGATAGCTCTCCTCTTTTTTATCAACAAAGATAATATCGCCCGAGTTTTCAAAAACACGGACGCAATCAGTATATTCCAAAAAAAAGAAGTAAAAGACGAAAAAGAACATGAAGTAGACCTTGAAGGCATTCAAAATGAAATAGAAAAAATCAGAGCAGCGGAAAACACCGGCAGGGAAAGCGAAGAAAAAACTCAAACGGCAGACGATAAACCGGTACCGCAAAAAACATCCGATGAAAATAAGCCTAAAAATGAAATTGAACAAAAAAAAGAAGAAAAAAAGACGCCTTCTCAGCCTCAAAAAGAAAAAAAGACAAAAAAAGACAATGTTAAACATTCTGCGCCTGATGAAAAAATCAGAGAAAAGGAAGAACCTAAACATGAGCAAAAGAAAGCCGAAAAACGCAGCTCAAAAATTTATTTGGTAAAAATAGAATCCGACGGGAAGCTGGTACGAAAAGCCGTCATGAGAGAACTTGTAAAAACAGACTCCCCTCTTACCGATGCAATAAACAGTCTTTTACAGGGGCCTACAACAGCGGAAGCCAAACAAGGATTCCGTTCGTTTATTCCTCCCGATACAAAACTTTTATCGATCGAAGTAAAAAACGGAGTAGCCGAAATAAACATAAGTGAAGATTTTCAATTTAACCGATACGGTATCGAAGCCTATCAAGCCCAGCTTGCACAAATAGTCTTTACGGCATGCGAATTTTCGACTGTCAGTTCGGTTCAATTTTTGATTAAGGGTAAAAAGAAAGAATATCTTGGTGCAGAAGGTATATGGATAGGTTCCCCTCTTTCAGTTAATTCGTTTAGTTTATAAGATAAGATTGATAGATAATTGCAGCTTACAGCTTTAATATAATAAATCGGTAAATATAAGCTGCAATTATTTTAAGATGAGATTAGCCCAAAAATACTTGAGCATTGTTGTCGATGGCCAATATGGTCTTACACTCGGAACATCTAAATCGGCCGGCCTTGGTAGCTTTAAGTTTTTTAGAACATATGGGACATGCAAATATTTTAGGAAATACTTGTGCATTTGCAGTCGTACTTGAGCTTTGGAAAAACGCTACAGCATCCGATAAAGCATCTTTGATATTAAAAAATTGTGAAAAGCCTAAAAGTTGGAATATTTCGTATACCTTGGGCTGAATATCCAATAAAACTATATCCCCGCCTCTGGGCTTTACGGTTTTCAAAAAGGCCGTAAATGAACCTATACCTGTTGACGAAACATAATTTAATGCGGCGCAGTTAAACACAATCTGTATAAAACCGCCGTCTATAATCTTAGCAATGCGTTTTTGAAAAAACGCAGAATTGTAGGTATCGATGTAGCCGTTTAAAAAAACTACCACGCATTTATCAAGTCCATCTACTCTTTGAAGCCTGATCTTCAAACTATCATCTTTTTCATCATCGAAGCCGGCTATAACACTGTTATTACTCATAATTCTCCCGATTTATTTTCAAAATAAAGAAATAATCCAGTATCTCTAGCTTGTATTATACCCTTTATTTTAAAAAAAGTCAAACATAAAACAAGAAAAATATCCATTTTTCTGTAACTTGTACATTTAATAAATTCAAAGAATACCATATAAAAACAAAGACATCCGTTTACAGTTACAATATCGGCTAATATTTGTCTTGTTGTAGCTTATTCTGCCGAATTTAACGATTTTTTTTTTACTTTCGCTTGACATAACGGCGCAATGACGGCAATATACAGACATGAACTTTGAAAAAACAATTATTCTTTGCCGGCCTGAAACCGCTGCAAATATAGGAGCTGTATGCCGGGTAATGGCAAATACCGGCCTTAATGACCTAAGAATTACAGGAAAAAAAGAAGATTATGACGAAACCGAGGTCTTAAAACTGGCTCTCCATGCTTCCCATATTTGGAAAAATGCACGATTTTACCCTCCTTCGGTTGAAGGCTTAAAAGAAGCCGGAGCAGATTGCTCTGCATTAGCAGGAACAAGCAGAAGAACCGGGCATAAACGCAAAAATTTAGGAATGAGCCCTGAAGAACTTTGCCTTAATTTAAAAAATTTTTACGGAGGAAGGCTTGGTTTGGTTTTCGGGAATGAAAGAACAGGACTTACGGATGAAGAGCTTAATATATGCTCATTTTCGGTTAATATTCCTGCAGAAGAAGACTACGGCTCTTATAACCTTTCTCATGCGGTTTTAGTCCTTTGCTATTCGCTCTATATAGCCGAAAAAGGCAATAAACCCGAAGAAAAAAACATTCACCTAAAAAAAGCCTCGATGAAGATGATTCAGGATAATGCAGAACAAATATGCAAATACCTTACCGGACTGGGTTTATTTAAAAAGGGAGGAAAAAAAGAAAACGAAACTTTTTTTACCGAACTTTTATCCTCCGCCGGAGCCTCAGAATTCGATACAATGCATTTAACCGAAATTTTTAAGAAACTTTTTTTTATGTATAGTTGTTAGTATTAAGATAATTATCCTTGAGGAGGGAAATTATGGTAACAGTTTTGTCGGTAGGAGGCTCTATAGTAGCCCCGGATAAGCCGGATTTTGATTTCTTGGATAAATTTTCGAAAACCGTCAGGAATTGGCTTTCGCAAGACTCAACACGCAAACTTATAATGGTAATCGGAGGCGGAGCTCCTGCCCGGGATTATCAAAATGCATATAGAACAGTATGTGATCTAAGAAAGGGCTCAATATGCAATGATGAAGCGGATTGGATAGGAATAATGGCTACAAGGCTCAATGCACAGCTGGTAAAGGCTATTTTTGCGGATCTTTGCCCAAATCCTGTAGTTTATGACCCTACTGCAGTCGATATGTTTGCAGGACAAATTTTGGTTGCAGCGGGATGGAAGCCCGGTTTTTCTACAGATAATGATGCAGTTTTGCTTGCAGAAAGATTTTCAGGTGAATTAGTTGTAAACCTGTCAAATATCGCCAAAGTTTACACGGATGACCCCAAAAAAAATCCTGATGCAAAACCCATAGATAACATCTCTTGGGAAGATTTTATCAAAATAGTCGGAACAGAATGGGTTCCGGGCAAAAATACGCCTTTTGACCCTGTAGCAAGCCAGAGAGCTCAAAAAGCAGGTATAAGAGTAATTTGTGCTGCCGGAAAAGACATTGAGAATTTGGAAAATATTCTAAACGGTAAAGAATTTAAAGGAACGGTGATAGGTTAGTGGAAAATTATTACAGCATATTGAATGTTTCAAGAACAGCTGACGACGACCAAATTAAACATGCATATCGCAGCTTGGCTATGAAATATCATCCCGACAAAAATCCTGACAACAAAATAGCTGAAGAAAAATTTAAAAGGATAAGCGAGGCTTATTCCGTATTATCTGATCCTCAAAAGCGTAAAAATTATGATCTGAGTATTTCGGATCCGTTTGCAGCTTTTAGCAGCGATTACGGCCGAAATGACAATCCCTTCGGTGAAGATATATTTACCTCTGAATGGTGGAAAAGCTGGAGAAAGACAAAAGAAAATAATGCCAAGAAAAAAGAAAAAATTCCCCTCAAAGAGGCTTTTAAAATCATTATACGCGGGATAGTACTAACAATCGTCGGAATTTTGTTTTTTACGAGAGCTGTCTTTTTAGGAATGTTCGGATTGCTTTTAGCCTTTTACCTTGTTTCGGAAGGCATCATCCGAATACGAAAAGGCTATGCCGCGATATTCAGTTAGACCTTGGCATTTATCTTTCTCTGAAGATAATTCTGCCTCTGGTCAAGTCATAGGGGGATAGGGCAACTTTAACCGTATCTCCCGGTACAATTTTAATGTAATGCTTTCGCATCTTTCCTGATAAATGAGCCAAAATAACATGTCCGTTTTTTAACTCAACTCTAAACATAGTGTTGGGAAGGGATTCTTTAACAATACCTTCAACTTCAATTGCTTCTTCCTTAGCCACAAGACCTCCAAAAAAATGAATAAATTTTGAAAAATCATTTGATTTTTTTTAAATTCAGTCGTATAATTCTAAAGTCTATTAAAAAAATTGTCAACTAGGAGAAGTGTATGAAAAAGAAGTTTATTGAGGAAATGAAAGAATATTTGCTTAAGGAGCGGGAGGAGATACTTACATCATTACAAAAAAATGATGAAGAATACGCAGAAACTTTGGCAAACAGCATCCCCAAAGACTTTGCAGATTTGGCCTCGTATAGTACCGACAGGGATATGCTTGATTTTATCGGAGAAAGCAATATTAAAAAGCTTCAAAAGATTGATTCGGCATTGGAAAGGATACGGGAAGGCAAGTATGGAAAATGTATTACCTGTAAGGAGCAGATACCGGATGACAGGCTTAAAGCCCTGCCCTACGCTTTAAAATGCATTGCATGCCAAACCAAATCCGAAAAAAAGATGCGCCCCTAAAATTCGAAAAAACTTTATTTTAAATCTTTTTAAAAGGCCTTGAGCTTAAAGCATCAAGGCCTTTTAATTTTAATGGGTAAACCTATCCGAAAAGGCCTCCCGACATCATCTTTGCCTGTAAGCCCTTGTTTTTTGATACCTTCCTCATCATTTGACGCGTTTTTTCAAATTGTTTTAAAAGTTTATTTACATCACCTACCGATGTTCCGGAACCTTTTGCAATGCGTTTACGGCGGGGAGGCCCTATAATTCTAAAATTATCCCTTTCTTTTAAGGTCATAGATTGAATTATAGCCTTTTGGCGTTTTAAAAGAGAAAGATCTAGCTTATCCTTGTCTATCCGGCCTGAAAGCCCCGGAATCATATCGAGCATGGACTCCAATGGCCCCATCTTTTCGGCCTGTTCCAACTGCATGAGCATATCGGCAAGACTGAATGTTTCGCTTTGCATCTTTTTTTGAAGCTTTTCGGCCTCTTCTTCATCGTAAACAGCTTGAGCTTTTTCGACAAGCGAAACGATGTCGCCCATGCCTAAGATTCGGCTTGCGATGCGGTCGGGATAAAAGGGTTCGAGGTCTTCAACTTTTTCGCCAGTACCTATGTAAAAAATAGGCTTACCTGTGATGGTTTTTAAAGAAAGAGCTGCACCGCCTCTTGTGTCGGAGTCGAATTTGGTAAGGATTAGGCCGGAAAGCCCAACCTGTCCGTCGAATTCCTTTGCAACATCAACGGCGCTTTGGCCCGTCATTGAGTCGGCCACAAGAATTGTTTCCAAAGGTTTTACGGCCGACTTGATATTGACGATTTCCTTCATCATGTCTTCATCGATTTGGAGGCGGCCTGCCGTATCGACTATAACCGTATCGTAAAAGTTCTTTTTGGCAAAGCCGAGAGCATTTTTAGCGACTTTTAGAGCATCCTTTGTTTCTTCTTTGTAAACCGGGATATTTATACTTTCGCCTAAAACGGAAAGCTGTTCCACGGCAGCCGGGCGTACAAGGTCGCAGGCAACCAAAAGAGGTTTACGGCCCTCGTTTTTAAGCTTTAAGGCTAATTTTGCGGCACTTGTCGTCTTTCCCGAACCTTGAAGTCCCAAAAAGAGGATGACCGATTGGGTGTCAGGGCCCCTGAGGTCGAGGGATTTTTTTTCGTCTCCCAAAAATGAGGTCATCTTGTCATATACGATTTTTGTAAACTGCTGACCGGGATCTACGGATTTTAAAACCCTTTCGCCCTTGGCTTCTTCGGCTGTAGCATTTATAAAACGGCGTACAACACGCAAGTTTACGTCGGCATCCAAAAGAGCCGTCTTTATTTCTTCAATTGTGTCCTCGATATTTTTTTCGGTAATCTTGGATTTACCGCTCAAAGAGCGCATTATCCCGCCGAATTTTTCGGTAATATTTTCGAGCATTACTTTGTGTCTCCCTTCAATAAGTTTTCTATTAGGTCAAGAGGTTTTAATTCTTTGTTTAATATTTTATAAAGACCCGAACATATGGGCAGCTTTAAATTACGTTTTTCTGCAAGAATGTTCAAGTATTTACAGGCTACTACTCCTTCCGGTAAATAGCCTATTTTATCGATATTTTTAATAAGATCATCCAAATTCTCAAAAGGAAGGAGTATCTTTTTTGTTATGATTTCGTCGCCGAAACGGCGGTTTCTGCCGTATTTACTTCGGCAGGTTACGTCCAAGTCCCCCACTCCGGAAATAGATGTAAAGGTTTCGGGATGGGTAGCACCCATAGCACGGCCAATTATCTGAATCTCGTTTAAACCGGCTGCCAAGAGGAGGGATTCGGTATTGTCGCCGAAAATATCGGAAGTTACGGTTAAAGCGTCTAAAACCCCGAATGCGACGGCTATAACGTTTTTAGCGGCAGCACAAACCTGTACCCCGATTATATCCAAACTGGAATAGACGAGCATATTCCGCGATTTTAAAACTTCCCGGCAGCGGATAGAACACATGGGATTTTGAGAAGCCGCTATAAGGCCGGTCAGCTTACCTTCGGCTACTTCTTCCCCATGGCTGGGGCCCGCCACATAAACCAGATGATTTTTATAAAAATCGGGAAGCATATCCTCCAAAACATCGATTATAAAACGAGGCTCGCCGTTTTCATCGGGAATAAAGCCTTTTGTCAATACCGCTATCGTGGGATAGGGCATCGAGCCGTCATCACGGCCAAAGGGAGCAAATTTAAGCAGTTCTTCAACCGCAGAGGTTAAATAAAGCGAGGGGCTTGCCAAAAATATAAATGCGGCATCCTTACAAACCTCTTCCATATCGGTAGAAGCGGAAACGGTATCCGGCAATTTATGATTGGGTAAATATTTTACATTTATATGGTCAGTGTTTATCGAATCGGCAACCGAAGCGGTATGGCTCCAAAGCACAACCCTGTGCCCGTTTTTCCCTAAAGAACAGGCAACAGCCGTTCCCCAAGAACCGGCTCCGATAATGGCAATCTTATCGTTCACAAATTTTCTCCTGTCACCTAGTCTATCATTTTTTTTTAAAAGTTTCAACAAATGGAAAGTTTGAAAAAACAAGTATCGTTTCTGTTCTTTACAATTTGCAGATACTGTGATATATTAAGCTCATGCGTAGTAAACTAAACTCAAGAGCCGTCTTTTTTTTGACAATTTTTTCTATTTTTTTAATTTTTTCTTGCAAAAAAAATGAAAGTTATGAAATATTGTCGGATGATATTTCGCTTGCACAGGTTCTTGTAAAATCCAAACTCATTGTCGGAGTAAATGCATATAATCCTCCTATGTGCTTTTACAATCAAAAAAATGAAGTTATAGGATTCGATATCGATGTTTTTAAGGCAATTGCAGATGAAATGGATGTCGATGTAGAATTTTTGCCGATGAAACCGGCAGAAATCATAGAAAGCATAGATAATGGTTCTATCGACTGTATTGCATCGGGCTTTTCATACTCCGATGAAAGAAATAAAACTTATGAGTTGACAAAACCCTATCTGCATAATGCAGTAGTATTTTTGACTTTAAAATCACATAATATTAAAAGTATAGAAGACCTGAAAGGTAAAAAAATAGGCGGACAAAAGACAAGTTTAGGTGTTGATCTCATCAAAAATAATCCCGATTTGATGAATAAGTTCCATTCCGTAAAAGATTCGTATAATAATACGCCTCAGGCTTTACTCGATTTAAAAAGTCTCGGCATAGATGCCTGCGTGGGGGATGTTTCAACTATGGCAATATATTTAGCCAAAGAACCGGATATGTACAGCCTTGTCGAAGATGCATTAGCCTTGAACTTTTATGTGTATGCCTTTAAAAAAGGGAGCACTGCATTAAAAAACGAAGTGGAAAGAGTCTTATTCGATTTAGAAAAAGAGGGAAAACTTGAAGAAATTTCGAGAAAATGGTTTGAAGCCGATATGGTAATTTTCGGAAAATAAAGCGGGAGAAGTTTTTATGAAAAAAAGCGAAAAGAATATTTTTAAACTCATGATTCTATTTTTATTTATAGTCTCAAGTTTATCGGGATGCAAACCCAAAGCCGTAAAGACAGAAAAAAAACAACATGATATTTCGCTGGCAAAAGTTTTGGTTAAAAAAGAATTTGTAATAGGCATAAGGGATGACTACCCGCCGTTTTCTTTTCTGAACCTTTTTACGACTAAACTGGAAGGGTATGACATCGAAATTGCAGAAGAATTATGCACAAAAATGAAAATAAAACCTATTTTTAAAGTTATAAAATGGGATGAAAGAGAAAAATTGCTTAATAACGGAGATATTGACTGTATATGGGGAGCCTTTGCCTATAGCGAGGAAAATGCTAAAAAGTATTTACTTACTGAGCCCTATATAAAAAGTGCTGTAATTTTGGTTGTAAAAGATAAGGCGCCTTATTATTCTATCCAAGATATAAGAGAAAAAAAGATAGGAGTTATGGCTGTATCATCTATACATTCAAGTCTTAAAAAAGCGGAATTCACTTATGGAGTATTTAAAGACACGACCGTATTTCATAGAGCACAAGAAGCCTTAAATGCTCTTGACAAGGATGAAGTAAACTGCTTGGTTTATGATTTATTGTCGATAAATAGCCTAATACGGGCTAAAACCGGCTCTTACAGGGTTCTTGATGAAGCGATATCATATGAAGAATATGTTATAGCCTTTAGAAAAGAGGATTCGGCCCTTATGAAAGCCGTCGAATCCACTTTAAAAAATATGGCTAAAACCGATTTTTTAGAAAAAACAAGTAAAAAGTGGTTTGGAGCCAACATATCCATCATAGGCCGCTAGCTCCCTTTATTGTTTAAGCAAATTTACTTTGTATATACCGATAATATCTCGCAAATATAAACATAATGAAAATCTTTTTTCGGATATGAATCTATAATAATCTGAGGGTCAACAAACAAGTCCATATCGAATTCGCTTCGATACAGCTTACGGCATACAAGAACGGTTTTTGCCTGCTCAAAAGCTACAACGCCTTCTTCAAGCATTACGGGTTTTAACCCTGTTTCTTTTGCCTTATCTGCATCGCGGCCTGAAACGGAACCGCAAAAAGCCAAGGCCTTTCGAGCCCATGAATCGTTTTCGTCAAAAAAAGAAAGAGTCATATAATCTTCTCTTTCGGTAAATTCCGAAGTATATCTTGTGGGGCGTATATAAACGGAGGCTGTAAGCTTGTTCCAGAGGAAACCTATGGAACCCCAGCCGGCAGTCATCGTATTCCAATTTCCGGGTTCAATTCCTGATCCTGCAGTTACTAAAAACCCTTCATTTTTGGCGCCGGTAATCGATGCAACAGGTTTTAGTAATTTATCCAAAAGTTCGGCACTCGCCTTTTGCATTTTAAATTTAGACATATTGTCACCTCCAAGGTAATTATATACGATAATTCTTTCATATTCAAGAAGCATTTTTTTCTTCTTTTCTATTTTTTAATTTTATGATACAATAGTCAAATGAAAAAGTATTTGTGCGTTTTTTTTGTTGCCGGTTTAATTTTATCATGCCGTTCGGTTCAAGAATCAAAAATAAGAACAGCTTTAAGCGAGCCCGCAATATTTTGTGAATCGGAATCTGAAAACGATATGTGCGGATTTCAGGTAGATATCAGCTTTCCTTTAGATGAGGAAAAATATGATTCTTCCATTTTGACAAACAGTTTTATTCCGTTTAAAGCTTATGCAGATCAAGGAACGGTTTATTTTTATACGGAAAATGTAAAAAGCTTTCTTCTTTATTTAAACGGGAAAAAAATAGATACAAAAAAAATATGTAAAAATAAATACACACAAATTTATATCGGTAAAGAGGTAATAAACGGCACAAATAATTTACTTATCACAAATATTGAAGCCGAAAAAAACTTTGATAAAGAATATATCTTGTCGGTAAAAATCCCCTACCCTTCAATCATCGAAAAAAAAGAAAAATTAAATAACGTAAATTATCGAGCTTTTCAAATAATAGACGATATCATGAAGGCAGAAATAGAAAACGGTTTTCCATCTGCACAAATTGTAGTGGTAAAGGACGGAAAAATTATAAAAAACTCTGCCTACGGTTATATAAGCACTGTAGACGAGTTCGGCGAACCTCTCATAAAAAAACAGCCCGTAACAAATGAGACCCTTTTTGATTTGGCAAGCAATACTAAAATGTACACGGTCAATTTTGCGTTGCAAAAACTTCTCTCTGAAGAAAAAATTTCTATTTATGATAAGGTAACCGATTTTTTCCCGGAATTTAAAGACAAAAAAAAGGCTCTTTTTAAAGGCAAAAGTGAAATTACCGTATCGGATCTATTAAAACATCAGGCAGGTTTTCCGGCCGGGGCACAATATTATGTAAACAAAAAAATAAGAAAAAAGAAGAAAAACGATAAGAGGGAAAACAAGGAAATTGTGTTGGAACTTATTTGCAATACCTCTTTAATCTATCCTCCGCGCACCGAGGTCTTATATTCCGACATAGATTATATACTTTTAGGCTTGATTATCGAAAAAATAACCGGTATGCCGTTGGATAAATACGCAGAAGAAAATCTTTATAAACCATTGAATTTAAATTCGGTCTGTTATGAACCTTTAAAAAAAGGCTTCACAAAAAAAAATATTGCAGCAACCGAAATACATGCGGTAAAAAGATCGAAGGATGAAAAATTTAAAGATATAAAATACCTGCCCGTCCACGGAACGGTGCACGATCCTGAAGCTTACAACGCCATGAATGAGGTAAGCGGACATGCAGGGCTTTTTGCAAATGCCAAAAGCATAGCTGTCCTTGCTCAGGTAATGCTAAACGGAGGAGGATACGGAAACATAAAACTATTTGATTCAAGCGTTTTAAATTTGTTTACAAGCCAGGGAAACTTTTTTTCGCAGGCCGGCTTGGGCTGGAGGAGACAAGGCCTTAATAACAGCTATGCGCGGGCCTTTTCGAAGCTTGCAAGTGCAAACACAATAGGACACACAGGCTGGACAGGAACATTGACCGTAATCGATCCAAAAGAAGATTTAATAATTATAATTTTTACGAGTGCAAAAAACACTCCTGCCCTTTTCGGTAAACATTTACGGGGAAAATATGAAGGAGATTTTTATCTTGCAAAAAATTACGGAGCCATTACGACTTTCATTTATTCCGCATTTAAAAATTACGATAACGACTTGTTGGATCAAATGCTTATCGAACTTGCCGTAGGCAGAAAAGAACTTTTAACTACCATGCCCGAGATTTATGATAATGATGGGTTTTATAAAGACTTAACGGCAATAATGGACGGAATAGTTAAACAGTCAAAACAATCCAAAAACTTGAGAATTTTTTTAAAAAGCGAAAAAGGAAGATCCATGCTTTCAGAAATTCGAGCAAGAAACAAAAATAAAAACTTGGCAAAAAAACATTTTGAAAGGACGGCAAAATGAAAAAAAAGATTTTTTTATTTTGTTTTTTAAGTTTTGCCGTTATTACCTTTGCAAAAGAAAGGATGAGTAAACCGGAGTTTAAGATAGGCATCGAAAGAGTAGACGAATTCTTAAATCTCTTTAATGGGAAAAAAATCGGCTTGATTACCAATCAGACGGGTATGGATTCTTTGGGAAGATCGAGCATCGAAATTCTATATGAAAAAACCAATCTTAAAGCCCTCTTTTCTCCCGAACACGGAATAAGGGGAAACGCAAGGGAGGGAACCGGTATTGCGAACACGGTAGACAAAAAAACGGGGCTCACCGTTTACAGCCTTTACGGAAAAACAAAGCGGCCCACAAAGGAAATGCTAAAGGAAATAGATGTTTTGTGCTTTGACATTCAGGATGTAGGAGCAAGATTTTACACATATATTTACACAATGGCTTATGCCATGGAGGCCTGTGCCCGGGACGGAAAAACATTCATAGTTTTTGACAGGCCCAACCCCATAAACGGAATAAACGTCGAAGGGAATATCTTGGAAGAAGAGTATAAATCTTTTACCGGCTATTTTCCTATTGTGCAGCGTCACGGAATGACTGTGGGGGAATTAGCCTTAATGTTCAATGAGGAATTTAAGATAGGATGCGATTTAAAAATAATCCCGATGCAGAGCTGGAAGAGAGAAGACTATTTTGAAGACCTTAACTTGATGTGGATTCCGCCCTCGCCCAATATTCCGACACCCGATACGGCATTGGTCTATTCCGGCTTTTGCATCTTTGAAGGAGTAAATATTTCGGTAGGCCGAGGAACAACCATGCCCTTTAAATACATTGGGGCCCCGTACATAGATGCCGAAGCCTTAGCCGAAACTTTAAACGCTCTCAACCTTGCCGGAGTCTTTTTTAAGCCGGCTTATTTTACTCCCTCTCTTTCGCTTTATAAAGATGAACTCTGCGAAGGGGTGCAAATAATTGTAAAGGCTAAAGCCAAATTTTCCCCTGTCAAAAGCGCAACTGCCGTAATGTACAAGATAAGAGATATGTATCCCGATAAGTTTAAGATAAATAACTACCCTGCCAAACGCTGCGGCCTAAATCTATTAACCGGAACGGATAAGCTAAGCACAATGAGCCTTTCCCTAAATGCTTACTTTAAATTTATCGAAAACGGCGAAAAAAAGTTTTTAAAGAAGAGGAAAAGGTATTTGATGTACTAAAAAGGGCGAACTAGGAAAAGTTCGAATGCCGAACGGTAGGAAGTACGAAGTCGTCAGGTGGGTCAAAGGCATAGTCCACCTTTTACGGCCTTGTCCAAAAAACTGTGTAAATGGTTATTTCATATTAACAAAAAGGAACCCTTTTGTCAAATAGTATAGCAAATTGATTAACGGCAAGAGGCCAATTCCTTATAAGTCTCGTCCACCTTTTACTCGCATTGCGTATCGCAAGATACATCACTTTATATATCGAATCATCATCCGGAAAGCTTGATTTATTGCGAGTAACTTTTCTAAAGTTTTTCCACTTCTTCTTTGCTTAGGCCGGTGGCTTTTGAAATAATTTCTAGTGCAAATCCCATTTCAACTAAGTTTTTTGCTGTTTCAAGTTTATTTTGGTATGAGCCTTCAGCTCGGCCTTCTGCACGACCTTCGGCTAAGCCTATATTTATTCCTTCAGCTCGTCCTTCCTCTAAACCCAGCCTTCTAGCTTCATTCCTTTCACATTCGACATACATCTCGTATTTTTCGTTAGAGAGCTCTATTGCCATCCGCCTCTCTTCATCCGTTACCCTAAAGAGTGTTGCTTCTGCCATCCTTATTCCCTCCTCCAATTTACACAATTCTTCCAACATTCCGCTTCTTTTGTCTTCTTCATAGTTGGCTAAAAACCTTATCCAAAAGTCTTTTAGGCTATAATCTTCCAAGCTCTTTTTCATAGTATAAACTATTAGCTCGTTTAATTCAACATAAAGATATTGAATTACAGAGCTCTCAGATACTCTTACAAGTTCTGCATTTTTAGGAACGTCACAGCCGAACACCGAAAGGCTTATTGCGTACAAAAAATCATCTTCTTTAGGCTCGGTCTTTAAAAATCGTGAGGCCATGCGCATCAGGTACATTTGATTTCGCCTTGGGTAATTGGCTTTCCAAAACTGCTGCATTTCAAGGTCTACAAGAAGACCTGTATCGGTCTTAATCAAAAAATCAAGGCGGTAGGTTTCTCCGGCCGGCCTATCCCTGATGAGCTCGGTGTTAAGGATGTCGGCCTTTGTGATTTTACCGTAGGAATCTTCCAAAAAAGCATTAAGAAAGCTTATGAGAGCCTTGTTTCCTTCCTCGCCTTTGGAAAACATCAGCTTGAATACCCAATCGGTCTTGGGGTTTAAAATTTTCTCTTCATTCATAAGAACTCCTATTTTAGGTGTCAGGCAGTATCTTCCTTCCTGCCTTCACATAATTATAGGGTTTTACTTTGAATAAATAGTAAAATTTTTTTAAAAAAATTGGAAAGTTCGAATGATGGAAATATCGAATGTCTGAAAGTACGAATGCCGTACTTCCCACTTCGCCATTTGTCCTTCGCACTTTGAACTTCGCACTTCTCCCTTAAAATATCTGTCTATAACTCTTTAAAAACTTGCTAATCTATGTTATAATACGAACGGCAAGGAGACATAGCTATGAGTACTTCAAACAGAAAATATAAAGACTCGGTCTTCGTCGATTTATTCAGCGAAGATGAAAAGGCAAAAGAAAACTTTTTATCGCTTTATAATGCTCTGCATGGTACAAATCTGCAACTGTCGTGCCCTGTAGAAAACATAAGGCTGGATAATGTCATGTACATGAACATAGTCAACGATGTTTCTTGTCTTGTGGACAACAAAATAATCGTACTTGCAGAGCACCAATCTACAATAAACGAAAATATGCCTTTGCGCTTTTTAGAATATATCGCAAGACTTTATGAGAAACTACAAGCTCCTACCGACAGGTATTTAAGAAAACTTTCAAAAATACCAACACCGGAATTCTACGTTTTTTACAACGGTAAAGAAGATTACCCTGAAACTACAACTCTAAAACTGTCGGATGCATTTATTACACAACCTGAACAACTACCTTTGGAGCTTACAGTAAAGGTCCTGAACATCAATACGGATAAGGCAAATAAGGTTCTCGCGGAGTGCAAACCGCTTGAAGAATACAGCCTTTTTGTTGAAGAAGTGAGAAAACAAACCCTGCTTGACATAGAAAACGGCTTTACCAATGCGGTAAAAATCTGTATAGAAAAAGGAATCTTACAAGAATATTTAACGAGAAAATCACGGGAGGTAATCAACATGTTATTGGCCGAATATGATTATGAAACCGACATTGCGGTACAAAGACAAGAAAGCCTAATGATTGGCATACAGCAAGGAATTGAGCAAGGTATTGAACAAGGTATTGAACAAGGCTCGTATCAAACAAAACTTGAAACGGCAAAGTTGATGATTTCTCATCAGTACCCTATTTCGGAAATTTGTCTTATGACAGGTTTATCTCAAGAAGATATAGAAAAACTGTAAAGCTATCCACCGCCATCTGTGGCGGCAACAGGAGTATCGGATATACGTCGAGGACTGTTTTTTGCCGTGCGACGCAGGAGATGCCCGTATATTTTGAAAGGATGAACGATGGAAAGTACGAATGTCAAATGTCGCACTTTGTACTTCGCACTTCGCCATTTGTCCTTCGCACTTTGAACTTCGCACTTCTCCCTTAAAATATCTATCTATAACTCTTTAAAAACTTGCTAATCTATGTTATAATACGAACGGCAAGGAGACATAGCTATGAGTACTTCAAACAGAAAATACAAAGACTCGGTCTTCGTCGATTTATTCAGCGAAGATGAAAAGGCAAAAGAAAACTTTTTATCGCTTTATAATGCTCTGCATGGTACTTCTCTTACAGCTGCGGATGCTTTGAAGAACATCCGCTTGGATCAAGTCTTGTACATGACTTTTTATAATGATGTGTCCTACCTTGTAGAAAACAAAATTATAGTTCTAGCGGAGCATCAATCAACTATCAATCCCAACATGCCTTTACGCTGCCTTGAATACATCAGCCGCCTTTACGAAACCTTCTTTGAATCAAAAGAAAAATATAGCCGTAAACTTCTTAATATTCCAACCCCGGAATTCTATGTTTTCTACAATGGGGAAGAACCTTTTCCTTCCGATAAAACACTAAAACTCTCGGAAGCCTTTATAGAAAGCACAGAAAAACCCAACCTTGAATTAACCGTTAAGGTAATAAACATAAACCGGAACAATAGGCATCCTATACTGGAAAACTGCAAAACGATGCAGGAATACACCGTATTTGTAGAAACGGTAAGGAGATGGAAAAAAACTGATTCTCAAAACGGCTTTCAAAAAGCCATTGAGGAATGTATACAAAACAATATTTTGAGAGACTATCTAAAACGCAAGACTAAGGAGGTAATCAACATGTTACTCGCCGAATATGATTATGAAACAGATATAGCCGTACAGCGTGCTGAAGAACGTGAAATAGCCTTTGCCGAGGGTATTGAGCAAGGTATTGAACGAGGTATTGAGCAAGGTATTGAACAAGGCTCACACCAAAAAGCCCTTGAAACTGCTGCAGCATTTAAGCGTCTTGGCTTTGACATTGCTAAAATAGCTGAAGGAACGGGTTTAAGCATTCAAGAAGTGAAATCATTATAAGAATAAGCCTTTTTGAAAATAGGCGGAGCAGATTCAAGGCCGATGAAAAATGTACATCCTTGTACATTTTTCATCTTCGAGTTTTGAGCTTTGCTCAAAACATCGTAAAGTTGAAACCACCGCCATCCGTGGCGGCCTCAGGCGTATCGGGTATATGTCGAGGGCACTTTTTTGCCGTGCGACGCAGGAGATGCCCTCGTTTCAAAAAGAGGAGGTAATAAACATGTTATTGGCCGAATATGATTATGAAACCGATATAACCGTACAGCGTGCCGAAGAACATGAAACAGCAAAGCTGATGAAACAAGCAAATTGCGAACTTGATTTTATTATGCAAATGACAAGGCTTTGCAAAGAAGAAATTGAAGCTTTATAAAATTAACCCGCAATAAACCAATTTTGTAATATCCCACGAGGCCGCCTAGTATAGTACTGAAATATGTGCCATATTTTAGCTGTAATAGGTCACCTATTACTAAGGACGAACGATGGAAAGGTCGAATGTCGAACGCTGAAATGACGAATGCCGCACTTCGCACTTTGTACTTTGCAGCTTCATCAGCCAAACGCATAAGAACGTAAAACAGCATTAATTTTTGTTTTATAGCCTTTACCTTGAGCTTTAAACCATTCCAATACATCAGCATCTATTTTAATACTATTTTCATCTTTTTTATGTACTTCATACCATGGTTTGAATTTGGCAAGATCTTCTTTAGATTGTTCGGGGCAATCATCAGCAGGGATAGACTTTGCTTTTCGGATAGTTTGTTTTTCTTCTTCTGTGAGCGGAGTTTTCTTTAAATCATCTAATGTCATAGTTACTATAGTATTCATTTATTTCCTCCTGATTTGCTTTTCGTGCAGATATAAGCCTAATTATATTGTTCTTTCTTTCCGTAAACACAACAAAAAGCACATCTTCAACAAGACCGATCGCATTCCAACGCTGTTCTTCAATAGTTGAATGTTGCTCGTCGTATTTTTCTATACGCTTATTATCGAGAAAAATACGAGCTGCTATTCTGAATGAAATACCGTCATGTTTTTTTATGTTAGTTTCATTTTTAACCTCATCCCATTCAAAAATCATCTCCAGCTCTCTTTTAATTTATAGTATATATGTGATTGCATACATAGTCAAGGTACCGAAAGTCAGGGTAACCGCACCAGAGTTTCATCTTCGCAAAAAACATAGGCTGTTCAACCCGCCTTTCGCCGCTATGCGGCTGCAAGAGGGGTATTCACAGCCTATTTTTTTGCTATTTTGTTCCCCCTATGATGCGGTTACCCTGTTTTTTTGAACAAAAGAGCGAAATTTTGTTTAAAATTTCGCTCAATAAGGAAGCCAACCGCTTCAGCAATCTGGTGCGGTTGCCCTGTACCGAAAGTACGAATGATGGGAAGTTCGAATGCCGAACGACGAAGGTCGAACTTCGCACTTCACTACCACTCATTAAACCATTTTGCAGGTGCTGCATCGGTAAAGCTGAGCGCGTTTGTTTCCATATTAAGCACGGCTATGCGGTTACGGTTTGCCGTAATTGTCGGCTGGTGGACACCGTCATAAACGGCATCAAAGCCGTCGTCGGCTATGTAGATATTGTCCTCGTCAAAGCCGATTACCTTTACCGCCCCGTAAAAATTATTGGAATAATCGTACGGCTTATAAAGTGTATGATTGCCGGTATTAATTTTGGGGTCGGTAAACCCTATTTTTACGGGGTCCTCATCCAAATTGTTTATATTATAGCGCACAACGCCGCCGAAAGCATAAATAATAGAGTTATTGTACCAATGCCCGGTCTTAAAAAGCACATAGGCATAACCATTGCGGATAAAAATATCGGTTACCTCGGAATTTTTGCAGTCATTAATTTTAATATCATCTTTAATCTCAACATCTTCACCACCTGTGCCATCAATATTTTTGACATAGATTTTAGGTTCAGTAGGGTTATCATGCCCAAACCATGCAACCCGATTATTATCGATTGCTGCCTGACCTTTAAAAAACGTGAGGCTTGTTAGATGGGGAACGTTGACCGCGTTTTCTTCTATTTTATAAACACTACCGTTTTGATCAACAACATAAGTTATGCCTGTTGTAAAATCATTCATAAATGCTGAAGGGGTAATAGGCGGAGCTGGCGGAAGACTTATATTCTCAGGTCCGTCACCCTCGCTTGTATAGCGGATAAGTTTTTGCGCAGGAGGGGAGGCATCCGTACTATATCGTACATACAGTCTTCCCAAGCTGTCTCGGGCAAAGATATGCCCTTCATCGGTTGATTGGGGCACAGTAATCGGTTTTCCGTCCATGTAGAGGGTTAAGTCGTAAGAAGTTGCCCCCCCCGCCGCGGTTACTTTCGTTTGCGTAAACAACAGCTTATTTAAACCTGAAGCTTTTTTGCTTAAGAGGACTATTACCTGATTTCGGCCTGAGGTTACGGTGTGGGTCTTTTTACCTGACCATTGGGAAGAAGCATTAGAGGCCGTAACCGTTATCTCGATCTTTTCGCCTATGGGAACAAGCTCAATTAAGGATTTGGATTCTTCGGCAGCCAGCTCCCGTATTATCGTATAGCCGTTTTCCCTGACTATCTTGATTTTCATATCTGTCGATGAAAGAACAGGAAGCCCATTGGAATCCAAGGCCCTTGCTCCGTCAGGAAGAGTTCCGTCAAAGCTTAAAATAAGCTCGCCGTATTCTTCATTTACAAACAAATTACACGATGATACCGTCAAAACAAGTACCAAAATAAAAAATAATATCTTTTTCATAAAAAACCTCCTCAAAATAAAGGCCGAACGATGGAAAGTTCGAATGCCAAATGACAAATGCCGAACGGCAGGAAGTACGAACTTCGAACTTTGTACTTCGCACTCCTTACTTTGAACTTCGAACTTTGTTTCTTTCATTATACATCAAAAAATTCAAAATACCAAGCAAAATGAAGAAAAAATTACATAAATTTAAAAGCATCAAAGGGATAGCCGTTCCGTAGGATTGGGAGGGAGAATTACCTTTTTAACATTGCAGTGCAGAATTTTTAAGTGCAACATGTTTATAATAGGATTGTAATCCGTCAATATGTTCCATTAAATCAGGCAAAATTTTATGTCCCATCGGGTCAACTATAAAATCAATGCCTTCTCGGCGTGCTAATTTAGCAGCCGGCACAAAATCACTGTCTCCAGTAATAAGAATAATCTGATCAGTCAACTTTTTATATGCAAGAGTAGCAATATCTATACCGATTTTCATGTCTACCCCTTTTTGCCGTAAAAACAAATCAAAATCATTCTCAGTTATATCTGAAATTGATAAACGTTCTGAAAACAGCTTTTTAACCGTATTATTCTTTAAACCATAGTAAGCAGTGCTATCAGCCAATGTCCCCATCCTTAAAGCAACCTTTCTTTGATGAATTAACTGTTCAATAAATTCCACCATCCATTTATTGGTATCGGTTTTTGAAAAATCTATATTCTTTTTAGTTAGAGGATGATATAAGGCTTTTGATATTGGAGGACAGTCATAATAAAATATTCGGTATAATTCGTTCCACTGATATCGGCGTTTTTTCTTTCCATTTTTATCTATAATTTCAAACTTGGAGCGTTCTTTTAGGTGCAGTTTACAATATTTTATTAATTCGGTAACACGCTCATCCGGCCGTTTTTTACCAAAATGATATAAGGCTTGTTTACGGTAAAATCCCCCATCCACTAAAATAGCAGTTCTTTTCATCAAATCTCCTCCCAATATAAAAAAACCTGTAACTCCGGCTTATCCCGAATAAGTGGGAAGCCGTACTATACAGGTTTGTTAAAACAGTACTCATAAAGAGTAACTATAATTATAATATACATTTTTTTTATATTTGTCAAGTAATCTTTTTTACAACTTAGCTACATAAATTCAAATGCATCAAAGGGATAGCCGTTTCTTAGGATTGGGAGGGAGGCGTCAATTTCGGTGTTTGAGGGTACTTTATAGGGCAAATTAAGTTTGAAAATTCGGTTGACGGCCTTGCCGCAAAGTTCTTCTAAGCGAGATTCGGAGCAGCCGGCTTTGCGCAGTTTTTTTAAAAGAATGAGGGAACCTGCAAACCCCGGAATGCCGGAGGCGCCTTTTTTCTTATCTTCAAGGGTATGAGGAGCATGATCGCTTTCAATCCAGTCAACTTCGCCCGAAATGAGAGAATTAAAAACGGCTTCTTGGTCTTTTTTTTCACGCAAGGGAGGATTCATCTTTACAAAAAGGCCCGACTTTTTATAAGAATCGATATTTAAAAGAGCGTGATGAGCCGCCGCTCCGCAAGAAATATTAAGGCCTTGTCTTTTCGCCTCGGCAACGAGCCTTATTCCTTCTTTTGTACTTATGTGACAAATATGAAGATGTCCTCTAAAACCCGCGGCTTTAATAAGTTCAATTTGATCCTTTATAGATTCTATTTCGGCAATAGGCGGACGGGCAATGCTGTGAGTTATAGGATTTTCAATATCAAAGACGGAATTATCCATAAGACTTTCTTTTTCGCAATGAACAGCTATTAAGCCCTCATATCCAAGCCGTGCAAGAGCGGAATAAACTTTTCTTTGTTCTTCTTTTTCGACAATTCCCATATTGCCTGTAGAATGCCCTGCAAACATTTTAAAACCGAGGATTTTTGGAAAATGCTCTTTATAGAACAAGGCCATTTTTTCTATCTGCAAATTATCGGAAGTAAGGCCGCCGTAAACACCGTAAAAGCCGGAAACACCTGCCGACTTTACGGATTTTTCTGCAAGAGCAAAACGCTCCAAAACGGCGTCTGCATTTGTAAGAGGCGGATTGGTATTCGGCATATCAAAGAAAGCCGTAAAGCCTGAAGGACAAGCTAGACTCAAAGCGTGAGCTATAGTTTCTTTATCGGATAAAAGACCGTCTCTAAGATGAACATGTGAATCTATCATACATTTATCTCAACTTAAAATCCGTATTTAAAAAAACAACACGGCTTCACCGTAATCATCATCTTTTATGATACTTATTTCAAGTTTATTTTTTCCGTCAAATTCGATACCGTCCATCATTATCTTTAAGGCATAAGCCTTTATGGGCTCAACATCTTTATCATGAGTTTCGCTTATAACCCTCATATTAACAATTTGATAAAAATCTCTGTTTATCGAAACGGTTATATCGTCTGTATTAAGTTCAGGCGCTATTGCTTTTTCGCCGCCCAATAAAAGCCTCAAACTCATCGGCCTAAAATAAATCATCATAGAATTATCCGTATCCAACGATGGGAAAAAAATTAAACTAAAGATTTCTATTTTTCCCAGTTTTGGATTTATTTCAAGGTCATTCCTCAAATCTATATTATGGCCCCAGAATTCAAGAAATTGTTCATGAAACCCCTTTGAAGCTATAAAATAAGGATATTTTTTTGATTCAACTTCCATCGAAAAACATCCGTTCTCATCAGCTTCACAGCTGACAATAACTTCAAACCTTTCGGTTAAAAGCGCAGCCTTTGCATAAGGCACAGGTTTTTTATTTTTATCGCGTACAACTCCATGTACAACACTCATAAATTTCCCTCCTTGGAATTAAATTATATATCATCAAAATCGGAATTGTCAAGCAAAAAAAACATAATTTATAAATAATTTATGTTAATAATAAAAATTATTTACGCTTATACTTTGATGCAGAATTTACATTACGTTTAGATTTTTTTTCTTCACCGTTAAAATTGCGTTTTTGTCCTCTTTTGCCCTTTCCCAAAGAAGCTGAACGAGGGGATGTTTCGCTTTTTACATCAATGTGCATATGAGGAAGACCTCTTTTCTTTTTACAAAGGCGTAATGCATCATTTGCTGCATTTTTCGGCATTGTTGCAAGAGAGAATTTATCCATGACTTCTATATCGTCTACAAGTCTTTCAGGTATTGAAAGGAGACGGCTTAACATTTCGGCGAGCTTACGTTTTGTGATACCGTCTTTTCTTCCTACTCCTATATAAAGGCGTAAAGAATCTTCATCACCCGATTTTCGTATACGTCCTTCGGAGCGTACAGGTTTAATCGTTTTATAATGTGAAGGGGATAAGAATGAACCGTACTGCATTTGAAGAATAAAGGAAAGCACGGTTTGAGCATCTCCGTATTCCGTAAGCTTATTTGCAAAAGCCGAAAAGCCTTGTTCGGGTTTTTCTTCATTTATTCTTTTTTCGATTTGGGCTGCAGTTTCTTTTAAAATGCGGGTTCTTTTGGTTTCGATAACTTGTTCGATTGAAGGAATTTTTCCTTCTTTTAATTCTCCTCGGGCATGTTTGCGTAAATAATCGATTCGTTTTATTTCATTAGGGCGCACAAAACTGACGGCAATCCCCGCGGCTCCGGCCCTGCCCGTCCTGCCTATGCGGTGGGTATAGGTCGGCCCGTCATAAGGAATTGCATAATTGACGACATGAGAAATGCCTTCAATATCTATCCCGCGGGCGGCAACGTCGGTTGCAACAAGGATGCGCGTTTTTTTGGATCTAAAGCGCTCCAATATTTTTTCTCTCTGACTTTGAGGAATGTCTCCGTGAAGAGCTGCCGCTTCGTAATGCCTTTCATCAAGTTCTTTTGCAACATCATCGGCATCGATTTTGGTTTGGCAAAATACGAGGCCGTAAAAGCCGGGACTTGTATCGATTAAGCGCACCAAAGCCTCGGTCTTATCCCCTTCCCTAACAACCCAAAAAAATTGTTCGGTTAAAGAGGCTGTTTCTTCTTGGGCTTCTTCTTCAACAATTTCATAATCGCCCATAAAGTCGGAAGCTATAGCCAGTATCTGCTTGGGCATCGTTGCCGAGAACATTAAAACACGGGCTTCAGGGTTTGCCTTTGAAAAGATATTTTCTATGTCTTCGATGAAGCCCATGTTGAGCATCTCATCGGCTTCATCCAAAATAAAGTATTCGATGTCTTCAATTTTTAACGAGCCGCGTTCAAGATGATCCATTACACGGCCGGGAGTTCCCACAACGATTTCGACACCCGTTTTTAAACTGCGGAGCTGAGGGCCTATAGCCGCTCCTCCGTATACGGTTGTAATACGGGGAAACTCTTCAATTCTAAAAGATTCAAGTTCACCTGCTACTTGAACGGCCAGCTCTCTGGTAGGAACCAAGATGAGGGCTCGCACCTTCCCCGTATTTGCGCGCAGTTCCTGCACAAGAGGCAGGCCGAAAGCTGCCGTCTTTCCGGTTCCGGTACGAGCCTTAGCTATAACATTTGCTTCTCCCGAAAGAAGCCTCGGGATTGCCAAAACCTGAATAGGAGTCGGCTCTTCAAACCCCTTGGCTTCAACTGCCTGTAGGACTATATCATCAAGTCCCAATTCTTTAAAAGTAATTAACATAATCGAAAGATTATATCACATTACTCAAAAATATGCAATTATGGCATCTAGTATGTTTTTTGTATCCAAGGTATAACCGCAGGATGAATCTTATATAATTTGTAAAAAGCTTCGGGTAATCTTTGAGTATTGTACCTCACCTTTATGTAGTTATATACCTCCTTAATCTCATCATCTGTTAAGGCTCTGTTAAATATTATAACCTCTGCAATATCGCCGTAGAAAGGAGATGATTCGTCTGCATGTTTACCTATATAGAGATTTTTAATGCTTCCATTTAATGAAGAACCGCTTGAAGTCCTTGATTTGAAAAAAGGATGATTGGTATTTAAAAAATGCAAAGCATAATCCATTGGACAAGCGCCCGCAGGATGAGGATCCAAAGCATAATCTCTAATTTCCCCGCGATGACCTACAGGATATCCATACGCACGAATATTGCCTGAAGTCGCACCTTGATCTGAAGAATGTACATAGGCAATCGGAGTCTCACCTGTATTATCCTTATCTCCGTTTACAAAAAAATGAAAATTAGGATCCGGATCATTTTTTGAATTATCAAATCTTATTGCTGCAGCATATAAAGGATTTGGATCATTGTCAATATTGTATATCATAGATGAAGCAGGACTCCTGCCTCCGGATAAATAACCGTTTTCGATATAAAACCTTACACTTCTTCTTGGATCGCCCAAACCGTTTTTTGTTAATCCATCTACCGGATCAAAAACGAACTGAGTTGTACCTATATATGGAAAAATGGGTTTTGTTCCATTTGAACCTACAATAGCAACTTGCGTATGATATCTTTTTTCATTTAATTTCGGCCTAAAAATAACAAAACTCGTTGTACCTTCAGCGTTTTCGGTAATCCATTTATCTTCAGATGTTAAAACAGCCATTGCTTCATTATCTGAAAAATTTAACACAGGAAGTTTCTCGGAGTCCGGCCACAAGCCTATTCCATTTTCTTTATAAGTCGGCCCCTTTCCCTTATACTTTATAGCATCAAAATCATGTCCCGAAATATCGGGAAATATCTCAGCTTTGCTATCAGTTAAGTGTTCCTTACCTATCCTGTCAGCTCTTAGCCATAGGGAAAGCCCTGGGATATCCTTAGGTTGTTTAAATCCCGAACCTGTAAGGGATAAAACATATTTTCTTCCAGTATTGTTATCTTTAATGATAATATCATCTTCGGACCACGTATTTGGTTGAGGAGTAAACCTAATTTCAAGCTTGGCTTGATCTCCCGGGTAAACAAGTTCGTTGGGCTGATATTTTTTTTGCAATGTAAACGCCCCCGAAACTAGATTTACATCAATATTTTCAAAACGCAATATTGCCTTACTCATATTTTTAATTCCGATAGATTGAAATTCGGACACAGCGGGTTTATAGCCGAAGTCATAACAATTTTTATCTAATTTATACGGTACTACACAGGAAACATCTTCACCGCTCCTTCTATGCACTATTTCTATCGGCATGATTGGACCGCCGCCGCAGACTGCAACTTTATAAGGATGAGGACTTCTGTCATGCCGTATTATAATATTTCCTTTTTTGTATGTGAGCATGGAAGACTCAGGAAACGTCAATTCAAAATCTCTTGAAGAATTAGCCGAAATAGTTCCGGCGGGCAGTTCGGTATGTCCATCAAAGTTAAAACCGGCAGAATCTGCGGCAGCATCAAGAGAAATATTTTGGATAACAATACGTTCATTACTGTTATTTTTTATTCGGAATTTTCTTGTAACTTGATCACCTTCTTTATATCCAAAGTCAACTCCGGCTCCTCCGTTAGGAAGATTACGTTCAATTTCTGACGGTATGAGAGGAGGATTTGCTGCGATGACTTCGACTATTTGAAGGCCGATGAAATTTCCGCTAAGCTTAATGGAAAAGTTTCTTTTCCGTTTATTAACTTTATAATTGATTGCAAGATCAGTTTCAACAGATCCGACATCAGCAAGTTTATACCGTACCTCAAAACCGGTTCTTTCATAAGGCCCAAGCTTAAATTTAAAAAGCGGATCTCTGATTTCAAATATATCTGTATTTGAAATTTTAGGAAGACCGTCAAACTCTATTTCATGCTCGGTCAAATTTTCAATATGAAGCTCTTCCCATGAACTATGTCCTGCATCACCTATACCAACCAAAGATAAAGTCGAGCCGTTTTTAAATCCTTGCGAAGTAGCATTTTGATATACAATAATAGAATGTTCAGGCGGAAATATAGCTTCTTGAATATCCAAATTCGTTTTTATTCCGCATGATACACACAACAATACCAAAATTGAAGTTAAAATACATAATTTTTTCATATCAAACTCCTTATTTTTTATTAACCAATACAACCGTTATAATAATTACAGTCAAACATACACAAAAAATTGATGCTGCAATTAAAACCATTATGATAATTTTGTTTGTATTTTTCCTGTTTTCCTCAATAATTTCTCTTACATATTCACGAAGTTCTTTGTCTGCCTCGTTTCTGGCAAGTTCAATTTCCAACCGTTTTTTTTCGTACAACTCTCTTTCACTATAACGAATTTTTTCTTGCTCTTTTTCCATCATTTTCATTTTATATAAAAATTCTTTAAAAACTTTTCTTTGCTCTTCAAGGATTTGTATTTTATCGGCTGCAGTCAAAACAGTTCCGGCTGAAGACTTTTGAATTGTTTCTACAGAATTTTTATTCGGTTTGTTTTCGTTTTTAGGAGGTTTAACTTCCACGGAATTAGGTTGAATCCTATTAGAAGAAGCGGCAGGCATTTTTTTAAGTTTAACTATAGCCTTATCAATAGGGCTCTTATAAAGAACTTTGATGGACTCAGGAGCATCAATTAATTTTTGTTCAATATCAATAATTTCTTCCCATTTTTTTTCTGTCTCAAGGTAAGATAGCCATGAACTTACAGCCCTTTTGCAGGTGTCTTCAATATCAATAGGCAATTCCTGATCTTTATAATTACGCAGTACAAAAAGGCTATTGGTAAAAGCCTTATCATACTCTTTTAATAAAAGACTCCGATTGATAGAGTCAATCATTTTTTCCATAAGTTCATTTTGGGTAAAGGCTTGAACCGTAATAATCAAAGAAAAAACAACACAACACACACGTGTATAAGAAAAAATTTTTAAATCGTTTTTTTGTTTACAATTCATTTCAATGATACCTTCATTTCAATGATACCCTCAAGATCGATCACTTGGGAACATGGAATATAGTATTTACATATATATTCGGAATAATATTCCAATCGGCATATTTTTTTGCAGTAAAGGCATATATATCCATATCACCGCCCGCTCTTAAAGACATAATTCGGTTCTTCCAAAATTCATAAGTTATTCCGATATTTGTGTGCATACCAAAACTCATAAAAGGGCTTGTAACTGATATTGGAATCCAGTTAAATTTAAATGTCAAACCCAGTTTTTCGATTGGGTGCCAATCTTCAACACTGATTCCTACAAAAGGACTACTGATTCTTGTATACAACATAGACTGCTGCTCACCGCCGCCCTTGCCGTAATAGTTTATGTAAGTATGACCTGTTGACAAAAAAATAGGGACACCGCCTGCAGCAGCGGTTCCTATTGCAAATCTGGATGCAACAAAAACAGAAAGGTCTTTTCCGGACATCGCTACAGTAAGCCAATTTACATTTAATCCTAATTTTAACAATATATAAGGATGTACAAAGCCTGCATTGAATCCGACCAATACTCCCATATCGGAATTAGTCTTTTTACGCCCAAAAGCTTTATTTGCAAAACTACTGCCGAAAATACTGAATGAAGTACCTAAACTTGCTTCAAGGTAAAAATTTTTTAAGTCAACTTCATGCACGGATTTATACAAAGCTTCTTTGTCCTTCTCTCTTTGCTCTTCTGCAGTTATTCGAGCCTTTTCTTCAGCTTCAGCCTTAGCTTTGGCTTCCGCCTCGGCCTGAATCTGTTTTTTTTGCTCATCAATTTTTCTTTTATTCTTCTGCATCTCCACAATCGAAGAGTATAAATCTTGTGCCTCAACATGATCCTGATTTGATATTAGAATAACCTCGGCAAGATTTTTAGCATAATCCAAATCACCCGAACGAACAGACTGTTTTGCAGTCTCAAGAACTTTTTTTTCAAATTTTGTTTTTTCACCGGAGGGAGCTGAAACTAAAAGTTCACGCACAGCTTTCACATTCTTTGATTTTAAAGCCGTTTCCAACTTAGAAGACAAAGATTGAGCTGAAACTGCAATGCCCAAAGATGCAACTATGGCTATAAAAAAAAGTTTATTTTTCCTCATATGTACATTATAAATCAGAAGTTGCATATCTTCAACCAAAAAATGCATTTTTTAGAGAATTTGTTGATTTTTTTTATAAATTTAGGGCATAATTGACACATTTTCCGTTTTAAGTTAAACTTAGCTCATATATGAACTACATTGAATTATTAAAAACTTCGGCGGAAAGAACTAATAACTGCGCATGTATGGGATTGGACCCGATTATCGAAGCAATACCACAGAAAACCGGGAATCTAAAAGACGATCTTATAAGTTTTTTTAAAGAGCTTTTCGAAAAAATGCAGGAAAAGGATTTGGTTCCTTCAGCCTTTAAACCGAATATCGGATATTATTCGGCGCTGGATAAGCCCAGAAAAAAGGATTTTTTAGGCTCTGAAAGCCTTGCAGAAATTTTATCCTTAATCGAAAAACATTTTCCGGGTATTCCCGTAATCCTTGATTCAAAACGAGGAGACATTGCCCGTTCAAGTTTAAATTATGCCGTTGAAGCATTTGACTGCTGGAAGGCCGATGCCGTAACCGTAAGTCCTTATATGGGAAGCGATTCTATTCTTCCCTTTATTTCGGAAAAATACCTCGATAAGGGAGCGTACATTTTAAACCGTACGAGCAATCCGGGAGCAAAAGATTTTCAAAATCTTAAAACCGTTTCAGACGGAAAAAACGCTCATGAGCTTTATATCGAAGTTGCCGAAAAGATAGCCTCATATGCAAAAGAATTTCCCGGAACGGGAGCCGTTGTCGGGGCAACAGGAATGGAAGAATTAAAGGTCATAGCCGAAATTTATGCAAAAGCCGGGGAAGTTCCGATGCTGATTCCGGGAGTCGGCTCTCAAGGCGGAGATGCAAAAACCGTAATAAGTATTCTTCAAAATGCAGGATGCACCTTATCCCTTATACGGATAAACAGCTCAAGCGGACTTACTCATCCATGGAAAAAAGCACCGGTACCTGAAAACTATTTAGAGCTTTGTATAAACAATATCAAAAAACTGTTAAGCGAAACATCAATTAAAAAATAGAATTTATGATGGAATCGATGCGGCGTTTTGTATATCCGCTTATCACATAGGGCTTTTTTGAAGAAGAGTCAAGCAGGATAAAATCGCCGCCTTCCATCGGTGTAAGCTCGATTTTTATTCTTTCGCCGTTTTCTAAAATTAAACTAAACTCTTCGCTTTCAGAAGTAATTACCGGAAAAGCAGGGAAAATATCGATACATGAAAACTGCCTTAAAAAAGTTTCAAGTTCGTTAAATTCTTTTTCAGTTTTATTTGAGCGGATCGAAAACTTATTGTTTTTTTCGATGCGGCGAATCGAATTATTTTGAAGTTTGTATTTATAAATTTGCAAATCAAGCCAAAAATTATTGTTTACGGTTAAAAACGACGATAGAACATCAGGCATAATAAAAACTTTTGTGCGGGCATCTATGCGGACATAACGATTGATGCCCAACGTGTCTTTTTTTCCAAATATAAATTCACCGATTATGGTTTTGTCGGAACGCAAAAGTTTAAGCCGGGCAGAATGGTCATCATCCAAACCGAAGTTGATATATTGTTTTACATTGTCATCTACAAATCTAAAATTTTGTTTTGTGCTTAAAATCGAAAAAAGTCTATCCACAAGAGGAGTTTTAACCTGATACTCGCCGGCCATTGTCTTTAAAAAAAACTTATCCTTCTTTTTAAAAAGAATCAATTCGTTAAAAACGGGAGGAAGAGAATTGTCTGGAATGGTAAAAATAATTTCATCTATATTTTCAATATTGTTTTTTAAAACAAGAGGAGCATTAAAGACATCTTTTTCTTGTTTTGGAATGCTTATAAAAATCAAAAGCAAAAGCAAAAAAACATTTATAAAAATTAATCCTTTTGTATATTTTTTCAACTTTAAAAAAAAATTCATTTTACCCTCCCCTGCTTTATGAATATATAAACGCCTAAAGCAAAAATAAAAATAGGAAGAAAAATAAGAGAAATCAATCTTGCCTTAAACACAAGATTGAACATTTCATCCCTATCTTCAAATTGTTTAAAAGAAGGAGGCGAATGTTTTTTATTTTTTAATAAAAGAAGATTATCTTTTAAACAGATATATTCTACGCAATTTACCATAAAGTCCATATTGTAAAGAGATGCAGTATAATCGATTGCTTTACTTATCATATATTCATCGCTTATAACCAAAACACGGGACGGCTTTGTCTGTCCTGCAACAATTACTGAAGGCTTAAAAGATGCATCCTGAAATTTTTTAAAATGATTTTCAAGCGGATCAGTACTATAAGACTCAAAAACCGTAAGAGAATTTTTTCCTGTAAATGCAAAAGGAGTTATCGAAGAATTTTTATTTAAATCCGTATCGATTGAAGACGGCCAAAAAGAAACCAACGGGCGGTAAGCCGCAAATATCGGATGATCTTTGTCGATACCGTTTAAAGGAAGTTGAATCCAATAAGGATAATTAATTAATTGAGTTCCTCTATTATCAATCGACGACATCGTAATACGAAAATTATTTATTAAATCAAGAGCCATATTTGCATTTACATAAAACCCGTGATGAGAAAGCACATCCAATAAAAAATCTTTAACCTTGGGTTTTGCTTTCCATGAACCTTTTACATCAACTTTGTTTCCCGAAACAAAAAAAACAGCCCTTCCCTCTTTTTGTAAAAACATATCAATCGCAGCAGCAGAAGAATAATCTATATAATCGGAACCTATAACCAAAAGAGGTAATTCGGCCGGTATATTTAATACGGGAAGTTCTAAAGGCAGTACATTAAAACCTGCATATTCAAGCCAAGGAATTACATAGGAATAATCGTTTTCTAACAAGGCAGGATCTGCGATAAGAGCGATTGTTCCTGATTGAGTATTTCCTATTGCATCATCTCTCATGCTCAAGATAAATCTTGCAAGGTCATACTCCAAAGTGTCGATATCATCTATAAAAGGTATTACCCTGGTCTGTCCCATATATTCAATCATAAGCCCTGAATATAATTTATGCACTATCTTCACGGCATTATCTTGAGCTTCGACTTCACGAGGTATTATTCCTATTTGTTTTACAGCTTCATTTGAAAGGCTCGAAGTATTTTTTACGGAAACGGAAAATTTTTCATTTGAATAAAGGGCGTATTCCAAAAGCATGTCGTTTAAATATTTTAATGACGGGAAAAACAAATCCACATTTGAGCTTTTAAACCACGTTACTTTGGCAGAGCTGTCAAGATTTTTTAAAAGATTTTTTGTATAATTCGATAAAGTATAAGTTTTCCCTTTACTCATATCAAGTCTAAAATATATCTTTGTTGAAATAATCGAAATTAAAACAGCCATCAAAATAAAAAGTAAAAATTGAAATCTATATTCTTTTTTCATTTTGCATCCCTTTGTTTTGTCAAAATAAAAACACTCAATTCAATTCCCAAAGCAATCAAAAGAAAATAAAAAAATATATCTGCGGAATCAAAAAGACCTCTTGCAGCAGAATCAAAGTGTGAGCTAAAAGAAAGATAAGAGATAATTTTATGCAAAAATAAAGAAAAATTTAAATTTTTTGTTATCGGATAAATAAAAGTAAAAAACAACACCGTTAAAAATGAAAACAAAAAATTAATTTCGGTTCTCGGCGATAATGCTGCCAAAGCTGACGAGAATGAAATTATGCCTGCACCAAACAAAAAAATAGAAAAATATGAAACTATAAAAGCTCCAACATCCAAGTAAATTAACGGGAATACGGATAAAGGAATTATTATGCTAAAGCCTATCATTATCAGCCAAATAAAAATAAGACTCACATATTTTCCTAAAACTATATAACGAATTGGAACAGGCAATGAAAATAAAAACTTATCGGTAAATTGTTTTTTTTCATCACTCCATAGGCTCATAGTAAGCATTGGAATTATAATACAAAATAAAAACGGCATATTCAGGAAAAAAGTTTTTAGGTCCGACAATCCTGCATTAAACCATGAATCGGTTCCGATAAAGCCAAAAGCTGCACCCAATATAAAAAAAAGAGAAGAAGCATAAAAGGTAGAACTTTTATACATCATCTTAAATTCTTTTTTTGCAATACAAAAAATAATATTCTTATTCGGTTTTTCTAAATTCATTTTTATTTATCCCTGCAAAAAATTCAAAAGCTTTTTCTAACACGGTGTAATTAACATTATCATCAAACTCACATCCAGCTTCTTCCAATTGAGCTTTTATTTCTAAAAGATTTCCCAAAGCTATTATCTCTCCCTTATTGAGCAAGATATGATTGGAACAAATCTCTGCGGCCTGTCTTAAATCATGAGTACATATCAAAATAGTTTTTTCTTTTGCAATATGTAAAATCTTTTTTTCAAAATCTTTTACTTGAACGGAGTCAAAACCTGAAGCAGGCTCGTCCAAAATAATTAACGGAGGATTATGCAAAACAGCTTGAGCAAGTCCTACACGCTGTTTAAAACCTTTTGACAAACCTCGGATTAAGCGGTCTTTAATCTCATAAATTTCACAAAAATTCATTACTTCGTTTACATCATTATCTAATTGCTCTTTTTTTATTCCGTGCATTTGTCCTGCAAAACATAAAAACTCATAAACACTCAAACCTGCATAAAGAGGATTTTGTTCGTATAGGATACCTAAACGTTTTTTAGCTTCAATGTTTTCGGTTAAAATGGAATATGAATCTATAAAAGCATCTCCTTCATCGGGAGTGTAGTAACCTGAAATACAGTTTATGATACTGCTCTTACCGGCTCCGTTTAAACCTAAAAGAGAAGTTATTTCTCCCGTTCTCAGCTCAAACGAAATATCCTTACAACCTATGATTTTATTTTTGTTGCTTCCGTAGTATTTGGTTAAATTTTGTACTTTAAGCATAATCTTATTTTTTCTTAATACCCAAAATAGTTAAATCGTCATATTGAGGATCTTCTTTAACGTTTGTATAGTAAAGATATTCATTATAGTTTGCATTCGGAATGCGGTTTCCGCAATATGTTTGATATTGTCTAAAATGTTTGTTTAAGAATAGGTCTATTTTTTTATCCACTTGAACAATATCGCGTTCAGTAGCTTTAGGATCTTGATACATGCGGAATATTTTTTCTACAGAAACAAGTCCTAAAACGGCATCTTCAATTGTTCCTTCAAGATTTGTAAAATCAAAGTCAAACGGTTCATCTTCAATAGGATTATGCCATTTTTTTAAGCTAAAAGATCTTCGGGCAAAAATATTTTCGATAATTTCGCATACGCGGGGTTTACCCAATTCTTCTCCATCTTGACCGACACTGTGAGTTTCATGTTCGGCATCTTTTTCAAGGCCGGGTTCTTCGCATAAAACGGGCTGCAAGTTGGAATCTCTAAACAAACGTTTTGCTTCTTCAATACCGTCAGTGTATAGGAACAAAACGTCTCCGGGATTAAGTTTTACGGTTTCAACTTTAAACCCGCCTTTCATATCTATCATAAACGTCGGGAAAACACCTGCAGCCGAAACTTCGGTCAAGATTACTTCTTTCATTTTTTTTGAAGCGGCATCATAAATATTTATAACGTTATCTCCGGCATTACAAAAATGTACATCACCCGTTATAGAATCCATAATACAAAGAGTAAAGGCCGCAAAACGTCCCTTAAATCCGCGGGACTCTATTAAATCGTTTATGCGGGATACAACGAGATCTATTTTTAAACCGTGAGTTTTATATTTCCACTCTCTAAAATAATCCAAGAAAAGAGTTGCGACCTCAACCATGATAAGAGCAGCCGGAACTCCTTTACCTGCAACGTCGCATTTTATAATTGCATAATATCTATCATCCAATTTTATATAATCAAAATAGTCTCCCGATACACCGCGGGCACCTTCATAGTAGCCGAAGAATTCTACATTATCATCTATGGTTTTACCGCATGTAAGTTTTCTTCCTGCTTCATCTACGTCAAGAGGCAAAAACATTTTTTGAATTTCTTTACCCATTGTCAAATCTTTTGAGGCAGCAGCAGCTTCTACAAGACCGTTTGTCATCGCATTTATGGTAGTACCTAAAACACCTATCTCATCTTTAGTTTTAAGTTTAACATCTTTACCCGCAAGCAATTCTTTGTCATCGGTTGCAGCAATCATTGAAACGTGTTCAACAAGCTTTTTAATAGGAGCGGTAATAATTGAAGACAAAATATAGGCTCCGAGAATACCGGCTATAAGAGAACCAAGAGAAATGAAGAAAATAATTTTATATAGAGCAAAGGTTGCTTCATCAATTTGTTCGATTAAACCTTTTGTCGAAACCTGAATATAAACCATTCCGTGAATAAAATTAGTTCTATCACCTGTCTGTCTGTAAAGAATCGGCTTATAAAAAAGATAGCTGGTAACATCCCTTGAAAGTTTTTTTGAATTAAATTCGGGATAAGAGCCTGAACCCTTTACACTCAAATTGTTCAATTCCAAATTAAGTTTTGTTTCCATTTGATTGATGGCAGCTTGAATTTCATTTCGGCGTTCTACCGATTTTCTATCAGTATTCAAAGCTATTCCTATAGCCGTATTTGTCAAAGACTGAATTTCATCTGAAAGCTCTCCAACACTGGCCCTTGCTTCTTGATCAATTTTATCCAGCTTTTTATAAACATCTTCCATCTGAGCCAAAGACAATTCTGATTGTCCGACAACAAATTCGGGTGTATCTATTTTAGATGTAATGTCATCATCATTGGATGCCCAAACAAAATTATAACCTACTTTTTTGTTGTCGATATGAACTCCGGTTATAGTCGCAAACGTAGCTTCTTTAAGAGCACCAATCTGTGAAGGCAAAAAACCTAATTCCAATACGTTTTTTGAAGGGAGATAAGCCTTTGCACCCGAATTTAAACTTTCAAGCAAAACCTGAGTATTGGATGCCAAGCCTTCGGCCAACAGTCTTTCCTGAGTTTCAGAAAACCTAAATCCCAAAGTAAGAGCCAAGGTTAAAATAACCGACAGTATCAAAGTTGTTGTAAATAAAATAAACTTTAATCTTAATCCAACGCCTTTAACTTTTAATGCAGATACCCTTTTTTCTTTTCTCAATGTCATAACACCTCCGCTCAATAAAACCGTTACCTCATTTTTTATTTTTACAGCCTCTTTTATAGAATGAATAACTCCCGATATCGACAAAATCATAATCAATAAAATAAATAAGGCTAAAAAGATAATTAAAAAATAATCCGAAAAATCGTGATCAACGGACGACAAAAGCCAATTATATGTGTACGTCTCTCCGTAGTCGCCCAGCTTAATATTTCCTATATTGTCAAAAGATATAACCTTGTCTGCAAAATAAGTTCCGCGGCCGGAATGCATCAAGCCTACATAATATTGACCGGGTTCAACATAATCTATTTTTACATTCGATATAAGTTTATCGTTTACAATAGAAAAATTTTCTTTTTCGATAGTTAAATCATAAGGAGGATTCCCGTCAGAGTCAACATATAATGAAGTAATCTCACCGCCTTCGGCAAATCCCTTACCTACAACGGTCATCGAAATAACACCGTCCAAACCTTGAACCGTATTTATATCGGAAACATACGTATAGGGAATATATTTATTTAAAGCAAAATACTTTACCGCAGGAAGACCGATATTACCGAAGGCATCTACCGCAGAAACAGTCAAAGCATAAAGACCGTTTTCGTAATTTGAAAATTCTCTTTTGTTTGAAGAAGATGTAATTTTTGAAGTATTTAAATCAATCTTTAAATTATTGGATAGAATTTTTTGTACGGCATCATCATCAATAAAAGAAGGCGACGCCTTTTTTAGATATGAAATAAATTTATCTGCTGAGCCTATATAAGAAAGATTCCATATATATCCGTCTATAGCCGTTTCAGGTTTTCCCGATATATCATACTCCGGAGGATTCCACTTGATACTAAAAGTATTCGATTTTAAAAAACCGTTTTTATCTAAAGCCAAAAGCTCAAATTTAGGAGCCAAGGGAGGAATTATATCTCTTTCATAAGAAACCGTAGTCATATCCGACCAGTTTCCCGCATAGTCACAAACCCTTACTCCCAAATACCACAAACCGTCTTCATCAGGTTCATATATCAAAACAGATTCGTTCGCTAATTTTTGAATTACAGGCCGAACAGATTCCGGCGGCGAATCTTTAGACCATTCATACGAATATCCGGCTATACCCGATGAATCATTAGGAAATTTGATTTTCATTGTAATTTTTTGTTTGCCGCCGGCAGTTTTTGAATCAAAATCGAACGGCTGTAACTGAGCTTTTGCAACTTCGTGGTCGGGTTCAATATGCATTATTTTAGCAGAACGAATTCCTTCCTGCCATAAAATGTGAAGATTGCCGTCAACAAAAAAAGGGTTTACAAAAAGCAATGAACCGTTTATGGACGTAACGGTATCTATCATCCAATCACCGTCTTTTTTGGATGCAATAAAAATCGAAGCCTTGCCGTTATAATCTTCAGACCAAGAAATAAGAGGCTGCTTATTATAAGATATTATTTTAGGACTGAATACGATTCCGTTTTGAGAAGGAAGAACATCAATACTTGAGGCGAGTTTTCCCTTATTATTTAAAACAGCAAAGGCCGTAGAATTTTTTTCACTGCGGTAAGGAGTTTTTTCCCACACAAGAAAAACGGATCTTTCCGAGGGAATATACGATACATGAGGCCTTTGATCATTAAAACTAAAATCATCGGTTAACCTTACGGGCTCAGACCATGAGCTTCCGCCGTCGGAAGAAAAAGATGAAAAAAGATGATAGGCTTGTCTATTTTCATTTTTGTCCAAGGCTTGAAAAACCAATACATCATTTCTCGCTGCGGCACTATGAGCCGGAAGAAAAACTCTATCTATTTTTTTTGCAAAATTAAATTCCGAAAAAGGAGCCCAAGTTAATCCGTCTGAAGATGAAGATGAAAATATTGAAAATTTTTCATTTGCACCGTGAGACACAAACATGAGGAACTTACCGTTTGAAGCAACAGATAATTGCGGAGAAAGCAAATCGTATATTTGTGTGGTAATATTTTTAACCGCATAAGTTTTACCGTAATCGGTACTTTTTAAAATGGTAATGGTATTACGGTTTTTTACCAATGCTATTAAAATAGTATCGTCATTTCCTACAGCAATCGAAGCAATTGACGGAATGTCCGCAGTATACGGAATCGGCGGAATTATTCTTTCGTTTATTGTCCATTTTTTATTTACATATACACCGGCAGAAATATAAATTAAACCTTCACTGTCTGACGATTTTACAACTTCTTCCCAAACAGATGCAGAAATATCTTTATTTGAAGCGGATTTTAAAAAATGTCCGTTTCGGCCGCTTATGACTGAAGGATTTTCCCAATAAAATTCCTTTGCCGATAAAGAGCATATAAAAAAGAAAAATATCAACAATACATTTAAAAATCTTTTCATGCTTTTATTTCCGTTAATCATAATAATGCATCTATCCTCTTTTTTAATTCTCTAACCTTTGCAGAATTTCTTGCATTCGGGCTTTGCATAAGCTGTTCCACCAATGCGGCAGCTATAACTTTATTTCCTTTTTGCAATTCCGAAACAGCCTGCTGATATTTTGTTTCATCGGCAGCCGATAGAACAACAGCAGCGGCGCCGCCCATGCTCATTTGGATTGAATCCTTAAGCCGTATTGCAGTAATATTTTGCGGATCCAATTTAATAGCCGTATCCAACTGCTGAACAGCTATCGGGAATGCAATTTTATCGCCTGCCCTGTATATAGCCTGCGCGGATTTTGTAAGATCAGCAGCCTCAGCAATTGCTTTATAGTTAGGAGGCGGCAATTTAAGCCCCAGATAAATTTCAATCTCGTCTTTTAATTCTATAAGCCCCGGAAAGTTTTTATCTATACTGTACAAATCCAATAAGTCGCTATAAGACTTTTGAGAATTACGTTTGTACTCAGCTCTGATAGTTTGCACCTTCCGCCTAAATTGACCTGTAAAGTTTGCAGGATCCACCAATTTATCTATTTTTAAATTAAGCTGACCTGCAATTTCGTTATATGGGAATATCAACAATACTTGACGAGTATTTTCTTTAGCTTGTTTTAAATTATTCAATGCCGAAGAACGCTGTCCTGATTTAATTTTTTGTGCAGCATCCAAATAAAGTTGATTTGCATTATTTAAAAGCTGAATCATTTGAGGATAAAGAGGAGCCGATACCGGGATAGTTCTTCCGGTTTTTAACGTGCCGGCAGTATTTACAATGCCCAGCCAGTTTTCAACTTCTTCGTTAGGATCAACATGAGTTACAGCCCATCGGTTGCGGGCAGCAATCAATGTTTCTTCAGCTCTTCTAAAATCGGTATTAAAATAATCCTTTTTTGCTTTTTCCAAATATTCACGAACATCCCGAACAACTACAGCGTTTTCGGCATCATTTATTTCTTTGCCTAACTTATCGAGTCTTTCATCAGTCATCTGCCTATATTCAGGATTTTCTTCAAGATAGAGAGCATCATTTGTTCTCGTTCTGGATAACTCGATACTTCGTCTTGCAGCAGAAAAATTACCGGCCTTTAAATTCTTTTTTGCTTCTTCAAATCTCAAATCGGCCTCATTTTTTGCCAACTGTATTTTCAACATGGTCGATTCCGTTTGGGCCAAATCTGAATCGATAATCTTAGAAAGATTTTCAAAAGAATTAATTGTCTTTTCAATCCCTTTTTTATTTTCTGCAAAGGTTCTAGCCGATGCATCTATTAAAACATCAAGTTCTTTAACAAAATTTTTTAAAATACGAAGATCCAAATTTATAATCTGCCGTAAAACCAATAACTCTTGCCTTGCTGCGTCAGGAGACATCTTATCCGAACCTTGCTTAGTATTTCGAAAAGTGTCATGTCTTTGCACAGCTTCAGCAAGGGCTTTTTTACCCGACGTATTGTTTATGATTGCAAGACCTTCATAACAAATAACACGGCTTTGATTTAAATTATTTAAAAATAAATTCTGCTTCGACTGTAAACTTTCTTGTTCTTTGGCAAGATCGTTTGCACCATGCGGAACTGTAGACTCGGATAATTTTTTAACGGAGTCAACCAGAGAATCCAGCTCTTTAATTTCGGCCTTTAATTTCTTTATCCGGGGATTTTCGCTATTGCGCAATTCATCAGCACTGCCCGCATAGATAGGCGTAACCGGTTCTATGGTTTTTCTAAGGCTTAAAAAACTGCTGTAATGTTTTTTTGTAGACGATATTATTTTATTAAGCTCGCTTAAAGAAGCTCTCTTTTTGTCTTGTGTATCCGCAGTTTTAAAAAACCTTGAATTGGAACGGGTATTGATTAGAGAATAAATTTCTATCAAGCTATTTAAATGAAAATCGATTAAAGAAATATTTTTTTCGATCGGTATATCTTTCTCAAAATTGAATGTATCGCAAGCTTCAAACCACAACCTTTTGATTTCCTGCCAATGACTGTCGGCTAAGGAATATAAAGGCTCATGCACTCCGGCTTCCATGGCGCCTTCAATACCTTCATACTCTTTTGCAGAGTCTCTTCCCATCGTTAAGCGGTAAGCAAAGGGTAAAATAGTTTCTTGAGCCTCGGCCTCTTTTTTTATCTCGCTTAAATAAATCCGTTTCAGAACGGAACCGAGCCGGGCCGTAGAGCCTGTAATACTTCGAAGCTGTGAGGAAGAGTCTTTTAAATTGCTCAATTCTTTTTCAAGAGTAGTTACTGAAGATGAACCGAGTTTACTTCTATATTTTTTTACGTCCGCCATAAATGCGGCATAAGAGGATTCGTACCTTTTGGCTTCGGCTTTAACCGCATCAAGATCGTTTTTTAAAATATTATTTATGCGGCTTCCTTCATTTTCATTTACGGTATCACCGTCATACATCGAAAAGCCTTTTATAAAAGTTCCGGCGGCATCATTATATTTTTGTTCTTTTATTAAGGCAATACCTTCATTCATAATGTCGTTAAATTTTATACGGTAAATTGCATAAAATGAAGAAACCTTTACCTTTTCCAAAAATTCTTTTAGCAGAGGATCTATATCGGCTTCAATGGCTTCCATTTTGTCGATTATGGCGATTCGTTTTAAATTGTTGTTGGGGTCCGTTTTTAAAAGTTCTATAAGTTGATGAAAAGTTTCTTGAAATTCAGCCTGATTTTTCATTGTTTTTCGGGCAAGACTTATCCCGCTTTCCATAGATTCAGGCTTTTTTTCCATAACTTGGACTATATCTTCCAAAGCCGCAGTATTTTCGGAAGATTCCAAAAGTTTTATGGCAGCTGCATAATCAACTTCAGCCGAACCTTTTGCAAAGGCTGTAATAGAGAGAAAACAGATTAAAATGATCAAACTAAACCGTTTTTTATTCAATTTAAAAAACCCTATATCAATTTTCGGCCTTTTAGAGTTTTTTTTAACAAAAAACTCTAAAAACTGCTTAAAAAAAAACCGAAATTCATATATAATAGTATAAATATGAAGCGAATTATTCAAGCCGTTTGCATAGTTATTTTTCTCATTTCTTCAAAAATAAGCCTTTTTTGTGCAGATATTTCAAATTCTTACGGAGGCGTATCGTCAGCTTTTGATATTTTTACCCAAAAGTTTGAAGGAGAAACAGCTTTTAGGTCTCTTTTGATTCCGTCGGGAGGCCGCTTTGAAGGATTAAACGGAAGTTTTACTGCACTTTCAAACGATATAAGCTTTTTTGATGCCAATCCTGCTGCAAGTGCACTTTTAAAAGAAACAGAAATAAACGTCCTTCATAACAGCTGGATAGCCGATTCCAAGCTGGAAACCATAGGTTATACGCAAAGAAAGAACCACCTCGGATGGGGAACATCCTTAAGATGTTTCTACATTCCCTTTACCGAGTACGGACATCTCGGACAAAAAAAGGCATCCGGCTATTACAGCGAAACGTTTTTGACTGCAAATATAGCTTATAATTTTCTTGCAGGTTATGATTTTAAAGGTTTAAGCATTGGAGGAAGTATAAAAACGGGAATAAGATCCATGCCTCCATTTTCAGGACAGGGAGAAGCGGCAGATTTGGAATATCCCGAAAAACAAAATCAAAATGCTTCACGTCAAAACGGATATGCAGTCCTAGGCGACTTCGGAATAATGATAAGGGCAAACGTATCAAAAATCTTTTACAGCAATGAGCCCAATTTTTACTTCGGCTTAAGTTTAAAGAATTTCGGGACTCCTATAAAAGGAGAACTACCTCCTTCTTATATCTCCTTGGGCTTTGCATACAGACCCGTATCCTTTTTTCTATTTGAAGTGGATGTAAATCAAGGAATAAATGTCGCAAATATAAAGCGTTCCGGGCTTCCATACGGAAATATGGGGATGATGTTTTCGATTACCAAATATTTTAATCTTTTAACCGGTTTCGGAATCAAGGGTGGTAATCCCCGTTTTACCCTGGGAGGAGAAGTAAATCTCTCAAACATACAAATTTCAGCGAACTATACTCTGGACTTGTCAAGTCAGGTTACAAATATCAGCCGTATAAGTATAGGTGTAAAATTTCTTTTGGGTCAGGATAAAAGAGATCAAAAACAAAATACGATAGAAAAACTATATATTCAGGGGCTAAAAGAATACAACAGCAAAAACTATCAGCGTGCCATAGAAATTTGGCAGGAAATTCTAAGTCTAGATAAGCGTTACGACCCTGCAATAGAAGGTATAGCCAGAGCCGAACAACAGCTTAAACTTTTAGAAGAAATCAAAAAAATCCTACTCCTCGATTAAAACCTATTTATCTTAGACCTTTTTCTTCCCTGTTTTTGAAGTTTTTTTAGCCTCGCCGGACTTCTCTTTTTTGCCGGTCTTGGATGCTGTTCCAGCCTTAGGCTTTTTTACGGCTTCTTTTTTCTCCTTTATGGAAGCGTCTTTCTTAACAGCCTTTTTTGTTTCGGCCTTTTTCACGGATGTTTCAGTTTTTTTTTCTTGAGCCTTTTTAATCAGGGATTTTTTTTCTGTCAATTCTTCGGCAGAAAGAGCCTCTCGTACCGAAAGGCGCACGCCCTGAGCTTTTAAGCCCTTCTCGGCAAAGGAATCGGCCTTAAATTCTTCTTCTATTTTTTTGACTCTTGGTTTAGGAGCATAATTAAGCTTAAAAGAAAATTTAGGCTTTGTACTTGCAAAAAGCACCTCGGTATTATCGGGAGCAAAAAGATAGTCTCTGTTTAGGATGTAGCCTTCTACCCTCGCCCTCTTTATATAGGCGTACTTTGTCTTGGAATCGCGGTAAATTACCGTAAAAAGAACCTTCGAAAGTTCTTCTTTTTCGGCAAAACCGCAGTACCACATTCCCGTATCGACAAAGACGCGGTCAGGCACATCCATGACGGTATAAACCCCGCTCTTCCTCAAAATAAAGATGCGGTCATAAGGGCTGACACGCAAAATCTCTTTTCCTGTAGTAACGGAGGTGCCGAGATAGCCTGTTTCTTCATCATAGCGGAGAGCGGTGTCCCTTGTTACGGCTTCTTTTACGTCAATCTTTGTAAAGCCTGTAATCTCGGTCTTACGTTTAAATTCCTCTGCCGTAAGTTTGGCCGCAATTCCGTCCAAAACCGAAATTGCATAGCCTTTTAAGTTCTTCAATAGTTTGGCAATTTCCTTTAAGCGGTTATTTATCTCCCTAACCTCTTCACGGTTTTTATTTATATCGTAAAGAGAGATGCGGCGGATGGGGATTTTAAGCAATTTATCGACATCATCTTCGGTTACCTCGCGGATTAATTCCTTTTTAAATGGAACAAAGCCCTTGATAACCGCATTGATAACTCCTTCGGCCGTCTTCATCGTTTCAATCTTTTTGTATATGCGTTCTTCTATAAAAATGCGCTCAAGGGTGCGCAGATGGAGGCGGTCGGTCAGCATGGCTTTTTCGTATTCAAGCTCATCCTTTAAAATCTGCACCAGCTGTTTGGCGTGATATTTTATTATATCGGTTACGGTAATTTGAACGGGAAGATTGTCCTTTATGACCAAGAGGTTACAGGGAATCGACTGCTCGCATTCGGTAAAGGCATAAAGGGTGTCCACTACATCGGCCGAGTAAACCCCTCTGGGGAGCTTTAACTCAATCTCGACCTTTTCGCCTGTGTAGTCGCTTATTTCGGAAATCTTAACCTTTCCAGCCTTTGAAGCGGTCTCTATGGAGTTAATCATGCTTTCGGTAGTGCTGCCGAAGGGGAGTTCCCTTATTACTATTCTCTTCTCGTCGGAGGTGTCGAGCTTGGCCCTAACCAAGACCTTGCCCAAGCCGTCCTCGTATTCCGAAACGTCGATCAAGCCTCCCGTGGGAAAGTCCGGGAAAAGAGCAAAGGATTTTCCGCTTAAAAAAGCTTTTTCTGCTTCTATTATTTCGAGAATATTATGGGGCAAAATCTTTGTGGACATACCTACGGCAATACCCTCGGCTCCAATCGCAAGCACTACGGGGAGCTTGGCCCTAAAGGCTAAGGGCTCCTTGTTTCTTCCGTCATAGGAAACGGTATAATCGGTTATATGGGGATTATAAAAGATGGTCTTTGCAAATTCGTTTACGCGGCACTCTATGTATCGTGGAGCGGATGCCTCATCGCCTGTAAAAATATTTCCGAAGTTCCCTTGAGTATCTATAAAAAGTTCTTTTGAGGCTAGAACCACGAGGGCGTTTCCTATGGAAGCATCACCGTGAGGGTGGTACTTCATACAATGCCCGATAACGTTTGCCACCTTGTGAAACTTCCCGTCATCCATCTCAAAAAGAGAATGTAAAATTCGCCTTTGAACGGGCTTTAGGCCGTCCTCAAGGTCGGGGATGGCCCTGTCGCGGATAACATAACTTGCATATTCCAAAAAATTCTTATTAAAAAGACTTTCAATATAATCCATCTTTTTCCTCAAAAAAAAGTATTTTAAGATGATACACTAAAAGTAAAAATTTGTCTACAAGAGCGGAAGCTGTCAATAAACCAACAAAGTATATGTAATTTTTAACTGTCTTCCATTAAAACGTCTTTACGGGTATAATGCTTTTTGATATCGGCCGTACAAAGAGCGTATAAAGGGAGAAATACATGAAACTATTTTTTAAATACTGCAAAGAAATTTGGAAAGAAAACAAGGCCTTAGTTTCCCTTATCTATTTTTTTACCATTCTTCTTGCCTGCATTGAAATAACCCTCCCCCTCCTTTTTAAATTTTTCATCGATAAAACGAGAGAAGGAATAGGGGGCGGAGCCTTTGCCCTATATATTTTTTTATATACATGCTGTTTATTGGCAGGAAACTTTTTAAATGTTTTTTGGTATCAATTATTGGACAAGGCAGGCGGAATAATCTTATTACGGGTACGGAATAAGATTTTTAAGAGCATAGCAAATGCTCCTTTTCAAAAAATAAGCAATACAGGAAGAGAAAAGATTAAAAATATTTTATTTAATGATACCATGAGTGTTTTCTCAAGCCTCACCCTTTTCGGAATCCGCATCTTCTCAAATCTTTTAATGCTTTCCCTATTTTTAATTTTTATTTCAGCCTTAAATCCTGTCTTGGGAGCTTTACTCCTTCTTATGTCGGGAGCAGGCTTTTTAATTTCTTTAGCGGCAAGAAAAACCATAAAAAAGAATTCGCAAAATGTAAATACAGAACTAAAAAAAACTAACGCCCTTACAAACTACTTTATTGATTCGATAGAACTCTTTAAAACAAACGATTTGGAAGGCTACATTGAAGAAAAACATGAAAAACTGCTTAAAAATTTTATCAAGATTGCCCGTAAGAATGATTTTATCCAAGTCTTTTTAAAAAATCTTTTGACAAACATCAACATGGTTTTTACCCTCCTCGCCCTATCCTTGGTTATAGTTTTAAGTAAAAATACTTCAACAGGAGACTTATTGTTTTTGTTTTTTATCTCGAACATGATATTTTCTTTCAGCACCCAGACCGAGCAACTGATATCGTCCTTTTATGCAAATCTCCCTGCATTTGAGCACATAGAAGAAATACTAAAACTCGGCAAAAAAGATTCGGAAGAAAAATTTTTAAAATGGGAAACATTGCAATCCCTTGCATTCGAAAATTTTTCCTTTTGCTATAATCAGGATAATGATGAAAAACCAAAAACCGCACAAATGCCTGAACCTTTATTAAATAATTTCAATATGACTTTTTATCCGGGAGACAGAGTGAGAATCTGCGGCAAAAACGGAAGCGGAAAGTCCTCTCTTTTAAAACTCTTGGCAGGTCTTCTTGAAGCTTCAAGCGGTTCGATCCTCATCAACGGGAAAAATATAAAGGAATACTCATCTCAATTTAAAAAGAACAAAATTCTTTATATAAGTCAGGATGAGTTCATTTTAAATGAAACAACCGAAAATTATTTTGAAGTCATGAAAACGGGCCTTACAGCGAAAGATATCACAAGCTTTTTAAAGACATGGGATTTTTCAAAAACAAAAACCGATGAAGATCTTTTAAATTTTATCCTCGAAGACAATGCAAAAAATATTTCAGGCGGCATGAGAAAAAAACTCCTCGCCCTAAAACTTTTTGCCCGTGCAAAGGAAGCCGATATCATACTCATAGACGAAATAGAAGCCGGAATGGATGTAGAAACCGTTAAGCGCTACCGCAGCGAAAGAAACAAGCTTTTAGGAAGTTCTCAAGAAAAGATAATTTTTGAAATTGCCCACACCGAAGATGAAGACGATTTTTTCACCCGCCTTCTTAAAATCGGTTCAGGGAAAGATATTAAATTAATAGACTGCATGACTACCACACAGTTTTAACAGGATAATGAGGAATATTTATATCTTTTGTAATAAGAATAAGATTTTCAATTATAGACTGTGCAATAATTAGACGATCAAAAGGATCACTATGTATATTTGGAAGCTCTATTATTTTATCCAGATGTTTTGCTTTAATTTGTATAAGTGAAATATCTTTTTCATAACATAAAGCTTCAATCTCCGAAATGGAAGAATCCAAATCAAGTTTCCCTATAGTCTTCTTAATTGCTATTTCCCATAGTGAAACAATACTAAAAAAAATTTTACCCTCTGTGGTTATTATCTCAAGAGCTCTCTTTGACAATTTAGGAGAATCATTTAAGAACCATAACAGGGTATGTGTATCGAGCAAATACATTAAATATATCCTTCAAAACATTCAGGCGTTTTATCAAAATCATCCGACATATAAAAAGAGCCTTTCAAACCACCGGGGGTTCTATAGACAGTTTTCTTTTTATTCGCATTATTTTTATATAACAAGAAATTAATATAATCAAAGACAGATTGTTGTTGTTCGATAGTCAGATTATTCATTTTCTTTTCTAAGGAAGCATAAGACATAAAATCCCTCCGCATTAAGTGTAACATATTCTAAAAAAAAATACTATATAAAAACTAATTTTCAATTAAAATCATAAAAAAAGCCCCCTGGCTCTAAAGGCAAGGGGGCTTTTAGTTTAAAAAGCTAAATTAAAAAACGGTTTGCTCGGAAACGGGTGTTTCAAGAGCTTTTAATGCTTTTTCAACAAGGGCGCGGCGGAGTTTTTTCTCATCTGCATCGTTCATTTTAGGATCACCGAGCGGGTGAGGAATAGCTACGGCCGGCACAATTCTGTTTGCACCAACAGTCTTTGAGATAGGAACAACAGTTGCAATATGTACTACCGGGAGATGTCTCTCGATTTCTTTAACCATCGTTGCACCGCAACGAGTACATGTGCCTCACGTGGAGGTAAGAATTACAGCCTGCACTCCGTCGTTCACAAGCTTTTGAACAAATTCTTCGGCAAATTTCTTTGAGCGCTTTACAGCGGTACCGTTTCCTACCGTTGTATAGTACTTGTCATGAAGCTTTCCGATCTTTCCTTCTTTTTCCATATCGCGCAAAACGTCTACCGGAAGAACTCGGTTGGGGTTTGCATTACAATAGGTCGGGTCGTATCCGCCGTGAGCTGTTTCGCTGTCGGCTGATGAAAGAGCGGCCATACCTGCGATTGAATATTCGCCGTAGTGTGAAGCGTTTGAAGCTTCGATGTGGTCGGGGTTACCCTTGGGTACAACACCGCCTGAGGTTACCAATGCAACCTTTGCCTTGGAAATATCTTTAACAGCAGGCTGAGGAGGTACTCTGTCGAATACGGGCATCGGATATTCCGTTACGAACTCTTCACCCTTAATCTTCTTGATGAGCATATCAACAGCTCTCTTTGCACCTCTTTCTTCTGCAAAGTAGTTTTGGCGTACGCCTCTGGGTAAGAGACCTTCTTTTTCGGGGCAGCAGATGCACTCGCCTGTTAAAATCTTTTTAGCCAAAGCTCCGATAGCAGGAACGGCTTCTCTCATGCTTACAGCAGAGTTGCCTGTCTTGATTGTGTACATAAAGGCTTTAAATACATCATAACCGGGGTTTTCTTCATAGAGACCAGAAATAGCGGGGATGCCGAGCTCAAAGGCAACCTTTGCTGCGTTACCGCAAGCCATACCGTATCGTCCGGCGTTAAATCCGGGACCGGCAATAAGAAGGTCTGCTTTTGCATCTGTAAGAACCTTCTTAACAAAGGCCAAGCATTCTTCTTCGTGTTCGTTAAAATAGTTATCACCGCAGATAATGGTCTTGACGATCTTTCCTGCATCTCCCAAGGCACCCTGAATTCCGGCACCGGGACCTGCTGTTCCGTCAATAACCTCCGGTTTGTAGTCAGCCATGTCTTCTCCGCCTTTTCCGGCAAAGAACTGATTGATATAATGAACAATTACTTTACTCATAGCTTAACTCCTTATATTCCTCTTGCGCTAAGATTCCAGAATCCGAGCTCGTTTGTAGCACCGGTAATAACCTGAATTTCAGCTTCGATTGTTCCGTCGGCATGTAAACTTCCTTCCCAAGCACCGGCAATAACGTTTGCTTGTTTTACATCTCCGATGATGGTCTTCATCGGGGGAAGTTTTACAACAGCGTTTGCGTTTCCGTTAGAAACTACAGCATTTCCTAAGGGGTTTGAGTCAGCAAGAGACTGACTTGCACCGTCTTGACCGGCATATTCGTCGGTTACGAGAACGGTTTTGATACCCTTTTCTTCGATCTTGCGGCAGTTCATGATCAAGTCGGCATCGGGGTTTCCGAAACCTTCTTCAGAAACGATAACTGCATCGCAGCCGAGCATTTCGGCCAATTTTGCGGAAAGGTTAGAAGATCTTTCCTTGTCTGCAAGAGTTACGTTTTCGTTTGTAACGATTACACCCATGAAGTTGATGTCTTTTCCATGTCTCTTGTAGAGTTCATGGATAATGGGGCTGTTCTGGTGAACATAGGTCGGGTTCTTATCGCATGCAGAAACGCAGTTACCGCTTACGATTGCACCGTCCATAACTTCTGTGGGGTACATGATTGTGGGAAGAATCTGCTTTACGTCGATACCGTAGTAGTAGGTGTCGTGTAAAAGTCCCTGGCTCTGGAGCATGTAAACATATCCTACCTTAGGAAGATTGGGATATTGTTTAGCCTGCTCTACGAAGGGAAGTGTTTCGTAGGTTTCTACAGAAGCGGGTTTTACGTTTTTAGCAGCTTCTCCGAGATATCGGGCTGTTTTTAAGCCCATAAGGCGTAAGGCCTTTTCTTTGATAGCGCGGGTAACATCGTCCTGGATCTTGCAATCAACAACGAGGTTAACGGTCTTTGAGAAGGGGGTATATTCGGCACCCGGGCCGCTCATGTCAATGATACCTTCCTGGAAACCTACAACGGTTCCGGTTGTAACTACAGCAGCACCCTTCAATACATGGGTTTTACCTGCTCCAACAACAGCCTCTTCACCGGTAAAAAAACCGGGGAAGCAAACTCCGCTGCCTTCTACCTTACATCTGGGTTCAAGAACATCTTTTACAGGGATAATTCGAGTGTTATCGCCGGGCTTTGCAATGTGCAATTCGACACCGATTACAAGCGGATCTTCCTTGATAAGAGCCTCAAGTTCAGCTTTGTTTACTTCAAGGCATGTTCCATTAACAGCTGTTTTGTTTCCAAATTTCATGTCGTTAATGGGTATAATACCTAATTCAAGTTTCACTTTTGACCTCCTAATATTTATAGTCAATAGATTGATTACTTTGGACTATATTATAGCAGGAATTTAGGATATAGTCAATTCTAAAACTTGAATTATAAGGATAAAAATAACTAATTTTTTATCGTTTGGAATGGACACATCCGCAGTAATCCTGCCTGTAAAGTCCGTATTTTTTGCTTAAATTTATGGAATCAAGGTAACCGCTGCGTTTTTTAAAATCGCAAGCGAGCCATCTGCAGTTTCCGCTTTCGAGAGAAAGTCCGATACTATTAAGTTTTTCCGCATTTTTTAAGGGACTCACGGAAAGAGTTGAGGTAAAAAAATCGAAACCGTCTTTTTTGGCTCTTTCGGCAGTTTTTTTCAGCCGTAAAAGGTAGCAGCGCATACACCTCTCCCCTCCTTCAGGACAATCTTCCAAACCTTGAGCAATTTTATGGAATTCTTCAGGGGCATAGGTCTCTTTGATTATTTCTATCCTGTGAGACGAGAGACTTTCTTCATTGTAGATAGAAATAATGTGTTTTTGCTCTTCAGCTCTTTTTTCGTATTCTTCAAAGGTGTCTATATTGGGATTATAATAAAAAACGGTAAGTTTAAAAAAAGGAGCAAGTTTTAAGATAACCGAAGAACTGCAAGGCGCACAGCAAGAATGGAGCAAAAGAGCTTTATCGTTTGAGTCCAAATCTTTTATAGTTTCCTGCATCAGCCTGTCATAGTTGATTTTTTGAGCTGTCATTGCGGAATCAAAGTCTTAACCCTTTCGGAAATTCTATAGACGTAGGCCGGTAAATCCTTTATCTCGCTGCGGTTAAAGCGAAAACCTATGGCACCCGGATGACCTCCGCCGTCTGCAATACTGAATTCGCTTAAAATAGGCCTTACATCAATCCCTTGTACATCGCCTGAAGCTCTTATCCTGAGTTGAATCTTATCCGATATCTCCACCGGATCAAAGTATGCCGATATACCGACTCCATGAGCATTTTCGGCTATATTATCGGTGGCACGCTTTATAACTCCCAAAAACTGATTATAATCGATTCCGGAGCTTAAAACTTCGGACTGCTTTTCATCTAGGATTATTGTTCCTATACGTCCGTCATAAAAAACATTTTTCATAACCTCATTATAAAGCCTTTCATCTTCGTCTGAGAGAGTTTCGATCAAATCCAATATTTCTTTAACGGAGCTTATATTTCCCGACCCCTTATTAAATTCCCCGCTGAGTATGGTATTAAATTTTCTTAAAAAATAATCATAAAAGGCCCTGTCTCTGCGCGTAAAAAGATAATTTCCCATTTTAGCATCGCCTATCATGCCTGTAAGCATGGCAAGAACTATGTTTCGGGAGTAAAGGTCTTGTATACCGTATTCTTTTAGAATTTCGGGGCGTTTTTCAAACTTTAAACACATTTGACCTATTATTTCGCATGTACTTGAAGCTCTCATTGTAAGCCTGTAATCTTCATCGCCGGAATAATCTGCATCGGCAGCAAAATGATGGTCTATCTCTACTTTCGGGATTTTTTTATCGTTTATGAAAACTTTAATTTCATCGTTTAAAGCTATCATATCCGGTTTGGGAGTATCCAAGATGACTATGACATCAGGATCTGAGGGAATATCTAAGTCTTTTACGGACAAACAAATGGAGTTATAGCTGCAAATGTCGGCAAAAAAAGCAAGGTTATCAGGCACATTGTCTTCCAAAAAAATATTCACGTTTTTTCCGAATTTGCGCAACAATAAGCCGAATGCTACAACTGAGGATATACAATCTTCGTCAGCATGCACATGCCCTAAAAGCAAAAATGATGATCTAGAATATATAAGTTCAAAAACCCTCTCCATTACCGCATTTTTTTTACGGATGCTGAGAGGCTTCATTTTTTTTATTTCGGAATTCTCACAAGTCATTGCCTTATAGTATAACACATTATGGTAAAATATCAATATTTTTTTTAGTTTTTGTCGATAGTTTTTGCAAATATACAGGTGTTTTTATCAAATTCATTATTTTTAGGAGAATATTATCAAAAAAATAAAAAATTGCTTGTAAAATATGATTTTTTACAGTAACTTATATGTATGGAAGTAAAAAAACAGCCCCAAAGAGGGACTATTATTTCTGAAAAATTTATAGAACCTGAAAATTATAGAGTTATTCTCCTTAACGATGATTTTACTCCGATGGATTTTGTTGTTGCCATCCTTATTTCTATATTCAATAAATCACCCGAAGAGGCGGAATCTTTGATGTTTAAGGTTCATAAAACGGGACAAGCATCTGTCGGAATTTATGTTTATGACATAGCCGCAACAAAATGCTTTCAAGTATTAACCGCAGCAAAGAATAATAATTTTCCGCTGCAATGCAAGGTTGAAAAGGTATGAATTTTACGGTAACCATAACTGTCAGGCGCATTTTTCAAGATGCTGTAGAGGACGCAAAAAAACGAAACCATGAATTTGTTACTCCGGAACACCTCCTTTGGGCTATTATGTTCAATCCCAAGGCTTTGGAGCTTTTTACCCTGTCGGGTTCTGATCTTGGCTACATTCATGACAATTTAAATACCTATCTCGAAAATAAAATTCCTTTAAGAGCTCAAGACGGACAAGAAGAACCGCTTCAATCTGTCGGCCTGCAAAATGTTTTTGAAAGGGCTATTTTAAACTGCAATTCTGCCGAAAAATCGGTTATCGGCATTAACGACATAATAGTCAGCCTCATGGATGAAGAAAGAAACCATTGTTCATTTTTTATGAAACAAAGCGGAATAAACCGTTTGAGACTTTTGCAGTTGGTAAGCAGCCCCGACTTTTATGATGACGGAAGACACAAAAGCGCCTACGAAAATATCGAAAAAGAAAAACAGGCCGAATTATTTATCTTTGAAGATGAGGCAGAAAATCAATGCCGAACTTCAGACACTTCAAACACAAAACAAAACGAAAAAAATAAACCGCAAAAAACCTGTCTTGAAAAATTTACGGTAAATTTAACTCAAAAAGCTTTAAAGGGAGAACTTTCTCCCATCATCGGAAGAGAAGAAGAAATAGAAAGAACTGTTCAAATTTTATGCCGCAAGCAAAAAAACAATCCCCTCCATGTAGGCGGTGCCGGCGTCGGAAAAACTGCGATAACTGAAGGCTTGGCGCAAAAAATAACCGCAAATCAGGTTCCCAGTTTTTTAAAAGATGCAAATATCTACAGCTTAAGCCTTTCGGATCTAATGGCCGGAGCAAAATTTAGAGGAGACTTTGAAGAAAGATTAAAGAAGATAGTTTCCGAAGTTTCAAAAGAAAAAAACGCAATTCTTTTTATAGACGAAATCCACACGATAGTAGATGCCAATTCGGGAGGCGGAGGTATTGATGCTCCCGATCTTTTAAAACCGATTTTAACAAACGGAAAGGTGCGATGCATAGGAGCTACAACCTTTGAGGAATACAATAAGCATTTTACAAAGGACGCAGCCCTCGCAAGACGTTTTCAAAAAATAGACATTGAAGAGCCAAGCGAAGAAGAAACTCTTAAAATACTAAAAGGCCTTAGAGAAAGTTACGAGAATTTTCATAAGGTGCATTACAGCGATGAGGTTTTGGAATCGGCAGTTCATCTTTCGGCCATTCACATCAGGGACAGGTTTTTGCCCGATAAGGCTATAGACCTTATAGACGAGGCCGGAGCTCTTATTAAAATCAAAGCAGACAAAGAAAGAAGCTCAAATACTGAAGAAAACGCCGAAGCAAGTGTTCCGGAAGTAAGCCTTACCGACATAGACAAGATTGTTGCAAAGACTGCAAGGATACCGGAGCAGAAGGTTTCGGTAAACGAGACGGAAAAGCTCAGGCACTTTGAAGAAATTCTTTCAAAGAAAATCTTCGGCCAAAGCCCGGCTATTGAAGGCGTTACCAAGGCAGTAAAGCGATCCCGTGCAGGCTTCCGTTCCAAGGATAAGCCTGTTGCAAACTTTTTGTTTGTAGGCCCCACGGGGGTCGGTAAGACGGAGCTCGCTAAAACCCTTGCCGAGGAGCTTGGTATTCCCCTTCTCCGCTTCGACATGAGCGAGTATCAGGAAAAGCACACTGTAAGCCGCCTCATAGGTTCACCCCCCGGCTACGTAGGCTTTGAAGAAGGAGGCCTTTTAACCTCTGCCGTACAAAAAAGCCCTAATGCGGTTCTTTTATTGGACGAGATAGAAAAGGCTCACCACGACATCTATAACATTCTCTTACAGATTATGGACTATGCAACCCTCACGGATAATCAGGGAAGAAAGGCGGCCTTTAACAATATAATTCTTATTATGACAAGCAATGCAGGCTCTTCAAATATAGGAAAACCCTTGATCGGCTTCGGAGGAGAGCGCATTTCGGAATCGGCCGTAGATGAGGCTGTCGAAAAGACCTTTACTCCCGAATTCAGAAACAGGCTTGATGCAATCATAAAATTCGGCCCCCTTACGATGCAGGTTATGAGCCTCATCATCAAAAAGGAAGTAGAAAAAATACGCTCCCAGCTCGCCGAAAAAGAAATTTCTCTTGAGCTTGAAGAAGATGTCATTCCTCTTTTAGCCGAAAAAGGCTATTCGGAAGAATTCGGAGCCCGCAATGCGGCCCGCCTTGTCGAAGACGAATTTGTAACGCCCTTAACCGATATGATTCTTTTCGGAGAAACAAAAAAAGGAAGCTCCGTAAAATGCCGTATCGGGGATAAGACTAAAAAACCCTATTTGGTTTTGAGCGTAAAATAAAGGGCTTAATACTTAAAAACAATGTTGACGGGTTTTTCTTCATTATCGCTTTTAAGTTCCGGTGAAAAAAATATACTCTTAAAAAGAAGTCAAAAAGATTTTCCTTGGCTTGAAAGCGATGATTTTTTTGATTTTAACAAGGCCTTCGGTGAAGAAGATTATATTCAAAAATCTCAAGACGATGAGGTAATATCGGGAGGGAACCTTTCACCCGGCATGATTCTTTCGGCCTATAGACATTCTTTTTTTCCTTGGTTTTCGGAAGAAGACCCTATAATTTGGTTTTCCCCTTCCTTGCGCTTTGTTATAAACAAAGATTCTTTTCATATTCCGTCCCGATTAAAAAGAGAAATAAAAAAAGCCGATTTTAGGATAACGCAAAATACGGCCTTTGATGAAGTTATAGAAAACTGCGCCCTAATAAAAAGAGAGGGACAAAAAGGAACTTGGATCACGGATGACATGCTTCAAGCTTATAGGCTTCTTCATAAGCTGGGCTTTGCCCACTCTGTAGAAGCATGGAAAGGAGGCGAATTGGCGGGAGGCTTTTACGGCCTTTATATAAATGAGGTCTTTATAGGCGAATCCATGTTCAGCAAGGTAAGCGGAGCTTCCAAAACAGCCTTCTCCCTCTTTGCCCAAGACTTCTTTGAAAACAAGAAGGGCATTTTAATAGATGCCCAAATCCCTTCCGAAAACATAAAACGCTTCGGCGGCTTTAAAATACCGAGAAGCAGCTATCTGGGAATTTTAAGCCGCTGATCTTTCTACCGCAAGTATAATTGTAAGTATACTTGACAAGTAAATAAAAAAGCTTTATCCTTCCAATAGGGGAGGTACGATAAACAGTTTGGCAGAAATCCGGCCTCACTGTTTATCTGCCGAGTTTTGTACCTATCAGTACAAAACATCTCATTATTATATGTGTGTGTTTTACAACACACTTGAAAAAACTTTTTTCGCAAATTGATTCGCTATCCGCTTTAGCGGATACGATGAAGAATTTCCTTGCAGAACAGAGCCGTAAGGCTCTGATATTTGCTATAAAAAGTTTTTATGGAGGTAAGACAGATGCCGCAAATATCCTTATATGTAAAAGAAAGTCATTTTGAAAAAATTGAAAAAGCTGCGAAAAATGCGAACAAATCTATTTCAGGCTGGGTGTTGGAAAAAATTCTTCCTCAAATTGAATCTTCCTACTCTAAAGAATTTATAAATCTTTTCGGCTCTATAGACGATAAAACCTTTAAAAGACCGGAACAGCCGAATTGGAAAGATGACAGTCCCAGGGAGCCCTAATGTATTATTTGGACACAAATATCTGTATTTATTTTTTAAACGGAAAATATCAATCTGTCAAAAATAAAATTTTATCTATTCCTCCTTCTAAGATAAGGCTTCCTTCGATTGTAAAGGCAGAACTTTTATTGGGCGCATATAAAAGCAGCAAAAAGAAAGATAATCTAAAACGACTTGAAGTATTTTTTAAAGAATTTAAAGTAGAGCCTTTTTCGGATCAAACGGCATACACCTATGCAGATATCCGTTCAAAGCTGGAAAAAAACGGAACCCTTATCGACCCTAACGACTTATTGATCGCATCAATAGTTTTATACAATAAGGGGATATTGGTAACGAATAATACAAGGGCACCTCTAAAAACCTATTTTTTAGTGTACCTATTTATTATTTTAGTAGCTTTTTTATAAATTGTCTAGTGTAAAACTTGGATTCTTTATCTTAAGTTCCCTTACTTTTCATTTTATTACCTATATGCTCCCTCATTTTATTTCTTTAGATAGCAATATCGGCATAAGTTGTATGTTAAGTTCATCATTATTATCGAAAATGTTGCACGAGCTAATCCTATCGTTCTTACATAGATACCTTTCATTGAGTTTGTCATAAAGCCAAATACATGTTCTACTCTCGCCCGTATTTTTGATTTTTTTCTGTTACTGATTTTTTGTTTTTTAGTAAGAGGTTTCCCTCTTGCTCCTCTTTCACAAATTTGTCCTTCTATTCCTTTCGCTTTTAAAACTCTCTCTATTTCTTCTCCTATATAAGCACTATCTGCGTATAATCTTTCATCTTCCCTTTCAACCAAATTTTTTAACTCTCTACTATCATGAACATTGGCTGCTGTTACCGTCACTTTCAATATAAGCTTACTTTTTTTATCTACTTTTATATGATCTTTATAACCGTAATAGCTACGTTTGTGCTTCTTTGTCCACCTCGCATCACAGTCTTTTTGCGATAATTTTGCCTTATTTTTTGCTTCTTGCCATTGTTCAGGGACTTTTCCATTTTTGATTTGTTCATTTTCATCTTTGCTGTTATGCTGTATCGGAGCTTCTACTATTGTCGCATCTATTATCGTTCCCTCTTTTCCTATTAAGTTATTCCTAGCTAATTCTTTTCCAAACTTTTCAAATAACTTTTTTGATACTCTCGCTTCAATGAGTTTTTCTTTAAAAAGCCATATTGTTTTTGAATCGGGTACTTTATCTTTTAATTCCAATCCTAAAAATCTCATAAAGGATAGTCGATCGTTTATTTGATATTCCGTTTGATCATCACTTATGTTGTATAATTTTTGTAAGATTATTATTTTAAACATCATTACATAATCGTATGCAGGTCTTCCGCCTAAACCTTTTGGCTCTTTGGTTAATGCTTTTTTTAATAGTGGTTTGAATATTTCCCAATTTATTTTTTCGTTTAATTTTTCAAGACTATCACCTAAGTTACTTAATACTCTTAAACGATCTTCTTCATCAAATAATCCTTTTTGTTTCATACCTCATTTTATCATCTTTTTAATCTTTTTTAAAGGGGGTTTTTAGAGGTGCCCACAAAAGAATTTAAAAGAATAAAAGCTCTTAAACTCGAAAACTGGATTGACAAATCCGGTATCAAAGGTTAAAATGCTTTTATGCAAATCCAAAAAAGAACGGAAGACCGTAATTTATTTTTAATTTATTTCGGTACAATCACTTCGCTGATAGGAGATGAGATAGGAAGCGTAGCCCTTTCTATCTGGGTTGCTCTTCAAACCGATAATCCTGTAAATTTCGCCCTTGTTTATTCTGCAGCCAAATTTTCAAGAATTGTTTTTTCGCTCTTTTCGGGTTCAATTGTAGACAGCTTTAACAAAAAAAAGCTCTTATACTTAAGCGACTTGGCTCAATTTGTTTTAAATCTTTTTATTCTATTTTTAATTGCGGTAAATTTAGATTTTAACTTAAAGGTATTTTTATTTTGCCTTATAAGTGTTTCGCAAGGCTTTTGTCTAGCAATCTTTAAACCGGCAAGCAGGGCAATTTTACCCGAACTAATAAATAAAGAAAATTTAAAAAAGGCTAATTCGGTTTTGGAAATGAGCAGAAGCTTAATTTCGATGCTTGCCGTTATCTTTGCGGCAGGGCTTGTGATGCTTCTAGGCTGCGAGCTCTGTATTTTGATCAATGCTCTAAGTTTTTTTATATCGGCCCTATCCGAGATTTTTATCCGCTATGATTTTAAAAAGAAAGATGAACAAAAGAAAACCGATTCAAAGTTAAAAAAAATCTTCGACGGGTACCGCTATGTTTTAGGCGAAAAAGAACTTTTAAGTCTAGCCTTGCTGGCTTCATGTTTAAACTTTTTTTGTACACCTATTTTTTCGAATATACTTACCTATCAGTTTAAGACGGTTTTTACTCTTAATTGGCAGACAGGTTTTGCTTTTATAAATAATTTTTTAAAAGACGAAAAATCTTTTTTAACCCTTTTTTCTTCAATTTGTTTTTTCGGCATAGGAATAGGGAATATACTAGGCAGTCTTGCTTCCCAAAAAGTTTCAGGTAAAAATGTAAAATTATTTACTTTGATTTTGCAGTCTCTTTCTTTTTTGATCTTAGGTTTTTATTTTTATTTTTTAAGAGAAAACAACTTTTTATTTAATGTAATTTTACTTGGCAGTATTGTAAGCTTATCGGCCCTATCGGCGGGTTTTAGTATGGGACTCTTTAATGTCCATGTAACAAGCCTTTACCAAAAAAAAGTAGATCCCGAATTTTCAGGAAGATTTTTTGCCTTTAATACCGTGCTGATTCAAATATCTTCGCCGATAGGCATGCTTATCGGAAGCAGCATAGCCGCAACAGGAATTTTTTATCCGGTCTTCCTTTTTGCAGGAGGCTTTTTATGTCTCCTAGCCTTTTTTAATATGACATAACTCGATATAAATATTGTATTTATTCTTTAGTTACATAGTCTATTGCAGCTTCTATTTTACCTAATACTAATTGATTTAGTTTACCTACACGATGTAATAATCGTTTTTTATCAATTACCATTATTTGGTGAATTAATGCTACAGAATCTTTTGGAAGTTTTGATTCATTTTTAGAAATAAATACATTACCAAGATAATCGGATAATAAAGTATTTGATGTAAGAGGAATAACAAGTTTAGTATTTAAACAATTTAAATTTTCTTTATCTGACTGGATAATAATTACAGGTCGTGTAAAGCCCGGTTCACTCCCAAACGGCATACCAAAATCCATCATATAAATATCACCACGTGTCATCTTTAAGATACTCCCATGCTGTTTGAATACTTGCATCACTCATCTTATTCAAGGTATCTTCTTCCGATAAGGCTTTATTTTTAGCTACTTTTTCAGTAAGATAGTCAAGATAATTCACAAGTTCTTGATAATAATACTGAGGTAAAGCTTTTATGCGTTTCTCTAAAATTTCATATGACATTATAAGACCTCCTTACCTATTATAATACTTATAGTGTAACATATAAATCGTAAAAATACTATGGTAGAAAAATTTGCCGCTCATAATACAAGCAAAACTCAAGTTTAAATGAGCGGCGATATTTTAGATACTTATTTTAATACCTTCTTTTTAAAGGTTCTAAATTCAAAGAACAGAAAAACAATTGCACAGGTATTTAAAACGGTCAAAATTATTGGGAGCTTACTCGGTCTTTTGGTTTTGATTCGTTTCGGTTTTGCTGCAGAAGCTTCGGAAGATTCGACTTCTTTTGAAGTTCCTTCTTCTGACATTTCTTCTTCGCTTGCCTCCCAATAGGCAACATGGCCTGCCCCGTCAGAAGCTTCTGCCGACATTACTTTAAGAGAGGGATCAAAGCGGTAAAAACCCTTATCGTCTACTTCACCTTCTTGAATTACATCAAAGCCTCCGTCTGAATAAAGGATAACCTTGGTGCCGGGGGTAAAGCCTCCGCCGTCATACTGTACCTGAAAAACTCCCGGCTCGACTAGCTCCAAAAACATTGCATGAGAAAAAGCTGCAAGGCTTACAAGAAATAAAAACAATAACGTAAAAGCATATTTTTTCATAATTTACCTTCTATTAAAAAATCAAATTAATTAAGGAATTTTTTTATAAATTCCTTTTAAACCAGTCGGGTCTCGCCTTCATCATGAGCTTGACGGCAAAGCCGGTAATTACAGCCTCGACCGCCATGACGACGGAGTGAGAAACAAAGAGGGCTATAAAGGTCTCCTTTGCAAAACTTCCTCCCGTCATAAGAAGAACCGACAAAACCAAAACAACAAAGATTACGGAAAGAGCACCTATAACCATTCCCTTTAAAAGCACATTATCGCTCTTCCAATTATAAAAAATAATTGCCGACAATATTGAAGAAACGGAAAGCATCAGGGTGTTGGCTCCGAGAGTTGTAATCCCGCCGTGCTGGAACAAGAGAGCTTGCAGCAGCAGGGCAGGAAAAAACGCAAGGGGCGCCTTACGCCCGACAATAATTCCTATCAGTCCGCACATGAGCGGATGAACCGAGCTCGGCGGTATCGGAATCATAATTAACGAAATAGCAAAAAAAGTTCCCGCCATAAGACTTATTTTCGGGATATCCTCTTCTTTTGTTCCCTTGACGGCAAAGGCAATTCCTACTGCACTCGCCGCATAACCCACGGCACAAACCGCCGTCGATAATCCTCCATCGGATATATGCATAACATCCTCCTAAAACTCGGCAGATAAACAGTGAGGCACGATTTGTACCGAGCTGTTTATCAAACCTCCTATACCCCTATAACAATAGATGTAAGGCATCTTCAACAGAACGCGGGGCCGGATTTTTATGGCCGAAAAGCCTTGCAAGTTTAGGCATAACTATACCGGTCCTTTGCAGCACCTCTGCATTATTAAAAACGCTCACGGCGTCTCCTCCTGCAACCAGCTCTCCCTCGTTCATCACATAAACATTATCGGCCCACTCATAACAAAAATCCTGATCATGGGTCGAAAAAATAATCGTCTTTCCTTCCTTGGAGAAATCATCCAAGATAGCTTTAAAGGCAGATTTTACCTTGCTGTCAAGCCCCGAAAAGGGCTCATCGCATACGATGATTTCAGGCTCCATAACAAGGACGCCTGCTATGGCACAAATCTTCTTTTGCCCCAAGCTGAGCTGATAGGGCGAATAATCTTTTAAGTGCTCGATATTAAGCTTTTTTAAGATACGGTTTACGGCTGCTTCTATTTCTTCCCTATCCATGCCTAGGTTCTTTAGACCAAAACCGATGTCCTCATAGACGCTTGTCAAAAAAAGCTGATGATCGGGATAATCGAACAAGAAGCCCGATTTTTTTCTTATCGAATTTAAACTCTTTTTGGAAACATCCTCTCCCAAGATGCTCACCCTTCCCGTTTGAGGCGAAATCGTTCCATTAAGATGATAAAGAAGGGTTGACTTACCGGAACCGTTTAGACCGACCACGGCAGTCTTTTTTCCTTTTTCAAAATGAGCATTTATATTGTGTATTGCATTCCTTCCGTCGGGATAGGTGTAGGATAAATTTTCGATTAAAACAGCCATGGGATCTCCATAAATCTTTCCATTATTATAAGACTCGCGAAGAGCGAAACAAAGAAGACAAGAAGGCCTATATAGAGGGGCGAGGATATTTTTTCGGGCTTAAATTGGGTTTCGGAGGTAAAGCCCCGAGCCCTCATGGCATTATAAACCTTGTCGCCGTGATCCGCCGCCTTCAAAAAAAAGCCGCCTATCATTTCTCCGTAGGTTGAAACCTTTGAAAAGGTACGGGCATTGTCAAAACAGCGGGCATTCATCGCCTTTGCGGTCTTATCTATATCGGTCCTTACCATAAAAAAATATCTAAAGGTAAGGGAAATTATTTGATTTAAGAAATTGGGAAGACCGAGCTTCATCACGCCTTCGACCAAATAAAGGTAAGAGTATTTTGAAGAAATAAAGGAAATCGTCATCATTGCACACATGAGGCGGAGGATGAGCTTTGCAGAAAAATATCTTTGCTCTATCGGCACATTGTAAAAACCGCGGATAAAAAAGGGAAGGAGCACCATTATCACAAAGGGCAGCACACCCAAAACCGATTTTAAGTTTTTAATTCTTTCAGGCGAAAAAATCAAGATCATGGAAATAACTATAAGAACCCAGAGTATTAAAACTTCTATATGCTTAACGCTCGAAAGATAAAACAAAAAAAAGAAAAGAATGTATAAAGTTATGTGAGGCGCCTTTTTTAACCCATCCATGATTTTAAAGTCCTTGTAATTTTATAGCACTTTTGTAGGAGAAAGACAAGGGGGCCGCTTAAAATCGGACATCCTTGTCCGATTTTAAGCTTAGAGTTTTAGACTTGCGTCTAAAACTCTCCGAGCTTGGAACCACGGACATCCGTGCCGGTTATGAAATGTGCGTCCATGTACATTTTTAATCTCAGAGTTTGCGGCAAGCGCAAACTCTCAAAGCACGGAACCACCCGCCGTCCGTGGCGGGAGATCAATCCAATCCGGCAAGAGGCGAGTCGAGGACGCGAAGCGAATAAAAATTAACCGGAGGCGTATCTTTGATACGTCGAGGATTAATTTTTATGAAGCGACAAAGTCATCGGCCGCATATTGCCGGATTAGAAGGTGCCGCCGCCTAGGCGGAATGATAAGGTATACCCTATTCCACCCTTTGTCTTTGACTTAGAACTCAAGGGATAGCTAAAAGAAGGGCCTGTACTCATGCTTGCAAATTTATATATCTTCCAGTTAAGAGTGAGTTTTGAAAAGCCTTCAAGTTCCGATATTGCAAATTGCTGAAAAAGGTTTAGGCTCAACTTATCGGTACCGAGCTTATTTTGGCTTATATTAAATGCGATGTAGTGTTGACCGATATTCCCCATAGCTAAAACATTTTGTACCTTTTCCCTAAATGCAGCATTAAACAGCAAAGCAGGATTTTTTGCTTGATCCAAAATATTTACAGCTGCATCCGTATTTGAATAGCCGAAGCCGTTGTAAAAATATTGCAAGGCTATGCTTGTGTGTGTGTCATCATTTGAGTAAGAACCGCCGAGGGTAGCCTGAAAAAAGGGCTTACTTTTTTCAGAAGCAGGAGTCATATCTGTCTCATAATATGTATAGTCGCTTCCCCATGCAAAAACTCCCTCACCGAAGACGGCGACCTTGCCTGCTATACTGCCTGAAAGGGTTGTAACAAGACGGGGAGCTTTTTTGTATTTGTACCAGCCGCCTACACCCAATTCCCAGTTTCCGATAACAAACTCGCCCTTTGCTGCCCCTGCCGTGTATTTGGGATCAAAGCCGTCTCCTTGCCCGGGAGGCAATAGGTAGAGCCAGATATTGTGCTGGGTTTTGGGAATTATTATGTGGGTTCTTAAAGAAAGCCCCCCTTCCCTATCCGCTGTAGGATCTTCAGGATCTATTCTTGAAATATTTATAACGTCAGCAGGGCTGTAAAAATAACCTGTACCCCATTTTACCGCATGTTTTCCAAAACGGAAAAAGGCAATATCCTTGGCGGAAAAATCCGTGTAAAGCTCTTGTATTTTGATATTCGGCACACCTGAACTTTCAACAAAAACCGGTAATTTTAAACCGGCAAATGTAGGAGGTATACCGGGAACAGATGGAATAATTGCAGCCCCTTGTCCCGATAAGCTCTTCTCAAAGGGAAAGCCGAAAATGAACTTTCCATAAAGTTTTAAGTCTTCGAAAGGGCGGGCATCAAAAAAGAGACTTCCGTTTAAGTTTGTATTAAAAGTACCTTTTCCGTCTTTAAAAGATTTCATGTAATCGTCTTTCTTTGAATAAGGATCTTCCCAAGCATAATTTATGCCCATCGAAGAACCCAAACTTCCGCCTATTCTCAATTTTTTTGCTTCAAGAGTAAGGCTCGCTTTTTCAAGATCGGCCTTAAACTTTAAATTGCTCTTACTGTCTGAACGGGCTTCCTCAGCAGAAATAATCGTATCTTCCTCCCCTCCAAAAAGTTCATCTTCCAAATTGGAAGAGTTTTCTTGTGCAAATACAAAAAATGGAAGAAAGGCAAAAATAAAAATTATAATTTTTTTCATATTAGTTTATCTTCTCCAAATAAGCCTTTGTAAAAACTACATCATCAATTCTTGCAGTACTAAAATCTTGAAATATCTGCGTTGTTTTTTCTCCCTTTATAAGTTCATTGATATATATTTGATGTACGGGAAGAGGCAGACCTTCAACCTTTGCGTATTTTGGCATAAGCGTAGTTCTCATATGCTTTCCGCTTGCACCGTAACTTTCTATTTTTAAGACAAGATGCTCATCTTTTCGCACAAAGAATTTTTCTTGAGCATATGTTGCATCTTTTTGCAAGGCCTTAGCCGTTACCGCATAAACTTCATACTTACCGACCTTTGCTTCTTCAATTTTAAGAATTTCCCAAGCCTGCCTAAACTCGGATTTTTTATTTACATCCGATAATTTTGTATCGCTGTTTGCCAAATTCTTTTTAAGCGAAGAATGAGTAAACTGGTGAGCAATCGGGTCATAAAACCAAAGGTTATCTTTTTCTTGCAGATAACCGTTTCCCTTATCTGCTTCAGGTGCAAGTTGAATAAGAGTTGTTTGGTCTTTCTTATCACGCCTGAAAAGTTTAAACTGAACAACCTCCTTAGGTTGATTAGGTTTTTCGACAATCAGCGTGAGAGTGCTGGTAAAATCTTTTTCAAAATTCCCCCTGTCGAAAACCTTGTCCATAATCTTATACATTTCCTCCGTCGAAGGAACCTCAGCAAATGCCGCCATGCTTACAAAAAAAGCAATGAGCACAATCAAAAATTTCTTGTTCATAACCTCTCCTATAAAAACTTTTTGTAAGGATTATCAAATCCTGAAAAAAGTTTTTTCAAGTAGTTTTGCATCTTGCAAAACTACATACAATAACACGATGTTTTGTGCTCTTGCACAAAACTCGGAAGATAAATAGTGAGGCAGAATCCCTGCCGAACTATTTATCGAATCTCCCATAAAAACTTTTTGCAGCAAATATCAGATCCTTACGGCTCTGTTCTGCAAGGAAATTTTTCATCGTATCCGCTAAAGCGGATAGCGAATCAGCTTCCGAAAAAAGTTTTTTCACGCGGTCTGTTTACAAACCGCATACAATAATACGATGTTTTGTGCTTTGCACAAAACTCGGAAGATAAATAGTGAGGCAGAATCCCTGCCGAACTATTTATCGAATCTCCTTAAATTATTTTCCTGACCTAAGCGCTTCGGCAGGAATCATATTAGCGGCTCTTGAAGCTGAGCCCCTTACCGTGAGCAGGGTTAAGCCCAACATTATCGCAAACTTTAATAAAACTAAAAGCGCCGATAAGTTCCATGTAAAGTATCCGTTTTTGGTGAAGACCGAAAAGGGAGAATCCGAGGCAATAGGAATAAAGGATATAACCTGCATTACGATAACCGCAAGGACAAAACCGCATACGGCTCCAAACAAGGACAAAAATGAAGCTTCTGCAAGGAAAAGATGTCTTACGTGTCTTCTCATAATACCGCAAGAGCGCATGGTTCCGACTTCACCCCTTCTTTCATGTACGATAATTTTAAAGGTGTTTGAAATACCGATCATCGTAATAACCAAGAGCACAACCAAAACGCCGAAACTTATACCGTTTAAGGTATTCATCAGGGTAACCATTTGCGGTGCAAAATCATAAAAAGAAGCTACACCGAATTTTGTTCCTTCCCACTTTCCTTCTTCAAGCTGTTTAAGTACATTGTTTGCAGGCTGTGAAGGACTAATTTGTCGTGCAAGAGCTCTGCTTGTAGCCGGGCCTGCTTCTCCGAATTTTTTTTCGAGCATCTGAGCATAAGCTTCCTGCATGTCGGAATTTTTTAAGAAAAGAGAATATACTTCTATACTGTCTTTTTCAAGTTCCGTAACTTTTTGCAAATAATCAAAATTGATGTAATTTGTAATTCCGCCGAACGGAGAGCGGTTTACTGCAATTCCTTCTACTTGAAGTTCAATAACGGTAAGCTGACCTTTCGAGGTCTTGGTTTCAAGTAAAACGATGTCGTGTAAATCTACATTTAAGGTTTCCGCTACCGATTCGGAAAGAAGAATTGCATTTTCTTTTTTCATGGCTTCCCAGCTTCCTTCTTTAAAAAGAATACTGTCATGTAGAATTTTTTCTTCATCAAATTTGCAGCCGTCAATTTGAGAGCTAACTTCTTTTCCTTCAAAGATGAGCTTACCAAATGCACGGCTTCTTTTTATGGTGTAAATGGTATCGATGCCCAAATCTTTCACGGTTTTTTCTACAAACTCTATATCTTTTGCATCCATATAAATCTGAGCCGGATCATCGGCATTTTTATCAGCTGCCTTTTTTGAACCGATTATATAGACATGACCGCCTACAATTTTTGAAATTTCTCCTGCCATGCTGTTTAAGGCTCCGGAAGTCATGCCGTCCATAAAGATAACGACAAAGAAAGCAAAGGCTATTGCAAAAACCAAAAGAATACTTCGCCTTTTTTGTCTGTTTAAATTCCTAAACGCTATTTTTAATATATTCATAATCTATTCTTCCTTAATTTAACGGTTGATTGCTTCAAGAGGGCTTATCTTTAAGGCAAACCTTACAGGATACCAGTTTGCGGCAAGGCCTGCTAAAAGCATTGCAGCCATTGTCCAAAGAGCAGAAACGGCAGAAATACTTACTCTTATTTGCTTTCCGCCGAACATGGCTGCAAGTATATCTCCAACTCTGATATTAAAAGCATTAACTACGGCTGCCCCGATAAGAGCAAGCACCAAGCCTATAAAAACTCCTACACAGGACATAAAAAACGATTCCGCAAAAAATATCTTTCTTACAAAGCCTTTTTTAGCACCTATAGCCCTCATTGTTCCTATTTCGGAACTTCTTTGCATAACGGCAACAACAAGCGTATTCATTATAACGATTAAAACTACCACGGAAAGAATAGCAAGCATCGTAATAAAAAGAGTTCTTGTGCCTTCTATAGCTCCATAATACATAGCCATTCCGAGAGTCCAGTCCAAGGCCTGAGCATTTATTCCTTCTTCCTTAAACCAGTCGTTTAATGTTTTAATTACACTTTGAGTTTTTGAAGAATCATTAAGCTTTATTACGATATGATGCCACGCCTCGTTGTCCGCAAGGTTGAGTTGATCGCGCAACTCGGTACTTCCCAAAAGATTTTCATAATCAATCTTTGTGTTTGAGCTCGCAGCAGTGTCTATAATATCCGAATCGAAATCATCCGAAAAAAGTTCATCTTCCGATTTTTCTGAAAGGCTTAGATCGACAGAATCGGGAATTGCCGCTGCAGTCCTCGCTCCCAGTGTCATATCTGCAAGAATGCGGGTTGTGTCTACATCAAAGTAAGCTATTCCGTCTATCGCCGTATCGGGATGAGTATAATCGAAAAAGCCTGTTATAATAACTTTTTGCTGTCTTGCCTTTCCTGCAAAGGCAGAAATCAATATTTCGTCTCCGAGCTTTAAAGTTCTGCCATAGTAATCTTCAAATCTCTTTTTTCTATCGCGGGGAAGCATGGCAAATTTTCCGTTTGAAGATTTGGGGAATTCGCCTTCATAAATTTTAATCGTATCGAAAAGATTTTTATAGCTTTCAGGCTCAATGCCCAGAATCTGTACATACGGAAAAGAGCTTCTATTCTTGTCCTCAGGCTCCCATGAATCGGGAAGATCAACAGGCTTAAGCATTCCGCTTGCAAAAACCGAATTGGTAAGGCCTTTTACTTCGGGAAGGCTTTCAACCTTGGACTTAACCTTTTCAAAAGGAACCAGATAAGGCATCTTAGGTCTATCCATGCTGACACTTACCGTCTGAAAAACTCCCAAAAGCTGAACCATTATACTGTCTTTTTCAGGTTTACCGGTAATTAAAACATCGCCTGAAAAATCGCTTATACATACATCCTGAGTTTGCTGTAATGAAAAATTTAGGATACCGAAACCTAAGATAACCAAAAAGGTTCCTATTCCTATAAGCGATAAGGTAATAATCATCTTTGCCTTATTTGCAAAAAGATTTTTTACCGCCATTTTAAAAATCGTCTTATTCATTTACTTTTCTCCCATTAATTTTTCAGGGTGCGTTAGAATCTCATAATCTTTATCAGAAAGCTCCCAAATTAAAGACTTTACTACAGGAATATCATCCATGTATGCAAGCTTATAGTTTGAGAATATATACATATTTACCCTCAACTCATCTCTATTTTTCAACACATATCGGTACAAAACTTCAGCATCTTTTGGCTTATCTTTAAAAATACCAAAAGGATTTTCAGCACCTGCGTTTCCTGCACCTTCCCCTATTATTTCAGCCAAAATAGTCCGCTCTCTTTCTTCACTAAGCGTAAATAAGAGCTTATCATCTGCATCGTAAACAAAGATAACTTCTTTCCCTTTATAATCAGCTTCCTCAGAAAGATTCTTGTTATTCTCTTTTGCCGTACATGAACCCAGCAAAAGCGACAAAAAAATAGTTAGTATCAAAATTTTATTTTTCATAATATTAACCTCACAGCATCAACCTAATTTTCTAAACATTAGTTTTTGTATCTTCGAGAATTTGACCGTCCAAAATCTTAATGCGGTGGTCCGTCATATCTACAATCTTTGAATCATGAGTCGAAAAGATAAAGGTTGTTTTAAGTTCCCTGTTTACCTCTTTCATAAGTTCCAATATTTGGATACCCGTTTTTGAGTCAAGGTTTGCAGTAGGTTCATCAGCCAAAACTATTTGAGGTTTTGTAGCCAAGGCTCTTGCAATTGCAACCCTCTGTCTTTGACCTCCTGAAAGCTCGTTCGATTTATGGTGCTTCCATTCGCTTAAACCAACTTTGTCTATTAAATAGTTAATCCATTCTTTTTGTTTTGCTTTACTTTCTTTTGCTCTTCCAAACAAAAGCGGGAACTCTATATTTTCGTATACGTTTAAAACAGGTACAAGGTTAAATGATTGAAAGATAAAACCCAAATATTCGTGCCGGAGCACCGTCATCTTTTTATCCAATTTGTTAGGAACCTTAACTTTTTTATTTTGTTTTTTTAAAAGAGAAGCAAAATCCGATTCCTTATAAATACTCTCATTATTTATGATAAGTTCCCCGCCTGAGGGTGTGTCGATCAATCCTATCATATTGAGGATAGTAGATTTCCCCGAACCTGAAGGCCCCGAAATCGAAACGAATTCTCCTTGCTCAATAGCAAAATCTACGCCTTTTACAGCTTCAACCAAGACCTTCCCCAACGGATAAGTCTTTTTTAAGTTTTTAACTTGTACAATATTCATACAAACCTCCTATTACAAGTTGTGCATATTATATCAAAAAAAATTAAAACGAGCATTTACGGGAGCTTACATTTTAATTTTCCGCCTTACATTTTTGTAAGTTTACATATTTTCAGGTCACTTTACCAGTGACAAAAGTCATTTTTTAAGTAAACAATCGTCATATCATTTACATATTAAATTAACCTTTGCGAAGCTCAAGCGCAGCTTGAGCGCTTGGCGTGCTCTGCGGTTTATTTTCGGTGTTTGAGTTATCCGCAAAGGATATAACGAGTTATCTAGCTAGATAGTATACACAAATCCCAATTCTTGTCAATACACACAGATAAAATTTTAATCTTTAAAAGCTATATTTACTGAATTTTAAGGAAGTCTTTGTAAGATTTTCCATAATGATTCCTTTGCGAAGCTCAAGCGTAGCTTGAGCGCTTGGCGCGCTCTGCGGTTTATTTTTAACGGTTTTCATTTTTACATACATCAAGATAAAGAAAATTGTAAAAATTCTCTAATTTTTACAATTTTTTGCTTGACAAACACTATATATAGTGTTAGAATAGCCGATATAAGATATAGAACGCTAAATACGTTCTATAAAAAAGTGGGAGGAAACAATGAGAGACATTGAAAAAGTCAATGCAGAAATTGAAGAAGTAAAAAAGGAACTTGAAAATGTTCACGGTACGGGAACAGAGGTTTATGCCAGAATCGTAGGCTACTACCGCTCTGTCCGCAACTGGAACAAGGGAAAACGAGAAGAATATAATCATAGAATTATGTTCTCGGCCGAAAACGACAGAATCGAAAAGACTCAATCGGAAGGCTGCTGCCCGTCCATCAGCGGTTCCTTAAACTTTTCAAATTCGGAAAATCTTTCAGAAAAAAAAGAACAAATAGCCTAATGCTTGCAGGTTTACAAAAAACCACCTTAGTTAATTTTCCCCGCCGCGTTTCTGCGGCGGTTTTTTTGCCCGGCTGTAACATGCGATGTCCTTACTGCCACAATGCCGAACTGGCCCTAGCCTCTCCTTCTTCTTTTAACGGAAATCCTGAAAGCCAAAATGATTATTATGAGCTTTCCGAAATTTATGACTTTTTGGAAAAAAGAAAAAATCTTATCTCAGGCCTTGTAATATCGGGAGGAGAACCTCTTATGTCTCCGGCCTTGTTTGAACTAATCGAAAGGGCTAAATATTTGGAGCTTGCGGTTAAAATAGATACAAACGGTCTTTTTCCCGAACGGCTGGAAGAAATTTTAAGCTCCCAAAATCTTAAACCCGACATGATAGCCCTCGATGTAAAAACCTCTCCTGAAAGATACGGAGAGCTTTTAGCTTCAAAAACCGCTTCAGCTGCCGAAAAAGCAAAGGCTTCCCTTTTAAAAACCATAGATATTTTAAAATCAAACAGCGGTAAAATTGAAACAGAATACAGAACGGTTTTAGCCCCTCCTCTGGTATCTGAAGCCGAAATAAAAAAAATAGCCTCCCTCCTGCCTAAAAATGCAAGATGGAGGCTTGCCCAATTTGTACCGGGAGTCTGCTTGACCCCTGAATGGAATTCGGTAGAGCCTTATCCGCTTTCTACCGCTCAAGGCCTTACAGCTGCCGCAAAAAGCCTTATTCCCGATACGGAATTACGCTGATATTATTTTTTAATAACATTATTTTTGATCAATTCATCGGTTTCGGCCTTGTCCGTTCTAAGCCAATACTGGCTACGGCCTATACCAAGACCTATTTCGCCGCGCATTTCAAGGGTGTCGGTCTTGTATTTTTTTCCGTCAGCCTTGTGAAATTTTATTTTACAATAGTAATACTTGCCGTCACCCGGATCGATGATATAGCCCTTATGCCATGAACCGGCTTCTTTTTTTACAAGACCGTAAATAAAGGGAGTTCCGACAAGCGGCATCTCATTTACCTTTCCGGCTTTCGGAAATCCCTTATAGGATTCCTTACAAGAAGATGCAAGCTCTTCAGGATCATGTCCTACCGTAACAAGCATCTCACCAAAAAGTTTCCCGTCTTTTTCATAAATATTCCAGACGCCGGTAACCTCATTCGTTTTTTCGTCTACACTTTTCCATAAACCTATAACAAGGTCTTGAGAAAAACAGACAAGAGCAAAAATCAAAAAGAAAACAAAAATAAATACTCTTTTCTTCATTACAAATAAACCTCCAAAAGAAAACGTTATATATTTATCGGTAATTTTATAGAATCATGGCAGCAATTAAGCCTGCAATTAAAAGCGGGATATTAAAGTGCAAGAATGTCGGCACACAGGTATCCCAAATATGATTATGCTGTTTATCGGCATTTAAACCGCTCGTCGGCCCCATTGTTATGTCCGAAGCAGGAGCACCGGCATCTCCCAATGCACCGGCCGTTCCTACAAGACAGGCAATTGCAAGAGGACTGAAGCCGAGTTTTAAGCCGAAGGGTACATATAATGTGGCAATAATCGGAATGGTTCCGAATGATGTACCTATTCCCATTGTGATGGCTAAGCCTATTAAAAGCATAACCAAAGCACCGAGGAATTTATTGTTTCCTACCAATGCGATACTGGAAGCAACAAGGGTATCAAGGCTGCCGGTTTCTATTATAATCTTTGCAAAACCTCCTGCAACCAGCATAATAAAAGCAAGGCTTCCCATTAATCTTATACCGTGAGCTATCTTTGCATCCGCATTTTGCAAATCAATATTTCCGCTTATAAGCAAAATAATTATACCTGCAATACAGCCTAACGGCATTGACTGGGTTAGTATTTGTACTACACAGCCGACAACTATTGCAAAAATAGCAAACCATTCTTTCCGCTTAAATTGTATTTCATAATCCATATTAAATTC